>CANREM010000001.1 GCA_947629675.1 uncultured Clostridia bacterium
TATTGTCTCAAAAAATTGACAGAAACTGTTTTTGCTCGCTTACAAAAGTGTTACAAAAAATCGTTTCTTTCTTATTCTATTTTTAATCTGCGTTATACGGGCAACAGCCCGTGCTATCCGCCTCTCGGCACAGTAGCTTTCCTATTATAACATGGAAAATACACTCCGTCAAGCGATTTGCGACACTTTTTGCAAAATTTTTCTGACGAATTATTTTGCATATTCTGTCGTTTCCTTTCGGACAGCTTGTTCATAATATCACACCGAATTTTGAAAGTCAACTGTTTTACGCGGCTTTTTTTGAATTTTTTGCGATTTTTTTATACATTCTTTCCCGCCACAAGGTATTGTGTTTTCCCTCCGATTATGCTACAATTACGGGGAAAGTATAACACGAGATCGGAGAAAAAAATGAAAGCTCTTCGCATTGTCTCATGCGTCCTCGCCGCCCTCTCGCTGGCTGCGATCACCCCGGTCGGGATCTTCTGCCCGATCGAATACATTTCCGTTCCCATCGTCGCAACGGGCATCTTTGCCGCATTCATGCTGCTCGCGCGGAAAAAGTCGCCCCCCGAACCCCCGCAGAGCGTGAGCTTCATGAATACCGACGAAGAGAACGAGGCCATCCGAAAGCAACAGGAACAGGAGAAAAAGTAGGTTTCATCTTGATGCGTTAAGGCTTTTCGCAGTCTTATTCTAAATATTGTTCCCGCCCGCGCGCGAAAAGAGTGGTCAGCGTCATTCTGAGCGGAGGCGAAGCCGAAGTCGAAGAATCCCCCAAATGAAAACGCGGACTTCGTAGTTCGGGATCCTTCGGGAATGGATATGTACGAACTGCGTAAGAGCCGTTTCGGCTCAGGATGACGCGGTTCACCCTGTGTGGTAGGAGCGTCGTTCTGCCCCACCTACACGTTTTAATTATATAAGAAATGCGCCGCCGAAGGATGTTCGGCGGTGCACTGTTTTACCAAAAATTACTCCTCTTCTTCCGCTTCGCCGAGGGCGAGGGTGAGGGCGGCAACGCGCTCGTCAAGCTCCGCGAGCCGCATGCCCGCATCGGTGGAGGAGAGCTTCTCGTTTGCCCTGCACATGCGGGCGGCGTTCACCGTCTTGAGAAGGTAGATGAGGAACACGACGAGCGTGATGACGGCGAGGGCCGCAAATACGATCGTGAGGATGAGGGGAAGGCTGTCCCCGCGCTTTAAGATGTAAGTCGCACTCACGGCGGCACCGACGGCGAGGGCGATGACGACGGCGAGGACGATCAATGTGCGGAGAAGGTAGTATCTGCGGTTTGCCCCGAATGCCTCGGCGCGCACCGCCTGTTCTCTTTCATAGCTCGTCCGAAGGGGCTTTATCTCCTCCAGAAGGGCGTCCCGCCTCTCGCGGATGCGGCCCTCGAGCTTTCCGAGCACCTCTGCCCGCACTTCCTCCTCTGCCCAATAAAATTCATGGGCGGCGTCGGGATCGGTGAAAACTTCGATGTCCTGATAGCCTTGCGTGCGGCAGTGCCAAAGTCCCCGCTTTGCCGTCCCATCGTCGCATTCATAGAGGGAAGCCTGTGCAAAGAGCGGCTCCGCGGCGGCAAGGTCGTTCTTCCCGAGGGCGGCGTTTGCCTCTCCCATCAGCTTTTCATATTCGGCGCGGGCGCGCTCCTCGGCGCGCTTCTTTGCCTCCATGCGGGCCTGCAGCTGGGAGGGGGTCAGCCCGACGAGATCCTCGTCATACTGCTCGTCCTCTTCGGGAAGTTCAACGATATAATCCGCCTCTTCCTCTTCGATGGCTCCCTCTTCCCCGTCGGGTGCAAGGGCGTCAACGACGTCCTCCCCTTCCGCGGTGTGCTTGATCTTGATCTTGCGAGATTCATCCTTATCGATCAATCTTTCTTCCATGTTATCACTCCTCTATCTCATCCCCATCAAGAACGAAGGGGCTTCTTACTTTGTTTTTATGTGTCGCCCGCGGATCCACGCTCTTTAAGACGAGGGCGCGGCACTTTCCGCGGTATCTGCTCCTGGCCCAGAGGCAAAGCTCTCTGCTCTCGAAGGCGGCAAAGACGGCACTCCCCGACCCCGTCATGGAGACGCCGAGCGGGGAAAACGCCTTGAGGGCGAGGTATGCCTCGCCGACGGCGGGGAGGATGCTCTTTGCCGCGCCGAAGAGGTCGTTGCCGAAACACTTCGCCGCCCATTCCCCGTTCCCGCCCCGAAGAAGCGAGACGGCCTCCTCCGTGCGCTTCCCGCCCACGCCTCCGCTCTCATCGAAAGCGGCATACGCCTCCCGCGTGGAGACGCCCTCTTTGGGACAAAGGACGAGAAAATACATGGGGAAGAAGGGAAGCTCTTCAACGCGTTCCCCCCGTCCGCGGATGCGGGCGAAGCCCCCCCGAAGGAGAAAGCCGCTATCGCTCCCCAAATCATCCGCAAGCGATTTGATGGCCCCCATGTCCGAAACGCCGTGCAGCCTACCCATGCCCGCGATCACCCCCGCAATATCGGCGGACGAGCCACCCATGCCCGCGCCGACGGGGATGTTTTTGTAGATGGTGATGTCCGCGCCGAAGCTCTTGAATTTCCCCACGAACGCCTCTGCCGCCTTGAGGGCATTGTTCTCCTCGGGGGGGATGTCCGACCCGAGGCCGTGCATCCTGACATTCACCAAGTCGTCCTTCCTCTTCCTTATGACGATGCGGTCAAAAAGGTCCACCGTCGTCACGAGGGAATCGAGCATATGGTACCCCCCCTCCGCGCCGACGATGTCGAGCGTGAGGTTGAGTTTGGCATAGGCGTTGAGCTTGACGGTGTTCATCCACCCTATTCTACCATGGATCGCGCGCCTTTGCAAGGGTTTTTTACGGAAAATCGGCCGCGGCAGGTCCGCCGCGGCCGGATACGGTCTATCTTACGAGTGATTTTTTTCTGTAGACGATGACCCGCTGTCCCTCCTTCACAGGGAACTCGATATCGGGGTTGCTCGCCGAGACTTCCTCGGGGGATTTTTTCAAACTCTTCGCAAGCTCCCACAGCCCGTCGCCCGCGCGGGGGATGTAGACGCTCACCGCACTCTCGCTCATGAGGAGCCGTTCCCCCTCCTCCGCATTCGCGACAAGGCGAGCGGAGAGAACGCGCTTTTCCTGCAGGGTGATCTTGAGGGTCGCCTCGGCGTCGATCTCCCCTTCCTGACGCTGTCTCGCGGACATGCCGCACACCAAGACGGTCACAGCCGCATCCTTGGCGTCCACGGGAACGGAGAAGGGAAGGCTGAGTTCCACCCCGCGGTGTCCGCCCTCCGCATCTGCGATGATGAGGGTCGCCATGGCGACGCCCTCCACCCTTTTGCCCTCTTCCGTGGAGACGAGGCTCGCCTCCGCCCGCTGCAGGGTGACGGCCTGCAGCACGTCCGAAAAGGCGATGGGGGAGGAGAGGGCGCACTTGCCCGCGACCCGCTCCGTGAGGCTCACGACATCCCCCACACCCCCGCTCTCCGCCGTCGCAAACGTCAACGTCGCGTTGTGGGTGGGGGAGAAGGCGTCCGTCACGGCGTCCACCGCCGTCTCCTCGTAGACGCTTCCCTCTGCCGAGAGGGTGATCTCCGCAAAGATGCGGCACTTATTTCTCTCCTCGTCTGCCTCGGCGTGGATGGAGACGTTCATCACGCTCACATGCGCCTCCGCACTGCATCCATAGGAGGCAAAGTCGCAGGGGATGGCGATCTCAAAGGGGATGAGCCGTTCGAAAGAGACGAGCGCGCCGCTCGGCTTTAATGCGAGAATGCCGAGGCTGACTTCCCCCTCGAGTTTCAGGGTGCCCGTCTCGCAGACGATCTCCGAAAGGTTCACCGTCTCCGCATGCTGCAGAATGTCGCCAATGAATTCCGTCTCGAACTCGTCCTCCGTCTCCGCTGCCCCCGAGACGAGATGCGCGGAGAGGACTTTGACAGGCTCCCGCCGCATGATGAGATCTCCCCCCGAGAGATATTCGAAGCTCTGTTCGCCGTAGAGGGCGATGTCCGCCCCGAGGAGGGCCTGTGCGAACACGCTCGCCCCCTCCCGCCGCACGGCGATGTTTTCCACCGACAGAAGGGCGCGGGCGGAGAGTGCGGGGAAACAGAAGTCGTCCTTTGCGACCGCCGAAAATTCCACCCCCTTCTCCGCGCGGCAGACCTTCTTTTCGGCGTCCTCATAGACGAGGGAAAAGCGCGCCTTGCCGAAATAGCGCACCTCCCCGTTTCCCGCCTCCGCACCCGTGAGCGCGGCAGAGCAATGCGCCGCGAGGATGGTCTCGACCTCCTGCCCGAACCGACATTCCACCGCCGTCTGTGCATGGATCTCCTTGCGCTTGCCATAGCCGCGGAATACCTGTGTTTCCGTTTTCATGCTGATACCTCTCCCATATTTTGACTTCCCTCTATCCTATGCGACGATCAAGGCCCCTATGCGTGCAATCTTTTGTCCCCCTTTGTCCTCCCCTGTCGATTTTTCGAGAAATTGCCTTGCGTCATAAGGACGAAGACATATTTCTAAATCGTCATGCTGAGCCGCGCGACACGCGCATTCGAAGCATCACCGCAATTATACCACGTCATCCGACACTTGCGTCATCCTGAGGCGAACCGCGTCATCCTGAGGGAGCGTAGCGACCGAAGGATCCCGAGGATGAAAATTCGGACTTTGATTAACAATACTGTGCTTCCAAATAACGTCATTCCGAGCTTGTCGAGGAATCACATTATTCTTTTTCTGCGGTGATGCTTCGACTATGCTACTTCGTGCCCTTGTCGCCCCTGAAAGGGGAGATGTCGCTTTAGCGACAGAGGGGTTAACCCTTTCCCCCGCTTCGCGGGTACGGTCTCACGCGGGTAGTGCCCCGCGTTACTTCGCCTGCGGCTCGTGCCGCCCTTCGATGACGAATCAGAACGTGCGGGCGGGGCGGTCACCGTTCGCGCGGGCTTATGCGCTCACTCACCGCAAAACGCAGCACACGGCACACTGTGCCGATGTGCAAAATTGCGTTTTGCGACCCTTCCAGGGACAGCAAGCGGACTTCGTACTTCCGGATTCTTCGGCTTTGCCTCGGAATGACGCGTGCGGGCGGGGCAAAATGACGCTTATTCCCCCCTCCCCCCTTTTATAATGTATAAAACCCCCGGAAGGGGGCAAAAATCAAGGCATGATAAAACCGAAACACGACATCGCGCAGGTGAAGGCGACCATCGCCGATTATTTTCAAAAGCAGGTGGACGTGACCGTCAACCTCGGAAGGAACAAGTTTTTGCGCTTCTGCGGCATGCTCTCGGGGGTGTACCCCGCCCTCTTCACGGTGGAGCCGTCGGACAAGAATTTTCTCGGAAAGACCTCCTACTCCTACGCCGAAGTGCTCTGCGGCAGCGTCTCCGTAAAGCCCGCAAAAGAGGTCTCCTCATAAAAAACATCCGTCCGAAGGAGCGTTTCCTTCGGACGGATGTTTTTTATGACGCGTTTTTTTCCTTCCCCCATCCATGGGGGAAGGTGTCACGGCTTTGCCGTGACGGATGAGGGCCTTTCTGCACCCTATGCCTCGGACATGGTATGCCCGTTTTACTTCACATTGTCGAGAATGTCTAAAAGTTCGGAGAGCCTGTCGAGGTCGTCGCGGGTATAGTAATCGATGTAGATCCTGCCCTTCTTCTCCGTCCCGATGAGGGAGACCTTCGTCTTGAAGGTCGTGCGGAGACGCTCCACAAGGTGCTTGAGTTCGACGTTGGCGAGGGCGTTCTTCTTCTCCTTGTCCTTCGCGAGGACTTCGGGGGGATTGAGGAAGGACTTGACCGCCCGCTCCATATCGCGGACCGACCAGCCGTTCTTCACGCACTCGCGCGCAAGTTCCACCTGCGATTCCTTGGGAAGGGGGACGAGCGTTCTCGCGTGCCCCGCCGAGAGCTTTCCGTCCTTGACGAGGGCGACGACTTCATCCGCAAGTGTCAGAAGGCGCATGGTGTTCGCGATCGCGGGACGGCTCTTGCCGATGCGCTCCGCAAGGACCTCCTGCGTCAGATTGTACTCCTCCATGAGCTTTTTCATGCCGTACGCGGCCTCGATGGGGTTGAGATCCTCGCGCTGCAAGTTCTCGATGAGGGAGATCTCCTGGATCTCGCGGCCGCTCATCTCCCGCACGATGACGGGGATATATTCGAGACCCGCACGCATCGCGGCGCGGTATCTCCTCTCGCCCGCGACGATCATGTAGGTGCCGTCGCCGTTCTTCTTGACGATGAGCGGGCTGATGACCCCGTGTTCCTTGATGGAACGGGTGAGATCGCCGAGCGCGTTCTCGTCAAAGAATTTCCGCGGCTGATCGGGGTTGGGGAACACTTTGGAAATGGGCACCTGCGCCGTCGCCTCGCCCTTTTCCTCCGGTTCCCTTTGTTCCGTCTTTTTTGCCGCGAAGTCGTCCTCCGTCTGGGTGAACAGGGCGGATAGCCCGCGTCCTAAACCTTTCGCCATAATTTAATCTCCTTTTCCCTCTGTTTTTTTCAAAAATTCTTCTGTCAGTGCCTGGTATGCCCGCGCGCCCGCACATCTTTGGTCGTGGAGCAAAATGGGTTTTCCGTGGCTGGGTGCCTCCGTGAGGCGCACGTTGCGCGGAATGACTGTTTCATAGCGTTTCTTTGTGAAAAATTTCCCGATCTCCGCGGCGACCTGGCGCGAGATGAGCGACCTTCCGTCATACATCGTGAGTACCACGCCCTCCACTTCCAGCTCCCGGTTGAGGTGCCTTCTGACGAGTGCGATGGTGTTCATGAGCTGCGACAGTCCCTCGAGGGCGAAATACTCGCTCTGGATAGGAATGAGGACGCTGTCCGCCGCGGTCAGGGCGTTGATGGTGAGAAGCCCCAAAGAGGGCGGGCAGTCGATGAGAATATAGTCGAACTTCTCCCGCTCCCTTTCGAGTGCCCCGCGGAGGACCTTCTCGCGATCCTTCTTATAGACGAGTTCCACCTCCGCACCGGCGAGGTCGATGTTGGCGGCGAGGAGCATCAGCCCCTCGATCTCCGTTTTGAGAAGATTCGCCTGTATGCTCTCCCCGTCGATAAGGACGTTGTAGACGGACTTTTTCAGTCCGCTCTTTGAGACCCCGAGACCCGTCGTCGCATTGCCCTGCGGGTCGAGATCGAGAAGTAAAACGCTCTTTCCTGCGGCAGCAAGATATGCCGCCATGTTTACGCAAGTCGTCGTCTTACCGACGCCGCCTTTTTGGTTTGAGAAGGAAACGACCCTACCCATGTCCGAGACCTCTTATTCAGATTTGCCGTCCTCGTCGTTTTTCGGGGGTATTTCCTCTGTGTTTTGGACATGGTCCTCTTGTTTGCTCACTTCATTTTGCCCTTCGACGGAAGAAGTGGCACCCATGTCCGAAGAAGAAGCTTTAGATTTGCTATCCTCCGCCTCGATCGCCGCCGCGACCCTTCCGAAGGGGTTGTCGGGTGCGGTGCGGTCATGCTCTTCCATATAACGGATGACCTCTTCGTAGCTCGCCCCCTTCATGAGCATATCCACTTCGGCGGTGTAGATGGTCTCACATTCGACGAGAACGCGGGCCATGTTGTCGAGAATGGAACGGCTCTCGAGAAGGAGCTTCTTCGCGCGGGCATAGGCCCTGCCGACAATGGCCTTGACCTCTTCGTCGATGACGCCCGCAGTCTCCTCGGAGTAGGTGTTCCTCTCCTCGAAGTCGCGGCCGAGGAACACGGGGCCGTCGGAGCTGTAGGCGATGGGGCCGAGACGGTCGCTCATGCCCCACTCGGTGACCATCTTGCGGGCGAGTTGGGTGACCTTCTGAATGTCGTTGGAAGCACCCGCGGAGACGTCGTGGATGACGATCTCTTCGGCAACACGGCCGCCGAGTGCCATACAGATGAAGTCGTTGAGACGGTTAACGGTGTAACGGCTGTCGTCGTCCTCGGGACGGGTGAGCGTGTAGCCTGCCGCCATGCCGCGCGGGATGATGGAGACCTCCTGCACGTTGTCGTTGTAGGGGCAAAGCTTCGCAAGAATGGCATGCCCCGCCTCGTGGTAGGCGGTCGCCTTCTTGTCTGCCTCGGTGACGACGCGGCTCTTCTTCTGAGGCCCCATCGTGACCTTATTGATCCCCTCGTAGAGTTCAAGGTTTCCGATGAGCTTCTTTCCCACACGCGCCGCCAAAATCGCTGCCTCGTTCAAAAGGTTTGCAAGATCTGCACCGGAGAATCCGCTCGTCATACGCGCAAGCACCTTGAAGTTAACGTCGGGCGCAAGGGGCTTGTTGCGTGCATGGACCTTCAAAATTTGTTCACGCCCCTTAACATCTGGCAAATTCACATAGATCTGTCTGTCGAACCTGCCCGGACGGAGGAGAGCGTTATCGAGAATGTCTGCGCGGTTGGTCGCCGCCATGACGATGATGCCCTCGTTCGTTTCGAAGCCGTCCATCTGCACGAGGATCTGGTTCAAGGTCTGCTCGCGTTCGTCATGTCCGCCACCGAGACCCGCACCGCGTTGACGCCCTACGGCGTCGATCTCATCGATAAAGATGATACACGGCTGATTCCGCTTGGCCAAATCAAATAGGTCGCGCACACGCGAGGCACCGACACCGACATACATCTCAACGAAATCAGACCCGCTCGCCGAAAAGAAGGGCACGCCTGCTTCCCCTGCGACCGCTCTCGCAAAGAGCGTTTTCCCCGTTCCGGGAGGGCCGACAAGAAGAACGCCTTTGGGGATCTTCGCACCGAGATCGGAGAACTTCTTGGGATTCTTCAAGAACTCCACGACCTCGGCAAGTTCTTCCTTCTCTTCCTCCGCCCCTGCAACATCAGAGAAACGCACTTTGATATGCGAGGTGACATGTGCCTTCGTCTTTCCGAAGCTCGCGATCTTGCCTCCGCCGCTCGTCGCTCTGAGCACGACGATGAACATGATGATACCGACTGCAAGAATGGCAATGTAGAGGAAAGTACTCCATCCCGAACCAGCATTGGGGTCAGAATAATCAAAATCGTCAAGTTCACGGCCCTGCTCATTTTTGAGCTGCTCCTCCCATTTCTGAAGATATACCTCTGGGAAATAGGCCTGACCATTACAATTTGTCCAATACTGCCTGTTGTTTTTGGTATAACCCTTTATTGTATAACCATCCACAACAACGCTAACGATTTGCTCATCATTGCTATACTTGCCGACCTTCTCTATCGTCTCATCAACATCATCGGAGGCCCACGCATCTAATACGCGTTCCTGGAATTCTTTGAAAGACAGCCTTCGGCTGTTTCGGACCTGGGAGGATATGATAAAATAGGCCCCGATGCCGAGAACGGCGACAAGGATCACAGCGATGATGATCTTTGTAGTCTTGCTCAATTCTTATCTCCTTTTATTATTTTTTTTGTTTCAAACGGTTCACTCACAAAGCTTGTGCAGTTCCGTATAATATATTGTATCACATCCGAATTCATTTGGCAAGTGTTCCATGGGAATCTTTTCCGCTTTTTCACAAATATCCTCAAATCCTCATAAACGGCTAAAATCAGCTCGTTTTGCCCTGTTTTTGGCCATTTTTTGGCAAAAACGATGTTTCACATGAAACTGCCCCAGAATTTTTTCATTTTTCTCAATTTCACGTGAAACATTTGGTGCAAAATTTTAAGCCGACTTATCCACGATACGCTATTTTTGATGTGGAAAAAGGAGTAAAATTGTTTATAAAACGCCCGCTCCGACCGATTTTTCGGTGCTTGGAGCGGGCGTTTTGCCACACAACCTTCTGTTTTTATCCACAATTATCTCGGCGCATGGAACGCTTGAATGAACCAGCTTGAATTGTAGATCTTCCCAACGACTGCACTGTTTGCTATGAAATTATTGATACTTGCTGCGTTGACCCATCTGAAGATCGCAAGAAGGATGAAGATGAACAGAAGTGCCTTCACGAGGCCCAAAAGTCCTCCCAGGATCTTATTGATGACCTTCACGGGACCGAATTTGTTCACCAAAAGTGTCCCAAGTTTTCCTATGAGCCATGCGCCCAGCTTGATTAGAATGACAAGCACGACGAAGCTGATGACCACTGCGCCCCAGCCCGCTGCCGTCGTTCCGCCCATCGCACTCGTGAGGCCGAACCAACTGTCGAGCTGATTCTTCATCGGAATGCAGAATGTGAAGGCGAAGATGACGGAAAAGATCGTCCCTGCGAGCTTGCAGATGCCCTTCACGAATCCGCGCCACACGCCAAACAATAGACCTAAAAGCAGTAGCGCGAAGAATACGACGTCCAGCGTCCAGCTGCTCGCGGATGCGGCAAGTATGTTCATGGATTCCCTCCTTTCCTCTATTATATCACCACTTTGGGAAAAAGTCATACCTTTTTTATAAACTCTATTATAAAAGAAATCTGTGTGGGCTAAAATCAAGGGCGCAAAGGGGGGAAGATATGGAATACGCTTTTCATTTTTATAATACGCTTGCGGAGACGGGGCTATATATGGCACTTGCCCGCCTCCTGGGGCCGCTCGAGGCCCCGCCCGTCATTCTCTGTATCGGGAGCGATCTCGCGGTGGGGGACAGCCTCGGACCTGTCACGGGGACGATGCTCCGGGAGAAGAGGGGGGATTTTTGCGGCTTCATCTACGGAACGCTCAAGACGCCCATCACGGCGAAGGAAGTTCGCTACATGGAGAGCTTTTTGCGCAAGACGCACCCGAAGAGCAAGATCGTCGCCGTAGATGCCGCGGTGGGGGAGGCTTCGGACGTCGGCCTCCTGAAGGTGACAGACGGCCCTCTCCGCCCGGGGTCGGGAGCAAATAAGCGGCTCGGACGGGTGGGGGACGTGAGCATCCTCGGGATCGTCGCCCCGAAATCTGCCTTCTCTTATTCCCTCCTCGGCCTCACGCGGCTCAACATGATCTATACGATGGCGGGCATCGCAGCCGGAGCGATCTCCTCGCTCTCTTTTCATCCATTGTCGCAAGAAAAATGTTCGTAACTCACAAATTAACATTTCTTCACATTCTTTTCGTGAAAATAAATTTCATTTTTGAGAATTTTTGAAAAAAGTTATCATTTTCCTTGACGGCAAAATTTTAGCCCGATAAAATAGAGGCGCAAAAACCGACAAGGAGGTAACGGCTATGGTGAGACTTCTCATGTTCCATGCGCCCGTCGGGGATTCCTTCCTCTATATTTTTGGGGAAGAAGGTGCCGAAGAGGGCGAAACGGTCGGAAGGATGGCGAAAGATCACGAGAGCAGAAAGTTTTTCAGAAGATAAGAGCCTGCTTTTCCTGCCGCCGCAGACAGACA
Organism: uncultured Clostridia bacterium; assembly: GCA_947629675.1. Classification (GTDB taxonomy): domain Bacteria; phylum Bacillota; class Clostridia; order Christensenellales; family Borkfalkiaceae; genus Gallimonas. The sequence goes on from CANREM010000001.1 coordinate 11,313, forward strand.
TGTTCTTTTGTCACAAATAATTTCGTTTGCGACGTCAGATAATGAAAGGTTGTATCAAAAATCACAAATTTTTGAAAACTCATGCAGCATTCTTGACGAAAAAATTTTCACTCGCTACAATAAAAGTACCTATAAAAGGAGGAGAAAGCTATGGTAAAAACGACGAAAACCAAGACCTATGATACCGAGACCGCGACCGTTTTGAAGAAGGTGACCTTCGGCGCGTGGGGAGACCCCGCGGGCTATGAGATGACGATGTTTGTGACGCCGGAAGGGGACCACTTCCTCTACACGAACGGCGGCGAGGCTTCGCCCTACACGGCCGAGAAGATCACGACCTATTCCAAGGCCAATGCGAAAAAATGGCTTGAGGAAAACTGAACACAAAAAAATAAGACCTGCTCCTGCGAGCAGGTCTTATTTTTGCTTTTTTATTCTTCGGAGGGCGTTTCCGAAGGGTCATTCTCGGACATGGTAAGCTCGTTTTTCGTCACGGGGGTCACTTCTTCCTCCTCTTCTTTTCCGAGATAGGTGCCGAAAAATCCGCTGAAACCGCCCTTCTTGTAGCCGGGCGTGGTGCCGCTTGAAAAGCGCGTTCCGGAGCTTTCGGGGGTGTCCTCTTGGGGAAACTCTCTTTTGCCGTGCGGCTTTCTGTCGCCGCGCTCGCCCCTTCCGCGGCCCCTGCCGTCGCGGTCTCTGCCGTCCCGCTTGCCGCCACGGCCATCCCGCTTTTCGAAGGGCTTCATGTTCTTGGGGGTGATGACGACGAACCTCGCCGGCTCCTTGCCCTCCGAGCGCGTCGTGACTTCTTCGCTGTTCAAAAGGGCGGAGTGGATGATGCGGCGTTCATAGGGGTTCATCGGCTCGAGGCGGACGCGCTTGCCCGTCCTCACAGCCTTTGCAGCGAGCTTTAAGGCGAGATTTTTCAAGGTCTCCTCGCGCTCCTCGCGGTATCCTCCGCAGTCGACGACAACGCGTTTATACTCCTTCCTGCCCGTGTTGGCGACCGCTCCCGCAAGCACCTGCACGGCGTCGATGACTTCGCCGCGCCGACCGATGATGCCCTTGGTCTCTCCCTCAAGCTCAATGACAATCTTCTCTTCCTCGGAGCCGAGGACGGGGTGCGCCTCCGACCCGATGAGGGGGAACAGCCCCTCGAGAAACTTCACCGCGCGCTGTCCGTCCGTGAGATTTTCTTTGATGACAAGTTCCACTTTCGCGGGAATGGAGCCGAAGAGCTTCTTCTTGCCTTCGTCGAGGACGGTCACCTCGACGTCCTCGCGGGCGACGCCGAGCGTCTTCAGCCCGTTTTCGATCGCCTCTTCTACCGTCTTACCATGAAATTCCATAACACTTTCCTCTAACTTCCTGCGCTTACTTGCGCGATTTGGTCTTTGATTTCTTCTCTTTATCCTGCTTGTCCTTCCAAGCCAGCCTGTGGCCGTATCTTTCGCGGATCGCGTCATCCTCCTTCTTCTTGAAAACTCTCCCCAGGATGAGGTTGCAAAGGAGGGTTACGAGGAGGGAGACGACCGAGCTTATGATCATATAGATGGAGAATGCCGCACTGTACATGAACGCGAACACGCCGTAGATGAGGGGCATCAGAACGAGCATGAACTTCTGCGTCTTTGCGCCCTGTCCGTCCGCCGTCTGATACTTGTTCGCCTCCTTCTGGCTGCGCATCGTGATGATCTGCGAAAGGATCATCGTGCCGATGGAGAGGATGATAAGGATATAATAGCCGTTATATTGCTTCTTCTGATCGCCGAGCTGAGCGGTAAGACGAGTATAGTCGAGTGCGGAGATCGCCTTCGCATTGGGGGTGGACTTGGGGACCGGATGACGGTATGTCGCATCCGACTCCCAAACGTTCTTGATCCACAAGAATCCCATCTTATGGTGGAGATAATACTCCTTCGCCGCTGCCGCGCCCAAACTATCCACATAGTTTCTGCAAAGCGTCGCGATCTCCTGTTCGCTCTCCGCCTGCTTTGCGGGATCCTCTGCCGCCTTCTGCTCGCTCTCTTCGATGGCGGCAAGGGCGGCCTTGGCGTTCTCGTCCGATTCTTCCTTTCCGAGATAGTCCTTAAAGAGGTCTAAATCGATGGAATAATTGCGCTTGATATTTTCGGGGGCGACGGGAATAAACTGCGTTTTGACCTTCGCTTCGCCCTCTGCCGCCTCCGCATTATACGAATAGACGTAGCTGCCGAGAAGATAGCGGTATTGCAGGAAGATCCCCTCACCTTCTGAGGAGACGTCGAGATGCACGACCTTGTTCTCCACCGTATCAACGACGGTGCCGTTCTCGTCCTTGATCTCCTGCTCGCCTTCCGACGCATAGACGACCTTGTAAGTGACGCCGTCCTTGCTTTGCTCCCAAGGGGTCTCCGCTTCGAGCGCGGCATTATCGAGAAGAATGGTGAGTTCGTCGTTGTCGACCCCCTCGATGGGGAGGTGCCAATCTTCTCCGTCGGTAGCATGTCCGAGGACGACCTCGTTGAACTCGCCCGTCATGTCGACAAACTGCTTCACGTTGGCATAGCGGGAATAGGAGTTGAATCCCTGGAATGCGACGATGAGGATGACGAGGGACAAGATCATGGGAAGGCATGCCCCGAACATGCTGTAGCCGTTCTTTTTATACAGCTCCATCATCTTCTGGTTATAGGTCGTCTTGTCGTTCGCGTACTGCTTTTGCAGCTTGTCGAGGTCATCCTTCATGCCGCGCATGATGAGGGTCTGCTTGCGCGTCTTGTACCTCTGATACACGTCGAAGGGGAGGGTGATCGCCTTGAGAACGAGTGTAAAGACGATGATGCCGAGACCGATCATCCCGACGCCTTCGATGATCGCGCGCGCAAATTTCCCTAAAAAGTCCAGCCCCGCGAGCGAGGAGCTGATCACGGTATAATCGATTGCCATACTCTATTTCCTTGATTTTATACGAGCCATTTCCGCTTCCAGGAAAGTTCGGGCGCGGGATCCAAGCCCCCCTTCGAGAGGGGATTGCAACGAAGGATCCTCCAGATCCCCATCAAGATCCCTACAAGCACCCCGAAGTTGTTGATGCAACGCTTCGTGTACTCCGAACAGGAGGGGGTGTAAAGGCAGGTGTGGTGGGAGAGCCTCCTCTGATAAAAGTTGATCATCCCGATGAAGATCCCGCGGAACCATAAAAGCGGGGCCTTGAGACGGCGGATGATCTTCCTTTTTCTTTCACTGACGCTCTTCAATGAGGTGTTCCTTCGCGAGAATTCTGCCGATATCGCGTGAAAATTCCGCAAAACAATAACTTTCCCTCTCCTTGGGGAGGAGCAGCACTTTGCAGGGGGAGGAAAGGGGCAAATAGCCGCGAAACGCCTCCCGAAGAAGGCGTTTGATACGGTTCCTTTGGACGCTGCCCCCAAACTTTTTCCCGACGCATACGGCCATCTCCGTCTTTTCGGAAGGGGAGAGAACGAGGGTGAGCGTCCGCTCATGCCGATGCACTCCTCCCCGCAGGACGGCCGTGATCTGTTTTGCTTTTTTCAGCCGCAGATATTGCATTGCGCGCCCTTTGATAAGGTCAGGCTGTGAGGTGCTTTCTGCCCTTGTTTCTTCTGCGCTTCAAGACCTTTCTGCCGCCCGTCGATGCCATGCGCTTGCGGAAGCCATGGACCTTGCTTCTCTGTCTCTTCTTGGGCTGATACGTTCTTTTCATGATGAGATCCTTCCTTATATGTTCGTTTTTTTATATTATCTTGTTTGATTATAAATGATTTTCCACCCGTTCGTCAAGCGATTATGCGGCGTTTCTCACGGGTAAAATCAAATAGAGCGTCTGCTTCCCTTCCGCATTCTGCAAAATGAAGGGGGAGACGGGGCCGTTGAAGGAGATCACGACCTCTTCCTCGTCGAGGGCGCGGAGGGCGTCGAGGAGGAATTTTGCGTTCATGGAGATGGTGAGATCGAGTCCCGTGACGCTTGCGTCCACCGTCTCGGAGACGTTGCCGTACTCGGACACGGAGGTCATCTTCACGCCGCTCGTCGAGATCTCGAGGGTGACGAGGTTATTCTTGTCCCCGCGGTTGAGGATCGCGGCGCGCTCCGCACTTGCGGCGAGATCTCCCCTTTTCAGGGTGACTTCCGTCGTGAACCGGGAGGGGATGACGTTCTCCTTCTTGATGAAATCCCCCTGATAGAGGCGGGAGACGACGGTGACCGATTCGCTGCGCACAAGCAGCATGCCACCCTGCGTATAGATGGTGATCTCCCCCTCGTCGTCGAGGAGCATCCTCGAGATCTCGAGGAGGGTGCGGGCGGGACAGATGATGCTCTTTTCCCCGCTTTTTTGCACGATCTCCGCGGAAGAGAGGGCGAGACGGTACCCGTCGAGGGCGAGAACTTCCAGCCTGTCCTTGAATTCCATGAGGCATCCCTTGAGAACGGGGCGGGAATCGTCCTGCGCACAGCAGAAAGTGGTCTCGGCGATGATCTTCTTGAGCGTCCCCTGCTTCATGATGAAGGAATTTTCCCCGATCTCCAGATCGAGGGAGGGGAATTCCTCCGCGGGCAAGGTCTGCATATAGGAGCCGGAATCGCGGTACTTGATCTCGAGTCCCTTCTCGCAGGTGGAAATGGAGATCTCCTCCCCGAGAAGTTTTGCGGTAAAGTCGGCAAAGAGTTTTCCGGGGACGCAGATCTCGCCCTCCTCCATGACCTCTGCCTTCATGCGCTTCAAGATGGAGAGTTCGCCGTCCGTCGCAAGGAGAGATACGCCTCCCTCTTCCGCCGTGATGCGGATGCACTCCATGATGGGAGCCGTCGTCCTGACGGCACATGCCTTACTGACCTTCGAGACAGCCTCCGAAAGGCTCAGCCCGTCGCACACAAATTTCATGATGTTTCCTCCGTTATCTTGATGAAAGTATAAAAATGTTTTTTAGTGATAGAAATAGACGGCGTGGAAATGTGGACAAGTCCTCCCCGTCCGCGTGCGTTTCCTCTATTATAAAGGAAAACGGCGAAAAATTCAAGTGTTTTGCCCTATTTTCGTAAAGAGGATAAAAATTTTCGGCCGTGGATGACGTGTGGACAGGCTGTGCAAAAAGAAGGGGTTGTCCACATCCCGTTTTCAAAAAATTCAAGGAGGAACGGAAGAGAAAACTGCGGGCAGAGGAGAGGGGTGAAAGTATCCACAGAGCTTTTCACAATGTGGAAAAATGTGGATATCTTTGCCGACATTGGGTTGATAAAAAAAAGAAGGTGTGATATAATTCGATCATGGAAGTTTTTTCGCCGGATTTTGCAAGATGCCGTGCCTTGCTCGAGAAAAACAGGGAAAAATTCGAGGAGTTTTCCACAATGCTCCTCTCCTTCAATGCGCGCTTCAATCTCACGGCGATCACCCAAAAAGAGGAGATTGAGGGGAAGCATTTTCTCGATTCGCTTGCGGGGGAGCAGCTCTTTCCCCATGGGGCGAAGGCCGTGGAAGTGGGGAGCGGAGCGGGGTTTCCCTCCATCCCCCTCATGCTCGCGAGGGAGGATCTCGTATTTACCCTCATCGAAAGTACCAAAAAGAAGTGTGAATTTTTGAAGGCGGTCGTCTCACGGTTTGGCTTGCATGCCGAAGTGGCCTGCATGCGCGCGGAGGATGCGGGAAGAGATGCCGCTTACAGAGAGAAGTTTTCCCTCTGCTGTGCGCGGGCGGTCGCTCCCATGCCGACGCTCGCGGAGTACTGCCTTCCGCTTGTAAAGACGGGCGGGCTGTTTCTCGCCTATAAGGGGGAAAACTGCGAGGATGGGGAGAAGGCTTTTTCCGTTCTCGGCGGGAAGCGGGAGGGAAGGTATCGCTACGAACTTCCCGATAAGCTTGGCGGGCGCACCCTCGTCGCCGTCAGGAAGGTAAAAGCGACGCCCGCAAAGTATCCGCGCGGAAGGGGCGCGGAGAGGAAGGATCCCATCATATGAATGACGCGACGGAAAAAATTTGCGCCCTCACGGGACACAGAGAACTTCCCGAAAACTTCGACACGAACGCCCTCTACGACACGCTCGAAAAACTCATCGGCGAGGGGTATACCTACTTTTGCTGCGGCATGGCGAAGGGATTCGACCTCGTCGCCCTCGAATGTCTCGTGGACCTCAAACAGCGGTACCATGTCCGCATCGAGGCTTGTATTCCCTATGCGGGGTACGAACATGGTATGCCCGCCGCGGGCAGGAAGAAATACGAGATGCTCCTCTCGTGGTGCGACGAAAAGAACGTTCTGTCCCCCGCCTTCTTCAATGGCTGTTTTCTTGCGCGCGACCGCTATATGGTGGATAAAGCCGATCTTGTCCTCGCCTATTGCAAGCGCGCGACGGGGGGAGCGGCCTATACCGCAAGGTATGCGGAAAGGAGCGGAAAGGAAGTGTACTTCCTCGAATGAATAAAATTTTTAAGAATATCTCGGCACCTCGTCCTCGGACATGGGTGCTTTATTTTTCGTCATGTTTTCCCAAATTCTCTCAAACTTCGACAAAACACGCGCAGGAAAAACCTTTATAATCATACAAAAAACCTTGCAAAGGGGAGGGATCCATGGCGTACGAAAAGCGCGTCTGCGTACTCAGACAGATCAAGAAGGGATTTTCCGCCGACGGGAGCGAGCTTTCGGGTGCGGTCTACTGCGAGAGGCTTGGAAGCGAACTCACCGTGACCCCCCGTATCCTCGGCATCGCCCCCGTGAAGGAGGGCCGCTACGTCCTCGCCATCCGCGCGGAGGGGGAGACAGCCCTTCTGGAACTTTGCGGAAATTCTCCTTTAAAAGTGAAGAGTTTCCCCTCCGTCAAGGCGGGTTTTTGCGTCCTTCTCGCATTCATGCGCGGGGAAGCGGAGCCGATCGCATTCGGCAGTTGCGGTGCGGAAAAAACGCACTATTCTACCCTTCTGGCCGCTTTTTCGCAGGAGAAGAGAAAGAAAAGAGACCCTCTTCCGCCTCCGCCCGATCCCGATAGGACCCCCATCCCGCTCTCGCCGAATACCCCCATTTTGCCGCAGGAGGAGGACCGTCCCTTTCGCGAGGAGGCCGCCGCAAGATATGACGACGAGGCCATTGCAGACGTCAACTACTTCGGCGATGCGGGCGATGACGATGGGGAAACTGTGCCTCACCGTCAAGATGGCGAAAAGGAGAAAAAGGACGGGCAGAACGCTCCGCCTCATGCAGGCGATGAAATGCTCCGTCCGCGCGGCACGCTTACATACTATAACAGCGTCCGGGAAAAACTCGAGAGAGTCTTGAAAACCTTTCCCCGCGATGAGAGACTGAAAGACATCTTCCCGAACTCGGAATGGGTGAAGGCGGACAAAAGCCTTCTCGGCGTCATCTATGAGGAGGGGATCCCGAAATATCTGTGTGTTGCGGCGGAGGATTCCGAGACCCTCCCGCCCGCCATGAAGGAACACGGGTGTTTCGTTCCTGTAAGCCCTCTCTCGGACATGGTGGGGGTGTACGTTGTCTTTCAGTCCGCCGACACCGGAGAGTATGTGACTGTTTCATCGGGCTGATCGCATATAGGCTTCGAAATACTGCGTCGAAGGTGCGCTTTCCTTGGTCGCGTACAAAAAAGTACGCTCCCTGCGGAAATGCTCCTTCTCCTTGTCTTTCTTGCCTCTACGCGATTTAACGGCAACGGGTTTTGTGTCATTCCGAGACCCCGCAGGGCACCTGTCATTCCGAGGCTCGTAGAGCCGAGAGAATCCCCCCATACGAAGTCCGCTGTATCCCCGCGTCATGCCTTTTTCTCCTCATCTTGACGCCGAATAATATTTCCTCATCTCGACGCGCCGAAGGCGCGGAGGAGACCCCCTCTCAAAGCACTTTGTTGGGTTTGTAGGGATTCCCTCGGCTTCGCCTACTTCGTGCCGTTGGCACTCGTGCCGCGCTTAGTCTACAAATAGAAGCTTCGCGCGGGGCAGAATGACTCGACCCCCTAATCCCTAACTCCCTTTTCCTTTTTTTAACAAACTTGTTTACAATTCCCCCCTTTCGTGGTATAATAAAATGGGACGAAAGGGGGTCCTTTCGCCTACGGCAATGGTTTTTTAAGGAGGATCTCAATCAAAATGGCACTTACCGAAAACAAGAAAGTTCTTGATTTCGTCAAGGAAAGCGCGGAGCTTGCTCAGCCCGACAGGATCGTCTGGATCGACGGGAGCGAAGAACAGCTCGAAGAACTTCGCGCAGAGGGCGTCCGCACGGGGGAAATGATCAAGCTCAATCAGGAAAAACTCCCCGGCTGCTACTACCACCGCACCGCGCAGAACGACGTTGCACGCGTGGAGGACCGCACCTTCATCTGCTGCAAAAATAAAGAGGACGCAGGCCCCATCAACTATTGGATGGATCCCCAAGAGGCGTATGCGATGTGCAAAGAGATCGCCCGCGGGAAGATGAAGGGCCGTACCATGTACGTCATTCCCTATTCGATGGGCGTACTCGGCTCGCCGTTTTCCAAGATCGGCATCGAGGTCACCGACTCCATCTATGTCGTCCTCAACATGGCGATCATGACCCGCATGGGCAAGGAAGTCTACGACTATTTGGGCAAGGACGGCGACTTCATCAAGGGCTTCCACTGCAAGTGTGACGTCGATCCCGAGAAACGCTATATCATGCACTTCCCCGAGGACGACACCATCATCTCGGTGAATTCCGCCTACGGCGGGAATGTCCTTCTCGGCAAGAAGTGCTTCGCCCTGCGCATCGCTTCCTACCTCGGCAAGAACGAGGGCTGGATGGCAGAGCACATGCTCATTTTGGGCGTCACTTTCCCCGACGGCACGAAGAAATATCTCGCGGCGGCCTTTCCGTCCGCCTGCGGCAAGACCAACCTCGCCATGCTCATTCCCCCCAAGCACTATCTCGAAAAGGGATATAAAGTGGAATGTGTGGGCGACGATATCGCATGGATCCGCGTGGGCGAGGACGGAAGGCTGTGGGCGGTCAATCCCGAGAACGGCTTCTTCGGCGTTGCCCCCGGCACCAACCAGAAGAGCAACCCCAACGCCCTTGCGGCGACAAAGAGGGGGACCATCTTCACAAATGTCGCCATCGACCCCGCCGACAACACCGTCTGGTGGGAGGGCCTCACCAAACCCGCGCCCGATCATCTCATCGACTGGCTGGGGAATGAATGGACGCCCGAGATGGGCACAAAGGCCGCGCACCCCAATTCCCGCTTCACCGCTCCCGCCGAGAACTGCCCCTGCCTTTCGGAGAAATTCAACTCCAAAGAGGGCGTGCCGCTCGACGCGATCATCTTCGGCGGCAGAAGGGCGACGACCACCCCGCTCGTCTACCAGTCCCGCGATTGGGACCACGGCGTGTTCGTGGGCGCGATCATGAGTTCGGAGACGACGGCGGCCGCAACGGGCGCGGTCGGTGTTCTCCGTCACGATCCCATGGCGATGAAGCCCTTCTGCGGCTATCACATGGCGGACTACTTCCAGCACTGGATCGACATGGGCAAAAAGGTCACCCATCCCCCGAAGATCTTCAACGTCAACTGGTTCCGACAGGACGAAAACGGCGAGTTTCTGTGGCCGGGCTTCGGCGACAATATGCGAGTCATCGAATGGATCTTGAAGCGTTGCGACGGCAAGGTGGACGCCCGCGAGACGGCGATCGGCTATGTCCCCTATGCGAAAGACATCGACCTGGAAGGGCTGAATTATTCCCTGGAGACGCTTGAGAGCATCCTCTATGTCAACAAGGCGCGCTGGCGTGCCGAGGCGGACGAGATCGAGGGCTACTTCAAACAGTTCGGCGACCGTCTCCCCAAGGAGCTTCGCGAGAGCCTCGAGACCTTGAAGGCAAACTGCGAGAAATAAAAAGGAATAAAAAGAAAAAAGACGGCAACAGCCGTCTTTTTTCATGCGCAGTTTTCGAGAAATTGCGTCAACCTGAGGCGTTTTGTCTATACCATGTCCGAAAGAGCCCATCCCCAAAGGATCCCGAAGTACGAAGTCCGTAAGCCCTCCCCCTCGGTGCGGGGGAGGGTGTCACGGCTTTGCCGTGACAGATGGGGTGCTCCCAATACGTTGCATCTCTTCGCGTGCGGAGGCGTCCGTCCGCGCGGAAAAAGTTACAGATCGATCCAAAGCGCGGGGACGATGCCGTTGCGGACAAAGTCGACATATTCGCCGCCGCCGATCCACCAGTCGCCGCCTTGAACCTGCCCTTTTTCGGAGACTCGGTACACGGTCTTCCCCTTTGCCTGCTTTTCCGGGGTCCTGAGCCACCAACTGAAACACTCTGTGCCCTCTTGCGGCTGGATCCCTTGCACCTTCGCATAGTCCGTCGCTTTGAGCTGGCGCGTTGCGTCGGCGGACGAACTCGTCACAAATCCGTAAGATTCGTTTTCGACCTCGGCGGAACTCAAAAGAAATACCTTATCTTGCGTGTCCTCACAGGCATAGGGATTGTCCGATCCCACAGCATGAATATCTAATGTATGATTGTCTACCGTCGTCGTCTCAATGATTGCTTGGGCGGTGCTGTCGAACGCCGTCTCGTAGAAGTTCTCCGTGAGCCACTTGCGAATATCGCTCTCCATATAATTGTTGGGATACACCGTCACGTCGTCTTGGGTGCGCGACTCGCCGTTAGGATAAAAATGTCCGCCGTCGAGAATGATATTTGCCATGAGAAACGCTTTGCCGTCTTCGTTTTCGAGGACGCGCCATTCGATCGGCTCATACCGAAACCAATACACCGTATTTGTATTGTATCCGTTTTCGTCCTGATAGCTCAGGATATCGAAGCCTGTCCTGCAATTACGTTGCTTTGTAAAATACACCCCGCGGTAACGATCGCTTTGATAAGTTACGTCGATATACCACATGTAGTCGGTCACTTCGCCGCCGTAGTAATAGCCGTAGCTCGTCCATGCGCCCCATTCTTGTTCCGAAGGAAGGGTACCCGCCTTTTCCGTGAGGGCGGAAACGGTCGCCTCCTCCTTTACCTCGCTCTGCGGATATTCTCCGAAGTAGATCTTGGAGCCGTCCTCGCTCTTCGTGTAGAGGGGCGGTCTTGTTTTTCCGCACACCTCGCAAATATCGTCTGTCCCGTAGGTGTGATTTTGATGTTCATATTCGCAAGCTGTGCAAATTCCGTTTTTGTAAGCATGATCCGCGCTCACCGTCTTTTTGCAGACGGAACAGGTGTGCGCATGCCCCGTCTCCGTCTTGAAATATGCGCCGAAGGTATGCTCCTTGTGTTCATAGTTGCAGGTCGTGCATTTGCCGTTTTCGTAGGTGTGCGCGCCCTCGTCTGTGCGCTCCGAAGCGTGGGCGCAGGTGGCGGCGTGCCAATGTCCGCTCTCGTCGCTCGACCATGCCGTCGCATAGGTGTGCGTGTGAGCGCAACCCGCAAAGGAAAGGCAAAGGCAGAGGGCGGCTACGATCGCCGTGAAGGCGGTCAGAAACTTGTGTTTCATGTTCCTTTCTCCTTAAAAAGTATTTGCGGGCAAAAAAATAAGGACGCCTCAATCCGAGGCGCCCGCTCCGAGTATCCCCGAATTGTTGCGACACAATTTCCTATAAGCACATAGAGAATAAGGATACACCGATGCCCGTTGTATCTTTGTACTTATAGTATGAAATTGTGTCGCAGGTTCTATTTTACCAAAGAAAAAAGATTTTTACAACACTTTTATTGAAAATAGTTAAACCCACGCGAAAAGGGGAGGTGTCACCACAGGTTACTGATGAGGGTAGGGCTTCTAAATCACGTCATGCTGAACGCAGTTGAAGCATCACCTTATTATTCGGACTTCGTACTTCGGGATTTTTCGGAGAGGGGCTTTCGCGGACAGCCGTATTTTCTCTATCGGCTCAGAATGACGCGAACTCCTAATCACTACTCACTAACCCCTAACCACTTATAAATACAATGTCGCGGAAAAAATTTTCCAAAACATGACGAAAAATAGACAACTTTTTCAAAACGTGCTATAATACTTTCACAAAAGATTTTGCAAGGAGCAAAGTATGGATCTCAATCTACTCATCATCATTGTGATGTTTGCGGTCGTACTCGGGCTTGGATATGCCGCGCTCAACTTCTTCCTCACGAAAAAGCTCAAAGAGGGGAACGAGCGCATGCAGCATATCGCGGCTAAGATCCGCGAAGGCGCGAATGCCTTCATCTTCTATGAGTATAAGATCGTCGCAATAATCGGCTCGGTCGTCGCCGTCGTTTTAGGCCTTTTCATCGCGTGGGAGGCGGGCGTTGCCTTCCTCATCGGCGCGGTGATGTCGGCGACCGCCGGCTTTATCGGCATGAAGATCGCGACCTACGCCAACGTGCGTGTCACCAACACCGCCAACGAAACGAGGAACGTCGGCAAGACCTTGAAGGTCGCCTTCCGCGGCGGCTCCGTCATGGGGCTTTGCGTGGCGGGCTTCGCCCTTCTCGGCGCGATCATCGTCTACTGCTGCTTCGGCTGGGCGGGCGGCATGATCAATGTGAAGGGGACAGAGCTTGCCGACATCGTCGTCGAGCATGTCAACCCCATCACGAAGCAGGGATATAACCTCTCCATCATCCTCTCCGGGTACGCGCTCGGCTGCTCCATCATCGCCCTCTTCAACCGTGTGGGCGGCGGCATCTACACGAAGGCCGCGGACATGGGTGCCGACCTCGTCGGCAAGACGGAGGCGCACATCCCCGAGGACGACCCCCGCAACCCCGCCACCATCGCGGATAACGTCGGCGACAATGTGGGCGACGTCGCGGGCCTCGGCGCGGACCTTTTGGAGAGCTACATCGGCGCGATCATGGCGAGCGTCATTCTTGCGATCGAAGTGTTCTGCCATGCGACCAATTTCACCTCACCCACCCTTTTGCAGAAGATGACCCTCTTCCCCATCCTCTTTGCGGGGATCGGGCTTCTCGGTTGCATCTTCGGCATCTCCTATCCGCTCCTCAAGCGAAAACTTTCGGACAATCCCCATTTAGAGCTCAACCTATCCACATGGATCTCCGCGGGCGTAACGCTCATCGGCGGATTTCTGCTCTCCTTCTTCCTGTTTAAGGGGGAGGATGCGGCACAGCTCTCTGCGGCGAAGATGCGCATCGGCGCGGTCACTCCCTGGGTGTGTGCGGCCGTCGGCATCGTCGCGGGCATCGTCATCGGCATCATCTCCGAATACTACACGAGCGACGCCCACAAACCCACCAAGAACATCGCACAGGCGAGCAAGGAGGGCGCGGCCCTCACCGTCACGCAGGGCATGGCCACGGGCATGATCTCCTGCATGCTCCCCGTCGTCGTCCTCGGCGTTGCCATCTTTGCGACGTACGCCCTCGGCGGCATGTTCGGCGTCGGGTGCGGCGCGATGGGCATGCTCTCCTTCGTTGCGGCGACCGTCTCCGTCGATACCTACGGTCCCATTTCCGATAACGCGGGCGGCATCGCCGAGATGAGCATGCTCGACGAGGAAGTGCGCGACATCACCGATAAACTGGACGCCGTCGGCAACACGACCGCGGCCATCGGCAAGGGCTTTGCCATCGGCTCCGCCGCACTTGCGACCCTCTCCATGATGTCGAGCTATCTCTTCGCGGGCGGCCTTGTGACGACGGTGGAAAACGGCCTCGATATCTTCCTCAACATCATTCGCGGCGACGTCATCGTCGGCGCGATCATCGGCGCGGCCATTCCCTTCCTCTTCTCGGGGATGCTCATCAACGCCGTTGCGAAGGCGGCGAGAAAGATGGTGGATGAAGTCCGCCGTCAGTTCCATGATAATCCCAAGATCTTAACGGGCGAAGAGGACCCCGATTCCACCAAGTGCGTCGAGATCTCCTCGAAGGGCGCGATCCGCCAGATGATCGTTCCCTCCGTCGTCGCCATCGCCATTCCCGTCGCGTGCGGATTCATCTTCGGCGCGGGCTTCGTGGGAGGCATCCTCATCGGTGCGACGCTCGCCGCCATCATGCTTGCCATCTACACGGGCAATGCGGGCGGCGCATGGGACAATGCCAAGAAGTACATCGAAAAAGGCGGCGTCGAGGGCGTGAAGAAGGGCGAAGAGGGCTACGACGCCGTGCATGATGCGGCCGTCGTCGGCGACACCGTGGGCGACCCCTTAAAGGACACCGTCGGCCCCTCCCTCGACATCCTCATCAAGATCATGTCCACCGTCTCTCTCGTCTGCGTCGTCGTGTTCCAGGAGTTCAACCTCATGTCCGTCTGCGGTCTCGGCTCCATCTTCGGCGCGTAAGCGGCTTTCGGTCGGCGATGATCGCCGGCAACGAAAATTTGCGAAAAACAACAACTACAAAAGGGGCGTCGGACGGCGTCCCTTTTCATGAGAAAAATCTACAGAGGAAATCCTATGAGTTTTGTCGACGCGCTTCTTGTCATCTGCTTTCTCTTCTTTGTCGGCTCCGTGCTGGGCTGGTGTATCGAGGTCGTGTTCCGGAGGCTGTTCACGGCAAAGAAATGGATCAACCCCGGCTTTCTGACGGGACCCTATCTGCCCCTCTACGGATTCGGCGTCGCGGGGCTGTTTGGCATCTCCCGTATTCCCCTGAACACGGGCATGGTATGGCTGGACGCCCTCCTCATCATCCTCATCATGGGAGTGGCGATGACCCTCATCGAGTACATCGCGGGACTCATCTTTATCAAGGGGATGAAGATCAAGCTCTGGGACTACTCCAACCGCTGGGGGAATATCCAGGGCATCATCTGCCCGCTCTTCTCTCTCTTCTGGCTACTCGTCGGCGCAGCGTTCTACTTCGTCTTTGACGGCCCCGTCGTGGAGGCGGTCGTATGGTTCGTGCATCATATCGAATTCGCCTTCGTCGTCGGGATCTTTTTCGGCGTGTTCTTTGTAGACCTCGGGCACTCTTTGCACCTCGCGACACGCATCAAAAAGTTCGCCGAGGAACACGGCATCGTCGTCCACTACGAAAAACTCAAAGAGGAGGTCGGCACGCGCAAGAAGGAGATCAAGGAGAGGGTGAGCTTTCTGTTCCCTCTTAAGTCACTCTCGGAGCTGAAAGAGGCCCTTACCGGGCGCATGAAGAAGTTCTCCACCGAGCGCAAGGAGAAGAAAAAGAAGGAAGCGAAAGACGCGGCACCCATGTCCGAGGAACTCCCCGCCGAAACGCAGTCCGAAGTCGCCATGACCGAGGACAAGGACAGCGAATGACCTGCGTCATTCTGAGGCGAAACGACTCTACGAAGTCCATGCGAGCAACTCTTCGAAGAATCCCCTGATACGAAGTCCGTTGCCCCCTCCCGAGGAGGGGGGTAGGGGGTGGGTACGAATTCAAAACACGCCCCACCTTAGTCACGCTCCCGCGTGACAGCTCCTCCCACGGAGGAGCTTTTTTCCTTAAACCCCCACACAAGCGAACCGCGCACACAAAAAAACAGCCCCGTGCGGGGGCTGTTTTCACATTATAACATGTTACATGACGACGATGTTCCTGTTCGTGAATTTGTCCTTGAGATCGTTGGGGAAATTGTCGTCCGTGATGAGGACGTCGATGTCCTCGAGCCGTGCGAAGGTGTAGGGCATGATCTTGCCGATCTTGGAGCTATCCAGCATCATATACATCGCCTTTGCCTTCCGCCTCGTGAGTTTGAGAAGGTCCGCCTCGATCTGCGAAGCGCAGGAAAAACCGTTCTCGGGGGTGAACGCCGCAGCGGAGATGATCGCGAGTTCGAAGTTGGTATTGTCGAAATAGGAACGCGCGACGGGCGAGGCGGTGGAGAGGTTGTCCTTCAGGACCTGTCCGCCCAGAATGGTGAGGTGGATGTTCTTCTTTTGCGCAAGTTCGATGGCGACGGCAAGCCCGTTCGTGAACACATGCACGTTGATATCGGGCATTTCCTTCGCAAGATACATTGCCGTTGTCCCGCCGTCGATGAAGAGGGAAGTGTTCTCGTCGATGAGATGGGCGGCCTTCTGTGCGATGCGGATCTTCGCATCCATCTGAATGGCAGTCTTTTTTGTGTAAGGCTCGCCCGAGACTTTTTGCACCTCTTTGACGGACATCGCGCCGCCGCGGACGCGGATGATGCGGCCCTCCTGTTCGAGTTGGAAGAGGTCGCGCCGTAGCGTCATCTGAGAGACATGGGGGAAGTAGTCGTCAAGTTGTTCAAGGGTGAGTTTGCCGCGTTTGTCCAGAAGCTCGGCGATCTCTTCAATACGGTCGCGTTTCATGGATTTCCTCCAAAATTATTATTCCGTGTAAGATTTTAACATACTTTTGTAAATTATGCAAGTGTTTCGGCAAAATAATACGAAAAATTTTTTCGTGTTGAACTTTGATGAACAAAACGAACGATACTTTCTAACATTTTTGCGCATTTCTGCCTTTCTGCTGCCCTTCGATCACATTTTTTCACCTTTCTGACCGCTTCCGGGCCGCTCCCGCCCCACCCATGTCCGCGGGTATATGCAAGGCTTCCCCTATCCATGGGGGAAGCTGTCACGCATCGCGTGACTGATGAGGGTAACTGCGTCATCCTGAGGGAGCGTGGCGACCGAAGGATCCCGAGGATGAAAACAGGAACTTGATAAACAGCACCCCCATTCCAAATTCGTCATGTTGAGCGAAGTCGAAATATCACATTATTATAATGCGGTGATGCTTCGACACGCGCGTACCGCGCGGCTCAGCATGACGATTCGGAAACCTCGAACCATGCCCCCTCCGTGGGAGGGGGTAGGGGGTGGGGCGGTGCTTCCAAATACGTCATTCCGCACCCGCAGTCATGTTCGGCGCATCGTTCTACTATAATATAAATGTATCGCGCCCGCCTCCGTCATGGGGATAAAATGGCGGCGCGTATCCGATCCCAAGGGCGTGCATCTCCCCTCAAAAATTCCCCAAAAATTCAACAAATTCGACAAAACAATTCAATTTGTTTATATTTTTTCATAAAAATTCTTGACAAATGGGTACGGGGGGGGGTATAATGGGGAAAATCATACCCCGATTTCGGGAGAGTATGAAAAAAAAGATAAGGAGATTTGTAACTATGTTTTGCAAAAACTGTGGTGCGCAGAACGAAGACGGAACGAGATTCTGTTCCAAATGCGGTGCCCCCCTCGAAACACAACAGAATGTTGTGCAACCCCAGACGGTGATCATCCAGCAGACCGTTCAGCCGAAGCCGAAGAGAAACGGCGGTTCCCTTGCTTGCGGCATCATCGGGTTCATCTTCTCCGTTGTCGGCGCGTTCGTTTGGATCCTCATCTTCTCCGCGATGGAAGAGTGCGCGAGTGCGATCAACGTTCCCCATTCCGAGATCACGATCCGTCTCGCAGTGATCGCCGTATTCGGCATCGGCGGCGCGATCGTCGGTATTGCGGGTGCTGCTCAGGCGTTCAAGTATAACCGCGTTCCCGGCATCGTCTGCACAGGCGTCGGCCTTGCATCCCAGATCGCAGTGCTCATCACCGAAGTTGTTGATATCGGTTTTGCTGCGATCCTCGACATCTATACGATCTTCGCGCTCATCCTCTTCGCGGTTGCATTCGGTCTTTCCTTCCTGAAGCCCAAGAAGGACTGAGAACTGAAGAAAACAGGGAACCATGTACTCATCCTTTACCGTAGCGGGATATACCTTCTATCTCTATTCGATCATGATGGTCGTGGGGGCGATGGCGTGCCTCGGTATTTTCACCGGGCTTACGTTCTACCGTCATAGAGGGAACACTGCGGAAAACACATTTTCACTTGGAATGCTTGTCATAGCTATGGCGGCGGCTTTGCCCGCCGCCATGGTTTTTGACGCGCTCTTCAAGATGGGGGAAAACGGCGGGCGGTTCATCCTCAAGGGGGCGACCTTCTACGGGGGCCTTTTGTGCGCACTTGCCCTTTGGCCGCTGCTTTTGCTCTTTTGGAGAAAAAGGAAGGTCAGCATCTACCAGCGTCTCTCCGACCTTGCCGTCGCGATCCCCGCAGGACACTGCTTCGGCAGGATCGGGTGCTTCCTCGGCGGATGCTGTTTCGGCGCGCCGACATCGGGGCCGTTCGGCGTCGTCTTTCCCGAAGGTTCCCCGCCCTATGAGTACTACGGCGGAGCGGTGGCCATTCACCCCACCCAGCTCTATGAGGCGGCGGTGCTCCTTTTCATCTTCGTCATCCTCTTCTTTTTTGCGAAGAAGGAGGCCTTCCCGCTCTATCTGATTTTGTACGGGATCGCGCGGTTCATCATCGAATGTTTCCGTGCGGATGACCGCGGCGGGGTATTCGGGCTTGCACTCTCTCCCGCGCAGATCATCTCAATCCCGCTCATCCTCTTCGGCCTCATCATCCTTCTCATCCGCTCTATCCGGCAATATCGGGGAGCGGGAAAAAAGACGTGAGGAGCTTGCGGCCAAGGGTCACCTCATGATGAAAACGTCATAACGAAACCGAAGGGCCTCCCCCTTGTAAAGGGGAGGGCTTTTTTTATAAAAAAATTTTTTCACAAATCTCTTGACAAAGTGGTACGGGGGGGGGTATATTAGTAGCAGGTCGCCATGCGATTTTTTTGTGTGCGCGGCCGAATATGAAAAAAAGGAGATTTGTAACTATGTATTGCAAACATTGCGGCGCACAGAACATTGACGGATCGGCCTTTTGCGCAAATTGCGGTCAATCCCTGGCGGACGCACCCGTCGGGCAGCAACAGCCCGCACAGACGATCATCATCCAACAGACCGTCGATAAGTCCGGAAAGCCCGTCGAACCCCCGGAACCCGCTCCCACAGGGCTAAAGAAGGTCTTGTACCTTGTCGGCTCGATCTGCTCCTTCGTCGCGCTCGTGCTTCTCTTCGGCCTCTTCCTCGGCAGCGGCCTTGCCATAGACGCAGGTCCCTTCGGCAAGCAGAACGCCCTCACGACGATCGACGTCTTTAAGCCCGAAGGACTTTGGAAGGTCATCATCGACGGCCTCAAGAGCGGCAAGAACGGCATTGCCTCCGTCATCGGCGACCTGTTCACCATGATCATGATCCTTGCCGGGCTCATCACCCTCATCGTGTATCTCATCATCGGCATCGTGAAGTTCGTCAAGGCGATGAAGGGAACGGACTATCGCGGAGTCACCAAGACCGCCATCAAGGCCTATTGCACGTTTGCGACCATCGAGCTTCTCAGCATGTCTTTCCATGCTTCCAACGGCTTCGTATTCAATGACGTCGCACTCGCCGCCTTCTGCCTCTGCGCCATCCTCATTGGTGCGAACTTTGTTCTTCACCTTGTCGGGAACCTCAAGGAGAATCTCGGCCTCAAGAAGCTTCTCGGCCTTGTGTTCACCGTCTGCCTCGTCGTGGTCGGCGTCATCGTCGCCGCGCTTGCAGCTGGCCCCGTCATCAACTACAGCGGCGAGAAGAGCAACTTCTTCCAGGAATTCATCAATGCGGCGATCATGTCCGCACCCAACAAGATCGCGATCCTCACGATCCTCGGCTGGTTCTCCTCCTTTATTCTCGTCGTGTTCGGCGTCAGCCTGATCCAGCAGATGTTCCTCAACATCGCGAACCATGTCGACGGAAGAAAGTCCAAGAAGAGCGGAGCGGGCCTTCTCATCACCTCCTTCATCTTCGCGCTTCTCCTCGTCGTCGTGACCTATCTCTATGGCAAGGAATGCGATGCGACGGTCAACGGCGCGCTTCCCATCGTCATCATGGTGTTCTCGCTTGTCGGCACCGTGCTTGCCTTCGTCAAAAAGAAGGTCTTTGACAAATAAGAAACGAAAAAAATATCCGTCCTTCGGGGCGGATATTTTTTTATGCCAAAAAGACGCCCTGCCGCCGAAGAGGGCCGCTCCCCGACATCCGGAATGAGGAAAAGGTGCATTCCCCATCCGAAATCGGTTGCTTTTTCGAGAATCAAACGGTATAATGATTGCAAAGAGCGTGTGCGCATAATAAGGTCGCGCGCACATAGAATATCCTATGTTTTTCAAAAAGCTCAAAAAAGACATTGCCGCCGCAAAGCGGAACGATCCCGCCGCAAGAAGCTTTTTCGAGATCTGGCGGACATATCCCGGGGTGCGCGCCCTCATCTGGCACCGCCGCGCCGCCCTTCTTTGGAAGTGGAAACTGAGGTTCCTCGCGCGCTGGGTCTCGGAGCGGGGAAGAAAAAAGACGGGCATCGAGATCCATCCCGCGGCAAAGATCGCCCCCGGCGTCTTTATCGACCATGGCGCAGGCGTCGTCATCGGCGAGACGGCGGAGGTGGAAGAGGGCGTCGTCATCTATCAGGGGGTGACGCTCGGCGGCACGGGAAAGGAGAAGGGCAAACGCCACCCGACGGTGAAGAAAAACGCCGTCATCTCCTGCGGCGCAAAGGTGCTCGGCGGTTTTACCGTGGGCGAGGGTGCCCGCATCGGCGCGGGAGCGGTGGTCTTGAAGGAAGTTCCGCCATTTGCGACCGTCGTGGGCGTGCCCGGCCGCGTCGTGAGGATCGGCGGGGAGCGAACGCAGGACCTTCTTCCCGAGAAGGAGGACCCCGTCCAAAAGGAACTCTGCGCCCTCCGCGAGCGCGTCTTTGCTTTGGAGGAAGAAGTACATTCTCTTCGTCATCACGACGAAAAATGACCACACCATGCCGAAAGGCTTACCCCTTCATAAGGGGGAAGCTGTCACCGCAGGTGACTGATGGGGGTTGAACCTCGCTGTCCCTTTAGGGAAAGTACCTGCGCAGCGGGGGAAAGGGTTCTTAACCCCTCTGTCGCTTGCGCGACATCTCCCCTTTCAGGGGCGACAAGACGCATTCAACCCAAAAGGAAACAGTGAATATGAAGATCTATAATTCGCTCACAAGAAGAAAGGAAGAATTTATCCCCCTCGAGGAGGGGAAGGTCAAGATGTATGCCTGCGGGATCACCGTCTCGGGAGAGGCGCACATCGGGCACGGCTTCCAGGCCCTCGTCTATGATGTATTCCGCAAATATCTCGAAAAGCTCGGCTATGAGGTCACCTATGCCCGCAACTATACGGACGTGGACGACAAGATCATCGCAAAATCGCATGAGACGGGCATCCCCGCCGACAGATACGCCGCGATGATGATCGAGAAAATAGACGCCGTCATGGCGAAGGCGCACATCGACGAACCCACCCTCTGGCTCAAGGCGACCGAGAACATCCAGAACATCATCTCCTTCATCCAAGACCTCATCCGAGGGGGGCATGCCTACGAAGGGGGCAACGGAGACGTGTATTTCGACGTGGACAGCTTCCCCGCCTACGGGCAGCTTTCGGGCAGGAGCAAGGAGGACATGCTCGACGGCGTGCGCGTGGAAAACGACGAGTGCAAGAAGAACGCCTATGACTTCGCCCTTTGGAAGGCGGCGAAGGAAGGGGAGATCTTTTGGGATTCCCCTTGGGGGAAGGGCAGGCCCGGCTGGCACATCGAGTGCTCCGCCATGAACAGGGCGGCCTTCGGCGACCGCATCGACATCCACGGCGGCGGAAGGGATCTCATTTTCCCTCATCATGAGAACGAGATCGCGCAGTCCGAGGCCCTTACGGGCAAAAAATTTGCCAACTATTGGATGCACAACGGCCTCATCAAGGTGAACGGGCAGAAGATGTCCAAGTCGGTCGGCAACGTCCTCCTCATGGAGGACATCCTTGCGAAGTATTCGGATGAAGCACTCAAGTTCGCGCTGCTCTCTTCCAACTACCGCGCCGACCTCAACATCACGGACAACCTTTTCCCCGACGCCGAGGCACACCTCGTGCGGTTCTATACCCTCATCGACAAGATCGAGACCGCCTTCACGGCGGAGGAGGGGGGCATGCCCGAGATCGACGAGAAATTCAACGCCGCCATGTCGGACGACTTCAACACTGCCCTCGCCCTCTCGGACCTCTTCGGATACTTCAAGGAGGCGGGAAAACTTCTCGCCGAAAACGACCCGGCGGCGAAGAGGATCGTAAACCAAATTCGTAGGACATACGGCCTTTTGGGCCTCTTCAAAAAGGACGCGAAGGAGTATCTTGCGGCCTACGCCCCCAAGGGGGAGGACGTGCCCGAGGAAGTGCAGGCCGTCGCCGAGGAGCGGAAGGCCGCCCGCGCCGCCAGGGACTGGGCGAGATCGGACGAACTCCGCACCCGCCTTCAGTCCATGGGCTACGCCGTCAAAGACACCAAAGATGGCTACGAATTGACGAAGATCTAAGGACGAAAGCTTCCCCCTTTAATAACGTCATTCCGAGGGGCATAAGCCCCGAGAGAATCCCCTAAATGAAAACAAAAAGCCGGACATACGTATTAGGGGATACACTCGCCTTCGGCTCGGTATGACAGCATCCCTAAAACCAAAAACAACATTCCAAAAAATGGAGCAAGAAATATGATCACAGGAAAAGAACTCAGGCAAAAGTGGCTGGATTTCTACAAGAGCAAGGGGCACGTCGACATCGGCGCGGTGTCCCTCATCGGCGACGGCTCGACGGGCGTCATGTTCAATGTGGCGGGCATGCAGCCGCTCATGCCTTACCTTCTCGGCGCACCCCATGCCCAAGGGAAACGCCTCTGCAACGTGCAGGGCTGCGTCCGCACGGTGGACATCGACAGCGTGGGCGACGCCTCCCACTTCACCTTCTTCGAGATGATGGGCAACTGGTCGCTCGGCGACTATTTCAAAAAAGAAAAGACGGCGTGGACGTTTGAACTTCTCACCAAAGTTTTCGGTCTCGACAAGGACAAGCTCTGCACCACCGTTTTTGAGGGCAACGCCTCCGCCCCGCGCGACGAGGAGACGGCAAGCCTTCTCATCGGCCTCGGCGTGAGACCCGAACATGTCTTTTACCTCCCCAAAGAGGACAATTGGTGGGAGCTTGAGGGCACCGTCGGCACCCCCTGCGGCCCCGACAACGAGTGGTTCTATCCCATCAAAAACCTTGACGATCCCGTCTTTCCCGACGACTATGTGGAGATCGGGAACGACGTCTATATGCAGTATAAAAAGACGGCGGCGAGCTACGAACCGCTCACCAATAAGAACGTGGACACCGGTTTCGGCTTCGACCGCATGCTGCTCTTTCTGAACGGCCTTTCCGACGGCTACAAGACCGACCTCTTTTCCTCCGCCATTCGCGAGCTTGAGAAGCTCTCGGGCAAAGTTTACGACGAGGGAGGAGAGCCGCAGCGGGCGATGCGCATCATTGCCGACCATACCCGCACGACGGTCATGCTCATCGGGGACAGGAACGGCATCCTTCCCTCCAACGTGGGGGCGGGCTACATCCTTCGCCGCATCATGCGCCGCGCCATCCGCTACTGCCGCCAGCTGAATATCTCCTCGGAGGCGATGTGCGCCGTCGCGAAGATCTTCATCCACGAAGTCTACGGCGAGGCCTATCCGCTCCTCCTCGAGAAGGAGGGCTACATCCTCGACGAGATCAAGAAGGAGGCCGACCGCTTCGAGGCCACCCTCGTCACGGGCATGAAGGAGTTCGAGAAGTGCCTTCAGGGCATCGCCCGCAAGAATGCGTTCATGAAGGGGCAAAACCCCGAATATGTTGAAGAGACGGTCATCGGCGGCAAACAGGCCTTCCGCCTCTACGACACCTACGGCTTCCCTTTGGAACTCACCGAGGAACTTGCCGCGGAGAGGGGGCTTACCGTGGACACTGCGGGCTTCGAGGAGGCCTTCAAGGAACATCAGGAGAAGAGCCGCGTCATCCAAAAGGGCGAGGCGAAGGGCGGCCTCGAGAGCCACAGCGACATCGCCGTGAAGTATCATACCGCCACACACCTTCTCAACGCCGCCTTAAAGCGCGTTCTCTCCCCCGACTGCAACCAGAAGGGGTCGAACATCACCGACGAGCGCATGCGCTTCGACTTCAACTTCGAGCGCGCCATGACGGCGGAGGAGATCAAGGCCGTCGAGGACCTCGTCAACGAGAAGATCGAAGAGGATATCCCCGTCGTATTCCGCGAGATGTCCCTCGAGGAGGCAAGGGCGGAACAGTTCGTCGGCGTCTTTGACAGCAAGTACGGCGAAGTGGTCAAGACCTACTCCATCGGCGACTTCTCCAAGGAGATGTGCGGCGGCCCCCATGTCCAAAGCACGGGCGTCTTGGGGCACTTCCGCATTGTAAAGGAGCAGTCCTCCTCGGCGGGCATCAGAAGGATAAAGGCGGTTCTGGAATAAGCGAATCGCATATAGGCTGCGAAATACTGCGTCGGGTAACCGCGTCATCCTGAGCGGAGGCGAAGCCGAAGTCGAAGGATCCCCTGATACGAAGTCCGCGTTTTCACCAAGGGGATTCTTCGGAAAGTTGCTTTATCGGACAACTGTATTGTCCTTTTCGCCTCAGAATGACGCCCATCCCCAAAAGGAGTTTTATGACCGAAAAAGAAAAAATGCTCGCGGGGGAGCTATACGACAGTTTCGACCCCGAACTCATAGCCCTGCGCGACCGCACACGCGATCTGTGCGAGGAATATAACCGCACGCCGGGCAGCGACAGGGAGCGGCAAAATGTCCTTCTCGATACCCTCCTCGGCGGACATGGTACCACTGTCCACCTTGAGTCAAACGTCTGGTTCGACTACGGCTTCAACACAAAAGTGGGGGAAAACTTCTATTGCAACCACGACTGCGTCTTTCTCGATTGCAACGAGATCATCTTCGGCGACAACGTCCTCATCGGCCCGCAGTGCGGATTCTATGCGGCAACGCACCCCACGGATCCCGCCGTTCGCCTGAAAGGTCTCGAATATGCGAAACCCATCCACATCGGGAGCAACGTCTGGATCGGCGGCGGTGTGAAGGTATTGCCCGGGGTCACCATAGGGGATAACTGCGTCATCGGTGCGGGATCGGTCGTCGCGCACGACATTCCCGCGGGGAGCGTCGCCGTCGGCAACCCCGCCAAAGTCATTAAAAAGGTATAGCTGGCGAAAAGAAAGCATTTTCGCGCAAAAATAATTGCCGAAAAAGCGAAAATTTCTTAAAAACCAAAGTCAAAACAGCTTGACGGAACTTTTTTCACGCCCTATAATAAAGAGGTAGTCGGCAAGAAGAGGCAGGCGGCGCAAAGAATACGCGCTTTCATTCGGGGGCCGACCCCACAAGATACTGCCTTCGGACATGTGCAAGGAGTACACAAATTATGAAAACCTATATGGCAAACGCGCAAACGGTTGAGAGAAAGTGGTACGTCGTCGATGCGGACGGAGTCCCTCTCGGGAGGCTCGCATCCAAAGTCGCGGCAATTTTGCGCGGCAAGAATAAGCCTACATTCACCCCCAATGTGGATACGGGCGATTTTGTGATCATCATCAACAGCGATAAAGTACTTCTCACGGGCAAGAAACTCGAGACCAAGTACTACCGCTATCATACGGGCTACATCGGAGGACTCAAGGAGATCTCCTACGGCAAGATGATGGCGGAGCGGAGCGACCTCGCGGTTTACGAAGCGGTGCGCGGCATGCTCCCCAAGAACTCTCTCGGAAGAGCTATGGCCAAGAAGTTGAGAGTATATAAGGGACCCGAACACAACCACGCGGCGCAGAAGCCCGAGACGCTGAAATTATTTTAAGGTGAGGGAATAAGAATGGCTAAGGCGACAATCAAGAAGAAATTGCAGTTCTGGGGAACGGGCAGGAGAAAGAAGGCGATCGCACGCGTCCGCCTCATTCCCGCAGGCAGTGGTGCCATCCTCATCAACGACCGCGCGCTCGAAGATTACTTCCCGCAGGGCACCACGCAGTATGTCGTGAAGCAGCCCCTCGTAGAACTTGGCGCAGAGGGCAAGTACGATATTTTCGTCAACGTCATCGGCGGCGGCTACACCGGGCAGGCGGGTGCCATCCGTCTCGGCATCGCGAGGGCACTTCTCGAGGCCGAACCCGATTCGCGCCCCGCACTCAAGAAGGCGGGCTTCCTCACGAGGGACCCCCGCGTCAAAGAGAGAAAGAAGTACGGCTTGAAGAAAGCACGCCGCGCTCCTCAGTTCTCCAAGCGTTAAGCAGAAAAATTCCGACCCGCACGGGTCGGTTTTTTTGCTTAAAATAAGCGAATCGCATATCTGCGGTGCCATACTTCGTCGGGTAATCGCGTCATTCCGAGACCCCGCAGGGGTCGAGAGAATCCCCTTATACGATGTCCGCTTGCCTCTCCGCGATTTAACGGTGACTGAACCCCCACCACCGCCTGACGGCGGAGCCTCCCCCTTGGGGAGGGTGTCGCCCTCGGGCGACGGGTGGGGGAGTATTTCCCACCTATCCCTTTTTCACGCGGCCGGTGGCGGCCTCATGTCGGGCGAGGAACTTGTCATAGGCATTTTTCGCGGAGGGCGCACCGGCGTTCTCTCCCGCCGGCGGGAGTGCTTCTCCCGTCGGCGGGAGAGTGTTTTCCGACCTCTTTTCCGCATCGGTGGTCTCGATTTTTGCGCCGTATACGGGCGGGGCAAACGCCGCATCCGGCCGCTTTTCTCTCGAAAAATTTTCCTCACTCTCGCCCTCGGGCGGGGTGGGGGAGGTCTCCGAGACCGCCTGCGTGACCGCGGAGAGTGCGTCGAGCAGTTCAAAGATCCCGAATTTTTCCATGGTCTCCTCCTTCCAAAGGCGCGTTTTGGCAAAATTTCTCGAAGAAAAGTCACGTTTTCACGAGTTTTTAATTGCAAAAAGCTTTGCTTTGGGTTATAATGGAATACGTATCACTAATATAGAAGGGCAACTCCACTTTTAGAACTCAATTCCGAAAACACGGAAGGAAATCAATATGCGGAAATCTATCAAGAAACTTTTAGCGTTTGCGTCTGCCGCAGTCCTCGCGTGCGGCGCATGCTCGCTTGCCGCCTGCGGAACGAACTTTACACCCCCCTCGGGCGGTCCCGCCGCCGATGCTCTCGTCACCTCCAACGGCGGGTTCATCGTTGAGAAGGGCGACTACTACTACTTCATCAACGGCAAGGAGACGTACACCTCGGACAACACTTACGGCAAACCCGTCAAGGGTGCCTTGATGCGTGCGAAGAAGGCGGACGTCCAAAGCGGCAAGGGCGACGCCGAGACAGTCGTTCCCTCTCTGATGGTCGCAGGTTCGTATAACGGCGGTCTGTTCATCTACGGGGATCGGGTCTATTATGCGACGCCCACCAACGTCAAGGACACGAGCGGCGTCGTGCAGAACGCCTTCCTCGACTTCGTGAGTGCGAAGCTCGACGGGACCGCGAGGGAAGAACACGTCCGTGTCTCTGCCAACAACACCGACTATCGTTATATCGAGGAAAACGGTGTCGTCTATCTCGTCTATTACGATTCTGCCAACACTGCGCTCCACTCCTTCAATACGAAGGACGGGACAGACGTCGTCCTCGCCGAAGGCCTCACGTCCAATCCCGTGTTCCACAAGACGGACAAGGGCAACACCGACATCTACTACACGATGACGGTCAGCGACGGGCTGGACAGCGACTCTCCCACCGATTATTCGGGGAACTACAATCAGATCTACCGCGTGACCGCAGGCACGACCGAGTCCCCCTACACCTATGAATGGGACAAAGACTATCTCAAGGAACACGACGGAGAGGAGCCGTACGTCAACCTCGGCACCCTCGTCCTCGACGGCAGGGGTTCGACGCTGGATAAGACGCAGTTCAACCAGAGCAAAGAAGATCCCAAGAACAACCTGTACGGCTACACCTACACCCTTCGTTCCTTCGAGAACGGCGGCATCTACTTCACCCGCAAACAGACGCAGACCAAGGGCGCGCTCTACTTCCTCCACGAGAATGTGTCCAAGGCAGACGGCTGGGATTCCGTCAGCGGGAACGAACAACTCGAGAAGATCGCGAGCGGCATCTCCGCAGACGACAGCCAGCAATCCGCGACGGCGACGGCGGACGCCCTCTACTACTATGATACGGTGGAGGGGAAGCGCGTCCACCACTATATCTATGTGGACGGGAAGAACATCATCCGTGCCGACATCAAGAATGGAGACATTGAGAAGGAGACCAAGATCGCCCTCAATGCGGAGGGTGCGACCCTCGCTTTCCTCGATCCCATCGAAGAGGGCGACACCTACGGCTATGTCTACTATACGATCACGACGGACGGCAATGAGGCACTCTACCGCGCCGTCTACGACAACAAGGACCATACGGCAGACGACTATTTCTACAACCATCTCCCCGATGCGGGATTTGCGGACAAGAGCAACTATGAGGAATGCCGCGTGCTCGATCTCGTCCATGCGTCCGATTGGTACGGCTATGAGCTCATCGGTAACGATCTCTTCTTCGCAGATGCGGATTCGAAGGTGAACGGCACCTCCATGAACTATGTGAGCCGCGTCTCCCTTGCAAACAAAGAGGGCCAGCTCATGACCAACAGCGAGCTGAAGGAATTCGACAGCAAGCTCAACGCGATCATCGGCTACGACAGCAAGCTGCAGAAATACAGCCTCATCAGCGACATCTCCGAAGAGATGGAGGACGACGTCCTCGCGAATGCCGTCAAGTATTACTTCTACACGGGCAAGCGCGACCTCGTCGATGAGAACTCGAAGGAATACAAGGACGCGGTCAAGGCGAACGAGGAAGCGGACGGCGACGAGGAGATCGTCGACCCCTACACCGACAACGTTCTCACGAAATTCAAGGACTTCATTGATGGCAAGGATCTCACCTACAACAAGCACGAATACAAAGAGTATGAGACCACCCGCTCCGCCTTCGTCACCCGTTTGGGGAAGATGAGCGATGCGGACGAGGAGTCGGCAAAGAACTATTGGCAGACCACCGTACTCGACAGGTACACCCCTCCTGCAGTGGAAAAGGCGCACGGCCTTGCGGGCTGGAAGATCGCGCTCATCGTCGTTGCATGCGTGCTTGCCCTCGGCGGCGCGGCGGCGGCAGTGACGGTTGTCCTTCTCAAAAAGAAGCAGAAGGAGAACGCGCCGAAGAAAGTCCGCATGCAGGTGGATACGACGGACGACAGGGACATCGACGTCTATGCGACCGACGAGGTTCAGCCGGAAAGCGAACTCGAGGAGGATGGCGAACTGCCCGAAGAGGAAGTCCCCGCAGAGGAAGTCTCTGAAGAGGACGCTCCCGAAGCAGAGGGGGAAGTCGCTCCCGAGGATGACAGCGATCCTTACAACGAGTAAAATTTATCAAAGAACGGCCTCTCCGCAGATGGCGGGGAGGTCTTTTTTGCGGCCGCGAAAAAAAATTTTACAATTTCGCAAATTTTTTTGCAAAAGGTATAAAAAAAGAGTTTACAAAAAAAATAAATACAAATATAATTTATTAGCCTATGACAGGCACCCGAAGAAGAGGTGGAAAATTATGGTACGCTATATCAAGTGTCCGCGGTGCGAACTCAACTACATCGACGCGGAGAAACAGGAATATTGCGACGTCTGCATAAAGGAAATGAAGGGGATCCCCAGCGACATCGACGAGGTAGAGGAAGAGGAGGACGAACTTCTCCCCACCGAACTCTGCCCGGTCTGCGGGGAGAACATGATGCGCCCCGGCGAAAAGATGTGCGACGAATGCCGCCGCAAATCCGAATACGAGGATGACTCGGAGGATTCCGAAGAGGACGACGAGTGGCGCGAATATCTCGACGACGACGCGGACGCCGATCTCGACTCGGAGATGGGCGAACTCGACGAAGAATTCGAGGGCGAGTTCGAACCCGAAGAAGAGGAGGAAGAAGAGGAAGAGGAGCCGGAAGAGGAGGAAGAGGACCTCGAGTATGTCACGGGCGACGAGATCTATTCTCTCGCGGGCGACGATGACGACGAGGACGAAGGGGCCGACGACGAAGATTTTTAAGTTCATGCAAGCAAAGGGGTTGGCCTCTCGCCAACCCCTTTTTGAATGTCGTTCCGCTCCATATCCCGCCAGACGCCTGTCATTCCGAGACCCCGCAGGGGTCGAGAGAATCCCCTCATACGAAGTCCGAAAAAAGCTCCTCCTCGGGGAGGAGCTGTCACGCTCTGCGTGACTGAGGTGGGGTGAAACGTCTCCCGCGTCATCCTGAGGGGCAAAGCCCCGAAGGATCCCGAGGATGAAAACACGGACTTCGTACTTCGGGATTCTTCGGAGAGTTGCTTTTACGGACAGCCGTACCATCAATATCGCCTCAGAATGACGCGACTACCCTACCCCCTCCCCAAGGAGGGGGTAGGGGGTGGGGCGCACTCTTCATGCTTGATTTTTAATGCCTATGAAGTTCTTAGATTTTTTCAAGAAAAAACTTAAAAAGTACGACGACGAAGTCAATTTCACCTGCGATATTTGCGGGCGGGAAGTGTTCGACGGAGCGCGTGTGTGCCACCCATGTCTGAAGTTGCTCCCCTGGAACGACAAAAACATCTGCCCGTTCTGCGGCAGAAAGGTGGTGGAAGAGGGGACATGCCTGGAGTGCAAACAGCAGCCCCTCAAAGTGAAGAAGGCCCGCTCCGCCCTCCTCTACGAAGGCGACGCGGCCAGGCTCGTTCTGCGCTTCAAAACAGGCGAGAAATTTCTCTTCCGCACCTTCGCCGAGCTATCCATGCCCGTCATTCAAAGGGAATTTCCGATGTGCGACGCCGTCACTTTCATCCCCATGACGCGCAAGGCGGAAAAGCGGCGCGGCTACAACCAATCCCGCCTCTTTGCCGAGGAGATCGCCGCCCGCACGGGAAAGGAGCTTCTCTCCGTTGCAGTGAAACGGCGAGAGACGGGCGCGCAGAAGTTTCTCGGCCGCACCGAGCGGGAGAAGAACCTCGAGGGAGCCTTCCACATCAACGACCGCAAGGCGGTGAAGGACAGGCGCATCCTCATCATCGACGACACCCTGACGACGGGCGCGACCGTCTCCGAACTCGCGGACGCCCTGCTCCGCGCCAAGGCGAAGGAGGTGTATGCGTTTACCCTCACCTCCGCCGAGAACAAACATCCCTACGGCCTTCCGCCTCTCGAAAAGGCCCCCGCCCGTCCCCCGGTGATCGACTGAAATTTTCCCCGCAAACATATCTGCTTCCCAAGGCGAATAGAGATAGAGGGAAGAAGCGTTTGTGAAATATGACAAAATGACAAAGATTTTGACATACTCCCTCTCGCTTCGCGCAAAAATTTCTGATAGGATACAGGTATTCGGAATGAAGTTTATCACCTTCCGTCTTCGGCCCGTCGCCCTTGCCGCAGCCCTCTGCGCCCTGCTCGCCGCCTCTGCCGCCACCGCTTATGCCGCCGACGCAGGGGAAGTGTATTGGAGCGGCGCGCGTTCTCTGCCCATCTACTGTGTGGACAGGAGCGACAACAAAGTCGCCCTCTCATTTGACTGCGCATGGGGGGTGGATTCCACCGATAAGATCCTCGAAACGCTCGCCTCCGAGAAGGTGCATGCCACCTTCTTCACCGTGCAGTTCTGGGCGGAAAAATATCCCGAATATCTCAAAAAGATCGTGGACGGCGGACACGAAGTGGGCACCCACAGCGCGACGCATTCCTACATGTCCCGCCTGTCCGAGACGGAGATCCGCACCGAGCTGGAAACATCCTCTGCCGCCATCACGAAGATCACGCAAAAGAGCGTCGAACTCTTCCGCCCGCCCTACGGCGACTACGACGACCTGCTCATCGACACCGCAAACGCGATGGGGCTGTATCCCATCCAATGGGATGTGGATTCCCTCGACTGGAAGGATCTCTCCGCATCCGACATCGCCGCCCGCATCACCTCGCGGGCAAAGAGCGGCTCCATCATCCTGATGCACAACAACGGCTTGCATACGGCGGAGGCCCTGCCGCTCGTCATCGACACCCTGCGCGCAAACGGCTTCGAGTTCGTGCCCATCGGCGAACTCATCTATCGGGAAAATTACTCCATAGACGCGACCGGCAAGCAGATCCCCAAAGGGACTGCTTGAAAGAGCGAATCGCGTATAGGCTACGAAATACACCGTCGTGCTTCCGCGTCATTCCGAGACCCCGTAGGGGTCGAGAGAATCCCCTGATACGAAGTCCATTACGCGGGTTGCGAAAAGCCTCGCACTCCTTGTCTTTCTCGCCTCTCCGCGATTTAACGGTAACCAATGACGGGATATAATCTGCATTGTGTCAAACATGTCATTCCGAGACCCCGTAGGGGTCGAGAGAATCCCCTGATACGAAGTCCGATGTGCTGCCGCGTCATGCTGCCCCGCACCACCGCGTCATCCTGAGCAAAGCGAAGGATCCCAACTACGAAGTCCGCATTTTCATCAAGGGGATTCTTCGGAGAGTTGCTCTCATGGAAAGTTTTATTGGCTTTATCGCCTCAGAATGACGCCAACCCCTAATCACTCAACACTCAAAACTCAACACGAACCAGCTCAATGGAGGTACTTATCAATATGGATCACATGGCGGAAAAAAACAACAAGGTCTACATTTCGGGCGAGATCGTCTCCGAGGCCACCTTCTCACACGAGGTCTACGGCGAGGGATTTTACGAATTTTTCGTGCGCGTCATGCGCCTTTCGGGACAGGCAGACATCCTTCCCGTCACCATCTCCGAGCGTCTCATCCACAGCAGTGACTTAAAAGTGGGCAGTACCCTCTCCGCGGTGGGGCAGTTCCGCAGTTATAATAAATTGGAAGGGGGCAGATCCCGCCTCATGCTCACCGTCTTTGTGCGTGAACTTGTCGAGGCGGGCGAGGGGAAGAACCCCAACGGCATCGTCCTTTCGGGCTACATCTGCAAGCCTCCCATCTACCGCACTACTCCCTTCAACCGTGAGATCGCCGATCTCCTTCTCGCCGTCAACAGGGCGTACAACAAGTCGGACTACATTCCCTGCATCGCATGGGGCCGCAACGCCCGCTTTGTGCAAAATCTCAAGGTGGGGGACAGGGTCGCACTCTCTGGCAGGATCCAGAGCCGGGAATATCAGAAGCGTCTTTCGGAGGAAGAGACGGTCACCATGACCGCGTACGAGGTCTCCATTTCCAAGCTCGCCGCCTTCGAAGAGGGGGAGCGGTTTGACCTCGAGAGCGAGTTCGACCTCTACACCCTTCCGCACGACGGGGCGATTTGACCCGAAAACGAAAAAAATATCAAAAAAAATTAAAAATCTGCGCAGTTATTTTTTGAAATAGGGTTGACAAGCCGTTAAATATGTAGTATCATACTATTGTTTCATTGAAATATACTAGGAGGGAATGTTCATGGCAAAGTTCTGTCGTTTCTGCGGAAAGGAACTCGCTGATAGCGACCACGTCTGTCCGCATTGCAAACACGAAGTGGTAGAGACCTGTGCGTACTGCGGTACCCAGCTCTACAATAACGAGGCGTTCTGCCCCGGCTGCGGGAAACCCGTTGTGGTGAAGTGCGCAGGCTGCGGTCAAGTCGTCTACAGCGGCGAGCGTTTCTGCCCGTATTGCGGCACGAGAAACGATGTCGCATATCCCGAGGTCGCTCCTCTTTCTTACAACCTTCCGATGCCTCAGTACAATGGCTTCGGCGGATTCGGTACGAACGGCTTCGGCGGATTCGGCGGCTTTGGAACGAACGGTTTCGGCGGATTCGGCACGAACGGCTTTGGCGGATTCGGCGGTTTCGGCGGATTCGGCAGCCCCGTCGTTCTCCCGCCCATCACCCTTGACGGCACCCAGCAGGCAGGTGAGCAGCCCGTTGCGATCGAACGCACGCGTCCCGCTCCCTATACCGCACCCGCTCCCGTCGTTGAGAAACCCGCAGAACCCGTGGTGGTAGAGGTCGTTGATGAACCGAAGAAGAGCAAACTCGGCGTTGTCGGTTTCGTGCTTTCCCTTCTCTCCTTGATCATTCCTATCTTCTTCCTCTTCGGCATCCCGGTCAGCGCGGTTGCAATCAAGAAGGATAAGCAGCACAGGGGTCTTGCGATCGCCGGCCTCATCATCGGTCTCATCGTTCTCATCCTCTGGGTCGCTTTGATCGTATGGGTAGTTGCTCTCGACGGTCTTGCATGGTTCAACGCCAACATCTTTGGGCCGTGGTTCAACGTCACCTTCGAGCTTTAAGGAACTAAAATAAAAAACGGGCCTTGTGCCCGTTTTTTCATGCCCATTCGCTTGACAGAAAGGGGAAGCGGGCGTAAAATGAAAGAAACTTTAAGTTCAAGGAGTTTACAAATATGGACAAGAAAAAGACAGCCATTCTCGTCGTGGATATGCTCAATGATTTCGTGACGGGAGCTTTGAAGTGCGACAGGGGGCTTGCGATCGTCCCCAAGACGCAGGAACTTTTGCGCGGTGCAAGGCGTGCGGGTGTCCCCGTCATCTTCTGCAACGATGCGCACCTGAAGGGCATCGACCGTGAGTTCGAAGTCTGGGGCGAGCACGCCGTCGCGGGAACCAAGGGCGCGGAGGTCATTCCCGAACTCGAACTCTGCGAGAAGGACTATGTCGTCCCCAAGAGAAGGTATTCGGGCTTCTTTCACACCGACCTCGACCTGCTCCTTCGCGAACTCGGCGTCGATACCGTCGTCATGACGGGCCTCCACGCGCACATGTGCGTGAGGCACACCTCGGCGGACGCCTTCCAGCTCGGCTACAACGTCGTCGTTGCCACCGATGCGACCGACTCCTTCACCGAGGAGGACTACAAGATCGGCATCAAATACCTTCACGAGGTCTACGGAGCCAGCCTTGTGACCGTGGACGATCTCCTCAAAGAATGGGGAACTGAAAATTGAGAATGAACAAAAAAACCGCCCCGAGGCAAAACGCCTCGGGGCGGCGGTTTTTATCAAAAACTTAAAATGCGCATTTCTCCATGAGGAAGGTGGGAAGTTCGTCCATCGAAAGGCGGATCTGCGACATGGTATCCCTGTCGCGCACCGTGACGGTGCCGTCCTCGAGGGTGTCGAAGTCGATGGTGATGCAGTACGGCGTGCCGATCTCGTCCTGACGGCGGTACCGCTTGCCGATGGAGCCGGCCTCGTCATAGGTGACGGAGAAGTGTTTTTTCAGCTTTGCGAGCAGTTCCTTCGCCTGCGGGGCGAGATTCTTCTGAAGGGGCAGGACGGCAGCCTTATAGGCCGCGAGCGCGGGGTGGAAGTGGAGGACGTTGCGCACATCTCCGCCCTCGAGCGTCTCCTCCTCGTACGCCTCGGAGAGAACGGCGAGCATGAGACGGTCCGCCCCGATGGAGTACTCGATGACGTAGGGGATGAACTTCTCCCCCGTGACGGGATCGAGGTAGGTGAGCGACTTGCCCGAATACTCCTGATGGCGGGTAAGGTCGTAGTCCGTGCGGTTGTGGATGCCGTTCAGCTCCTGCCAGCCCATGGGATAGAGATATTGGATGTCGCACGCCTCCTTTGCGTAGTGGGCGAGCTTCTCGTGATCGTGGAAGCGGAGATGTTCCGCCTTGAAACCAAGGTCGAGCAAAAATTGGAGGGCGCGCTTTTTGTATTCCTGATAGAACTCTTCATCCGTCCCTTCCTTGCAGAACCATTGGTGTTCCATCTGTTCGAACTCGATGGTGCGGAAGATGAAATTGCCGGGGGTGATCTCATTGCGGAACGCCTTGCCGATCTGTGCGATGCCGAAGGGGACCTTCGCCCGCGTCGTGCGCTGCACATTCATGAAGTTGACGAATTCCCCCTGTGCCGTCTCGGGACGGAGATAAATTTTATTCTGGCTCTCGTCGGTCACGCCGCGGGAGGTCTCGAACATCAGATTGAAGGTGCGGATGGGGGTCCAATTGAAGTTTCCGCACACGGGACAGCAGACATGGTGTGTCTCGATGTACTCCTGCATCTCCTCGTTCGTCAAAAGGTCGGTGTCCACCGTACCCTTGGAATGCGCCTCGATGAGGTTATCCGCGCGGTGACGGGTCTTGCAACTCTTACAGTCCATCTTGGGGTCGGAGAAGGAGGTCGTGTGCCCGCTTGCCTCCCACACGCGCGCATTCATGAGAATGGCCGCATCCACGCCGTAGCTATTGTCGCTCTCCGAGACGAAGCGTTTCCACCACGCCCGCTTGATGTTGTTCTTGATCTCCACGCCGACGGGGCCGTAGTCCCACGTGTTGCCCATGCCGCCGTAGATCTCACTGCCGGGGAAGATGATCCCCCGCGCCTTGCAAAGGGAGACGAGCTTTTCCATCGTGACCGCACTGTTTGCCATAACAAAAGCACCTTCTTATATATGTTTTTATTTGTAAATATTATAGTGCAATCCTCCCCCGCGGTCAAGCAAATTCCCGCCCGCAAGCGGGATTTTTACGTCAACCTTAGCCGAAGGACAGCCCCTCCGCGGGAGGGGTGCGTGAAAAAACAGCGTCATCCTGAGCCGACCAAGCCTTACACAGTTCATGAGAGCTTATCCTCGAAGGACCTCGATATTGAAACCGCGGACTTCGTACCTCGGGATTCTTCGGCTGCGCCTCAGAATGACGCGGGGGCAAGGCGAACCGCTTATATCCTGAACAGCTTGAAGAGCGCATTCGCAAGCAATGTTGCGGCACCGACAAGAAGGAACCAGCGGAGGAAGTACAGACCCGTGTTATCGGGCAGAAAGACGAAAACAAGGTATACCATGCCCGCGACAAGCCCTCCGATCGGGATGCGGAGGAGCCGTTTCCACGACCACTTCGGTGCCTCATACCGAAGGAGAGAAGTGAGCGGCATAAAGACGGCCGCACCCGCCAGAAGTCCTCCCGTCATCAAAAGGTCCTTTTCGGGGAAGAAGGGGATAAAACAGATGACGGCGGCGGCAAAAAAGAGCATGATGAGGTGTCGGCTGCGATAGGCATAGCGGAAGATGATCTCCCAAAAGACGGCGACCGCAACGCCGAGCGCAAGTCCCGCCAAAAGGTCGGTGGGGTAGTGCACACCGAAATACAGCCTCGAACAAAGGATGAGCAGGATGAGGGGGATCGTAAGCAGCCACATCCACCACTTTTTCAGCCGGAGGCTGCTGCCGACGAGGGCGGCGGAGGAGGTCTGCGCATGCCCGCTGGGGAAGGAGAGGAAGTCCCCGAGTTCCCTTGTCGAAAAGACGGGCGTGTCCACATCCAGCCGCTCCACCACGCCTTTCACATACGGCCTCGGCCGCGCCACCGTCACCTTCAGGACGCTGTTGAGTGCCGCCGAAGAGACGGCGGTAAAGAGGAGTTGTTCGCCCGCCCTTCCCCACAGCCAATAGAGCAGAATGACGATGCCCGACACGATCATCCCCTCGCCGAGGGTGGAAAAGATCCCGAACACCACGGTGAGTGCGGGCGAGCGGATGCCTTCGAAGAATTTGAGTATGATTTCGTCCATATCGCGATTATAACATATTTTGCGAAAAAAGATATGAAAAAACTATCATTTTCGTAAATTATATGTTATAATTAACGTGGATATTTATTTACTGCCTCAAGTCCCGGGAGCGGGAAAGGGGCAAGGCGTATGCGGAGGGCGTTATGGCAGAAGCGGAGAATTTCATTCAGGCGATCATCGACGAGGATCTGGCGGCGGGAAGGGTCTTGGCCGTGCAGACGCGCTTTCCGCCCGAGCCGAACGGCTACCTTCACATCGGGCATGCGAAGAGCATGTTCGTCAACTTCGGCACCGCATTAAAATACGGCGGCAAGTGCAACCTCTATTTCGACGACACCAATCCCTCGAAGGAAAAGACGGAGTATGTCGACGCCATTCGCCGCGACATCGAATGGCTGGGCTACCATTGGGAGAAGGAGACGTACGCCTCCGACTTCTTCGATGAGATCTACGCCTATGCGGAACAGCTCATAAGAGCGGGCAAGGCGTATGTGTGCGACCTCTCCCCCGAGGAGATCAAGGCGACGCGCGGGACGCTCACCGAACCGGGAACCGAAAGCCCTTACAGGGGCAGGACGCCCGAGGAGAATTTGCAGCTCTTCCGCGAGATGAAGGCGGGCAAATACGCCGACGGGGAGAAGTGCCTGCGCGCAAAGATCGACATGGCCTCCCCCAACATCAACATGCGCGACCCCGTCATCTACCGCATTCTGCATGCGACCCATCATCGCACGGGGGACAAGTGGTGCATCTACCCCATGTACGACTACGCCCATCCCATCGCAGACTATCTGCAGGGCGTGACGCACTCCCTCTGCACGTTGGAATTTGAGGACCACCGCCCGCTCTACGATTGGGTGGGGATCGAGCTGGGATTTTCCCCCAAGCCGCGGCAGATCGAGTTCGCACGGCTCAACCTCACCAACCTCGTGATGAGCAAGCGGTATTTGAAGAAGCTCGTCGAGGAAGGCTCGGTGCATGGGTGGGACGATCCCCGCATGCCCACGCTCGCGGGGCTTCGCAACCGCGGGATCCCTGCCGAGGCCATTCTGGACTTCTGCGAGAGGGCGGGCATCACCAAGGCAAATTCCGAGTGCGAGATCGGCTACTTCGAGGCCGTCGTCCGCGATTATCTCAATGCCCGCGCTCCCCGCGCCATGGCCGTCGTAGAGCCTCTGAAACTTACGATCACCAACTATGAGGGGGAGGAGGAGACGGAGTTCGAAGTAAACCAGCTCGACGAGAATGCGGGCACCCGCAAGATCTCCTTCGGAAGGGAGCTTTACATCGAAAAGAGCGATTTCTCCCTCGATCCGCCCCCCAAATATCACCGTTTGAAGCTCGGGGGCTATGCCCGTCTGAAGAGTGCCTACATCGTCCGTGCCGACGAGGCCGTGACGGATGCAAACGGGGAGGTCGTCGAGGTGAAATGCACCTACTTCCCCGAGAGCAGGAGCGGCTCCGATACGAGCGGGATCAAGGCAAAGGGCGTTCTGCATTGGGTGAATGCCGCAAATTGCGTGGAAGCAGAGCTTCGCAAATACGATCATCTTCTGCGCGATGCGGACTACAGCGGGCAGGATTTTTCCGAACGCATCAATTTAGACAGCGAACACATCTTTGCCGTCAAGGCGGAACCCTATCTTGCGGAGGCGGCGGAGGGGACCGCATTCCAGCTCATGCGGACGGGTTACTATAAGAAATGCACGGAGGGGGGGAAGCTCGTCCTCTCCGAGATCGTGTCCTTGAAGGACAATTTCAATAAATAAATTTCCGCAATAAGGGAAAAGGAGGAAGGGGATGCTATCCGATCTACTCATTTCGAGTCAGGCAACGATGGGGATCATCATTGCGGCCGCTTGCGTCTTTGGAGTCGCCCTCATACTTTACGGCGTCTTTAAGAAGTTCAACCAAATGGGGTGGCTGCCTTGGCAGATCCTTGTCATCTTTGCCGTGATGCTCGTGACGAAATTTATTCCCACGACGCTGGAACCTACGCTGCGCCTCGGGGTGATCTGTGCGATCTTTCTCATCGTCACCGCCCTCGTCATCGGCGCGGGGGAGGCGATCCGCCACGTCATGCTCGTGCGCGTACGGCCTGCAAATCTCTTCCTCAGGATCTGCAACAGGCTGCTCGGCGCGGTCACGGGAGTGCTGGGCCTCGCCGTCGTTCTCGTCGCCGTCGCGGGCTTCGCCCTTCCAATCTGCCAATTCGCCATTCCGCCCGCACGCGACATCCTCGGCCCCATTCTCTTTGAAAATGCCGTCTATCAGTCCCTGTCGCAGTATCTCTTTGATTTCTTCCTCATCGCCTTCCTCGTGAGTACGGTGCATGCCGGCTATCGCGTCGGCCTCGGAAGGGGACTTCTCACCCTCCTGATGTGCGTATTCGCACTCGGGGCCTTGGCTCTCGCCATCTATTTCGCCGTTGCCGTTCCCGGTCTCAAGAATTTGAGTTCGGAGATCGGCGGGGCCATCCGCGGCAACCGTGCGGTCGCCACGCTCGTCGGCTACCTCATCTCCATCCTCATCTGGTTCACGCTCATCTTTACCGTTCTCTCCCTCTTCGGGTGGCTCATCCATCTGCTCATCAGAAAGATCCGCTATGTCCGCCCCTTCGCGGTCATCGGCGGGATCATCATGGCGATCATCTTCTTTGTCCTCGTCCTCGTCATCTTCAGCGGGGTAGGCGCGGTCGTTTCGTGGATGTCCTCGGGCGGCCTTCGCAAAGCCATCGAAGGGACGGGCGTCGGAGGGCTTGAGAGCCTCATCTCCACCATTGAGCAGTACGCGCGCGGCATTGCCGACGCCTTCACTTCCTCCCCGTTCGGAGCGGCACTCTACAACGGGAATGCGATCACGGGTCTGCTTCCCTCATAGGGGCAATGGGTGCATGAATTTTCCCGCCGCGCCCATACTGCCCGTAGGGTATGTTGGACGAACTTTCCATTCAGCTTTTGTCCGCGCTTGACAAGCTCGCGGGGGGCGGAAACTTTGCGGTCGTAGAGGAGGAGGACATTCTGCGCCTCGTCCCCGCAAATGCGGAGGAGATCGCAAGGCGGATGTCCTATCTCGAGGACCGGCAATTCATCGACATCAGGTATGCCGAAGCGGGGGAATATTGCGTGCGTGTCCTTGCCGCGGGCCGCGGATACGGTGCGACCGTCGCACGGGAGAAGCGCGAGGTGCGGCGCGAAAGGCGCGATCTCTTCCTCGCCGCGACCGTCGGTGCCTTTGCGGGCGGCGCGCTCTCGGGATGTATCGTCCTCTTATTGTCCCTTGCGGTGTGATATGAGGAGTGAAAAGCTATCTGCACGGGAGAACGCGGTCATGGGTGCCATCTTTTCGCTCTCACAGGGGAAGGAACGCTTTCTCGTCTCCCCCTATGAGATCCTCGCGGTCCTCCCCGAAAAGGGAAAGTACGACGAAGAAAAATTGGAGCGCATCCTGCACGCACTCGAGATCGACGGTTACTTCGAACTCATCTTTTCGGACAGGAAGGGGGAAAAGACGTACTGCATCCACATGCGCGAGGCGGGGCTTGCCTTCCGAAGACAGGACATCCAGCGAAGGCGCGACACGGTCTTGCGTCTCCTCTTTGCGGCGGTATGCGGGCTTCTCTCCGCCGCGATCGGTATCCTTCTCAAAGCGATCCTATCCTGACCCGCCCGAAAACGCTTGACAGCCGTTGAGCGTTTCTGTTATAATGAAACATATGTTTGACGCACCCTCTCGTCATCATGAGAAGACCGAATGGGGAACCTGTCATTCCGAGACCCCGCAGGGGTCGAGAGAATCCCCTCCATGAAAACACAGTCTTACGTTTTAGGGGATACACTCGCCTTCGGCTCGGTATGACGCGTTTGACACTTGCCCACCCCTTGAGGGGTGGGTGTCACGGCAACGCCGTGACGGAAGGGGTGTCTACCGCGTCATGATGCGTTATCGCTTACGTAGGGATTCCCTCGCCCGCTTCGCGGGTTCGGAATGAGGAAAAAAGGCTTCCCCCTTATGAAGGGGGAAGCAGTCACGCATCGCGTGACTGATGAGGGTTGTGCTTCTGAATACTTGCGCGAGCAGGGTCCCCCTGCGCTACGCGCCCCCATTTGCTAAGCCACCGCACGCTTAATGTCTTTGAGGGCAATTCGGGTCGCGGGCGATAACGCTTTGAGATGTCGATATTTAACCCCTCGCAAATTTCTTTGCCCTTGGTGTTGCCCCGCAGGGGGCTTCTATAAAAAAGAAATTTGCGAAAAAACCTTTTATATGGATCACTTTGACTTCAAACTTCATGCGCCGTTTGAGCCGACGGGCGACCAGCCCGAAGCCATCCAAAAACTCACCGAAGGGGTTTTGGACGGGATCCGCACGCAGGTCCTCGTGGGGGTCACGGGGAGCGGCAAGACGTTCACCATGGCCAACGTCATCAAAAATGTCGGCCGCCCCGCCCTCGTCATCGCACACAACAAGACGCTCGCCGCACAGCTGTGCAACGAGCTTCGCGCCTTCTTCCCCGAGAACCGCGTGGAATATTTCGTCTCCTACTACGACTACTATCAGCCCGAGAGCTACATCCCTTCCACCGATACCTATATCGAAAAGGACCTCTCGAAGAACGACGAGATCGATAAACTGCGCAACGCCGCGACCTGTTCCCTCGGAGAGCGGGACGACGTCATCGTTGTCTCCTCCGTCTCCTGCATCTACGGTCTCGGCGCGCCCGAGGAATTTTTCCGCCTCGGCGTCTCCCTCCGCCCCGGACAGCAGATGGAGCGTGGGGAACTTCTCTCCCGTCTTGTTGACATCCAATATTCCCGCAACGACATGGATTTCAAGCGTTCCACCTTCCGCGTGCGGGGGGACGTCGTGGAGATCTTTCCCGCATCCAATTCCGAGGTCGCCATCCGCGTGGAATTCTTCGGGGATGAGATCGACCGCATCTGCGAGGAGGACGTCACGACGGGGAAGATC
Organism: uncultured Clostridia bacterium; assembly: GCA_947629675.1. Classification (GTDB taxonomy): domain Bacteria; phylum Bacillota; class Clostridia; order Christensenellales; family Borkfalkiaceae; genus Gallimonas. The sequence goes on from CANREM010000001.1 coordinate 53,538, forward strand.
ATCTCCGAGCTGAAGCACGCCGTCATCTTCCCCGCTTCGCACTATGCGGTGGGGAGCGAAAAACTTGCCCTCGCCCTCGCCATGATCGAAGAGGACATGGAGGGGGAGGTGAAGGCCTTCGAACAGGAGGGCAAGCTCCTCGAGGCACAGCGGCTGCGCCAGCGGACGGAACACGACCTCGAGATGATGCGGGAGATCGGCTACTGTTCGGGCATCGAGAACTATTCCCGCTACTTCGACGGCAGAAGCCCCGGTGAGCCATCCTTCACCCTCCTTGACTATTTTCCCGAGAACTTCCTCGTCTTTATCGACGAGAGCCATATGACCATTCCGCAGATCCGCGCCATGTATAACGGGGATCGGGCGCGCAAGATCAACTTGGTGGAGTACGGCTTTCGGCTAAAGTCCGCCTTCGACAACAGGCCGCTCACCTTCGAGGAATTCGACGAGCGGGTGCCCCAGCTCATCTGCGTCTCCGCGACCCCCGCTCCCTATGAGTTGCAGGAGGCGGGACAGGTGGTGGAACAGCTCATCCGCCCGACGGGACTTTTGGACCCTCCCGTCACCGTGAAGCCCACGCGGGGACAGATCGACGACCTCCTCTCCGAGGTGCGCACCACGGTCATGGGTGGGGGACGCGTTCTCGTGACGACGCTCACCAAGCGCATGGCGGAGAGCCTCACGGACTACATGAAGGAAAACGGCGTCAAGGTACGCTACATGCACTCGGACATCGATACCCTGGAGCGGGTGGAGATCATCGACGGCCTCCGCTCGGGGGAATTCGACGTTCTGTGCGGCATCAACCTCTTGCGCGAAGGGCTGGACCTCCCCGAGGTCAAACTCGTCGCCATCCTCGACGCAGATAAAGAGGGTTTTTTGCGGAGCGAGACCTCCCTCGTGCAGACGATCGGCCGCGCCGCCCGCAACGCCGAAGGACGGGTCATCATGTATGCGGACGAGATGACGGGCAGCATGGAGCGGGCGATCGGCGAGACCAACCGCCGCAGGGCGAAGCAACAGGCCTACAACGAGGCGCACGGCATCATTCCCAAGACCATCATAAAGGACATCAAGTCCACTTTGAACATCACGGGCAAGGTGAAAAAGAGTGCGGAGATCTCCCAAAAGGACATTCCCGAGGAGATCGAAAAGCTCAAGACGCTCATGCGCATCGCCGCGAACGCCCTCGACTACGAGCGGGCGATCGAGATCCGCGAGACCATCAACGACCTGAGAAAACGCATGCGAAAGTGAGAAGGGGAAACACCTATGAAGATCGCAGTTGACATCGACGATACCTTGAATATCCTCGACCGCGTCGGGCGGGCGGGGGAATATATCAAGCGGAAAAATCTTCCCTTCAAGCTCAAAGACCCGAACTCCTGCGCCTTTGTCGAAACTTACGATTGGAAGGAAGAGGACGTTCTAAAGTTCATCCGCGAGGGCGGCATCACCGCCTTCACCGACGCCGAGGCGAGGAAGGGCGCGCGCGAGGCCCTCGAGGGGTGGCGAAAGGACGGGCACGAGGTCGTCATCCTCACCGCCCGCAAGAAAAATTGGTTCGAAAACCCCGAAAAGCTCTCCCGCGATTGGCTGGAGAAGCGGCACATCCCCTACGATGAACTCGTCGCGGACGTGGCGTTCGGCGACAAGGGCAAATATTGTGCGGAAAACGGCATCTCCGTCCTCGTTGACGACAGCATCGAGGCCTGCCTCGACGCCGAGAAGCACGGCGTGCATGCGGTGCTTGCGGTGGGCAAACACAACATTGCGCGGGCGAAGGAAGTGCGCTATGGCGGTGTGAATTGGCGTCAGCTCGACGCCGTCGTCCGCCACCTCGCCGCCATTCTCGAAGGGTAGAAAATGGAGGAAAAAGGCTTCCCCCTTGAAAGGGGGAAGCTGTCACGAAGTGACTGATGAGGGTTAGTTCCCAAAAAGGTCGTTCATCGTCCCTCATCCGTCACGGCAAGGGCGGCCGTGCCACCTTCCCCCATGGATGGGGGAAGGCTTCCAACGCCTTCTCCCCATACCATGTCCGCGATATAACATCGAAAACTACCATGAAAGACTACATTTTTGTCAAGGGTGCAAAAGAGAACAACCTCAAGAACATCGACGTGAAGATCCCGCGGGACAGCCTCACCGTCTTTACGGGGCTTTCGGGCAGCGGGAAGTCTACGCTCGCCTTCGATACCATCTTTGCCGAGGGACAGCGGCGGTATATGGAGAGCCTCTCTTCCTACGCCCGTCAATTCCTCGGCATGATGGAGAAGCCGAATGTGGAATATATCGACGGTCTCTCTCCGGCCATCTCCATCGATCAGAAGACGACCTCGCATAACCCCCGTTCCACCGTGGGGACGGTCACCGAGATCTACGACTATCTCCGCCTCCTCTTTGCGCGCGCGGGAACGCCGCACTGCCCGAATTGCGGCAGAGAGATCCGCCGTCAGACGGTGGACGAGATCGCCGACCGCGTCATGGGCATGCCCGCGGGGAGCAAGATCCTCCTTCTCGCCCCCGTCGTCCGCGGCAAGAAGGGGGAGTATAAGAAGGAACTCGCCTCCTACCGCAAGAGCGGCTTTGCCCGCGTGAAGATCGACGGCATCATCTACGATCTGCAGGAAGAGATCGCCCTTGAAAAGAATATCAAGCACAACATCTCCGTCGTCGTGGACAGGTTGGTCGTCAAGGAGGGCGTCCTGAAGCGGCTCACCGAATCGCTCGAGACCGCCTTGAAACTTGCCGACGGACTTGTCTCCGTCGATTGCGAGGGGGAGGAGACCCTCTATTCCTCCCGCTACGCCTGCCCCGATTGCAACATCTCCATCGAGGAGATCGAGCCTCGCCTCTTCTCCTTCAACACCGTCTGGGGAGCTTGCCCGACCTGTTCGGGCCTCGGCTTCACGCAGAAGGTGGACGACGGTCTCATCTGTCCCGACCGCACCAAGTCCCTCCGCGACGGGGCAATTAAGATCAGCGGCTGGAACCTCGACAGCTCCTCGGTGACGCAGGCATATCTTGCCGCCCTCTCCCGCCACTTTGGCTTTTCTTTGGACGTCCCCGTAAAGGACCTTCCCGAGGGGGTGTACGACATGCTCATGTATGGCAGCGGCGACGAGAAGATCGAGATGGATTACAGCACCAAGACCTTCCACACCCACTACCGCGCGCCGTGGGAGGGGTTTGTGAGAAATCTGCAGCGCAGGTACGAGCAGACCTCCTCGGTGAGCGTGAAGTGGGACATCGAACGCTACATGCGCACCGCAGACTGCCCGGACTGCAAGGGGAAACGTCTCAAGCGCGAGGCCCTCGCCGTCACGGTGGGGGAAAGGAACATCGCCGAAGTGTGCGACATGCCCGTGCGCGCCATTCTCTCCTTCCTCGAAGGACTGCAGCTCTCGCCGACGCAGCACGCCATCGCGGACGGCATTCTCAAGGAGATCCGCGCCCGCCTCAACTTCCTTGCGGGGGTGGGGCTGGACTATCTCACCCTGTCGCGCAGTGCGGCGACGCTCTCGGGCGGGGAGAGCCAGCGCATCCGCCTCGCCACGCAGATCGGCTCCGCCCTCTCGGGCGTCCTCTATATTTTGGACGAACCCTCCATCGGACTTCACCAGAGGGACAATCAAAAGCTCCTCACATCGCTGAAGGGGCTTCGCGACCTCGGCAACACCCTCATCGTCGTCGAGCATGACGAGGAGACGATGCGGGCGGCGGACTTTATCGTGGACATCGGCCCCATGGCGGGCGTGCATGGGGGAGAGGTTGTCGCCTGCGGCAGCGTGGAGGACATCATGAACTGCCCCGCATCCATCACGGGGGACTTTCTCGCAGGACGGAGAAAGATCCCCGTTCCCGCCGTGAGAAAACCCTCGGACGGACGCTTCCTTCGCGTACATGGGTGCCGCCAAAACAATCTGAAGGGCATCGACGTCGCCATTCCCGCGGGGCTGATCACCCTCGTCACGGGGGTGAGCGGATCGGGGAAATCCTCCCTCGTCAACGAGATCATCCTTCCCATCCTTGCAAACAATCTGAACGGGGCACGCCTTCCCACGGGCAAGGCGGACAGCTTCGAAGGGCTGGAATATTTTGACAAAGTCATCGCCATCGACCAATCGCCCATCGGCCGCACGCCCCGCTCCAACCCCGCGACCTATACGGGCGTGTTCACTGCCATCCGCGAACTCTTCGCCGCGACGACAGACGCCAAGACGATGGGCTTCAAGGCGGGAAGGTTCTCCTTCAACATCGCGGGCGGCAGGTGCGAAAACTGCGAGGGGGACGGCATCATGAAGATCGAGATGCATTTCCTTCCCGACGTCTACGTCCCCTGCGAAGTGTGCGGCGGCAAGCGTTATAACCGCGAGACGCTCGAAGTAAAATATAAAGGGAAGTCTATCTCCGACGTCCTCGAGATGACGGTGGAGGAGGCGTGCGAGTTTTTCAAGAACCAGCCCTCCATCTACAATAAGATCAGGACGCTGAATGAGGTGGGGCTGGGCTATATCAAGCTCGGCCAAAGCTCGACGACGCTCTCGGGCGGCGAGGCACAGCGGGTGAAGCTCGCGACAGAGCTTTCCAAACGCCCGACGGGAAAGACGGTGTATATCCTCGACGAACCCACGACGGGGCTTTCGAGCTACGATGTGGAAAAGCTCGTAAAGATCCTTCTGCACCTGCGCGAGAGCGGGAACACGGTCATCGTCATCGAGCATAACCTCGACGTCATCAAGATCGCCGACCACATCATCGACCTCGGTCCCGAGGGGGGAGACGGCGGCGGCACGGTCGTGGCCGTCGGCACCCCCGAAGAGATCGCCGCCTGCGACCAGAGCTACACCGGCCAATTTCTGAAAAATCTCCTGTAGCGGCCTTGGAATGAGGAAGCGGAACGATCGCGTCATCCTGCCCCGAATTGCCAATACGCAGTCCTCGCGAGAAATTCCCTGAAGGATCCCGAGGATGAAAACACGGACTTTGATAAACGACAATCCATTCTAAAATTCGTCATGCCGAGCGTAGTCGAAGCATCACCTTATTATAATCGGACTTCGTATGAGGGGGTTCTTCGGAGAGGTGCTTTTACGGAAAGCCGTATTTACTTTATCGGCTACTTCGTACTAAAGTGCTTGTGCCGCGCTTAGTCTACAAATAGAAACTTTGCGCGGGGCAGAATGACGCTTCCCCCTGACCCCTGATCCCTCACACACATCACGACAATAAAGAGAGGCTTATATGTTCAATCAAGAATTGCAAAAGTTAGGCGCGGAGCATTCCGCCATCCGCGAATTGTTCGAATACGCGATCAAAAGAAAGAAGGAGATCGGCGAGGAGAACGTCTTTGATTTCTCCCTCGGCAACCCCAATGTGCCCGCCCCCGCCTGCGTCACGGAGGAACTTCTTCGGCTTATCAACGAGATGCCGCCCGAAAAGCTGCACGCCTACTCTTCCTCGGCCGGCATTCAGGAGGTCCGCGCAGCCATCGCACAGTACATAGAGAACTCGTTTGGGGTACCCATGTCCGAGGATCTCATCTGCATGACCTGCGGCGCGTCCGCCTCTCTCGTCAGCGTCCTCTCCGCGCTCGTCCTGCCCGGGGAGGAGGTCATCCTGCCCGCGCCCTATTTTCCCGAATACACCGTCTTTATCGGCCAATCCGGCGGAAAGATGGTGCCCGTTCCCACGGATGAAAAGTTCCACCTCGACCTTAGTGCCATCGAGCGGGCCATCACCGAAAAGACGAAGGCGATCCTCATCAATTCGCCCAACAACCCCACGGGCGCGGTGTATACAAGGGGGGAACTCGAAGGCCTTGCCGCGCTCCTCGAGAGGGTGAATCGTACGCGTCAAGAGCCGATTTTCCTCCTCTCAGACGAGCCGTACCGCGAGCTTTGCTACGGGGAAAAGCCCACCTTCCCTCCGACCGTCTATCCGCACACCGTTGTCATGTATTCCTTCTCCAAGGTCATCTCTCTCCCCGGGGAGCGCATCGGCTATGTCGCCGTTCCGCCCGCATGCTATCATGCGCAGGATCTCTTTCACGCCGTCCGCGGCGCGGCGCGCCACCACGGCTTTGTATGCGCACCCACCCTCTTCCAGCGTGTCGTCGCACACTGCCAGGGGATGACGAGCGACCTTGAGATCTATCGGCGCAATCGCGACCTTCTGTATGGGGCACTCACGGACATGGGGTACTCTTGCACCGTCCCGGAGGGGGCATTCTTCCTCTTTGTGAAGGCGTTGGAACAAGATGCAAAGGCGTTCTGCGCGCGGGCAAAAAGACATGAATTGCTCCTCGTGCCCTCCGACAGTTTCGGCACAAAGGGGTATGTCCGCATTTCCTACTGCGTGAAACGGGAGACCATCGAAAGAAGCCTTCCCGCCTTCCGCGCCCTCATACAGGAATACAACGGCTAAGCCCGCTTTTTCGCATAAATATTTTCCGCCTCCGCATAATGCGTTTATACGGAGGTTTTTTTATGAAGGCAACGGGTATCGTGCGTCGCATCGACGAGCTGGGCAGGGTGGTCATCCCGAAGGAGATCAGGCGGACGCTCCGCATCCGCGAGGGGGATCCCTTGGAACTCTTCACCGACCGCGACGAGCTAATGCTCAAGAAATATTCTCCCATCGCATCGGTGGAACGCTTTGCGGAGGGCACGGCAAGATCTTTGAACGAACAGAGCGGCTATCTCGCCGCGATCACGGACAATGACACCGTTCTCTCTGCCGCGGGCAACGGAAAGAAGGGACTCGTCGGAAAGACGGTCTCGGATAAGCTCACCGAGATCATGCAGTCGCGCAGAAGCTTTCTCGCAAACAAGGCGGAGAGCGGCGAGGTGTGCAAGATCGCGGAGGACGAAGAGGAGGGATACACGGCGCAGATCGTCGTGCCCATCGTCGCGGGCGGGGACTGCCTCGGCTCGGTCATCCTGCTCTCCCGCGAGGAGGGTGCGGTAATGGAGGGTGCGGCGGTGAAGTTGGCCCGCCTGACCGCTGATATTATTGCCAATCAGTTTGAATGACGAATCGCGTATAGGCTACAAAATACTGCGTCGGGTAACCGCGTCATTCCGAGACCCCGCAGGGCACCTGTCATTCCGAGGCTCGTAGAGCCGAGAGAATCCCCTTATACGAAGTCCACGTTTTCATTAAGGGGATTCTTCGGAGAGTTGCTTGGTCGGACAATTATATTGGCGTTATCGCCTCAGAATGACGCTTTACCTCATCTCGACGACACGATAGTGGCGCACGAGCCGAAGGCGAAGTACGCAGCTATCGCGGCGGAGGAGATCCCCTCTCAAAGCACTTTGTTGGGTTTGTAGGAAGCATCGCCTTATTATAATTGGACTTTGTATCAGGGGATACACTCACCCGCTATGCGGGTTCGGTATAACATAAACCGACCCTATTAAGGCGCAACCGCCCATTCGCCTCGCGCGTATTTATTTTCGAAGAAAAAAACGCGCGAAACCCCTACATATCGTCATGCAGCACAAGACCTTTCTCAAAAGCGTTGCGGTGATCACGGCGGGGACCCTCTTTGCAAAGGGCATCGGGGCACTCTACCGCATCCCGCTCATGGGACTTCTCGGCGGCTACGGCATGGGACTGTATCACATGGCCTATCCGCTCTTTCTCCTCCTTCTCACCTTCTCGTCGGCGGGGATCCCGTCGGCGTTTTCGCGTATGATCGCAGAGGAGCGCGCACGCGGCGTGGAGGACGGCTCGACGGTCAAAAGTGCTCTCGGCCTCTTTGCCGTCCTCGGATTTTTCGGAAGCGTTCTCATGTGTCTCTTCGCCCCCGAGATGGCAAAACTGCAACAGGATCCCGCCCTCGTCACCTGCTATTATGCCCTCGCGCCCTCTGTCTTTCTCGTCGCCCTCATCGCCGTCTTTCGCGGCTATTTTCAGGGGAAGAACAACATGCTCCCCACCGCCTTTTCCGAAATTTTGGAACAGCTCTTCAAGGCCGCGGCGGGGCTGTATTTTGCATATCGCTACCGCTTGGAGCCGCAAAAGGCTGTCACCTACGCGCTTGCCGCCGTCACCCTCTCCGAGCTTTGTGCCCTCCTCTACCTCGCCCTTCGCTATCGCGGGGAATGGCGGGCAAAGCGGCTCTGCGTGCAAAGAAGAGGGGGAGCGAGCATCCTCTCCTCCGCCTTTCCCGTCATGGCGGCCGCCGCTCTTTTGCCTCTCTCGCAGATGGTGGACAGCATCGTCATCGTCCGACTTCTCTCCCGCCACACGGCGCGGGCGGTCTCCCTCTACGGCCTCTTTTCGGGGGGAGCGTTGGGACTTGTCAATCTGCCCGCAACGCTCTGCTACGGCCTTGCGGCGGCGAGCGTCCCCGCCGTCTCCTCTGCTTTTGCGAGGAAAGATCAGGAGGAGGGGAGAAGGAGGGCGATCTATGCCTTGGCCCTCGCCCTCGCGCTCGCCATCCCCTGTTCGGTGGGGCTGTATCTCTTTGCGAGGCCCCTTGCGGGCATCCTCTATCCCGCCCTCCCGGAGGGGGACCGCGCCGTCCTTGTTTCCCTCATCAAAACGGTCTCCGTCTCCGCCGCAACGCTCGCGGGCGTGGAGACGCTTGCAGCCACGCTCACGGGCATGGGTAGGGCGAAATACGCCGCCGTCTCCATGCTCACCGCCGTCACCGCAAAATTTTTGCTGCAATTTCTGCTCGTCGGGAGTGCGCGCTACTCCATTCTCGGCGCGGCCGCGGCCGCAAATATCTGCTATTTGATTGCTTTTTCCCTCGATTTGTTCTATACTGTAAAAAAAGACAGGACGGGAAAGAGAGATGATAGCGATCGTAGGGATCGGCGTAGAAGAGGGAGATCTCACCGCGAAGGCACTCGAAACGCTGGGAGCGGCGGACAGAGTGTTTGTGCGGACAGCGTCGTGTGCAAAAAATCTGGAGCTTGCGGGCATTCCGTTTGAGACGTTCGACGCGCTCTATGCAAAGAGCCGCACTTACGATACCCTCGCAAAAAATATCGCAAGAGAAGTTCTCTCCGCCGCAAAGACGGGGAGCGTCTGTTACTGTGTGGACGGAGGCACCCTCGAGGACGCCGCCGCCCGCATTTTGCGTACAAAGAAGGGGGTCGTCACCGTCGAAGGGATTTCAAAGGCGGCGCACTTTGCGGCAAGGGCAGCCCTTTCCCGCTACTATGCCGTCTCCGCCTTCGAACTTCAGGAGGGGGAAATGGCTCTTCCCCTCGTCATCTACGATTTGACCGACGACAATGCGGGGGACGTCAAACTCTTCCTCGCCGAGAAGTACGGCGACGAGGCCCCCTGTATCTACCTTTCGGGGGAGGGGGAGGAGCGCATTCCCCTCTATGAGATGGACAGGAGGAAGTGGCAAGAAGGGTGCGCGCTCGTCCTTTCGGAGGTCCCGCTCCTCGAAAAGCACCGCTTCTCCTTTGAGGACTTCCTCGCCGTCATGCGCCGCCTGCGCGCCCCCGACGGCTGCCCCTGGGACAGGGTACAGACGCACGAGAGCATCCGCATCAACGCCATCGAGGAGGCATACGAACTCGTGGACGCCATCGACAGGAAGGACCCCGACCGCATCTGCGAGGAGGCGGGGGATGTTCTGATGCAGGCCGTCTTTCACACCCTCATGGAGGAGGAAAAAGGGAACTTCACGATGGGGGATATGCTCACCCACCTCACGGAAAAGCTCATCACGCGGCACACGCATGTATTCGGGACGGATGCAAGAGCCGCCACGGCGGAGGGCGCGCTCGCCGTCTGGGACAAAAATAAGATGGCGGAAAAGGGGCAAAAGACCTATTCGGACGCCGTGAACGACGTGCCCGCCTGCTTCCCCGCGCTCCTGCGCGCGCAGAAGGTCGCAAAGCGCGTGGAAAAGGGCGGCTGGGATGCGGCGACATTCGAAAATTTCGAAAAAAAATTCCGCGAGGAATACGCAGAACTTCGGGCGGCGGTCGCCGCGGGAGATAAAAGTGCGGCGGAGGAAGAGCTGGGCGACGTCCTCTTCTGTGCGGTGGAACTCGGCCGTGCAGTCGGCGCGGACTGCGAGCTGGCCCTCCTCGAGACGGTGAAGAAGTGCGCGGCGCGATACACCGCCTACGAGGCCCTTGTCCTTCAAGACGGTAAGGATGTCCACACCCTCTCCGAGGAGGAGAAAAACGAATATTACAGGCGGGCAAAAGATGCTGCACGAGGTTGAGATCGCGGGCATGGTATGCCCCAACAACGTCTTTCTTGCCCCCCTTGCGGGGTATACCAACTACCCCTTCCGCAAGATGTGCATCTCGCTCGGCGCGGGCCTCACCTTCACGGAGATGGTGAGCGCGAAGGGGCTTTACTATGGCAATGAGGAGACAAAACAGCTCCTGTATTGCGGCGAGGAGACCCCCAAGGCCGCCCAGATCTTCGGGAATGACCCCGAGATCATGCGTTGGGCGTGCGAGAGTGAGGAGCTTTCCCCCTTCGACCTTGTCGATATCAACATGGGTTGCCCGATGCCGAAGATCGTCAAAAACGGCGAGGGAAGTGCCCTGCTTGCGGACATGCCCCTTGCGGAGAAGGTCATCTCCGCCTGCGCCAAGAGCGGCAAGCGCATCTCCGTGAAGATGCGGACGGGCTTTGGAGACGCACCCTTCGACGCCGCGGAGTTCGCGAAGATGTGCGAGGGGGCGGGGGCTGCGATGATCACCGTCCACGGAAGGCGGCGGGAACAGATCTATGCGGGGCCTGTGGACTATGCGGCCATTGCCTCCGTCAAGGCGGCGGTGCATATCCCCGTCATCGCCAACGGCGGCGTCTGGAACGACAAGGACATGAAGAAGATGTTGGAGCGCACGGGAGCGGACGGCGTGATGATCGCCCGCGCCGCGATGTATCGCCCCGAGACTTTTTCCGACATCCTGGGCATCGACCCCCCGCCGATGAAGAAGCTCTTCCGGGAACAGCTCTCCCTCACGAGGGAGCTTTACGGAGAACATTTCGCCTGCGTGTATATGCGCAAAATGGCGGCCTTTTACATCAAGGGCCGTCCCGGCGCGAACAGGTGGAAAAAACAGCTCTTCGCTGCCTCGACGACGGAGGAAGTCTCCGCTCTCGCCGAAGAGATCTTCAGGGAAGAGGGCTGACCGTGTCATTTTGAGCCGACCCCGCCAATAAGACTTTCCATGGGAGCAACTCTCCGAAGAATCCCGAAGTACGAAGTCCAAAGGGGATACACTCGCCCCTACGGGACTCGGTATGACGTGTTTGACAATGCGGCTTGTGCCGCGTTTTTTCTTTTTTCCACAAAATTTTTTGTGAAAATTTTCCGCAAATGTTTTACTTTTGTGATTTTATGTGTTATAATCAACATAGCCTCGCGCGCGTGCGCGCGCACATGATATATAATATATATAACGATAAAGTCTTAATATAGGGAGAACACAATGCCTGAGAAAGTAGAAGCGGCTTACGGCGCAGAACAAATTCAAGTACTCGACGGTCTTGAACACATCAGGAAGCGTCCCGGCATGTATATCAGCTCCACCGACGAAAAGGGGCTGCATCACCTCGTGAGCGAGGTCGTCGATAACTCCATCGACGAGGCCTTGGCGGGCTATTGCGACAGGGTGGACGTCACCATCAATGCGGACGGGAGCTGCACCGTCGTCGACAACGGCCGCGGCATTCCCACGGAGATCCACCCCAAAGAGGGGATCTCCACCGTCGAGGTCGTCTTTACCAAAGTGAACGCGGGCGGCAAGTTCGGCGGCGACTCGGGCTATAAGGTCTCCTCCGGCCTCCACGGCGTCGGCGTCAAGGCCGTCAACGCGCTCTCCGAATGGCTGGAGGCGGAAGTCTACCAGAACGGCCACATCTATAAGCAGGTCTACAACCGCGGCGTGCCCCAGCGTCCGCTCGCCATCATCGGCGACACGGACAAGACGGGCACCAAGGTCACCTTCTATCCCGACAGCGAGATCTTCGAGACCATCGTCTTCCGCTATGAGACGCTTAAAATTCGTTTGAAAGAGCTTGCCTTCCTCAACAAGGGCCTCACCATCACCTTGCAGGATCTGCGCGAAGGGCATGAGCGGCAGGACACCTTCTTCTACGAAGGGGGCATCCGCGAACTCGTCGAAGAGCTTGGAAAGGGGCAGGAACAGCTCTTCTCCGAACCGCTCTACTTCGAGGCACAGGAGGGGACGACCGTCTGCGAGATCGCCCTTCAATACAACGACAGCTACAACGAGGTCATCTATTCGTACGCAAACAATGTCAACACCATCGACGGTGGCACCCATGTCGAGGGCTTGAAGCTCGCCCTCACCAAGGTCATCAACGACGTCGGCAAGAAGCTCAACATCTTAAAGGACAGCGACAAACTCACGGGCGAGGACGTGCGCGAGGGCATCGTCGCGGTCGTCTCCGTCAAACTCGAGAACGCACAGTTCGAATCGCAGACCAAGGATAAACTCAACAATTCCTTCATCCGTCCCTTCGTCTCCAAGGCGGTGACGGAGAAGTTCGGCACCTACCTCGAGGAACATCCCTCCGAGGCGAGGGAACTCGTCCTGCGCTGTATCACGGCGCAGAAGGCGCGCGACGCCGCAAGGAACGCCCGCGAACTCACCCGCCGCAAGGGAGTTTTGGAGACGACGACCCTTCCCGGCAAACTTGCCGACTGTTCCGACCGCCGTCCCGAACTTTGCGAGATCTACATCGTCGAGGGCGACTCCGCAGGCGGTACCGCAAAGCAGGGGAGAGACAGAAGATTCCAGGCCATCCTGCCCCTTCGCGGGAAAATTCTGAATGTCGAGAAGGTGCGCCTCAACCGCGCCCTCGAGAATGCGGAGATCAAGGCGATGATCACCGCCTTCGGCTGCGGCATATTAGACGACTTCGACGAGAGTAAGCTCCGCTACGACCGCATCATCTCCATGACGGATGCCGATGTCGACGGTGCGCACATCAGAATTTTGCTCCTCACCTTCCTCTTCCGCTACATGCGGCCGCTCATCGAACACGGGCACGTCTATTCCGCCAAGCCGCCGCTCTACAAGGCGAGCGTAAAGGGGAGGGAGGACGTGTATCTCTATTCCGAAGAGGAAAAGACGCTCTTCGACGCCGCAAACGGCAACAAGGTGGAGTATCAGCGGTATAAGGGCCTCGGCGAAATGTCCACGGAACAGCTCTGGGACACGACGATGAACCCCGCGACCCGTACCCTCATCAAGGTGACGATGGCGGACGCCATGGAGGCGGACAAGATGTTCAACCTTCTCATGGGTGAGAATCCGGCGTTGCGGCGTCAGTTTATCGAAGAAAACGCCACCTTGGTAACTGATCTGGACATCTAAACGCGTATAAGCTGCACAATACTTCGTCGTGGCTTCGCGTCATCCTGAGCCGACCAAAAATATACGTAGTCCACGCGAGAAATTCCTCGAAGGATCCTCCGATACGAAGTTCGCTTGCTTCTACGCGTTTTAACGGAAACCCTTTATCGGGATAATCAACCGCGTTGGTCAACCCGCGTCATGCTGAGCTTGTCGAAGCATCCCGAACTACGAAGTCCGACAAAAAAAGCCTTCCCCACTTCGGGGGGAAGGTGGCACGGCATCGCCGTGACGGATGAGGGGCACCCTCACCACCGCCTACGGCGGAGCCTCCCCCGCGGACGGGGGAAGCCTTTCCCATCACCACAAACCTATTCACCGTAATCTTCACAAGGAGAACATATGGCAAAAAGAGAGACAAGCCCCGAGCTTACAGAAGAATTCAAAAAGACCCTCGAGATGACGAAGATCGTCGATACGGAGGTGAATGACGAGCTGAAACGCTCCTTCATCGCCTATGCGATGGCGGTCAACAAGTCCCGTGCGATCCCCGATGTGCGCGACGGGTTGAAGCCCGTCCACCGCCGCATCCTCTACGCCATGCACGAGATGGGGCTATACAACGACAAGGCATACCGCAAGTGCGCGCGTATCGTCGGTGACGTCATGGGTAAATTCCACCCCCACGGCGACAGCTCGGTGTATGACGCTCTCGTGCGTCTTGCACAGGACTTCACGATCAATCTTCCCCTTGTAGACGGGCACGGCAACTTCGGCTCGGTGGACGGCGACCCGCCCGCAGCCATGCGTTATACGGAGGCAAGGCTCACAAAGCTCGCCGCCGAGATGCTCCGCGACCTCGACAAGGAGACGGTGGACTTCTTCCCCAACTTCGACGGCATCGAGATGGAGCCGGCAGTCCTTCCCGCAAGATTCCCCAACCTTCTCGTGAACGGCTCGGACGGCATCGCCGTGGGCATGGCGACGAACATCCCGCCGCATAATTTGGGCGAAGTCATCGACGGCACGGTGGCCATGATCGACAACCCCGACATCACGGTGGACGAACTCATGGACTACATCCCCGCTCCCGATTTCCCCACGGGCGGCGTCATCATGGGAAGGAGCGGCATCCGCAAGGCATACAGGACGGGGCAGGGGAACATCGTCATCCGCTCCAAGTGCGACATCGAGGAACACGGCACGGGTGCAAACGCCCGTTCCCGCATCGTCGTCACGGAGATCCCCTATCAGGTCAACAAGGCCCAGCTCATCATCCAGATCGCCGACATGGTGAAGGATAAGCGCATCGAGGGCATTTCGGATATCCGCGACGAGAGCGGCAGGGAGGGGCTTCGCATCGTCATCGAGTGTAAAAAGGACGCCAACGCACAGGTGGTCCTCAACACCCTCTTCAAACACACCAACTTGCAGATCTCGGACGGCATCATCCTCCTCGCCCTCGTCGAGAACGGGACGGAGCCGAAATATCTCAATATCCGCGATATCCTCTACTACTATCTCGAACATCAGAAGGAGGTCATCGTCCGCAGGACGAAGTTCGATCTCAACAAGACGGAGGAGCGCGCACACATCGTCGCAGGGCTGGTTCTGGCCCTCGCCAACATCGACGAAGTCATCCGCATCATCAAGGAATCCAAAGATAAAAACGACGCGACGGCCAAACTTCAGGCCTCCTTCGAACTTTCCGATAAGCAGGCCAACGCTATCTTGGAGATGCGCCTTCAGCGTCTCACCTCCCTCGAGGTGGAAAAGCTCCGTGAGGAACTCACCCAGCTCGAGGCGACCATCGCCGACCTCAAGGACATCCTCGCAAACGAGAGCCGCGTCACGGCGATCATCAAGGCCGACCTTCTCACTATCAAGGAAAAGTATCCCTCCGAGCGCAAGACGGAGATCTCCGTTGACTACGGCGACATCGAGGACGAGGATCTCATCGATGAGGAGGACGTCGTCATCTCCATGACGCACGGCGGCTACGTGAAGCGCATTCCCCTCACCGAATACAAGGCCCAGCACAGGGGCGGCGTGGGCGTCACGGGGCACAAGCCCAAGGAGGAGGACTTCGTGGAGCAGATGTTCGTCTGTTCCACCCACAACAACATCCTCTTCTTCTCCAACTTCGGCAAGGTCTACGCCATGAAGGGGTACATCATCCCCGAGGCCAACAAACAGGCCCGCGGCAGGGCGATCGTCAACCTTCTGCAACTTGCACAGGGGGAGAAGATCGCGGCCATCCTTCCCGTCCTCGCCAACGGCACGGGGTACCTCGTGATGGCGACCAAGCGCGGCGTCATTAAAAAGACGGCGACGAGCGAGTTCGACCGCATCATGAAGAACGGCAAGATCGCCATCAAGATCGCTGAAGGGGACGAACTCATCTCCGTGCAGTTCACGGACGGCAACGGCGAGATCGTCGTCGCGAGCAAGTCCGGAAAGTGCATCCGCTTCCCCGAGAGCAAGGTCCGCCCGATGGGCAGGACTGCAGTGGGCGTTCGCGCCATGCGACTTAGCGAGGGGGACGACGCGGTGGATATGATCGTTTTGAAGGAGGGCTGCGAGATCCTCACCGTCTCCGAACTCGGCTACGGAAAACGCTCCGACCCCGCAGAGTACCGCATCACCTCCCGCGGCGGCAAGGGCATTAAGGCGGGCACCTTCAACGAAAAGACGGGCGCGCTCATCGGCATGAAGCTCGTCTCCGACAGCGACGACGTCCTTCTCGTCACGAGCGCGGGCATCATCATCAGAATGCACGCAAAGGACATCTCCGTCATCGGAAGAGCTTCCCGCGGCGTGCGCCTCATGAACGTGCGTGAGGGCATCGTCGCCACCGTCGCCGTCACCGAAATGGACGACGAGGCGGAGGTCACCGCCCCCGAGGAGACCGCAGCGGACCTCACAGAAGAGGAGCTTGCCGAGGACGCCAAGGAGATGGCGGAAGAGGACGCCGCCGCCGAAGCGGAAGAAGCCGAAGAGGCCGAAGAGACGGACGAGGGCGACAACGAGGGCGAAGACGACGCCGACTAACCGTGTCATTCCGAGCGAAGCGAGAGAATCCCCTTATACGAAGTCCGTTGGGTAAACGAGTCTCAGAGCCAATTCCCCCATACCATGTCCGAAAGCCTTCCCCAAGCGGAAGGCTTTTTGTATCCGCGTCATCTTGAGGCGCAGCCGAAGGATCCCGAAACACGAAGTCCAAAAAAGCTCCTCCCATGGGAGGAGCTGTCACTTTAGTGACTGAGGTGGGGAACTCTAATTACGTCACCCTGAGCGGTGTCGAAGGGTGTCCACATTATAAAAAAGTGATGCTTCGACACGCGCATGCGCGCGGCTCAGCATGACGATTTAGAACATTCCTATTCCCAATTACTTGCCCATCCCCCGCATCACTTTTCCCTCACAAAATTCTTTCCCACAATTTTCCGAAAAGGTATTTACGCGGAAGGTGTTTTCGGGTATAATACGAATATGGCAAGCGGCAAACCGCCCTTCGCCAAGGGGGGAATTATGGAACTCATTCACGAGAGTACGGGTAAAAAACTCTACCGTGACGGCAACCGTCTCATCAAGTCCTTCGACGAGACGATGTTCTCCAAGGCGGATATTCTGAACGAAGCATTAAACCAGGCACGCGTTGAGGCGACCTCCCTCCATATCCCCAAAGTCCTCGAGGTCTCGGTCATCGGCGGGAAATGGTCGCTCACATGGGAGTTTATCGAGGGCGAAACGCTCGAAGAACTCATGCAAAAGCATCTCGAAAAGCTGGACGAATATCTCGAGTTTTTCGTCGATCTTCAGATCCGCATGAGCAAGGAAAAGGTGCCGCTTCTCGGTCATCTTCGCGACAAGATGCACGCCAAAATTTCGGCAAGTTCCTTCCCCGCGACGGTTCGTTACGACTTGCACGTCCGCCTCGACGGCCTTCCCCGCCACAAGAAGCTCTGCCACGGCGATTTCCAGCCGAGCAACGTCATCATCACAAAGGACGGCACGCCGTACATCATCGACTGGTCGCACGCCACGCAGGGCAACGGCTCTGCGGACGCCGCCCGCACCTACCTCATCTTCAAGCTGCAGGGCAAAGATAAGCTCGCCGAGCAATACCTCAAGCTCTACTGCGAAAAGACGGAGACCGCCATCCACTATGTGCAGCGCATCCTTCCCATCGTCGCCTGCTCGCAGTCGGTGAAAAAGAAGCCCGAGGAGCAAGAGTTCCTTGCGAAGTGGGTGAACGTCGTCGATTGGTCATAAGCTTATAAAAAACGGCCTACCCTCGGACATGGGTAGGCCATTTTTTATGAGATTTCATTAAACGAATCGCATATAGGCTACGCGATACTTCGTCGGGTAACCGCGTCATCCTGCCCCGCGCGCACTATTGTCTACTAAGCGCGGCACGAGGGGCAAAGCCCCGAAGTAGCCGAATTGCAATTACGCAGTCCTCGCGAGAAAGTCCTCGAAGCATCCCCTAAAACGTAAGTCCGCGTTTTCATCCTCGGGATTCTTCGGCTTCGCCTCAGAATGACGCGTTTTCCTCTTTTACACCGCCGCTTTCGCGCCAATATTCGGAGAGCCGGTCGTGATATTCCTCTTCCGTGATCTCACCCTGTTCCACAAGAAAATACAAATAAGCGGAGAGGGCACCGTCCTTCGAGGTCGCGCTCATGTAGACATCCCCGTCCGCATACGCGCCCTCCGCGGGGCGGTAGCCAAAGAGAATGCACTGCTCCGTGTATCCTTTCGGCGTTTGAAAGATGAGTCCGCCCGAAAAAAATTCTCCCTCCGCCATGGCTGCAACATTTTTCACCTATAAAACGTTTGAAAACGCAGCTTTGTGACATTCAATAAAAGATTTTCAAAAATATTTTTATTCTTTCAAACATTCTACGACGGTCTTTGCCGCGAAGATGACCTCCTCCTCCGTGTTGGAAGGTCCGAAGGAGAACCGCACGCCTTTTTTTGCCTCCGCTTCCGTTCTCCCCATCGCCGTCAAGACGTGGGACGGAAGGGCGGCGTGCGCGGAACAGGCGGCACCTCCCGAAGCGGCGACGCCGTGAAGATCAAGAAGGGAGAGGGCGGCCTCGCCCCCGTTTTCAAAGGTGAGGTGCGAGATGTTGGGGGCGCGCATCTCCCCGTCTACGCGCACGTTCTCTTTCAGAGAGGAGAGGACGATCTCTTCGAAGATCGCGCGAAGACGCCCCGTGTGTGCGCAAAATTCCTCGCGGCGGTTTTGCGTAAGTTCGAGTGCCTTTGCAAACCCCACGATGGCGGGCACATTCAAAGTGCCCCCGCGGAGCCGTCTCTCCTGTTCGCCGCCCACGATGAGGGGTCTGATCTTCACTCCTTTTTTGACGATGAGCGCGCCTACTCCCTTCGGCCCGCCCACCTTGTGTCCGCTCAGAGAGATCGCGTCGCAAAAGGAGGCAAGTTTCTTCAGATCCTGGCTGCACGCGGCCTGCACGCAGTCGCAAAAGAAGGCCGCATTCAAGGCATGGGTGGCCCGTGCAAGCTCTTCAATGGGTTGAACGCATCCCGTCTCATTGTTGACGGCCATGACCGCAACAAGGCCAACATCTTCGGACATGGTACGCCCCAAATGCGCCTTTGTGACGATGCCGTCCTCGCCCACGGGACAGGTGTAGATCTTTCCGCCGCGAAGAGGGGCAGCCTCCCTCACCGCCGCATGTTCGATGGGGGAGAGGACGAGCGCGCCCTCCCCGATCGAGCGGACTGCCCAATTGTCCGCCTCCGTCCCGCCCGAAGTGAAGTACACTTCCGCGGGCGAAACGCCTAAAATGTTTGCGATGCGGTCGCGCGCATCCGTAACAAAAGCGGCCGCACGCCTTCCGAAGGCGTGAAGGGAATCGGGGTTGCCGAAGTCGTTTAGGTAGACCCTCTTCATCTCCTCAAAAACTTCGGGATAGATGGGCGTCGTCGCCGCATGATCGAGATAGACGTTCATACCGCTATTATACCTTCCCCCCTCGCAAAAGTCAAGCTCTCCCCAATCGTCAGCCGAGAGGGGAGCGTAAAAAAAGGCTTCCCCCATCCATGGGGGAAGCTGTCACGCTTTACGTGACTGATGAGGGTCAAGCTTCCAAATCACGCTGCATTTATTTTATCCGTCCGGGACGACGTTTACCGAGGCGACATAGAGGCAGTGCGAGCCATAGACCGCACTCTCGGGGTTATCATGCACATACTCGTTTTCCTTCTCGACGTCGAGCGTCAAAAGAAGCTCCAACGCGCCCCCGCCTTCGAGATCGAATTGAAAGATGCACGCCCCGCTCCCGACGTCCCGTTGCGGCTTTCCGATATGAAAGACGACCTCGTCGAGGCTCATGCCGACGGCGATCTTTTCGCATTCCGCACGGAAGGGAAGAGTCGTTTTTTCGGGGTCGAACCACGTCCTCGGATCCTCTTTGTTCAAAAGTTCCACGCTTTCGACATAGAGTTCGCCCCCTTTTTTTGAAAGATGGACCCGCCGCAAATACCCGTCGTTAAAGGAGTAGTCGAGCGAAAGCTCCCCCGAAAGTCCCGCATAGGAGGGGATGCCGATATTCTCGACCGCGTCTATCAAGCGCGTGTTGCACGCCCTTGAAAAGCTCGTCTCGCTGTAGACCGCCTTCTCATAGGCATAGTGCGCAACGATTTCTTCGCCGTTCGTGACAAAGACATGATTTTTTTCATCCTGCAAAAAGACGAGATCTTCATAGAAGAGGCATCCCCGCTCCCGAAGGGAATCAAGGGTTATATTTTTGTCGTCGAAGGTGGCTCTTCCGGAGGGCCGAAGGAGGAGGACTGAGGGGAGGAGAATGGCCATGATGACGCAAAACGAGGCCACCATGCCCGCGATCAAATGCAATTTTTTGCGGGAGGGCTGCTCCTTTGCGGAAAGATAGGAGGGCGCGACCGCCTCGAATGAGAGGGAAAGACCCAAGTTTTTGTCAAAGGCCTGCAAGAAGTTTATTTCCGATCTTTTCACCGTACAGCCTCCCTGTATTTTCTGTATTTTTTGAGTGCGCGGTAATACTTTGTCTTGACCGTCCGCTCGTTCATTCCCAGCGTGCGCGCGATGCGGCCGAATGTCAGATCGTCGATAAGGTGCCAAAGCACGATGCGCACATCCTCTTCGGGCAGGACGCGCTTCATGTCGGCCACGAGTTCGCGAAATTCCGCATTTGATGCCGCGTCGCCGAAGGGTGCGGGGAATGTGTCGGGGTCGGCGTTTGTTGCAAGGCCCCTTCTCTTCAAAATGCGAAGGGAGATGTTTTTCACGCTCGCCGCAAGGTAGGAGCGCACGGAGGAGCGCACCGCCCCGGCGTGGCTGAAAAAGCTCACGAACGTCTCCTGCACCGCGTCCTCGAGATCTGCCCTCTCCGCAAGGTAGCGGGCGGCGATAAAGACGACGAGCGGCCGATACTTACGAAAGAAATATTCAAATGTTGCTTTCGGCTCCCTCGCGCTCTTCGACTGCAGCGCGGCGCGGAGCCTCTTTTCGTCCGTCATGTTCCCTCTCCGATCATAAGACAATTTCGCACCCGAAAAAGTTTCGCATTTTGAAAAAAATCGGGCGAGGGATCACCCCGCCGCGGTGGGCCTCGGCCGTTCCGCCCGTCCCGTTTCTTCTATTATAAAGAGGCCATAGCGTTTCGTCAACCCGTGGTTTCAATACCGAAGTTTGAAAAAGCTCCTCCCCGGGGAGGAGCTGTCACGCTCTGCGTGACTGAGGTGGGGAAAAGGTACCCGCGTCATCCTCAGCTGTCTTACGATGTCATCCCGAGGCTCAAAGAGCCGAGAGGATCCCCTTAATGAAAAATTGTACTTTGATAAATATTATACCGTTCTAAATATCGTCATGTTGAGCTTGTCGAAACATCACCTTATTATAATCGGACTTCGTACTTCGGGATTCTTCGGGAAATTGCTCCCGCGGAAAGCCTTATACACCCCGTCGCCTCAGAATGACACTCTACTTATTTCGTCGGAAAAGGCGTTCATTCGACAGCGAATTTTTCTTCTAAATACAAAAGATGAGGCATACATTGTTATAGCTCGGGCGAAAAGCCCCCAACGAAAATTTTAAGAGGTGACGCAATGAGTGATGAATTGAGTTATGCCGAGATGCTCGAGATCCCCGTGGAAACGGTGACCGTCAGCAAGAAGGAAAAAAAGAAAAAGTGGAGAGAGGAGCCGCTCTCCGATCAGCTTGTGAAGGAGGTCAACGACCGCATGGAGGCGAGCGATCCCGCCTATGCCGAGAGCAAGACCATCGAGCGCGAATACGGCCCTCGGCCGAAGAAGGCTTTAGGGGCGAGGAAGATCCTCATCGCCGAACTTGTCGCCGTCGTCGCTCTGTGTGCGACCATCTTCCTCACCAATCTCCTTCTCCCGAACAGTGCGATCAACACCGCCGTGCGCGGGCTATTCAAGGGGAAGGCGGCGGAGGCGACGGACACGCGCACCTATGCGGACTTCACCCTCTCCCCCGTCGTCTCTGGCGATGCGGAAGTGGAGGTGACCGTCTCCGACAGCGGCATGCTCACCTTTACGGGAGATACCGTCGTCTATGTCCCCGCAGAGGGAAAACTCGAGACGCTCTCGGGAACGCCCGCGACGGGCTACACCGCGCGCATCCGCCACTCGGACAGTTTCTCCACGATCATCAGCGGGCTGGACGGCGTCGGCCATGAGATCGGCGAGACCATCCGCCCCGGCGTGCCCTTCGGCTACACCGACGGCGATGGAGCGGTGAACGTCATCTTCTATGACGGCGAGAATGTCATCCAGAACGTCGCACTCACCGAGGGCACCCTTGCATGGAGCTGAAAAGTTAAGGCGCAGGGCGGGTGGGATCAAGGTCGTTTTTCATCCGCTCTTTCTTGCGGTCGGCATCCTTTCCGCCTTCACGGGAGGGATGCTGCTCTTTGTCGCCGCAGTGCTCGCCGCCCTCGAACACGAGCTTGCCCACGCCTTGGCCGCGCGGCGGTACGGGTTTGAACTCAGCAGGATCGTCCTCATGCCGTACGGAGCGGTCATCTCGGGGGACATCGCGGGCATGGGTAGGGGCAATGAGCTGAAAGTGCTTATCGCAGGGCCGCTTGTAAACCTTGCGACAGGGCTTGCATTCGTCGCGCTCTGGTGGCTGTATCCCGAAGTCTACCCCTTCACCGAGCTTGCGGCGAGCATCTCCTTTTCCCTCTTCTTTGTCAACCTTCTGCCCGCATATCCTTTGGACGGCGGCAGGATATTGCGCCTCCTTTTGCAGCCTATCGGGAAGAAGCGGGCAAAGATCGTCTCGGGGATCCTGAGCATTCTCACCGCGCTCGGCATCCTCGGATACTTCATATGGAGCTGTTTTTCTGCCCCCAACTTCTCCGCCCTCGCCTTTTCGCTTCTTCTCCAGTTCGGCGCGTTCGGCGGCGGTAGCTATGGGCGCATCGCCTTCTCTCCGAAGCGTTTTTTGCGGGGCGTGGAGGAAAAACGGGTGGCCGTAGACGGCAGCGTCAGCGTGCAGGATGCGATACGGTTTCTGCGGGAGGACCGCTATCTCACCCTCATCCTCTTTGAGGATGGCGAATATCTGGGGGAGATCTCCGAGGAGGAGTTCCTTGCCGCCATGCAGAGGGGGGCGTATGCCGAGCCGCTCAGCTCCCTTCTTTCGATATAAAAAACGGGCTTGCCATGCGCCCGCATTCATGCTATAATAATAGGAGCCGAAGAGGACTTCGGCTCTTTATCCTATGTGTAAGGACATGCCCTCATCCAAAGTATTTGCGTTTGAGGGCGGCGTTATGAGAGGGAAAGCATGGAAACGCGCGACATCTTAAAGAAAAACGGGTTCGTGTTCAAAAAGCAGTACGGGCAAAACTTTTTGACGGATACCAACCTTCTTACCGCCATCGCGGAGGATGCGGGGGTGGAGAAAACTTCCTCCGCTCTCGAGATCGGCGCGGGTGCGGGCGCGCTCACCAGGGAGCTTTCGGCGCGGGCGAAGAAGGTGATCGCCTTCGAGATCGACCGAAGTCTGAAGCCCGTCCTTGCGGAGACGCTCGCAGGCTGCGAGAATACGGAAGTCATCTTTCGCGATTTCATGAAATGCGATCTTTCTACCCTCGAAGAGGAACTTGGGCCATACCATGTCGCGGCCAACCTGCCCTATTACATCACGACGCCCGTTTTGATGCGCTTTGTCGAGGAGGCAAAACTTTGCAAGAGCATCACCGTGATGGTGCAGGAGGAGGTCGCCTCCCGCTTTGTCGCAAAGGCGGGCACGGCGGACTACGGGGCGGTCACCGCGGCCATTGCCCTTCGGGGGGAGGCCCGCATCACGCGCAAAGTCCCCCGGACGATGTTCTTCCCCCGTCCGAATGTGGATTCCGCCGTCGTCCACATCGCCATTGAGGAGGGGAGGATCGCGGTAAAAAGCGGGCATGCCTACCGCGAGGTCGTGCGTGCGGCCTTCTCTTCGCGGAGAAAGACGCTCGAGAACAACCTGATGTCTGCCTTCCGCCTTCCCCGTGAGCGGGCGAGAGAGCTTCTTTTATCGGCGGGCATCGAGGCGGGCGTCCGCGGAGAGACGCTTTCACCCGAAAAATTTGCACAGATTGCGGATGCCCTCGTCGCAGACGGCATTTTGCAATAAATTTATTTCAAAAAATCTTGGAGGAAGGGCATATGACGATCACGAGTTTTGACGGAAAAGAGATCTTTGTCCGCGAATGGGCGGAAGTCGAGGAGCCGAAGGCGGTCGTGCAGATCGTCCACGGCATGGCGGAGCATTGCGGACGGTACGAGGCGTTTGCCCGCTTTCTGAATGCGCACGGATTTATCGTCGTCGCCGACGACCACCGCGGCCACGGCAATACCGATCCTACGACGCTCGGCTACCGCAGGGGGGATATGTTTGCCGACGTCGTCCGCGATGAGGCGTGCATCACCGACTATTTCAAGGAGAAATATAGGGGGCTGAAGTATTTCATCTTCGGATTCTCCTTCGGCTCCTTTGTCACGCAGAGCTATCTCGGGAAGTACTGCGACAAGGTGGACGGGGCGGTCATCGCGGGCAGCTCCCACAAGAAGGACTTCGAGGTGTATATGGGTTCCCTCGTCGCGGGGCTGGGGTGCATGTTCGGAATGGCAAAAAAGCCCGCAAAGTTCATCGAGAAGCTCTCCTTCGGCGCGTATGCGAAGAAGTTCGGGGACAGGGAATGGCTCTCCACTGACGCCGAGAACAACGCCGCATACAGGGGGGATCCGCTCTGCGGGTTCACCTGCTCCTTCCGCTTCTATAAGGACTTCTTCAGGGGCCTGCGCCGCCTCTATACTTCAAAATACAGGGCGGGGCTGAAAAAAGATCTGCCCGTCCTCATTGCCTCGGGTGCCAATGATCCCGTGGGGAATATGGGCAAAGGGGTGAAGAAACTCTACCGTTTCTATACAGAGAAGGCGGGCATGCAGAATGTGGAGATGAAGCTCTTCGAGGGGAGCCGCCACGAGTTTCTGAACGAAAAAGAAGGCCGCGACGAGAAGTGGGGTACCGTCCTCGATTTCTTCCGAGCGCACTCTTGAAAAATCAAAAGATGAGCAATGCCCGAGGCCTCCCGCCCCGGGCATGAATTTTATAAAAGAAATTATATTTTGAAATATTTTTGCCGTCGGCTCGTGGGCTTTTGCGGCTCCGTCATGCCGATGAGGCCCGCCTCGAGCGCGGGGAGAAGATAATTTCTCCGAAAGCCGTCCCTTGAGCGCAAATGCAGCTTTTCCATGAGTTCGATCGCGGATATGGGGCGATCGTTTATCACTTGAAGCAGAGCGGCAACTTGGTCGGAAAGGAGGGGGGAGGAAGCTTTTTCCTCTTCGGCAAGACGCTCGGTCGCGCCCTTGATCATTTTCAGCATGAAGAGAATGAAGGGGTCGATACGCGCTTTTGTGGTCGCGCATGCGATGGCCTGATAGTACTCCTCCTGATGATCTTTGACGAGACTTTCGACGGGGATCCACGCGAAAACAGGTTTCCACTTCGCGAGGAGGGCGGTCTGCCACAGCCTGCCCGTCCTGCCGTTTCCATCTATGAAGGGGTGGATGAATTCAAATTCATAGTGAAAGACACACGACTTGATGAGAGGGGGCGTGTCGCTTGTTTTCAGCCAGTCAAAGAGCTGTTCCATAAGGGTGGGGACCATGGAGGGGGAAGGGGCGACATGGATGACATTGCCTCGTTCATCAAAGACCCCGACGGGCGTTGTGCGCAAACGCCCCGCGCCCTCGATGAGGCCCTGCATCATCGCCGCGTGTGCTTTCAGAAGATCGCAGAGCGAAAAAGGGTCGAGTGCGGGAAGAAGTTCATATGCGCGATCCGCATTTTCGACGGCAAGGATATCTTCCTTCGGGCCGGAGATCCTCTTCCCGTTGAGGATCCCCGTGACCTGCTCGGGCGAGAGGAGGTTGCCCTCGATCGCAAGCGAGGAGTGGATGGTCCTGATGCGGTTGACTCTCCGCAGCTGCGGAAGCCTGTCGAGATCGCCAAGGCTTCCCCTGTTTCCCAAAAGCTCTGCAATGTCAACGCAGAGCGAGAGCATTTCACCGTTGATGGCAAAGGGCGGACGATAATTTTCCATAACTTTTCCCCCTTAGAACAGTTTATCTCATCCGTGGGCAAAAGTCAACATCTTACACACGATCTTACACATGATCTTGCACATTTTGATAAAAAAGATGAGATAGTATAGAAAAGCCTTCCCGCATGCGGGGGAAGGCTCGCTTTTGTTAAAAGATGGTGAGACTCCATTCTTCATTCTCAATTTCTCATCCGACTTCTTTTACGACAAGGCACTCGAAGCCGTATCGGTCAACGCCCATCGAGATCTGATACTTCTTGCCGTCCTCCGTCTCAATGGTCACGGAGTTGTCCTCATTCAAAGTCTGCGATCTGATTGGCGTCTCGTAGTTTGTGTCATGGTAGAAGTGCGCGATGCCGATCATGACCTTCTCTTCGCCCACGACTTTGAACCGCACATCCGCGCTGTACTTGTATTGTTCGTCCGAAATGGTATTCTGCGTAAACTCTTGGACGGTGAAGGAGAACGAGGCCTTTCCGCCCTCCTCGGAGAGGGTCAAACCGTACTTTCCGAGCGGCGTTTGGATGCTCATGGAGAGGCCGTCCTCCGCGATCTCTGTCGTAATCTTCTCTTCGGGAACGGTGATATAGTGTTCGCGGAACTCCACAAGCTTTGCGATTTTTCCTTCTTCCACCTTTACGGTGGCGGAATAGGAGATGGCAAAGGCGTAGACGCTCACCACGTCGCCGAGGATCTCCCCTCTGAGGGAGGGGACGCCCTGCCCATTGAGGGTGATGGTAAACTGCAAGAGCTTGCCGCCCGTCTCGCCCCGCCACACGTTTTCGCCCTCTGCCTTGCTCCCGTAGAAGTCCCAATAGCGCGCGCCCTCGCTATCCGGGTCGGCCTTCGTCTCATTTTTCAGAAGCTCCACATTGCCCGCATCGTCCACACGGACGGTGGAGCGGAAGTGGAAGAAGGGATCGGAGGTGTCCTCGAGGACATATTCCATGCCCAAATAATGCATTTCAAACACGCCCTCCACGATGCTTCCGCGGTAGGCTCTGTTTCCCGTTTTGAAGGTAAGTTCGCCGCTGTAGCTGAAATTGACGGTTTCCCCCTCGACGCCGTCATACTTCACACCCGTGACATATTTGTTCAAGCTGATGCCCCACGTCATGCTGAGCGTGACATAGTAGGAAATCTCGAGCTTTCTTCCCTCCTTGTCCTCGGTCAGAAGGAGGGCGGGCTGCTCCTTGGAGCCGAGCGCGAGGGCCTCCCTGTCGCCCAAAACAAGGCGGGGGCTGTCCCCCGTATACGCCCCGAAGGAGACGTACGTTCCCTCCCCGCCGAGAGCATAAACGGTCGCAACGCCCTCTGCAAGATAGTAGGAGGCCACGCGTTCTTCGGTCCAGCTGTAATTGATGTAGAGGTGCTTTGTCACCTCGAAATTATCGAAGAGATAGAGCGCGCCCTCGAGGAAATCGTAGAAGGCGACCCCGGACATGGTATCCTCCTTTTCCGTCTGAATGGCGATCGGCATGGGGGAGAGGGCACTCCCGAACGCCTGAATGGCGCCGTTGAGGGCGTCAACGTCCTTCACGAGAATTTCGCTCCCTTCGACAAAAATGCTCACATTTTCCTCCCCGATCGCGGCAAAGGCGTCCTCCGCAACGGACAAATGCAGAGAAGTTGCCTGCGTGAGATCGATGGTGAGGGGCTGTCCTTCGGCAAAGCGGGAAAAGGCCGCGCTTTCGAGGCGTTCGACTTCGGCGAGTTTGACCGACGTCAGGGCGTCGCAGCCGAAGAAGGCGCGTTCGCCGATAAGTTTCAGACGGGGAAGAATGACGTGTTCGAGCGTTTTCAGCCCTTCGAACGCACTCTTGCCGACATGTTCGAGGTCGCCCTCCACGGCTTGGAGCTTGGTGACGCCGCAAAACGCCCTCGGCTCGACGCGGACCGCTTCGTTGAAATCGACGGAAGTGAGATTTTTCGCCCCTTCAAAGAGGAAGGCGTTTTCCCCGATGACATGCACGCCGTCGGGCACGCGGAAGCTCTCGCCCGTCCCGAGGTAGTATAGTAGCGTCTCGCCTGCGAGGATGTATTCCCCGCCGTATGTGTAGCTGCCGTCGCCGAGGAGGAAGCAGAGCGCGTCCCCCTTCAGGGTGAGCGCAAAGGGGATCGTGAGGCCCTCGTCCACGGTCAGAAGGAAGTTGCCCTCCTCGCCCAAGGGGAAATACCTGCCCGCAAGAACTTCGCCCGTCTCGGGGGCAAAGACCGCTCGCCCGTCCTCTTGGAGCGCAAGAGTCGCCCCGCTCCCGAGGGCGTCGGGGAAGGTCTTGCCCGCAATGTCGCTGAAATCGGGCCGCGCGGGAGGCGGGGAAAGCGGGTCCCACTTGGCATAGTACGTCCTGTCCTCTTTGGGCATGACGTTGGGGAGCACCTGCCGATCGCCTTCCCCGTTTTCGCCGAGATACCACCCGCCGAATGTAAAGCCATCCCGCTCGGGGTCGGAGGGGGGCGTGATGTCCTCGCCCGCCTCCGCGACGATGTCGGGGATGGAGATCCCTTCGCCCGCAACAAATCTGAGCGTGTAGGAGATCGGGGGCGAAATGAAGGTGCATGCGGCAAGCACGCCGGCAACAAGCAGCAAGATAAACGCCGCAAGCAGGATGTAGCCCTTAAAACGATGCCGATGTTGTCCCACAGATGACCCTCCTTACTTTCCCGCCCGCAAAGAGCAGGAGCATATATACATTTTCATATCCACTATACCATAAAAAATGAAGGGCGGCAACCCCTTTTCCCATGGAAACTTTTTTCTTGCTTTGTGCGGCGGTGAAATGTTTGAAAAGGCCAAAACGCGGTATAATAAATATGAACAAAGGAAGCGGCAGGCAAACGGCGGCCGCACTGATACGGCACCCCCCGCAGCCTCCCGAAATTTAAGGAGGATAGTATTATGAAACACGAACTTACAACAAGAAACAACTACGATCTCTTCGACGTCTTTGACGACTTCTTCAAGCCCATGTTCTTTGAAGAGAGCAGGGACCTTCGCACCGACATCAAGGAGACGGATAGCTCCTACGAACTCGACCTCGAGCTTCCCGGCTATCAGAAGGAGGACATCAAGGTCACGTTGGACAAGGGCTACCTCACCGTGAGTGCCGAAAAGCATCAAAAGGAGGAGGACGGGAAGAAGTATCTCCGCAGAGAGATCCGCGAGAGCACCTCGAGGAGCTACTATGTGGGGCAGGACATCACAAAGGAGCAGATCAAGGCAAAGTACTCCAACGGCATTTTGAGCCTCACCGTTCCCAAGGCCGCCCCGAAGAAGCTCGAGGAAAACAAATTCATCGCCATCGAATGACGAAGAATGACGAAGAATGACGAAAGCCCACAAAAAAACCGCCCTCGGGCGGTTTTTTCATGCTGTTCATCCGCGTCATCCTGCCCCGCCCGCACGTTCTGATCGTCATCGAAGGGCGGCACGAGGGGCATCGCCCCGAAGTAGCCGAAACGGCTATACCATGTCCGCGAGAGCCTATCCTCGAAGGATCCCCATATACGAAGTCCGTGGTCACCGCGTCATCCTGTCCCGCGCGAATGGGGGACCTGTCATTCCGAGGCCCCGCAGGGACCGAGTGAATCCCCTCCTACGAAGTCCAATGCCCCCTCCATAGGAGGGGGTAGGGGTGGGGGTGTGCTTCTGGATTCGTCATGTTGAGCTTGTCGAAACATCACCGCAATATAAAATAAGGTGATGCTTCAACTGCGTTCAGCATGATAAAATCAGAATGGTATACTGTTTCCCAATTTCACTGTTTTCATGAAGGGGATCCTCTCGCCTGCGGGATGACAAGGTTTACCCCTTGTCGCCCCTGTAAGGGGAGATGTCGCGAGCTCCGCGAGCGACAGAGGGGTTTTTAACCCTTTTCCCCGCTTCGCGGGTACTTTCCCTAAAGGGACAGCAAGAACCCCCGCGCTCAATTCGTCAAAATGAACATTGCGAGGAACAAGATCGCGATGATCCAGGTGACGATGGATACCTCCTTTGCTTTCCCCGTAAAGAGCTTGACGAGGGCGCAGGAGATGATGCCCACGCCGATACCGTACGAGATGGAGTAGCCGAACGCCATGACGGCGATGGTGAGGAAGGCGGGGAGGGCGGCGGCGGGGTCAGACCAATCCACGTCCTTCACGGAGGACATCATGAGGACGCCCACCCAGATGAGCGCGGCAGAGGTCGCGGCCGTGGGGACGAGCTTTGCGATGGGGGAGAGGAACATCGCGACGGTGAAGCACAGGGCGGTCACAAGGGCGGTGAAGCCCGTTCTCCCGCCTGCGGCAACGCCCGAGGAGGATTCGACGTAGGTGGTGACGGTCGTCGCCCCGAACACCGCACCCGCGCAGGTGCCGAGCGCGTCGGCGAGCATGCACTGGTTGGCACGGAGGGGATTGCCGTTCTCATCGAGAAGCCCGCCCTTCGAGCAAGCCCCATAGAGGGTGCCGAGGGTGTCGAACATGTTGAGCATGCAAAGGGAGAGCGACGTCGTGATGATGACGACGACGAGCTGTCCCGCGCCGATGCCGCCGAAGTTGAACCCGCTTGCGAACACCTGCCCGACGGACTCCCTTCCCCATGCGCCGAACGCCTTGAAGGGATCCTCAAAGCCGCTTGCGATGCCCGTAAACACCGCCTTGCAGCCGGGGGAATTCCACGCACAGCCAAGCCCGATGAGAGCGTAGTAGAGGGCGGCGGAGCCGAGCATGCCCCAAAGAATAGAGCCTTTTACTCCACGCTTCGCAAGCACGGCGATCGCGACCGCGCCGAGGAGCGCGACGAGCGCGCCCATTGCCCCCAAATATGTGACATTTTTATTTAAGATGTTGAAGGAGGCAAAGCCGATGCTCCCCTCGTGAAGGGTGACGACGCCCGCATTGTTGAAGCCGATGAAGGCGATGAACATGCCGATGCCGACGGGGACGGTCACTTTGACCTCTTTTGGAATGCCCTCGAGGATCTTCTTTCTCAGTCCCGTCGCCGTGAGCAGAACGAAGATCACGCCGCCGAGGAGGACGAAGAGCATGGAATTCGCATAGGAAAGTCCCATCGAACCGCCGAGGAGGGTCCCCGTCACATAGGCGGTCGCCCCGAGGCCGGAGGCCTGCGCGAGGGGCATCTTCGCGACGAAGGCCATGAGCATGGTGCCCGCGATCGCGCCGAGGGCGGTCGCAATGTAGACGGCCCCGAAGGAGACCGTCTCGGGATACATTCCGGGCACGACCAAAAGGACATAGACCATCGCCATGAAGGTCGTCAGCCCCGCGATGATCTCGGAGCGGTAAGAAGAGCCTTTTTTCGTGATGCCGAAGTAGCGGTCTACCTTCCCCCAGAAGCCCTTATACTTTTTGGGCGGCGGATCGGAAGGCTGCGTCCCGGACATGGGTGGCATTTCGGGCGTTACCTCGCCCTCTTGCGGCACTTCCTGCCGCAAATTTTCATCCATAATTTTCTCCTTTGCTCAAAAACCCCGCCGCGAAAAAGCAGCGGGGGAGTTTTGAAAAATTATTTTTCAGTTGGCGTTCTTGGGATCGAAGTTCAAAGTGTACTGTTCCTTGCGGTCGTCGGGGAAGAGCGTCGCGCCCGAGACGACGGGAAGGACGAGGGGATTGATGAGCGCGGTCGTCGTCAGGCTCGTGACGGCGGCGCGAAGGTAGGGGAACATCGTCTCCGTCGCGTTGATCGCAAAATCTCTGCGGTCGTCTGCCGTGTTCATGTTGTTGACTTCGAAGATGCCGACAAGACGCACGGTGAGATTGAAGGGCTTGGGATCCTCCTCTTTGGATTCGATCTTGCACTCTAAGATGACGACGTTGATCTTCGGGTTTTCCTTCGCCGTCTGGATGCGGCGGGAGAAGAAGGGCTTGATCTCAAATTTTTTATCGGGAGGAGCGGGCACGGGATTGACTTTGAAGAAGAGTTCGTCTGCTGTAATGCCTCTCATGGTGTAATCGATCATAATACATATACCTCTTTTTTAAGAACTTGTCCCCATTTTACCACAGGAAGCAAAGAAAGTCAATACGAAGAATGAAAAATGAAGCATGAGAAATGGGACTCGGAAAAACGAGCGGCGGGTTATCCGCGTCATGCTGATGAGAACGAATGGGAGACCTGTCATTCCGAGACCCCGCAGGGGCCGAGAGGATCCCCTTTTACGAAGTCCGCAAGGCTTCCCCCTTTGCAAGGGGGAATCTGTCCGTTTACGGACTAATGAGGGTTGAGCTTCTAACGGGGTGGCAACCGCGTCATCCCTCTTACTTCTCATTTCGACGCCGCGATAGCGGCGCAGAGCCGTAGGCAAAGTACGACTCTATCGCGGAGGAGGAGACCCCCTTAAAACTACGATATTGTTGATCGACCCACGCAGGAGCCATGCACTTGGTCTGCGCACTTCGGCTGCTCGTCTATTTCAATCCCAGGATCTCGTCGGCAGAGAGGTCGAGCGCGCGGCAGAGGCGCGTAAAGGTATCCAACCGAGGCAGCTTTTTCGTCGTGGTGTACTGCGTGATCATTTCGGGCGAGACGCCCACCCGTTTCGCGATCTCCACCGTCGTAAGTCCGCACCGCTTGAGTTCTTCCCGCAATCTTTCTTTCAATAAATCCACATCATCCATATGAAAAATTTATAACTAATGGTTAGCAATTTGCTTGACATCTAACCGTTGGTTAGATATAATGATGGGCAAGAAAGCCCCAAGAGGGGAGCAAAGGAGAAAAATGAAATGAAAAAACAAGCTACGATCGGATTGGCATTTGCCCTTGCGGGCGCGATGTGTTTCTGCCTTACGGCATGCACGATATTATCCCCCGAAAGCTCTTCTCCGTATGGACATACGCATTCTTATACGGAGTGGCGGCATGATGATGAAAGCCATTGGTTGGTCTGTCCGACGGATGGCGAAATTTCACCGAACGGGAAGTCCGGGCACAATTTTATCGGCGGAGTTTGTGAATGCGGAGCAACAGAGGCACCCTTTGAAGGCGGCGACGAAACGCCCGAAGAAGGAGAGAATTCTCATACACATACATGGTCATCGGTTTGGTCGAGCAATGCAAACGGGCATTTCCACTACGCCATCTGCAAAGGGCATGAGAATGTAATAGACGAGGTTCTTCCGCACAGCTTTTCTAACGGGGTCTGCACGGTATGCAATTATAAAGATCCCAATTATAAGCCTACGCAAAAGGCATCCGAAGGATTGAAATACGAATCGGACGGAAAGGGCGGATATATTTGCGCCGGAAAGGGCAGTTGCACCGATCGCGATATTGTCATCCCCTCGGAATATAATGGCCTTCCCGTAACTTCGGTTGGAGGATTTAACATGGCTGAAATCGACAGCGTTGTGATTTCCGAAGGGGTGACTAAAATCGGACAGGGCGCATTTTATTATTGTATGAATCTCACGAAAGTTGTGATCCCCGCGAGCGTAACCCAGATAGGAGTCTCGGCATTTAAGGGTTGCGGAGGTTTTTTTGGAAATCCGCGCGTTACTTTTGTAGAGCCAAACGGATGGCAGGTTACGAAAAATCAAGGCTATCCCGTTGCAGTGACGGGATTAGATGATGAAAAAACCGCTGGTACGCTTTTGATGAAAAATTATGTCGACTATGAATGGGAACGAATCTGAAACGTTGACGTGAATTATCTTTCCTCATATAAACGTCGAGAAATTTCTCGGCGTTTTTCCATGTAAGTCCCGAAACAAAATTTTTCTCAAACGGTGAGTAAACAGCCGGGGAAGTTCGTCTTTTCTATGAAAACATTAAATTTCCGGAGGGGAACTTTCATGAAAAGACATCTTATAGTTGCGGCGGTCGGGCTTGCCGCGGCCATCACCCTTTCCTGTGGGCTTGCGGCCTGCAAGGCGGGACAGATCGCAGACAGGGATTGGACGGTCCAGAAGGTCTACTGCCGTGCCGCTGAAAACGGTTATGAGGGCTCGGAGCAGGAATTCCGCTCTCTGCTTGCGGCAAATGAGATCGTAGACCTCGGCACATCGATGGGCGAAGCGGATCACGAACACATCTTCCCCGAATGGACGGTTATTCTCACCGCGGCCTGCAACTCCATCGGGCTTTCTTTCCGCCAATGCACCCTCTGCCGCGAGGCGGAGTGGAAATTCGAGGAGGCACTTCCCCACAGCTTCGGCGAAAAGCGGGTCATCAAGGAGCCGACCTGCGAAGAGGCGGGCGTCGCCCTCTACACCTGCAAGGAGTGCGGCACTGTGAAGGAGGAAGAGATTGCAAAGGGGGACCATGTCTTTGATACGGCGTGGTCATACGACATAGAGGGCCACTTCCACGCGGCGACCTGCGGGCATGCGGCGGAGAGCGGAAGGGCGGCGCACTCCTTCGAAGGCGGCGTCTGCACGGTGTGCGGAATGCCTTCGGGTACCTATCTCGTCCCCGTCGAGTACACCTCTATCTCCATGTATTTCGGCGAAAACATCACCCCGTGGGAATATCTCCACAACGGCGTGGATTTTGTCGCCGAAGCGGGGACGCCCGTCTTTGCGACGGCGGCGGGAGTCGTCACCAATCTCGGCGGCGACATGCTCATCATCGCCCATGCGAACGGCGTGGAATCGTGGTACCGCTGTATCGACATCGACCCCGCGCTCAAGGTGGGAGACACGGTAAAGCAGGGCCAAAAGATCGGCACCGTTGCCAAAGCTCCCAACTACGAGGGGAGCGAGGCGCACCTCTGCTTCGAACTCACCTTCGACAAGATGCCCAAGGATCCGCTGCCCTATCTCGGCATCGACTCCGGCATCCAATTTCCCGCCGACTGAAAATTTCAAACAAAAAGCAAGATGCGCCGCCCGATTCCCGGGCGGCCTTTTGTGTATTTTTCGGGCAAGGGTTGCCTTTTGCCGTCAAATATGTTATAATCACAATCAAAGAAAGTATTTTTCGGGGGAGTTTTTCATGAAAAAGCGCGTCCTTCTCTCCATACTCACAGGCATCTTTTCGCTCACGCTCGCGTGCGGGATCGCCGCCTGCAGCAAGGTGGAAGTGCCCGAAAAGCCGAAGGGGGAACTCTGGTCCATGCAGCGCGTATATGCCGAGGCAAAGGACCTTGGCTTTGAGGGCAGCCTCGAAGAACTCATCGCCATGTTCAAGGGTGATACGGGCGAGGACGGCCGCGGCATCACCGATATGAAGCTCGATGCGAACGGCAACCTCATCGTGACCTATTCAGACGGAAGCAAGCAAAACATCGGCAAGATCGTCGGCGCAACCGGGCAGCAAGGCCCCCAAGGCGAACAGGGTGAACAGGGTGAACAAGGTCCCCAAGGCCCCCAAGGGGAGCAAGGGGAGCAAGGCGAACAAGGCCCCGCAGGTCCCCAAGGCCCCGCAGGTCCCCAAGGCCCCGCAGGTCCCCAGGGCCCCGCAGGTCCCCAGGGCGAAAAGGGTGAGGACGGCAAAGACGGTGCCGACGGTAAGAGTGCCTATGAGCTTTGGCTGGAAAATGGGCATACAGGTTCCGAAGAGGACTTCTTCGACTGGCTTCGCGGCGAAGGCGGCGAAGGCGCGGCGGAAGATGGCACGCAGGGGCTTTCCTACCGAATGAGAAAGAATGCCGAGGGCGATTACATGGTTGTCGTGGGGATCGGAACGGCTTGGGAGGCGGACATCGTCATCCCCGAAGAATGGCACGGCTACCCCGTCAGGGAGATCGCAGACGAGGCATTTTCAGGGGATGGGTACCTTTCGAGCGTCATCCTTCCCGTTTCCCTTCAAATCATCGGAAACAATGCTTTTGACGGCTGCACCTCCCTTGAAAAAGTCTACTACATGTCCACGCCGAGCGCGTGGCAGGCTCTCGGTGTGACTGCCGAAAACAACGGAACGCTTGCCGCGACACCATGCTATTTTTTCTCGGCGGATATGCCCGAGGCAGAGCAGTGGGAGGAGAGCGAGCATTGGTGGCATTTTGGCAAAACGGGCGAGATCGAAGAGTATGTAAAACCCGAAGAGCCAGCGTTTGCGGAACTCAACATCTACTTCCCCGAACTCGGCAACAGCAACGCGGGGGACTGCACCCTCATCAAGGTGGGGGAGACGGAAGTCCTCATTGACGCGGGTTCCAAGCGCGGCTGTGCGGCGACCCTCGTTCCCTTCATTCAAAAATATTGCACGGACGGAGTTCTCGAATATGTTATCGCGACGCACGCCCACGAGGACCATATCGCCGCATTCGTGGGAAACAGCGGCACAGATGGTATTTTTGCGAATTTCGAGTGTAAGACGATCATCGACTACGCAAGATCGGAATCGACCTCCAAAATCAGACAGGACTATGAGCGGCTCCGCGACGAGGAAGTTTCCACCACCGCGGGCGCAGTCCACTACACCGCCTTGCAGTGCTGGAACAACGAGGGCGGCGCACAGCGCAGTTATGAGCTTGCCGAGGGCGTCACGATGAACATCCTCTATCAAAAGTACTATGAGACCAAAATTTCAGGAGAAAACAACTATTCTGTCTGCATGCTCTTATCGCAGGGGGAGAACCACTTCCTCTTCACGGGAGATTTGGAAAAGGAAGGGGAGGAGAGCCTTGTCGAGAGCAACGACCTTCCCCAAGTGAAACTCTTCAAGGCAGGGCACCACGGGAGCAAGACCTCTTCGAATGAGATTTTGCTTGAA
Source organism: uncultured Clostridia bacterium (assembly GCA_947629675.1). Classification (GTDB taxonomy): domain Bacteria; phylum Bacillota; class Clostridia; order Christensenellales; family Borkfalkiaceae; genus Gallimonas. The sequence goes on from CANREM010000001.1 coordinate 90,167, forward strand.
AAAATCATGCCCGAGATCATCTGCGTCCCCTGCTGTGCGGGCAGGGGAGAATACACGACAACTCAGGAGAACACCTTCCCCACGCAGGAGACGATCAACCGCCTTGCAAAGTACACCAAGAACATCTACGTGCCCACCATGACCGCGGATACGGAAAGCGGCTACGTCTCCATGAACGGCAACATCACGGTGACCTCTTCCGTGAGCGGCGTCACCGTCACGGGAAGCAACAACAGTACGATCTTAAAGGACACCGAGTGGTTCAAATCCAACCGCACCTGGCCCTCCTACGGTGTGGTGTAGTGATCCCTCGTTTCGCTCCAAGATGAGGGAGAACGAGCCCCGTGTCAAACGTGTCATTCCGAGCCGCCAAAGCGGCGAGTGAATCCCCTTATACGAAGTCCGCGGTGTGGTAAGCGTCATTCCGAGCCGCCAAAGCGGCGGGTGAATCCCATTATACGAAGTCCGCGGTGTGGTAAGCGTCATTCCGAGCCGCCAAAGCGGCGAGCGAATCCCCTTATACGAAGTCCAAACGCTTTAATCACGTCACCCTCATTGTCGAAGGGTGACGCATTGTTTACTATAGGTCATGCTTCGCCACGGCTTAGAATAACGCGCGATCCCCGAGGGGATTCTCTCGGCTCTGCGAGCCTCGGAATGGCGCGCTTACCGCCATCTGCGATCGCATTTCCCCCACCCGTCGCCTTTTTCTTCTACCAAAGCAAAAACGGGCATATTTTTTGCAAAAAACAGCCTTGAAAGGCTTGTCATTTCGCTTGCAATCGTGTATAATCTCTTTTGGTAATAAAATCGTAATCTATTCAGGAGGAACTATTACATGGCTAAAAAGTATTGCTATCTGTTCACCGAAGGCAACGCGCACATGCGCGAACTCCTCGGCGGAAAGGGCGCGAACCTCGCGGAGATGACGAACATCGGACTTCCCGTCCCGCAGGGCTTCACCATCACCACGGAGGCTTGCACGCAGTACTATGAGGACGGCAGGCAGATCAATCCCGAGATCCAGGCCGAGATCATGGAGTACATCGACAAGATGGAGCATATCACCGGCAAGAAGTTCGGCGATAAAGAAAATCCTCTTCTCGTCTCCGTCCGTTCGGGTGCCCGCGCTTCCATGCCCGGCATGATGGACACCATCTTGAACCTCGGCCTCAACGAGGAGGTCGTCGAGGTCATCTCCAAGAAGTCGGGCAATCCCCGCTGGGCGTGGGACTGCTACAGGAGATTCATCCAGATGTTCTCCGACGTCGTCATGGAGGTCGGCAAGAAGTATTTCGAAGCTCTCATCGACAAAATGAAGGAGCAGAAAGGCGTCAAGCAGGACGTCGAACTCAACGCCGACGACCTCAAGGCTCTCGCCAACCAGTTCAAGGCAGAGTATAAAAACCAGCTCGGCAAGGACTTCCCCTCCGATCCCAAGGAACAGCTCTTTGAGGCGATCAAGGCCGTGTTCCGTTCCTGGGACAACCCCCGCGCAAACGTCTACCGTATGGACCACGACATCCCGTATAGCTGGGGCACGGCGGTCAATGTGCAGATGATGGCGTTCGGCAACATGGGCGACAACTGCGGCACGGGCGTTGCGTTCACCCGCAATCCCGCTACGGGCGAAAAGGGCCTCATGGGCGAATTCCTCACCAACGCACAGGGCGAGGACGTCGTCGCGGGCGTCCGCACTCCCATGCCCATCTCCAAGATGGCGGAAGTTTTCCCCGAAGTTTACAAACAGTTCCAGAATGTCTGCAACATTCTCGAGAACCACTATCACGATATGCAGGATATGGAGTTCACCGTCGAGAACGAGAAGCTCTATATGCTCCAGACGCGTAACGGCAAGCGCACGGCGGCCGCGGCCATCAAGATCGCTTGCGACCTCATCGACGAGGGCATGATCACCGAACAGGAAGCCCTCATGCAGATCGATGCGAAGTCCCTCGACATGCTCCTTCACCCGCAGTTTGACCCGAAGGCACTCAAAGAGGCGGACAAGAACATCGTCGGCAAGGGCATCGCGGCTTCCCCCGGCGCGGCGGCAGGTTCCATCGTGTTCACCGCGGAGGACGCCGTCAAGGAAGGCAAGGCGGGCAAGAAGGTCGTCCTCGTCCGTCTGGAGACTTCCCCCGAAGACATCGAGGGCATGAAGTTTGCACAGGGCATCCTCACCGTCCGCGGCGGGCAGACCTCGCACGCGGCAGTCGTTGCCCGCGGCATGGGGACCTGCTGCGTCTCCGGTTGCGGCGACATCAAGATGGATGAAGAGAACAAGTGCTTCACCCTCGCAGGGAAAGTTTATCACGAGGGCGACAGCCTCTCCCTCGACGGCTCCACGGGCAACATCTACGATTGCCTCATCCCCACCGTTCCCGCAGATCCCAACAGCGGATACTTCGGAAGGATCATGGAGCTTGCCGACAAATATAAGGCACTCGGCGTCCGCACGAATGCGGATACCCCCAAGGATGCAAGGCAGGCCGCGGCGTTCGGCGCACAGGGCATCGGCCTCTGCCGTACGGAGCATATGTTCTTCGATCCCGCAAGGATCGGAGCATTCCGCGAGATGATCTGCGCGGACACGAAGGAGGAGCGCGAGAAGGCACTTCTCAAGATCGAGCCGATGCAGCAGGCAGACTTCGAAGGCCTCTTCGAAGCACTCGGCGGCCAGCCCGTCACCATCCGTTTCCTCGACCCGCCGCTCCATGAGTTCGTTCCCACCGAGGAGGAGGACATCGCCGCCCTCGCCAAGGCGCAGAAGAAGACCGTTCAGGAGATCAAGCAGATCATCTCCGACCTCCACGAATTCAACCCCATGATGGGCCACCGCGGGTGCCGTCTCTGCGTCACCTATCCCGAGATCGCCGTCATGCAGACGAGGGCCGTCATGAAGGCCGCCATCGCCGTTGCAAAACGCCATAAGGATTGGAAGGTCGTGCCCGAGATCATGATCCCGCTCACCGGCGAAGTCAAGGAATACAAGTTCGTCAAGGACATCGTCGTCAGGACCGCGGAAGAGGTCATCAAGTCCAAGCACAAGAAGATCAAGTACGAAGTGGGTACCATGATCGAGATCCCGCGCGCCGCACTCACCGCGGACCAGATCGCAAAGGAAGCCGACTTCTTCTGCTTCGGCACCAACGACCTCACCCAGATGACCTTCGGCTTCTCCCGCGACGACGCAGGCAAGTTCCTTCCCGCCTACTATCAGAACAAGATCTATGAGAGCGACCCGTTCGCAAGGCTCGACACGACCGGCGTCGGCCAGCTCATGGAGATGGCAGTCAAGAAGGGGAAGAAGGGCAACAAGAAGCTCCACCTCGGCATCTGCGGCGAACACGGCGGCGACCCTTCGTCCATCGAGTTCTGCCACAACATCGGCCTCACCTACGTCTCCTGCTCGCCCTACCGCGTCCCGATCGCCCGCCTTGCAGCCGCGCAATCCAACATCAAGAATCCGAGAAAGTAAGATCTCGGCGGGAGACACAGCGGACCGCGAGTGGAAGAGAACAGAATAGCGTTCTGCTATATGAGGCGTTCAAAAAAGCTACCGCGCAAGCCAACAAAGAACCTGAAAGTTGTATAGCAAGCCTTCCCCCTTTTGGGGGAAGGTGTCGCTTTATAATGAAAGAAAGGCTATCGCATTTCATGAGCCAAAACGGATATATCATGTCGGGAGATCGGAACTTACCAATAATGAGCGCACCTATTTCGTGGGCAAGTTTAATGTATGATTTTTGATAAAGGAAAGACGTGTAATGGATCTGGATCAGTTGATTATTGTCAAAGGGGAAGATAAGACCGCTTCAATAGAGGAGCTGTTTTTCGACGCGAAAAAACGTGTCGTATATGTTACTTATTCCAACGGGAAGAGCTACCCTTATAGATCGGACGACCTGCAAGTATTCAAGAATCCGAGTATTGTGTCAGTTGCGGATAAGCGCGTCTACCATGGTGATTCGCTCGAAATTGATGCGGAAACGGTGCAGATCTTCGGAAGATATTGCAGGATCATCAGCAAGAGCGGAAGGACCAAGCTTTTTCTTTTTGACGAGATCAAGATCGTCCGTTCCATGTTGGAAAACGGGAGGTGTGAAAGCCGATTTCTTTATTTGAAGGAGCTCGCCGATGCGACCGGTCTGTACAACGAAAACGGACAGAATATTCTTGCATCCTATTATGATAAAATCGATTATGTAAGTAGTGAAAGCGTATTGGCAGACTTTTTGAACGGAATGGTCGTCAAACCGTCCGCATCGGTCATAGGCAGGGCTATTTATCCTTTCGGCATAAATTCCAGCCAAAAGCAGGCAGTCGATAATGCGCTTTCTGCCAAGATCAGCTTCATCGAAGGTCCTCCCGGCACCGGGAAGACACAGACTATACTCAACATCATTGCTAACGCCGTGATACGAGGAAAAAGCGTGGCTGTGGTTTCCGGCAATAACTCCGCGACGGCAAACGTCTATGAGAAATTGCAGAAATACGGAATAGGCTTTCTCGCCGCGCAACTTGGGAATACTGATAATAAGAATAAGTTCTTTGAACATCAGGCCGTTCTTCCCAATCTTTCGGATTGGGCGAAAAAAGTGGACAGTGTTTATTTAGACAAGACACTTAATGAGCTGGAAACAAAAATGAAACAGCGCAATCATTTAGCGGAACTGCTCGCGGAGGAGGATGCTCTCAAAAAAGAAAAACTCCATTTCGACGACTATTACGCCACACTTAAAGTCCATTCCCTACCGCCGATCTTTCCGGAGAGCCTGTCTCCGCAAAAAATATTGAGCTTTGCCCAGGAATACGAATGGCTCTCTTCTTCCGGTAAAAAGATTGGTCTTTTCAAGAAGATTGCAATGCGCTTGACATATAGAGTAAAAAGGATGAAATTTTCCGCTGACTTCAAAGAAATCTCTGCGCACTGTCAACGGTCTTTTTACGAAAGGCGGCTGAAAATCCTTTCCGATGAGCGCAGGCAATTGGAAAACGAACTGGCGATTTTCAATTTTGAAGAAAAGCTGAAAGAATATGTCGAACTCTCCATGCGCTTCTTCCAAAATCACCTCTATAAGCGGTATAAGGATCGCATGCGTCGCATTTATTCCGCCAACGATTTGTTTTTTCATCCGGAAGAATTCATCGACGACTTTCCTGTAGTGTTGAGTACGACCTACTCGCTCAGTTCCTGCCTTTCCCCTAAATTTTCTTACGATTACGTCATTATAGATGAATCTTCGCAGGTCGATCTGGCGACGGGTGCGCTTGCGCTGTCCTGTGCAAAGAGGGCGGTGATCGTCGGAGACTTAAAGCAACTTCCGAACGTTGTGAACGCAGAGCAAAGAAAGTTGACGGAAGCGATCTTTTCTCGGTACAATTTACCCAAAGCCTACCGCTACCACGATCACAGTTTGCTTTCGTCGATGATCGAACTTTTTCCCAAGGCCCCCAGAGTTCTGTTGAGAGAGCATTACCGTTGCCATCCCGAGATTATCGGATTTTGCAATCAGATGTTTTACGGACAAGAGCTTATCATTATGACGGAAAATCGTTCGTCCAATCAAACTATGGCGGTTTATAAGACTGTTGCGGGAAATCTGGCGAGAGGACATATCAATAAAAGGCAGATCGATGTGATCGCGAAAGAGGTGATCGAGAAGCAAAAATTGAACTTGTGGGATAACTCCGTTGGGATCGTTACACCTTACCGTGCCCAAGCGGAGCTACTTCAAAAGCAATTTGAAGGTACAACTGTCAAGGCGGATACGGTCGATAAATTCCAGGGACAGGAACGCAACGTAATGATCTTATCGACGGTGGATAACGAAATTAGCGAGTTTGTCTCCGATCCGAACCGTCTGAATGTCGCTGTTTCTCGCGCGAAGGATAAGTTTATCGTGGTAACGGATGGCAACGACAACGATAAAGATTCGCCGATCCATGAATTGATAGAGTATATCCGTTATCACAACCACGAGATCATCAATAGCAAGATCAATTCCGTGTTCGACTGCTTGTATGAGGTCAACAGCAAGGCAAGAGAGGAGATTTTGCGAAAATACGGAAGGGTAAGCCAATTTGACAGCGAAAACCTTGCCTTTATTATGATAAAACAAACACTTAAGGAGAATTCTTACACACATCTCGGCGTGGCAATGCATGTTCCGTTCAGATCTTTGTTAGGCGATCTGTCGGGTTTAAGCGAGCGCGAGCGTTTCTTTTCGACAAACGATTGGACGCATGTAGATTTTTTGATCTATTCAAAAGTGACGCACTTGCCCGTGCTCGTGATCGAAGTGGACGGGTTTGTGTTTCATAATAATGAAAGGCAAAAAGAACGGGATGGGCTAAAAGATTCGATTCTCGCAAAATATTGCATTCCCATTTTGCGGTTAAACACAACTGACAGCAGAGAAAAGGAACGAATCCGTGAAAGATTGCGCGAAACGGTATCGCCTCGATCATGAGCATAAGAGCAACAAGCACAAAGAAGCGGTGCCCGTTTGGGTGCCGCTTCGCTTAAAATTTTATTCCACTCTCAGCACGAAAAATTTCAGATACTGTGTTTCGTCGGCGGCGAGGAGGGCGGGGTGGTCGGGGGCCTGCGAGCGCGTCTCCACGCACTGCACCCTTCTTCCAGACCGTCGTGCGGCCTCGGCGAGCATCTTCTCGAACATCGCCATCGTGACGAAGTGCGAGCAGGAGGAACTCACGAGATACCCGCCGGGCTTCACGAGCTTCAGTCCCAAGAGGTTGATGTCGAGATACCCCTTCAAAGCGTCCTTGACCTCGGCGGCGGATTTGCAGAAGGCGGGCGGGTCTAAAATGACACAATCGAAGCTCCTCTTTTGGGCATGGTATGCCCGAAGAAGTTCAAAGGCGTCCCCGCACACCGTCTCCACATTGGCAAAACCGTTGAGCGCGGCGTTGCGCTTTACGTTCTCGAGGGCGAAGGGGGAGGCGTCGAGCGCGGTCACATGCTCCGCGGAAAGGGCGGCGTTCATCGAAAAGCCCCCGCTGTTGCAAAAGCAGTCCAGAACCTCCCCGCGGGCGTAGCGGCGGACGGCGAACCTGTTCTCCTTTTGGTCGAGAAAATAGCCCGTCTTTTGCCCGTTTTTGAGGTCTACGGCCATTTTCAGCCCGTTTTCCTCGATCTCCACCCAGTCGGGGACCTCGCCGTATAAAAGCCCCGTCTCCTCGGGCAGCCCCTCCTTTTTGCGGACGGCAACGTCCGAACGCTCCCAAATGCCTTTGGGGGAAAATTCCTCGACGAGAGCTTTGACGATGATCTCCTTCCTAAGATACACCCCGAGGGAGAGGAGCTGCACCGAGAGATAGTCGCCGTATTTATCGACGATGAGGGCGGGAAGAGCGTCCGCCTCGGCAAAGACGGCACGGTAAGCGCAGCTGTATCCGAGTGCCTTCCGGTAGGAATTTGCGGCATGGATGCGGGCATGGTATAGCCCGAAGCCGTCCTCCTCGCTCCCGCGGATGAAAATGCGCACCAAAATTTTGGAGGCATGGTTGATGTAGCCCTTGCCGATGAAGCGGCCGTCGAAGGCGCGCACCGTCGCGAGCGCCCCGTTCTTGTCCTTGCCCTCGATGCGGGCGACCTCGTTGGCATACACCCACGGATGTCCCGCCAAAACGCGCTTTTCTTCCCCTTTCTTGAGAATGACTTCGTAAGACATACTCCCATTATATCGCAACTTTTTTCAAATGTAAAGCGGGAAGAGAGGGGGGGATGATAATGGGGGCCGCGTCATACCGTCCCCTCGCCCCGTTCATGCGTCATCCTGAGGAGCGAAGCGATCGAAGGATCCCCTCATACGAAGTCCAAGCCTTCGCCCGCACCACACGTCCTCATTCCGAGGCTCGCAGAGCCGAGAGAATCCCTACTCCGCGAGGCAGAAAGCATTGAATAAGCCGCCTTGGTTTTGTAGGGATCTCCTCAGCCGCTACGCGACTTCGAGATGAGGAACGGGGTGCCCTTGGCTCCCCCTTGAGGGGGAACTGTCGAGGCAAAGCCGAGACTGAGGGGGTGACACTAATAATAAGGTGATGCTTCGACACGCGCGTACCGCGCGGCTCAGCATGACGCATTTCAAAACCCTCATCCGTCACGGCTATGCCGCGTCTTCCCGCACCGTTTACCGCGTCATACCGTCCCCTCGCCCCGTTCACGCGTCATCCTGAGGAGCGAAGCGATCGAAGGATCCCCTCATACGAAGTCCAAAGAAAAAACCCCTGTGAAAACACAGGAGTTTTTTCTTTGAGTTTTGCGTGCGGTTATGCTTCGGCTTTTACATAGACGTTTTCGCCAATTCGAGCATCTTGGTTGTTGCAGATGATGAGACGACCGTCGGAAAGAACTGCGATATAGTAATCCACGCTGCCGCCCGTCAAATATACACAGTAATAATCCGTGATGAGATCTGCACCTTCGTCTTCATAGTTGCTCTTTGTTGCGTTAGTCAATGTAAACTCTTTCCCTTCGACTTTTTCGCCGTTGATGGTGCCCCAAACATAGAGTTTCATTCCCTCTTTGTCGAGGACGACTTTTTCAATGGTGAAAGTGTTCCTGCCGAGCGTGTCAGAGTAATTCGCTTCCGTTTGCGCATTGTAGAGGTCGCCTGCGGGGAGGTTAGTATTGCCGCCTTCGCCTGTGCCGCTCGTGGAGAGGCGATAGAGGTTTGTACCGATCCGTGTGTGGCTTGCGTCGTAGATGATGAGGCGTCCGTCGGAGAATATGGCAATGTTCCAGTCCGTAGATGAAAGGATATAGACATTGTAGTAATGGACAGGGACCGGTATTTCAGTGTCCTCATACATTGACGGATCGTCATCCTCTATATTATATTCCTGCCCCTCAACAGTAGCTCCCGCAACCGAACCCCAAACTAAAATCTTCGTTCCACTGTTATCGATTTCGATCTTGTCGATGGAATATTTTCTGCTATTAAGCCCAGTGGTGTTTTCCGCCTTCGTTTCTGCTACATAAACTGCATTTGTAGGCATGGGGTCAGTTGTCTTATCTTTGAGGGTGACGGTGATGGTGACGTTCTTTTCGGGCATGGTGAAGGAGTAGGAACCGTTGTCGTTCGCGATCTCGACTTCTGCCGAGGTCACGGCGTCGATCTCCTTCGCGTCGTCCTCGACGGTGAGGGTGAAGGTGACCTTCGTGCCCGAAGCATAGCCGTCCGCTGCAAGCCCTTCCGCCGTGACGCCGTCGCCGCTGACGGTGACCGTGTACTTGGTAGGGGTAGGGGTGGGGGTGGAACCATCCGTGTATGTGTAAGTGAAGATCTTATTCGCAATGTCAACAACAGTCACGGTGAAGAAGTATTTCGTGTTTACCACAAATTTCGAGAAAGTTATGACGTTGCCATCGAGTGTGCACATTACATAACCGCCGTATTCTGTCCATGTCACAGGCTGACCATTCACGTTGTTGAGCGTTCCGTAGATCAGGACAAGCGAACCGGATTTATGCAATTCGAGCGTACTGCCATCCTCGCAGGTGAGATCTCTTATATAGCCGCTTGCATCAAATTCAAGATCTTCGGAGAATTGGATCTGCACTTTTTCATAGGTGAACACGTTCCCGTGCGTCGGGAGATGGATGGTGAACTGATAGTGTTTGCCATCCGCATCCTCGTAGTCCTCGATGACCTTGGAATTGCTACCCCTCATTTTGAGCGTAGTTTGCTTGCCGTTGAAGGTGACTGTGATGCTATGGTTGATAAAATCGCTACCGCTCCAAGTGTCGGGGCTGAGTTCCTTGGGATCGTCGATGACGAGGGTGTAAAGTCCGTCCTCGGAGGTATAGGTCACGGAGCCGTCCGTGAGGCGGAAGTGATACTCGGTGCCATCGATCTCGACGGTGATGCAACCGTCCTCATAGGTGCCGGTGGCTGCAACATAGCCATTCTCGGCGACATCTTTGGAGTAGAAGGTGATGGTGGTCCCGTCGATCTTATAGAGCCAAATGTATGCGCCGTCCAGAATGACCGCCCTGCCTTCCAAAATGAGGCTGGAAGCACCGTCGAAATATTCGCCTGCTTCTTCGCCGGGGGCCATGATGAGGTAGGTTTTGTAAACGCCATTATCTTTATCCCAACATTGCTTTGCATACTCGATGCTCGGCACGATGATCCTGTATCCGATGCCTTGGTTGCCGGTGAAGGCACCCTGCCGTTCGCCCGACGCAATGGTGGGAGGGGTGCCGCCCGTGAGTTCGAGATAGAGCATGCCGTGGTCAACTTCGGTGGCGATCTCCGCAAAGGCAAGGGCCTCGATGCTCTCAATATGCTCGCCGACGGTGATATGCTTGATGCCCGTGCAACCCGAGAACGCGCTTTCCCCGATCGTCACGATGGCGGGAAGCTCGATCTTGCCGTCCACGCCCGTGAGCGCGGTGCAGCCCGCAAATGCAGCCTCGCCGATGGTGGTGACATTGGTGAAGGTGACATTTTCAAGCGCGGTGCAGTTTTCGAACGCGCCCGCACCGATGGTGGTCACTTTTCCAAGGTCGATGGCGGTGAGCCAGGTATTGCCCATGAACACATTCGCACCGATCGCCGTAATTTGAATATCCGCTCCGCCGTATTCTGTCTGACCCTTATCGATGACAAGTTCGGTGGAAGTGCTTTCGTTCGGGCGGTTGTATGCGATGAGCACGCCGTTTTCGTCCACTTCGAATTCGGGACGCTTGTTGACCTCTTCCGAACCCTTGATGGTGTAGAGGGTCGCACTGCGCCCTGCCGCCGTCCATGCCTCCGACCATGCGGTGCGGAACGCTTCGACGTTTGCTTCGGGCACGACGATGACGAAGCCGCCCGCGGGCCAACGGAAGGGATCATTCGCCGCCGCCCAGTCGATTTCGATGGCATCGGGGTCTGTCCCGAGGAAGGTCACGCGCGTGAGCGTATTACTATTTTGGAAAGCTTTCGCGCCGATCTTGGTGACGCTTGCGGGGATGACTACGGAGATGAGGTCCATACCGGAGAATACTTCGTCCGCGATCTCGGTCACGCCGTCGGGAATGGTGATGATCTTGGAGTCGCCCGTGTATTCGATGAGAACGCCGCCGGCGATCACGAAGTCGCCCTCGTTCACGCTCACTGCGAACGTCTTCGTTGTGAGATCGACGACGAAGTCCAAGGTGGTCTCCACGCCCGTATCGCCATAGACGTGAAGCGTGCAAATGGTGCCTTCTTCGTTGAAGACTGTCATGCCTTCGAACTCTTCGCCTGTCGAGGAGGTATACTTAGCTCCGCCGTAGCCGTCAAGCTCAAGTGTGCCCGTCCCGTTCTTCTCGTTGAGGACACCGGAACGCGCTTCGTTGAAGAGGAGATATATGTAGACATCCTCCTCTTCCGTATCGCCCTCGATATAACCCAGAGTGAAGCGGAAGCCCTCTTCATAAAGGGAGGATTCGAATACATACTCCCCTGATTGAACATTGCCATTCAAGGCGTGGTATTCGCCCATATCAACAAGTCCCTCTTGTTGCGTGTCTTCATCGTAGTCGAAGACATACGCCGTGCCATAGCCGTCCAAGAAGAGATAGGGATAATCGTAGAGGTATCCGTCTTCATAGAGGTCGAAGAGGCCATCCATGTAGTCATACTTGTAGAAGACGCCCTTGACTTTTTCGTCATCGACGCCTTCGATCTTGGTCTCTTCCAAAATGAAGAAGAAGTCGTTATCGCCGGCGGTGGATTCTCCCGTTGCGGGATCGATGAAAGCAAAGTAGTATTCATCGTAATCCGGATCGTATTCGTAGTAGCCGTATTCGCTCTTAACTTGTTCGCCGACCCCGGTGGCATAGATCGCTTTGCCGTAGCCGTCGAGGTAGAGGATATTTGCTTCTACATAACCGGTAAGGTGATTATAGTAGTAATAGTAGCCTTCCTCGGTGCCGCGGAGAACATAGCCATCCTCCGTGATGAGGCCGACCACATTGCCACCCTCGGCTTCTTCATAATAGAAGGTGAAGCCCGTGAGCGCGCCCGTCTCCTGATCGAAGTCCGCAAAGCCCATCTTTGCGATCTTGCCGTCCTCGTCTACACGGATGGCGGAGCCTTGACCCAAAACGCTCGTCCCGACATAGATGATCTCTTCGGATGCGCCCGTGGCATCTTCGTAGCCCTTCAGCCAGCAAGCATAGAGGGTGATACTGCCCGTGGGGGTGTAATTTTGACCGACGCGAAGGTCGCCCTGTGTGAGGTCCGCCTTGCCGGTAGGAGAAGTCGCCCAGCCGACGCACAGCCAGCCATCGGCAGTGTAGGCGGCGGGATCGGGAATGGTGACGGTGCCGTCCGTTTCCGCCGTGAGCGCGTTTACCGTACCCTTGACAGTCGCGCCCTCGGGAGCGTTCGCATCAAAGGTGACCGTGTAGCTCTCGGGCGTGACGGTTTTATTCTTTAAGGTGACGGTCACGGTGACCGCCTTTGCGGGCATGGTAAAGCCGTATGCGCCATTGCCCTTGTCTTGGATCGTGACATCGGCAGAGGTGACGCTGTCGATTTCCTTCGTATCGTCGGTCACGGTGACGGTGAAAGTGACCTGCGCGCCCTCCGCATAGCCGTCGGCTTCGAGGCCGCTCACGGTGTAACCCTCGCCCGAAGCTACGGTGACGAGATACTTTACGGGAGTGGGCGGGGTGACTTCCTTCGCCTTGAGGGTGACATTGACGGTGACCGCCTTTGCGGGCATGGTAAAGCCGTATGTACCTTCGCCCTTGTCCTCGACGTTAACGTCGGCGGAAGCGACGCTCTCGATCTCCTTCGTATCGTCGGTCACGGTGACGGTGAAAGTGACCTGCGCGCCCTCCGCATAGCCGTCGGCTTCGAGGCCGCTCACGGTGTAGCCCTCACCGCTTTCCGCCGTCACGCTGTACTTCTTCGGCTTGCTCTCTCCGCAAGCACCGAGAAGCGCGAGGATGGCAACGAAAAGACAGGTGGCCAAAGCAATGATCCATGATTTCCTCTTCATTTTTTCTCCTTGCATATATTTATTTTCACATCTGAAATATTCATAAAAAATTACAAATATTAAAGAATATTTTATATGAAAATTTTCCCTTTGTCAAGGAAATTGAAAGCACAATAAAGTGAAATTTTGACATAATGAAAAATTTTTTCAAATTATTTCCTGAAAAGATAGTTATTTTTGTGAAAAGGAGCGGGCGGCGGCAACAAAAATGAAAAATTGTAAGAAAAAATTTTTGTATAAAAAGACCCCCGCCGCATGGGCGAGAGCCTTGTCTTTTCAAAAGGATCTTACTTCTTGGCGATGGTTTGTAGGATCATCTCGGGGGCCTGCTCGTAACGGGCAAACTCCTTGCTGAAGCGGCCTCTTCCCTGCGTCATGGAACGGAGGGAGGTGGCGTAGGTGAGAATTTCGCCCTCGGGAGCTTCGGCGGTGATGACCTGCAGCCCTTCGACGGTATCCATGCCGATGATGCGGCCGCGGCGTTTATTGAGGTCGCCCATGATGTCGCCGACGTACTGTTCGGGCACGGTGATCTTCATGGAGCAGATGGGTTCCAGAATGACAGGGTGTGCGCGGCGGATGCCGTCCTCATAGGAGAGCTTTGCGGCGGAGACGAAGGCAACTTCCTTACTGTCGACGGGGTGATACTTTCCGTCAAAGAGGGTGGCCTTCAAATTGACCATGGGATAGCCTGCGAGGACGCCCTTCTTGATGGCCTCGCGGAGACCTTTTTCGACAGCGGGAATGAAGTTGTTGGGCACGGCACCGCCGACGACCGCATCCACGAATTCGAACACGCCGTCCGCAGCACCCGGTTCATAGCGGATGTTGACGACGCCGAACTGCCCTGCGCCGCCCGTCTGCTTCTTGTGCTTGCCTTCCGCCTCGGCCTTGCCCGTGATGGATTCGCGGTAGGCGACGGTGGGGGTGGTGAATTCGGCGTCCGCGCCGAACTTTGATTTGAGCTTTCTCTTGATGATGTCGAGCTGGACTTCGCCCTGTCCGCAGACGAGCGTCTCGCCCGTCTCCGTGTTCTTACGGACCTGGAAGGATTTATCCTCTTCGGCAAGGCGGGCAAGTCCGCCGAACACCTTGTCCTCGGTGCCGCGCACCGTCGCGTTGACGGCCATGGAGAGGACGGGTTCGGGGAAGTCGATGGGGGCAAACTTCACGGGGGCGTTGGGATCGCAGAGCGTATCGCCCGTGCCCGTCGCGGTGAGCTTTGCGACCGCACCGAGATCTCCCGCGGAGAGCGAGGTGACGGGTTCCAATTTCTTCCCGCGGACGACATAGAGGGAGTTGATGCGCTCCGTCGCGTCGCTGTTGGGGTTATAGACATCGACGCCCGTCTTAAGAACGCCGCGGTTGACACGGAGATAGTTGAGCTTGCCGACGAAGTTATCCACGGCCGTCTTGAAGATCTGCGCCGCGAAGGGAGCGTTTTCGTCACAGACGATCTCCGTCTCCTTCTCTGTCTTGAGGTCGGTCGCCATGAGTCCGCGCTCAGCGGCCTGCGGCATGTATTCGGCGATGACGTCCATGAGATTGATGACGCCCTTATTGAGGAGCGCGCTGCCCGCGAGGACGGGGATGACGCCGATGGAGAGGATCCCCTTGCGAAGCCCGAGGACGGTATCTTCTGGGGAGAGCATGCCGTCCTCGAAATATTTGTCGAGAAGGGCCTCGTCGTTCTCGGCGGCGGCCTCCTGAAGGACGGCCTGCATCTCCTCGAGTTCCGCTTGGTATGCTGCGGGAACGGGTATCTCTTCCGGCCCCTTCGCGCCGAAGGAGTAGGCCTTCCCCGTGATGACGTTCACATAGCCCGTCATCTTGTTCCCGTCCATGACGGGGATCTGAATGGGCGCGATCTTGCCCTTATACTGTTCCTGAAGGGCGCGCACGGTGCCGGGGTAGTCGGCATTCTCCTTGTCCATTCCGTTGATGAAGATGATGCTGGGCTTCTTCTCTTTGAGGCAGTAGTTGATCGCCTTCTCCGCACCGACGGTGACGGAGCCGCCCGCGCCCGCTACGATGAGTGCCGAACCTGCGGCACGCATGGCGGAATCGAATTCCCCTTCGAAGTCATAGAAGCCGGGGACATCGATGAGGTTGATCTTGATGCCGTTGCGGTTGAAATATGCGAGGGCGAGGGAGATGGAAGTCTTTCTTGCGATCTCCTGTTCGTCAAAGTCGGAAACGGTGTTGCCGCTCTCGATCTTGCCCATACGCTCGGTGGCACCCGCGTCGAAGAGCATGGCCTCGAGAAGGGTGGTCTTACCTTCGCCGCTGTGGCCGACGATCGCGAGATTGCGGATATTTGTGGCTGAACCCATAAAAAAGTACCCCTTAGATAGTTGATTTTAGCGGGGGCAACAAAACCCCGCATAGTCCATTATACAACAAAATCGGTAAAAATCAAGAGATAACCGAAAAATAGTTGCACTTTTTGTGTGAGACTTTCAAAATTTCTTCTTTAGAAAAATGGAAGGAGAATCGCGACATCCTACTCCGCGCGAATGGGTGTACCGCGTCATTCCGAGGGCGTAGCCCGAGAGAATCCCCCGATACGAAGTCCGTTGCCCCTCCGTGGGAGGGGCGTCTCGCGTCATCCTGAGCCAAAACTGCAATTACGCAGTCCTCGCGAGAAATTCTCCGAAGGATCCACTCATACGAGGTCCAATGGGTGAACCGCGTCATGCTGAGCCGAAACAGTGCAATGAAAACCGCAAACCAATCCTCGAAGCATCCCGAGAATGAAAACAGTGACATTGATATCCCCCGATACACAATTTCCCCGAGGCGAGGGAATGACGATGACATTCAAAAATACATTTCCCGAAATCCTTGTAAAAATTTTTCCGTTGTGTTATACTGAATTCGCTACACAAATGAATATTTTTGCAATACGGTTACAACCTGGTAGGGGTGTATCCTATTCTGCCGTATTGCAGATTCATTTGTGTAGCAACAATATGGGATACTCTCTTCGGCGTCCCATATTGGGGCGTCTTTTTCTTTTATTCGCCCTCATCCCGAGGCCACGCAGGGGCCGAGCGGATCTTCTCTCGGAAAAATTTTTTTTGGAGGTACTCCCATGAAGAAACACTATTGGCTCATTTTGCTTGCCCTTGCAAGCGCGCTTTGCTTTGCGCTCGGTCTTGGAGCTTGCGCAAAGGCAAAAGATCCTGTCGCACACAACCACACCTACGACGCGTGGGACTACGACGAGACGCAACACTGGAAGTATTGCGATGAACACGGCACAGACAAGTCCAACATCGACGAGACGACCCGCGCGCCCCACGACTTCACGCAGGGCGACTGCATCTGCGGTGCAAAAAAGCCTGTCACGCCCGGCGGCGGACAAGGAGGGGAAGAGCCTGGAGAACCCTGCGCCGTGCAATTTGATGTCAACGGCGGCTATCCGATCGTTGCTTTTACGACATGCGAGGCCGAAAAGACGATCTCTGCGCCACAGGAACCGAAAAAGAACGGATATCGTTTCGGCGGCTGGTTTACCGATGTAGCATGTTCGCATGAGGCGAGCTTTCCATATACCGTCACGAAAGACGTTACCTTTTACGCAAAATGGACTTCCGTAAACAAGACAGAGGTAAAATTTCGGATCGTACCCGAAGCGGGTTCTTTCACGACAAACGGAGACATGATCGTCGATGGGAAGGTCGTTGGAGCAAGCGGCGATAAACTCATTGATTATTCGCAGGATATCCTTCCGCCTATGGAAATAGAACGTGGCTCTAAATTTGAACAACCGGAAAATCCCAAGGATATCACGTATCAAGATGAGGATGGAAACGCGCATACATTGCGATTTTCCTATTGGACGTTTTCCTCCGTATATGAGTACAACATATCGACGGCGGTGTTGTTCCCGCTCTATGATACCGATTACGATGAGATCACCCTCAACGCTGTATATATAGAAGTCCGAAGCAATCAAACTTATGCACAGCTCATGGTGCATCCCGAAAATGGGGAAAAGGATACCGTAATGTATGGGCTTCTTCATCAAGAATTACCCATCGCGACTCTTAACGCCAATACGCCGTATCCTTTCCAAACAGACGGATATGCCCCCCGTAAAGCGGGTTATGAAGCGACGGGATATTATAAGACGCGGGAGTTTACCGCCGAAAACATCTACCCCGTCCCTTTCCGTTTTGAAAAAGAGCAAAATGATGTCTATATCCGCTGGGCAAAAAAAGATGATGTGCAAATAACGTTTGATTTCGGATATGACAATAAAAAGGAAGTATCCACGACGCAATACAGGGGATATGTTTCAAGAATCGATGACCCGATCCGCGTGGGTTATACCTTCGACGGATGGTATGCCCCCTATACGCCGGCCAACGAAGACAATGCGTGGGATTTCTCTCACGATACGGTGTGGTCATCTTTCACCCTCAAAGCGAAATGGATCAAGACAGCCGCTGTTGTGACCTTCGATTCTCTTGGCGGGGAGGCCAGAAACCCCATCGCCGTACAAAAGGGCACTGTTATAAATTCTCTTCCCCTTGTCGAACGGGAAGAGGATGGCGGCAACACCATTTACAATTTTCTTGGATGGTATCTCGATGAAGTAGGCTCTCGTCCAGCCTTATCGGGAACAGGGTTGACTGTGAATGACGACATAACGCTGTATGCAAAATGGAGCGATAAGATCGACATTTCAAAACTCGAATTGCGCATGATAAGCTCCGGCTATACCGTTTCCGTAAAGAAGGGGGCCGAAAAGGAATTACAAGGCGTTATTCTCCTGCCAACGCGCTATAAAGGAAAAGAGGTCATGAGAGTGGATAATAGCGGATTTGCAGGATGCATCAATCTCACAGAAATCGTTTTACCGGAAACGATCTATGCAATTTTCTCAGAAGCATTCAAGGATTGTACTTCCTTGACACGGATCGTCCTGCCGAACGGGCTCGAACAGATCGCGGCCGGAGCCTTTGAGAATTGTACTGAACTTGAGAATGTAAATTTTCCCACGGGAGATGGATTCGCGTATATTCAGGCAGATATTTTTGCGACATGTCCGAAGATGCTTGCGAAATTGACGAAAGACATATGGAATGGCGTTTCCGTTTTCTATTGGGAAAAGGCCTGCCTCGGCGTTGGGTACGGTACGGAGGATAAGAACGGTGATGGAAAGGCGGGCGTTTGGGACGTGACCGATTTGACGGATTATACAGTAAAAGAAGGAACGACGGTCGTCGCATCGGGTGCTTTCTATTACTGCTCAAAATTGACAAGCTTGACGTTTTCCGATTCCGTCATGTGGGCTTCGGAGAGTGTCTTTCCGACAGACTTCATATACAATGGGCGAGGTGGCTGTGTGCTTACCGAATTGCACCTTTCGGCATCTTATAGATACAGTCAGTTAGCCCCCAATTATCCTGCCGATTTAGAGACACTTACGATTCCTGCAAGCAATCCCTATTTTGAGGTTGTGGACGGGTGTCTCGTCTATAAGCCGGAAAAAATTCTTGTTGCCTCTGTTGTCTCCGCCTCGAAAATACCGGACGGGATCGTCATTATCGGTGAAGAATCATTTCGCAATAAACAGCTTGATACGGTGGAGATCCCCGAGACGGTAACAACGATCCGCACGCACGCCTTTGACGAAGGTGCTTATACTTCGATCATTATTCCCGATAATGTCGGCATACTCGACGCATATGCGTTTACAAAATGTAGTAATCTTCAATCACTTACGCTCGGTGCCAAGGCACCCCTCATGGAGACGGCGTTCTTCACCAATATACATTCCTATGACCTTGCAAACATAGAAATCTCTGCCGTCAATGAAAACATGATCTGTATAAGCAGCATCGTATATAATCGAAGGGACGGCGACATGATCTATGGCGCACCCGCTTATGTGGGCCCTTTTACGCCTTGGGAAAAGGCCACACGGATCAAGAGCAGCGTTCTCGGCGGACATTATACGGAGTTTTGGCTCCCGGACAACATTGAAGAAGTTGAGGACTCGTTGATCGCGGCGCTTGAAGTAGACAAACTCATCCTCGGAAAGCGTTGGGGCAGTAGCGACGATACCTTTGAGAAACTCTTCGGAAACAATCGCGGAGGACGGATAAGCATGAATTTATGTAAAGAAATTCAGATTTACGATGACGGAGACATGGTTGTAAAAGACGGTGCAGTTTACAATAAGGACGTTTCGCGCCTCCTGTTTGTCGAAAGCGATACGGAAAAACTTGTCATTCCCGATACAGTAACTTCGGTAGCGGGTAGCGTGGAAGCATATAACGTAAGAGAGCTTACAGTAGGAGCGGGGATCTCCTTTGATGAGTTCATCAAATTTATTTATGGATATGAAAGGTCGAGCACGACGTCCTCCGGCTGCGGTGCGGCGTTTTATCCCGAAAAAATTACGGTCAGTGAGCAAAACGCCGAACTGTCCTCTTTCGGCAATGTTGTTTATTCAAAAGATCGGACAAGCCTTGTTTACATACCTGCCAAGTTTGACGGAGACCTTGTTCTCCCGAAAGAAATGACTTCCATACATAATCTGTTCAGCCTCATGACTTCTTCGTATGGGAACGGGATCATTTATGATGAGGATTGGGTCGAATATTATCTTGATCCAAGCTTCGTTCATATCCACACGCTTTCCGTCGAGAAAGATTCGCAACTTGAAACGATCGGTGCTTTTACTTTTGCGCCTGTCTCGGTTTACTATCCTACGTCATGGTTCGGAGAGCTTGATTGGAGCGATGGGCTTGATCTAAGGGACGGAAAAGACGGTGATGAAGCTGTAAAATTTGTCCCCGATTGGACTGTTGACGCACAGCTTGCCGGCATTACATTCACAATCGACAAGATCGATCTCTCAAATGCAACGAATTTGAAAGAGATCCATGGTAAAGCTTTCTTTGGTTTGGAGACCCTGCGTGAGGTTATTCTGCCTGATTCAATAACCAGTTACGGTTGGCTGGTGTTTGGCGTAGACGAGTGGAGAGGAGGAGGAAGTGCCCTTGAAAGCATTACGGGCGGCAATTTTGCAAATGCAGAATTTTGGTATGATTTCATCAACGATTATACCAAATTGTGTGATGAAAACGGCTTCTTCATCGTCGACGGCGTACTGCTGGGCTATCGCCCCAAGGGGGCCCCGACCGAAATAGTGCTTCCCGAGGGCGTAACATCGATCAGAGAGGGAGTATTTAAGAGTTGTAGTTCACTTGAAAAGATTTATTATAGCGGGACGCAAGAGGACTGGGAAAAGATGCAAATAGGCACCGATAATTCCTACCTTGCTTCTGCGATCCGATACTACTTCTCTTTAACAAAGCCGAGCGAGGAGCAATGGACGGAATGGGATCATTGGTGGCACTTCGATGAGACGGGAAAGGCCGTCGAATGGGTAAAGCAATAGGAACATAGGAGAAAAGACCGCCGAGGGGGAGATTGTGTCCGCCTCGGCGGGGAAAAACCAAAAATTATGAAAATTATTGGGAAAAATCTATTATTTCGATATCTATCGAAATAATAAAGTGGGGCGAAAAGATATGAAAAACGCATGGCATTTGCCATGCGTTTTTTGGTGTACCCGCCGGGGATACTTCGCGTTATGGGAAGAGGTATTTTATTTATACAAATCGGAACGCTCGTGCCGCGCGCTTCGTAATCAATAGAAGCTGCGCGCGGGGCGAACCCGCAATCTTTCATGCTTGATATAATCAAATCCCCGAACAGGGATGCTGTTCGGGGATTTTGGTGCACCCGGCGGGGATACTTCGCGTTATGGGCAAAGGCGTTTTATTGATGCAAATCGGAACGCTCGTGCCGCGCGCTTAGTAGGCAATAGAAGCTGCGCGCGGGGCGAACCCGCAAACTTTCATGTTCGATATCGTCAAATCCCCGAACAGGGATGCTGTTCGGGGATTTTGGTGTACCCGCCGGGGCTCGAACCCGGAGTCGATGGCGTCGGAGGCCATAATGTTATCCAATTACACTACGAGTACTTCTTGCTTCTTTTCCCACATTATAGCATATCTTTTCGAAAAATGCTTTATATTTTTGCGCGGATATGGTAAAATGAAGAAAAATTTTTCGGGGGAGGAGTTATGCCGAAAGAGACGGTCGTCGTGGGCATGAGCGGGGGCGTGGACAGCTCGGTCGCCGCTCTGCTTCTCAAGGAGCAGGGCTATCGGGTCATAGGCCTCTTCATGCGCAATTGGGAGGAGACGGGCGAAAACGGCGTCTGCACCGCGGACGACGACTTCGAGGACGTCAAGCGCGTCTGCGGCCTCCTCGACATTCCCTACTACACGGTGAATTTTGCCCGCGAATATATGGACCGCGTCTTTTCCTACTTCCTCTCCGAGTACAAAGCGGGCAGGACGCCCAACCCCGATGTCCTCTGCAACCGTGAGATCAAATTTGGCCCCTTCAAGGAGTATGCCAAAAAGCTCGGCGCGGACTATATCGCGACAGGCCACTACTGTGGCATCTCGCACGAGGAAGGCATACATCGCCTCCTGAAGGCGAAGGACGGGGGAAAGGACCAGACTTACTTTTTGAACCAGCTCTCCCAGGCCCAGCTCGAGGATGTCCTCTTCCCGCTTGCCGATCTCGAGAAGCGCGAGGTGCGCGCGATCGCCGAAAAGCATGGCCTCGCGACGGCGAAGAAGAAGGACTCCACGGGCATCTGCTTCATCGGCGAGCGAAACTTCCGCAAATTTTTGCAGGAGTACCTCCCCGCACAGCCGGGCAAAATTCTCACCCTTTCGGGCGAAGAGGTGGGCGAGCACATCGGGCTGATGTACTACACCTTGGGCCAGCGCAGAGGTTTGGACCTCGGCGGAAAGAAGGGGGAAGACGGCAGGTGGTTCGTTGTCAGAAAGGACCTTGAACACAATATTTTATATGTCTCTCACGGCGATGATACGCCCCTCATGTCTCGCTCTTGTTTTGTGAGTTCGATGAATTACATCCCCACCATGCCCGAGGATGAGGTGTTCGATTGCACGGCAAAGTTCCGCTATCGGCAGGAAGAACAGCGCGTGCGCGTGCATCGGCTCGGGGAGACGCAGGCGGAAATTTTCTTCGAGGAGCCACAGCGCGCTGTCACGGAGGGACAATTTGCAGTTTTATATGACGAAAGACAGTGCCTCGGCGGGGGCGTGATCGAAAGGACGCGGCCATGACCGACTTTTTTCAAAACAAAATGCCCGTCATCGAGAGGCTGAAAAGTTACGGATTTTCCGAAGAGGACGGCGTATGGGCATACCATGTCCGCATCTTAGAGGGCGATTTCGAACTTACCGTCCAGGTTTTGCCGGGCGGAGAAGTCAGGACGCAGCTTATGGAGTGCGAGCTTGGCGAAGTTTACACGTTGCACCTCGTGGAGGAGGCGGGCGGCGAGTTTGTGGGAAGGGTCCGCGCGGCATATGAGGCCGCCCTCGAAGATATTGCCTTACACTGCTTCGAGGGGGCATATTTCAAACAGCCGCAGACGGAAAAACTCTTTGCCTACGCTCGCGAAACGTATGGGAGCGAGCCGGAATATCTCTGGGAGGACACCCCCGACAACGCCATTCTCCGCCGAAAGGAGACGGGTAAATGGTATGCCGCCGTTCTAACTGCAAGGAACAAGTGCCTCGGCTTTTCGGGCGAGGGGACGATGGAGATCATTGACCTTCATGCCGACCCCGCCGAAATTCCCCGTCTTGTGGACGGCGTGCGCATCCTCCCCGGCTGGCACATGAACAAGAAGCATTGGATCTCCGTTCCCCTCGACGGCCGCCTTCCCTTCAATGACCTCACCGCCCTTTTGGATAAAAGTTTTCTCCTCGCAAAAAAATAACCGATCGTAAAGCGGCCCCCTCTATGAAAGGCGGCCTTCTTATGAGGCAAGCATCGCCCTGAGCAGATAAAGAGGGATGAAAACAGCGAGCCAATCCCCGAAGGATCCCCCTATACGAAGTCCGCAAGGCTTCCCTCTTTGGAAGGGGGAAGCTGTCACGCTTCGCGTGACTGATGAGGGTTGTGCTTTCAATGGTGACTTTATTCTTGCTGTCCCCTCTGTCGTTAAAGCGACATCTTCCCTTGCTGGGGCGACGATGGCCCCTCATCCGTCGCCGAAGGCGACACCTTCCCCCCCCCCGGGGGGCTTCCAAGTATCGTCATGCTGAGCCGCGCGGTACGCGCGTGTCGAAGCATCGCCTTATTATAATCGGACTTCGTACTTCGGGATTCTTCGGAGAGTTGCTTTCGCGGAAATTTTTATAAACCCCATCGCCTACTTCGGGGTGTTGCCCCTCGTGCCGCACTTAGTCTACAAATAGAAGCTTCACGCGGGGCAGAATGACGCTTATCCCCAACAACTAACCACTAATCTCCGAAGAACTTTTTGATGATCTCGGCGAGTTTGCTCTTATAGACGACATTCTGCGTGCCCGTGAAGCAGAGTGGAGGGTAGATGACGCACCACCAGTTATCTCCCTTGCCCGAGCCAAGCTCCAAGATGAGCGCGTCATAGACGCCGGCATCGAGGGTCACGCCCTCGTAGACGCGGGTGGGGAACTCCTCCCGGCGCACAGCGGCCCTTGCCCCGTATGAAAAGCCGTTCTTTTTCAAGACGCTCTCTGCGACCTTCTCGATCGCAGGGAGATTTTTTTGAATGTTTCCGATCGCCTCAGCCTTATTTTCACAGGAGGCGACGACGGGGGTGAGGAATTTCACCACCTCGTCCCGCACCTTGTATTTCACCGCCTGCGCCGCCTCCTCGTTGGAGTCGGCGCGGATATGTACGCGAAGATAGGCCTCCCTTCCGATCTCCTCTTTGGAGAAATTCCCGAATGCAAAGATAACGCCGAGGATCCCCGCCACGATGAGGACCGCTGCCAGAACTTTTTTCATGTCCGCCTCCTTTGTCGCAATGATTTCCCTGTGACAAAAATTTTATACCTGCACCCCGAAATTTTTATTAAGTTTTTTCCCAACCCCTTGCAAACAGTTGCGTTTTATATTAAAATGGAGGCATGTTTCACATCGTCCTTGTAGAGCCGGAGATCCCGCAGAATACGGGCAATATCGCCCGCACCTGCGCCGCGACGGGGAGCGTCTTGCACCTTGTAAAGCCTCTCGGCTTCGACATCTCGGAGACCGCCGTGCGCCGCGCGGGACTTGACTATTGGCAGTATGTCGACGTACGCGTGCATGAAAATTTGGAGGAGTGTCTCCGATCGCTTGGCGGCATGCCCTGCTTCTTCTTCACGACTAAGGCGGAAAAATGTTATGCCGACGCGAGATATCCTGCGGAGTGCGCCCTCATCTTCGGCAAGGAGACGAAGGGGCTTGAAGAGGAGCTTTTGATCGGGCACAGAGAGGGGTGTGTGCGCATCCCGATGGTGGAAAAGCGGCGTTCGCTCAACCTCTCCAACAGTGTGGCGATCGCCATCTATGAGGCCCTCCGCCAGAATGCGTTCGAAGGCCTCGAGCAAAAGGGCGCGCTGCATAGACTCAAATGGTAAAGAGAAAAAAGATCCTGTTTCTCATCGTCGGGGCGGTGCTTTCGGCGGTGTGCATATTCACGCTCTTTCTGCCCTTCCCCAAAGCGGTCGCACGGGCAGAGGAGAACTACCGCTGCGTTTGGGAGGACGGAGAAGAGACTTCGGAGAGCTACGCCTCCGCATTTTCCATGCTCCAAGGGATCGCGGAAGATGGGACCATTGAGCTGAAATATGGCACCCATGTCGGGAGGATAACCCCCGGAGAGGACTTTTACGCCTACAACGACGCCCTCTCGAAGGGGAGCCTTTTGGACCTTCTCCTTCTCGGGAATGGGGAGCTTTCGCGTATCGAGCGAGCCGCGCTCTATGAGGTGTACGGCGGCACCGCCTACTACTCCGCGGACGCCTTCCGCTATACGGGAGAGAGGGTCGTCCGCGAGAATTTCAAACACCCCGAAAAGGTCGTTCTCCTCTCGGGGACGCTCGGAAGAAGCTATCTTTCCCAAACGGGGGCGAAGGAGCTGCGCCTTGCGTCCGAGGCGAAGTTTTCGGCGGACAGGCTCCTCGGGAGCAGGGTGGAGAAAATCACGGCCGCCGCACCGTATTGTGCGGAAAACGACCTTCTCTACCTCGACGTAGCGGGGCAGAGGCGGCTCCTTGCGGCCGTTCCCACCGCCCGAAAACTCACCGTCGGCGACTGCGACTATGCGGATGAAGGGGCACTTGCCGCCTGCACGCAGCTCGAAGATCTCACGATCCCCTTTGCGGGGAATGCGAAAAGGAACTTTGGGTCTCGGTATGACGGAACGTTCGCATGGCTGTTTTCATCGGACGGATTCCTCGTTCCCAAGACGTTGAAAACCGTCCGTGTCCTTGGAGGGAAACTTGTGAGCCGCTGCTTCTACGGCTGTCCGTATCTCCAAGAAGTGAATGCGTGCGGTCTTTCCGCAGAGGACGTTTCCGACGACGCATTTGCGGACATGGTGGGGTGGAAATGCGTCCATTCCTCTAACGGGAATTTGATTTTGACGGGGAAATACTCGAGGCATATCGCACCGTGCGGATGCACGGTGTTCGTACGCGGATAGGAGAAAACCATGAGACTTTTCAAGAGAATTTTCAGCCGGTTTTTCATCGTGGCACTCACCATCATCGTCTTTGTCCTTCTCATCTGGACGGCGATCATCGCGGCCCTCGTCCTTCTCGACGGCGTTGTCGCGGAGTATCTTCCCGCAGTCGAACCCTACTTTATCCTCGTCGTCTCCATTCTCTGGTATCTCATCGCGGCGATCTTCGTCATCCGCGTCGCCAACCGCGACATGGTCCCCGAGACCAAGATCCCGTGGATCATCACCATCGTCGTATTCAGCATCTTCGGCGTCGTCCTCTACCTCATGTTCTCCTCCGTTCGCCCCTCTAAAAAGAAGCGCGAACTCTACCGCGGGGTGGACGCCGCCATGCGCAAACACGAGTGGAGCCAATTTACAAAGGAGGAACTGCACGACAAGATGGGCCGCTGGGGGATGGTGAGCGAGGCCCTCTCCACGGTCACGTCCGAGGCCATTGCCTACAGCGGCACCAAGACGGAATATTTCCCCGTGGGCGAACAGTTCTTCGAGCGATACCTCGAGGACATCGGGAAGGCGGAGAAGTACATCTTCATGGAGTACTTCATCATCGAACGGGGGCAGATGTGGAACGCCATCCTCTCCGTCCTCGAGCGCAAGATCCGCGAGGGCGTCGAAGTGCGCGTCATGTATGACGACATCGGCTGCATGGGCAAAATACACCTGAACTACCACCGCACTTTGAAGAAAAAGGGAATCAACTGCAAGAAATTCAACCCCTTCGTGCCCATTCTCACGAGCGTCCACAACAACCGCGACCACCGCAAGATCACGGTCATCGACGGGAAGGTGGGCTATACAGGCGGGCTGAACCTCGCCGACGAATACATCAACGTCACCCATCCCTTCGGCCATTGGAAGGACAACGCCCTCCGCCTCGAAGGGGAGGCGGTGAAGAGCCTTCTTTTGATGTTTTTGCGGCAGTTCGATGTGCAGGTCAAGACGGTGGAGGACGCCGCCCGCTACATTCCCGAAAATTACGAAAAGTTCGAAGAGAGCGGCATCGTCCAGCCGTACGGCGACGGTCCCTTCCCCATCTATCCCCGCCACTTCAGCGAGGACGTGTATATCAACATCCTCAACAGCGCGCGCAAGAATGTCTATATCACAACACCCTACCTCATCATCGATTACAGTCTGAAGCAGGCCCTCATCCTCGCGGCGAGGAGGGGGGTGGACGTCCGCATCATCACGCCGCACATTCCCGACAAGAAGATCCCCTTTGCCCTCACCCGCTCCAACTACATGGCTCTCATTGAGGGCGGGGTGAAGATCTATGAGTATACCCCCGGGTTCGTGCATGCCAAGCTCATGCTCGCGGACGACACGGTGGCGACGGTGGGGACGGTCAACCTCGACTATCGCTCCTTCCTCTTTCACTACGAGAACGGCGTCCTCATGCACGGTACAAAGGCGGTGGAGGAGATCAGGCGCGACTTCGACGAGATGTTCGCCTGTTCCGCCCTGCAGACGCGGGAGGACGCAAAGCGGAGCGTCGTCTGGCGGTGGATCTGCGAGCTTGCCAAACTCTTTGCCCCGCTCTTTTAAGGAGGACATCCTATGATCCATTCACTCTCGGGCGGCGTCATTGCCGACAATATGCCTGTGACTTTTGCGAAGGTGGACCTTTTCGGCACGCCCTATTGGTACATCGCTCCCTTTAAAGTGGAGGTGGGGGAGAAGGTCCTCGCGCCCTACAAAGAAGAGGGCCGCCTCGTCGAGGGGAGGGTCCTGAAAGTGGAGACCTGTTCCCCGCAGACCGCACCCGTTCCCGTCTCCCGCGCAAAATTTTTGGAAAGGGCCGCAAACGTTTGACAGCTCTCTTCTCTTATGATAAGATAAAGAGGTCATAGGGGAGTAATCGGCTTTGCCTTTTGGCAAAGCGGCGTCATCCACACAATGCGCAAAGGCGCGGGTGGCACATGAAACGGTGAGACTTATGCACGTTTTTCGGCGTGCGTAAGTCTTTTTTTAACGGCTTTTTAGGCGGAAGGGGAAGTATGCAGGTTTTCGAGATCGTACTCATCGGGATCGCGCTCGCAATGGATGCAGTCGCCGTCGGCATGACGGACGGCATGGCGGAGCCGGACATGAAGAAGGGCAAGATGCTCCTTGTCGCGGGGGCGTTCGGGCTGTTCCAGTTCGCGATGCCCATCGTCGGCTACTTCGCGGGGGCCGCCTTCTCGGGGGCGGTGGAGCGCGTCGCGCCCTACCTCTCCTTCCTCATCTTATCCGGGCTTGGCGTCAAGGCCATTGTGGAAAGCGTGAGGGAGAGTCGCGGACATGCCCCCCTCGTTTTCCGTCAAAAAGCCCGCCTTACGCCCCTAAAACTTCTCGGGCAGGCGGTGGCGACCAGCCTCGACGCGCTCGCCGTCGGCGTCACACTTCTTGCGGCGGAGACGGGCGCGGGACTTCCCATGCACGCCGCAGCCTGCGCCCTCGTCATCGGGATCGTCACCTTCCTCCTCGCGCTCCCCGCCGTAACGCTCGGCAAGAGGGCGGCCAAACTGTTCGAGGGGAAGGCGGAGATCGTCGGCGGGGCGGTCCTTATCGCCATCGGCCTCAAACTCCTCCTCGAAGGGATCTTGTAGAAGGCGGAGAAGGCCGTAAGGCTTCCCCCATATGAAGGGGGAAGCTGTCACCGCAGGTGACTGATGAGGGTCGCGCTTCTAAATCACGTCATGCTGAGCCGCGCGGTACGCGCGTGTCGAAGCATCACCTTACTTTTGCTGCCCCTTTAGGGAAAGTCCCCGTGAAGCGGGGGAAAGGGTTAACCCCTCTGTCGCCCAAGGGCGACATCTCCCCTTGCAGGGGCGACGAGGCGGAAGGAAGCGACATCTCCCCTTGCAGGGGCGACAAGAATGTCCCATTTGTCACGGCAGTGACAGCCGTATTGCCCTCTGATAGGGAGTAGCCTCCCGTTCCCATTTTATCCCCCCTGCCCGCTTGACAAAATTATGCGGAAGTGGTACTTTTAACATGCAAAGAAGTTTATCAGATAAAAGTTCGGGAAGAATCAACTCATGCTGTACCTTTGGATATTTCTTTTGATCGTGGGATTTGCCCTCCTTGTGAAGGGGGCGGACTGGTTCGTGGACGGCGCGGCGGGCATTGCCGCAAAGTGCAAGATCTCCGCCCTCGTCATCGGGCTTACCGTCGTCGCCTTCGGGACGAGCGCGCCCGAGCTGTGCGTCTCGGTTACGGCCGCGATCAAACACTCGACGGGCATTGCCATCGGCAACGTCGTCGGGAGCAACATCACGAATATCCTGCTCATTCTCGGTATCTCTTCCCTCGTCCGCGTCCTTTCCGTCAAAAAGACCTCCCTCATCCTCGACATTCCCGTCCTCCTTGTCGCGAGCGGGTTGCTTCTCGGCCTCGGCGTCTGGGGAGGGAGCCTCGCGTGGTACGACGGACTCGCCCTTCTCGCCGTCTTTGCGGCGTATATGGCCGTCCTCTTTGTGAATGCGAGAAGGGAGCAGAAGGCGGCAAAACTTGCGGGCGGCCCCGCCCCCGAGGAGGAAAAACCCGAAAAGCAGCCCAAGACCAAGGTGGGGAAGTGGTTCAAAGTGATGGAGGAAAAGACATGGTTCCTCATTATTCTGACCCTCGTCGGCCTCGGCATGGTGGTGGGCGGCGGCACCCTCCTCGTGGAGGCCGCAAAGTATATCGCAAATTACTTCAAGGTGCCCGAGGACATCATCGGCCTCACGATCGTTGCGATCGGGACTTCCCTCCCCGAACTCGTCACTTCCGTCGTGGCGGCGGCGAAGGGGGAGACGGACATCGCCGTCGGCAACATCATCGGCAGCAACATTTTCAACATCTTCCTCGTCGCAGGCGTCTCCTCCCTCTTCTGGCCGCTCGCATTCGACTATCCCAACAACCTCATCGACGGGCTTGTCGCCCTCGGTGCCGCCCTGCTTCTCTATGGGTGCGCCCTCATCGGGCGGAAAAAACTCGGCCGCATCGCCGGGGCACTCATGGTCCTATCCTTTGTCGGCTACTATGTGTATCTGTTCCTTGTGAGAGTGTGAAATGAGACATCTCTTTTTCTCGTTAAAACGGTATAGAGCGGAGGCGATCTTGTCCCCGCTTTTCAAACTGCTCGAGGCGGGGATGGAACTTCTCGTCCCGCTCGTCGTGGCGAAGGTCATCGACGTCGGCATCGCAAACGCGGACAAGAGCTATATTCTGCACGCCTTTTTGCTGCTCGCGGCATTTGCGGCCTTCGGGCTTGCCTTTGCGATCGCCGCACAGTACTTTGCGGCAAAGGCGGCGGCGGGCACGGGGGCGGAACTGAGAAGGCGGCTCTTTTGCAAGATGCAGTCCTTCTCCTTCACCCGTATCGACGAGCTGGGGACTTCCTCCATGCTCACCCGCATGACGAGCGACGTGGACCGCGTGCAATACGGCGTCAACATGATGCTGCGTCTCCTTCTCCGTTCGCCCATCGTCGTATTCGGTGCGACCGCGCTCGCCTTCGTCGTAGACGCAAAGACCGCCTGCATCTTTGTCGCCCTCATCCCCCTTCTCGCCATCGTCATCTATGCCGTCATGGCGGCATGCGTCCCCAAGTATCGGGCGGTGCAGGAGGAGCTGGACGGCGTCTATCTGTCCACAAGGGAAAACCTCACGGGAAATCGCGTCATCCGCGCCTTCCGTCTGGAAGAAAAGGAGACGGCCGCCTTCTCGAAAAAGAGCGATAAGCTTCGCTGCACGCAGGAAAAGGTGGGCCGCATTGCCGCGATCACCGCGCCGCTCACCTTCATCCTCGTCAACGTCGCCGTCATCATCCTCATCTATGTCGGGGCCATCCGTGTCGGACATGGTACCCTCGGACAGGGCGAAGTGGTCGCCCTATACGGCTATCTCTCCCTCATTCTCGTCGAACTTGTAAAGCTCGCGAATCTCATCGTCACCCTCGCAAAGACGGTCTCGTGCATGAAGCGCGTCGGGGCCGTTCTCGAAGCGGAGGGAGAAGAGGAATGCACCAAAGAGGGGGAAGTGGGGGAAGAAGAGGACGCCCCCGCGTTCTCCTTCCAAAGCGTTTCCTTCACATACGCGGGCGGCGGCGCACCCGCCCTGAAGGAAATATCCTTTGAAGCGCGCCGCGGCGAGACGGTGGGCATCTTGGGCGGCACGGGTTCGGGAAAGAGTACCCTTGTGCGCCTTCTTCCCCGCTTCTATGAGGCGGAGGAGGGGCAGGTCCTCGTGGGGGGAAGGGACGTCAAAGCCATTCCCGCAAGCGCGCTCCGCGCCCGTATCGGCTATGTGCCGCAAAAGTGCGTCCTCTTCCGCGGGAGCATCGAGGAGAATCTCCGCTGGGGGAAGGAGGACGCCACGGAGGAGGAACTTCTCGAGGCCGTCCGCATCGCACAGGCGGAGGATGTTCTCGAGGCGAAGGGGGGGCTTTCCGCCGAGATCGAACAGGAGGGCCGCAACCTCTCGGGCGGGCAGCGGCAACGGCTCACGATCGCGCGCGCACTTTTGAGAAAGCCCGACATCCTCATTCTCGACGACAGCGCGTCCGCCCTCGACTTCGGGACGGAAGCACGCCTCCGCGCCGCCCTTTCCTCTCTGCACACGACGACCGTCCTCGTCTCGCAGCGGGTCGCCTCCGTCATGCACGCCGACCGTATCATCCTGCTTGATGAGGGCCGTATCGCGGACATGGGTACTCACGAAGAACTGCTTGCCCGCTCCGCCCTCTACCAAGAGATCTATTCTTCGCAGACGGAGGTGCGCGCATGAAACGAAGAGAAACGCTCCGCGGCCTTCTCCGCTATTTAAGGCCTCATCTCCCCGTCTTTGTCCTCGCCATGCTCTCCGCCCTCGTCGTAGTGGCGGGTCAGCTCCTCGCCCCCTTCTTCGCGGGGAAGGCCGTCGATTGCATCCATGCGGACGGCAGCATTTCTTGGGAGCCGCTCAAACGCTACCTCCTCTTCATCGGGGTGAGCAGCATTTCGGCGATGATCTTCCAATGGGTGCTTGCCGTACTCTCCAACCGCATCGCCTACCGCGTCCTCTCCGCCCTCCGCAAGGACGCCTTCAAAAAGGTGGAAAAACTCCCCCTGAAGTACATCGACAATCGTCCGTACGGCGACGTCGCGAGCGTCATCGTCTCGGATGCGGAGAATGTCTCCGAAGGGCTTTTATTGGGCTTTACCCAGCTCTTCACGGGGGTGCTCACGATCGTGGGCGTTCTCGGCATCATGCTCGCCATCCGCTGGGAGATCGCCCTCGTCGTCTTTTGTATCACCCCCGTCTCCTTCTTCGTCGCCCGCTTCATCGCGCGCGGGACTTTTAAGAGCTACCGTGCGCAGGTGGAGGCCCGCGCGGACGAGACCGCCTTTGCCGACGAGATGATCGCAAATCTCAAGATCGTCAAGGCATTCGGACGGGAGAAACGCAATGAGGAGATCTTCTCCGAAAAGAACGAGAAGCTCCGCAAAAGTTCCCTCCGCGCCGTCTTTTTCTCCTCGACGACCAACCCCACAACACGCTTCGTGAACGCCCTCGTCTACGCCGCTGTCGTGCTTGCAGGCGGATATTTTGTCATCTCGACCGCGGGCATGGTTGCCCCGTTTACCGTCGGGGGGCTGACGACCTTCCTGCAATACGCCAACCAATACACAAAGCCGTTCAACGAAATTTCCGAAGTCGTCGCCGAATTCCAGAGTGCTCTCGCGAGCGCGGGGAGGATACTTTCGCTCATCGCCGAAGAGGAGGAGCCGTCGGATGCGGACCTTCCCGCCCTCGAGGATGTAAGGGGGGAAGTGAGGGCGGAGGACGTCGCCTTTTCTTACGACAAAGAACGGGAACTCATCAAGCACCTCGACCTCGGCGTTGCGCCCGGCATGCGTGTCGCCATCGTCGGTCCCACCGGGTGCGGCAAGACGACGCTCATCGGCCTTCTGATGCGCTTTTACGACGTGGACGAAGGGGCGATCTTCGTGGACGGGCAGGACATCAGAAGGGTGACGCGCGCATCCCTTCGGGAAAATATCGGCATGGTTTTGCAAGAGACATGGCTCAAGACCGCCACCGTGCGCGAAAATCTTACGATGGGGAGGCCGGATTGCACCGAGGAGGAGATGATTTCGGCCGCCAAGGCCGCCAAGGCGCATACCTTCATCATGCAGCTTCCCAAGGGATACGATACCCTGCTCGGCGAAGAGGGCGTCCTTTCCGAGGGTCAGCGGCAGCTCCTGTGCATCGCCCGCGTCATGCTCTGCCGCCCGCCCATGCTCATCCTCGACGAGGCGACTTCGAACATCGATACCCGCACGGAAAGGCTCGTTCAGGAGGCCTTTGCCGCCCTCATGAAGGGCAGGACTTCCTTCATCGTCGCCCACAGGCTCTCGACCATCCAAAACGCCGACCTCATTCTTGTGATGAAGGACGGGAAGGTCATCGAGCGGGGAAGGCACGAAGAGCTTCTCGAAAAGCGCGGCTTCTACCACGACCTCTACCGCGCCCAATTCGCCAAATAAAAGAGAATATTTTCAACGCTCCCGCCCCGTCGGGGGCTTTTTTTCTTTGTGCCGCATAAAAAATTTCCCCTTGCACACATTGCCCATAGGAGGAAATTATGAAGAAGTTTTTGCTCATCACGACGCTATCCCTCACGCTTGCCACGGCTTCGCTGACGGGGATCGCAGTCGCGGCAACGCACATACAGGAGGCCCCCGTCGCCTCGGTGGAAGCGGTCGATGCGGCCGTCCTTCGGCAGGGGAGCAGGGGGAGCGAGGTGAAGGAGGTCCAACGCCGCCTCAAGCAGTGGGGTTATTACTCCGGTTCTGTGGACGGCATTTTCGGCGCGGGCACCAAAAAAGCGGTCATCGCCTTCCAGAAGAAGAACGGCCTCACCGCGGACGGCGTCGTCGGGAAGGCCACCTATAAGGCCCTCGGCATGACGGCGTCCTACAATGCCTTGAGCGGGGGAAGCGGCTCCTCGGGGTCATCTGGCTCTTCGACCCCTTCGGGCTATACCTCGTCCGATCTCTACCTTCTCGCCAAGGCCATCTACGCCGAGGGAAGAGGGGAGAGCTACACGGGGCAGGTGGCGATCGGCGCGGTCATCATCAACCGCGTGAAGTCCGCATCCTTCCCCAACAGCATCTCGGGGGTCATCTATCAGAGCGGCGCGTTCACGGCAGTCACCGACGGGCAGATCAATCTCGAGCCGAATCAGACGGCATACAACGCCGCCCGCGATGCGATGAACGGCTGGGACCCGACTTATGGGTGTCTCTACTACTACAACCCCGCGGTCGCCACAAGCTCATGGATCTTCGGCCGCAAGACGGTCACGGTCATCGGCAAACACGTCTTTGCCATTTAAGGAGGAGTTATGGAAAAGGAAATCGGTAAGAATGTATCAAGCGGCGCGAAGAAGGTAAAGCGCGTTCAGGAAGAAAAGGCGAAGGAGCCGAAGAAGACGAAGAGAAGCACGACCGAAAGGCGCACCTCCGAAAGGGCGGTAAAGCGCGAGCATGCGGCGGCGGACGAGCGCGTGAAGGCGGCGAAGGCGCGTGCCGAAAAGAAGGAAGAAAAGCTGGACAAAAAGACTGCCTTGAAGCAGGCCAAGATCGAAAAGAAGGCCGCCATCAAGCAGAGAAAATTGGAGAAGAAGCAGCGCATCGCCGAAAAGAAACTCGCCCGCAAGGAGATGATCGCCAAAAAGAAAGCGGAACGCCTCGAAAAGCGTGCCGAAAAGAAGGCCGCACTCAAGGAAAAGCGCATCGAAAAGCGCGCGGAGCGTGCCGCCCGCAAGGAGCTTTTGAGGAATGAATCCAAGGCGGAGAAGGCCCAGCGCATCGCCCGCGAAAAGAAGGAGCGGATCGCCTTGAAGCGCAAGAAGCAGGAGGCCCACATGAAGGCGCAGGAGGACAGGCGCAAGGCGCGTCAGGCCGCCCATGTCCGCAAGGCGGAGGAGAGAAAGCACAAGCGCGAACAGCGCACCGAGCGCAGGCGCACGGGCGGGTTCGGCGGCTGGCTCGCAGCGGTCATCTCCCTCGGCACGGCCTGTCTGGTCCTCGCGACCGTCGTCACGGCGGGGGCGATCCGCATGAACGAGATGCAGGTCTCGGGGGAAAATTCCGCCCGTGCCACCCTCTATGAGATGGTCTCCGCGAGCGAGGAACTCGACGACAGCCTTGCCAAACTTCGCGTCTCCTCGGGCGCGAATGAACAGCGGCTGCTCCTCACGAATATCTTGGTGGACGCCGCCCTCATGGAGAGCGCGCTCGAGAAGATCCCCGTCGATCAGGCGACGAGTACGGACATCTCCGCCTTCGTCAACAAGACAGGCTCCTATGCGCGCACCCTCCTTGCAAAACTCGGCCGCGGCGGCACCCTTTCCGAGACGGAGAGAAGCACCGTTGCCTACCTCTATGAGGTCAATGATAAGCTCTACACCGAACTCAACGACCTCATGACGCACATGCAAAAGGGAGATCTTCGCAGCTTCGTCGGCGGCAAACAGGGCACCGTTTCCGAGAAGTTCGGCGAAATGGGGAATGAGACCAAACAAGAGCCGGAGGAAATCGTGGACGCACCCTTCACGGGGGAGGGCAACGTCGGTGAAAACCGTCTCGCCCGCTTCGAAGAGATCACCTCTTCCGAGGCGGAGGAAAGGGCCAGAGAGCTGTTTGCCTCCTACCATGTCCGCGATGTGAAGTTCACAGGCGAGACGATCACGCAGGAAGTGAGCTGCTACAACTTCACCCTCAAGGATGAGAACGACGTCGAGATCTTTGCCGAGATCACCAAAAACGGCGGCAAGCTCGCCTTCTTCGACACTTACGAGCAGTGTTCCACGAAGAACTTCGATCTCGAGACATGCGACGCCATCGCCCGCGAATATCTCAAGAACATCGGCATTGGGGACGTCGAGGCAGTGTGGCTCTCCGACGCGGGATTGGTCGCGAACCTCACCTACACGGCGGTAGAGGACGGCGTGCGCATCTATCCCGAGATCATCCGCATCCGCGTCTGCGAAGAGAAGGGCAGGGTGGTCGGCATGGACGCGAGAGGGTATCTCCTCAACAACGAGGACCGCGACCTCAAGGCGGGGCTTTCCAAGGCGGAGGCCGAAGATAAGCTCACCCGCGGGCTGGAACCTTATAGCGCGAACCTCGCACTCATCCCCATGGACGGACAGGAAGTCCTTTGCTGGGAGTTTGCCTGCAAGTATGCGGACGGCGAATATATCGTCTACCTCGACGCCAAGACGGGCGACGAAGTCCGGATCTTCCGCGTCATGAACTCCGCCCAAGGCAGCTATTTAAGATAAAGGAAATCCGCGTCATCCTGCCTTGCGCACACGTCATCCCGAGGGCGTAGCCCGAGTGGATCCCCTCATACGAAGTCCGAAAAAGGCTTCCCCCTTCAAAAGGGGGAAGCTGTCCGTTTACGTTGGCCCTTGCCCACCCCTTGAGGGGTGGGTGTCACAGTTTTGCCGTGACGGAAGGGGTGAACCGCTTCATGCCCTTCGCGGGAGACCTGTCATTCCGAGGCCCTTTATGGGCCGAGAGAATCCCCTCCTACGAAGTCTGCGTGTAACCGCGTCGTCCTGCCCCGCGCGCACTATTGTAAACTTAAGCGCGGCACGAGGGGCAAAGCCCCGAAATAGCGGAGGCGAAGCCGACGTCGAAGGATCCCGAACTACGGAGTCCACGTATAACCGCGTCATGCTGAGCCTGCCGAAGCATCCCCCGATACGAAGTCCGCGTTTTCATTGAAGGGATTCTTCGGAGAGTTGCTTTCACGGAAAGTCTTATTGGTGTGGTCGCCTCAGAATGACGCGTCCCTTATCCTTCAGACAAAAAACAAGCCACCCATGTCCGATGGATGGCAATAAAAAGCCCCGCGGTGTGCGGGGCAAGGCGACGAATTTCTCACACGGCGGGGGCAAGTTTTTTCTTGCGGCTCTTGAGTTCGCTCTCAAGCTCGGTGCAGTCCTCCGAAAGTTCCGCCTCCGTCTCCGAGACGTCGATGCCGTCCAAAATGTTTTGCAGACGGTATTCCTTGTTGAGGTACTTGATGGTCTGGTAGCCGATGACCGTCGTGAGGGTGCCGTTCACAAGTCCCTGCACGGAGGAATCGACGAGGGCGGAGATGGCGGACCCCAAGATGGGGATGCCCTTGACCGCGCTGCCCATCGTCTTGACGACCGCCCCGCCGATATTAGCTGTTCCCAGCCCGTAGGCAACGAGGGCGTTGGAGATGACGGTGGCAAAAATTTTTACGAGCCTTGCATCCGAGGGACGGAAACCATAGAGGAACACGATGTCTTTTATGAGTTGCAGATTGATGATGACGACGATCGCCGCATCGATCTTTGCCGACTGCGAGACGGCGGAAAAGGCCGCGCTCTTCAGGGAGCATTTGCGGATGAGGGAGCGGGCGGACTTCTTCACCGACCCCTTGTAAAGCTCCGTAAGGCATCCTTTGAGCTTCTCTTCGTCATTCGTCTTGAGGGCGATCGCCATTCTGCCGACCACTTCGCTGTCGTACCAGCCCACGCCCTCGACCTTTGCCGTGAGGTCGATCATCTTATCCGCGATATCGTGACGGAGTTTTTTGTTGTGCCGCTGGGCCTTCCTTGCGGTAAAGCCGTTGACGTTCGTCACAAAGTAGCCCGCATGCAAAATTTTGACGGTGGGGACGATGTAGACGCAGATGTAGAGGACGAGGCAAGCCGCACCCACGCCGTAACCAGCATACTTGTTGACGTCATACACGCGGAGGGCGACGAGGGCAAGCACGACGAGGAGGAAGACGCCGATGATCGCCGCCATAAAGCGAAGGAGAAACTTCGCCCCGCGCACATTCTGCCGCTTGACGTATTTCTGTTCATAGTCATAGATGGTCATCTTCCCGCTCAAGGCCTCTTTTTCTTCGGTCTCGAGGAGTTTCTCTTGTCTTTTCTTCTTCACATTCGGCCCCCAAGTTTTGAAAGTATTTATAGCATACTACAATTTGTGGAATTTGTAAAGGAGTTTGAAAGAGATATGAGTTCGGGCCGCGGGGAAATTTTTCACCCGCAAAAACATTGAAAGCGGGCGGAAAGTGTGGTATAATCAAGACATGAAGAAAAAGACGACGATCGAAGAGGACCGCCGCGCAAGGGCGGAAAAGCATGTGCTTGCCTGCCCGAATTGCGGCAGTCCCGTATTGGACCATATGACGCAGTGCCCCAAATGCAAGGCCAAACTCACCCCCAAGGGCTACCAGCCCATGAGCGACGAGAAGATCAAGAAGATCCGGTATATCACCTACACGATCGGCGCGGTCATCTCCATCGCCATCATCGTCCTCATCATCGTATTCCGAAAGTAGGGGCTTCCCCCATCCATGGGGGAAGCTGTCACGCTCCGCGTGACTGATGAGGGACCCGTGTCATCCTGCCCCGCGCGCATTATTGTCTACTAAGCACGGCACGAGGGGCAAAGCCCCGAAGTAGCGAAGGCGAAGCCGAAGTCGAAGGATCCCGAACTACGCAGTCCAAAAAAAGGCTGCTCCCGTTTACGGGAGTGGAATCAGAACCCGTCATTCCGAACCCCCGCAGGGGGTGAGAGAATCCCCTGATACGCAGTCCGATGTGCCACCGCATCATTCCTTCCTCATCTCGACGCCGCGCCGCCCATCGGGCGGCGCGGCGGAGGAGACCCCTACAGACCCGTTTTGCCACATTGAGAGGGGATTCCCTCGGCTCCTGCGGAGCCTCGGAATGAGGGCAGGGTAACCGCGTCATCCTGAGGGGCAAAGCCCCGAAGGATCCCGAACTACGCAGTCCGAAGGCTTCTCGATCGTCATGCTGAGCCGCGCGGTACGCGCGTGTCGAAGCATTACCGTATTTCCAAAAAAAACAGTGCCTTTCCGGCACTGTTTTTTTATGGCTTTGTCGAGTTTACCATTTCCCGCCGGGGCCTCCCCAGCCGCCGCCGGGGCCGAACCCTCCGGGGCGACCGGACTGTGTGCCGAGCCGGGTCACGGAAGAGGCGATCACGATGCTTTCGGCAAGCGTCTGCGTTCCCGCATGCAGGGAAAAGGTGCCGCCCGTGGCGAGTTCGGGGCAGGAGACGACAATGTTGGAAAAAGCCCGCGCGGGGGTGTAGGAGAGGAGTTTGGTACCACCCATGTCCGCGACATACACCTCGGAAACACTTAAATTTGAGTTCTGCGTATAGACGATGACGTTCTGTTTGGAAGAATTGGAGGGGGAGGATCCCATCATGCCCGAACAGCCGACCGCGATAAGATATCCGCCGTCGATGCGCGTTTCGCCGTCCGTGTCGAGAGCGGTGTTGTCGCCGCTCGAAGGCCCCGTCACAAAGAGCGTCCCGCCCGTCATGATAAAGTCGCCGTTGGAATCCACGCCGTCGCCCGAAGAGACGACCGTCGTCTTTCCGCCCGAGATCAAAATTCTGCAATTGGGATTTTTGTTGCCGGGGATAGCTTGTGTGCCGTCCGCGGCATTCACGCCGTCGTCCGCGGCGACCACGCCCAGCTCACCGCCCAAAATTTCCACCTTCGCCGCTTCCGCGCCCTCATAGCAGCGGGAGATGTCGATCTTGCCGTCCGAGATCGTGAGAAGCTTTTCGGCATGGATGCCGTCATCCCCCGAGGCAATGGAGAGCGTCCCGCCCGAGATGACGATCTCGCCGTCCGAATGGAAGGCGTCGTCATTCGCATTGACGGTAAGATTTCCGCCCTCGATGAGAAGGAAATACTTGTCCCATGCAAGGTCGGTCTTGTCCGCGCCGTAGTCGAGCGCGCCCGCCTTGACGCCCTTCCCGCTCGCCGCATCCGAGGAAGCTTCTGTAATGGTTGTCGGCGCACCGCCGTTTGTCGTAACGGTGAGCGTCGTCTCCCCTTCGACCCAGACGAAGGTGTCCGCCTGAATGCCGTCATCCGTCGTGGTGAGGGCCACTTCGGCGTCCTTGAGATGCACGAAGCCGCCATCCGCATACGAGAGGCCGGGAACGCCCGTGAAGGCGACGTCGTCATAGCGGGCGATCTCGGCATGCAGGCCGTCCTTTTGGGCGGTAATATCGAGGGAAGTTCCCTCCACCGTGATGGAATTGGCCGTGACGGCATTCTTCGTGACATCCATCGTAAGGCTTGCGCCCGCCTCCCCGCGGATGAGAAGATCGCCGAGAACGTCGATGCCGTTGGAACCGTCGGGGTTGGTGTTTTGAATGAAGTTTTCCCCCGAGAGGGTAAGGATGACATCGCCCGCGCCCTCCGCCTCAAGTGCCTTTTTGGCGACGGAAAGGGTCACATCATAGAATTTTAGCTCGACGGCCGCATCACATACGATGGAGATTTTTTTGTCAAGACTGCCGCGCACGGCATAGACGCCGCCCTCTGTGATGGTGCTGCCATCGTACTCTTTTTCTGTGGCAGTGGGGAGGGAAACGACGTTCGCGGCCGCCTTTGCCGCCTCCGCATTGGTGGAAGTGGGGGTAACGACGGTGCCCAGATCATCGCCTGTATTATCGCCTGTGTTACCACCCGTGTTGCCGCCCGGGATCCCACCGGGGATCCCGCCCGGAACTTCGCCCGAGGGAGACCGGGAGATGCTGCACGCCGCGAGGGGCAGGCAGAGCATGAGTGCCGTCAAGGCGACGCATAGAAATTTTTTCATGGAATTTCCTCCTGATACAATGTAATTGACCTGAAAAGAATATCGGAAGATACTCTTTTCAAAGTTCCAAGACCTAAGCTATAATGGAAGTGGTATTAAGGTCTGGCGGATTTCTCCTTGGGCTATTACGCCCGCACCAAAGACTGTCAGCCAACCTTCCATTATAGCGTTCGGTTTTTGCAGGTTGGGCTTCGCGTCCGCGTCACACATCAGATTGAATCGGTATTGGAACAAGGTTGGTCGCCTTATCGCCAAATCCATTTTCGGAGGTCGCTTATGAACGCTGTCGGCATCGACGTTTCCAAAGGAAAGTCAATGGTTGCCATCCTGCGCCCCGCAGGGGAAGTGATCGCTTCTCCCTTCGAGGTCGCCCACCGTCCAAAGGAACTTTCAGAGCTCGTCACGCTCCTTAAAAGTTTGGACGGTGAGACAAAGGTCGTTATGGAGTACACAGGGAATTACTATTTGCCTATCGCCCTGTTTCTCCGAAACAACGGTCTATTTGTTTCCGTAGTCAATCCCATTCTCGTGAAAGATTACGGCTCCAAATCGCTTACTGTCCGCAAGGTCAAGACCGATAAGAAGGATTCCCTCAAACTTGCCTCCTTCGCCTTAGACCGTTGGACAAACCTTCCCGCTTTCTCTGCCGCTTCCGATGCAAGGATCCTTCTGAAATCTTACAATCGGCAGTATCAGCAGTACATCAAGCTCAAAGTCATGCTCAAAAATAATCTCGTTTCTCTTCTTGACATGACCTTCCCCAATGTAAATTCGCTCTTTTCCACTCCCATGAGAAAGAGTGACGGACACGAGAAGTGGATCGATTTCGTCCTCAAATATCCTCATTCCGAGTGTATTTCCGCAAAATCATTCTCTGCGTTCTCGAAGTCCTACCTTTCTTGGTGCAGAAGATACGGTTATCACTTCTCCGAAACAAAAGCCCGTTCCGTTTACGATTTCGCTTGCAACTGTTCGCCTTCCCTTCCGAATACGGCAAGCTCTGCGCGCCTTATCTCAAATGCGATCTCTCAACTGATCGCTATTTGCGAAACGATCTCTTCTCTTGCCAAGGAAATGGATTCCCTTGCCGCTACGCTCCCCGAATATCCCGTTGTTATGAGCTTCTTCGGCGTTGGTCCCGTTCTCGGCTCTCAGCTCATCGCGGAGATCGGCGATGTCTCCCGTTTCCCGAACAAGAAGGCTCTCATTGGCTTCGCTGGCATTGACGCTTCTCCCTTTCAGTCCGGCTCCTTTGACCCGCTCTTCCGCTCTATTTCCAAGCGCGGTTCTCCCTCCTTGCGTAAAACTCTGTTCCAGATCATGTCCGTCATCCTACAAAACGCCCCGCAGGACGATCCCGTATTCCTCTTTATGGACAAGAAACGCTCCGAGGGGAAACATTTCTATGTCTACATGATGGCTGCCGCCAACAAGTTCCTCCGCATTTACTATGCCTGCGTAACCGAACATCTCAATGCCTTGAACTTCGCGGCTTGATCCTTATCCGTTCCGCCCGCCGTCCACTCCGAACGGCTTTTTTGTCTTGCGCTCTTCCCCTCGCAAAAATCCTCAAAAAATCTTCCCGCTTTTTACTTGACTTTTATTTGCAGGTCTTCATTGTAAAGCCATTATAACATAACTATCGGAAAAATTGTATAAATTTTTTGAAAAATTTCTACCGCGTCATCCCTCCCGTCCTCATCTCGACGCCGCGATAGCGGCGGAGGAGACCCCCTCAATCCCGCTTCGGCCAATTGAGAGGGGATTCCTCGGCTCCTACGGTGCCTCGGAATGAGGGGCGGGGGCGTTGTGTTGGACTTGCCCCCTCCGTGGGAGGGGGGTAGGGGGTGGGGCGATGCTTCCAATTCCCCTTCACTCTCTTTTTCCCCGTTGCATAGGATGAAAGTGTACGCACATCAAGAAACACGGGGGTCACAAATGCAGTGGTTTTTCGGGCTATCATCCTGGCAGCAGGCACTTCTTCTCTCCCTCATGCTGTATACGGCGACCGCACTCGGCGCGTCCCTTGTGTTCTTTTCGAAGAGCATCGGGAAAACCGCGGTCACCCTCCTTTGCGCCCTCTCCGCGGGCATCATGATCGCGGCGAGCTTCTTCTCTCTCCTCCTTCCCGCGCTCGAATATCAAAGCGCGCTCCCGCCCTATCTCACGGTGACGCTCGGCTTTCTCTTCGGCGGGGGCATTCTCATCCTTGCGGACATTCTTCTTTGCAGGCGCAAGAAGGCCTTCGGAGGAATGGGGGAGAAAAACGGTCTCATGTATCTCGCGGTGACGCTGCACAACATTCCCGAGGGCATGGCGGTGGGGGTGGCGGTCGCCGCGGCGGCGGGGGGCGAAGGGGCGATGCTCTCCGAGCTCATCTTCGCCTTCGGCATTGCGGTACAGAATTTTCCCGAGGGGGCGTGCGTCGCCTTTCCCCT
Organism: uncultured Clostridia bacterium; assembly: GCA_947629675.1. Classification (GTDB taxonomy): domain Bacteria; phylum Bacillota; class Clostridia; order Christensenellales; family Borkfalkiaceae; genus Gallimonas. The sequence continues at coordinate 132,900 of CANREM010000001.1, forward strand.
CAGGGCGGGCGGCATGTCGCGGACGAAGAGCTTTCTCCTCTCACAGGCCTCGGGCGCGGTGGAGATCCCCGCCTGCGCATTGGGTGCGGTCGCGGCGGCGTTCATCACGGGATTCCTCCCGTGGGCACTCGCCTTTTCGGCGGGGGCGATGATCGCGGTCGTCTGCTCCGAACTCATCCCCGAGTGTTTTTCGGGAAATAAGACGATCGCCTCGGCGGGTATCCTTCTCGGATTTTGCCTTATGATGATTTTAGATGTGGCCTTAGGTTAGATCTGTGTTTTATTCTTTCGAATCGCGTATAGGCTGCGAAATACTTCGTCGTGCAATCGCGTCATTCCGAGACCCCGCAGGGGTCGAGAGAATCCCCTTATACGAAGTCCACTTGTACGCGGGCTGCGAAAAGCCTCGCACTCCTTGTCTTTCTTGCCTCTCCGCGGTTTAACGGTAACCTTGCCCACCCCTTGAGGGGTGGGTGGCACGGCTCTGCCGTGACGGAAGGGGTGGATAGCGCGTCTTCCTGATGACCGAATGGGGAACCTGTCATTCCGAACCCCCGTAGGGGGTGAGTGAATCCCCCCATACGCAGTCCAATTCCCCCTCCCGCTCGGAGGGGGTAGGGGGGTGGGTACGAATTCAAAACACGCCCCACCTCAGTTACGAATGGCGTGACAGCTCCTCCCTCGGGAGGAGCTTTTTTTCGGACTTTGTAATTCCGGATTCTTCGGAGAGCTGCTTTTACGGAAAGTCTTATAAACGTTATCGCCTCAGAATGACGCCTTCTGACCGCTTTCCCCCATACCATGTCCGCAACCCAACCACTAACCACTATTCACTAATCACTTCTTTGTTCTGACGGCGACCTGTGTCTCCATCGTGAGGGAGGGGAAGAAGTTGTCCTTCCACTTTGCATATTTTTTGAGGGAGGAGCGGTACAGGCTCTGCTTGAAGTTGAAGAGGTCGCATCCGCACGCCTTGCAGGTTTGAAAGAGGCTTGCAACGTACTCCGCGATCCGTCCCTCGGCATCCTTTAAGATCTTTTCGGGGACGGTGTCGCCCAGCCCCTCGTCGACGGGCACCGACGTACTCCGGCAGCAAAGCCGAACGAGGAGATCGACGGAAAACTTCGCTCTGAGGCTCTCCTTCGCAGACAGCTCCGTGCCCCCCTTGTTCTTGATGATCGAGAGGGTGATCGGCTTGTCGCCGTCCATGGCGTTGAAGGTGCCCGCAAATACTTTCCCCTTCAGAAGGCTGAAGGCAAAGGTCTCTTCTCGCGGGAGAAGACCCACCATTTTGCCGTCCGTAAAGATCGCGGTCCGATCCGCGCTGTAAATTTTGAGATCTTCGGAGCCTCCGCCGGATCCGCCCGAACTTCCGCCCGAAGAAGATCCTCCCGAACCTCCGCCTGACTCCCCGCTCTGTTCGCCCTGTTGCGGGGCCGCGCTCACATAGGGCAGATATCCGCTCTTCGAGACGCCGTACACCCCGATGGAGAAGTCCTTGAGGGTGGAGGGCATCACCTTTCCGGATTTTTGCGCGGCGTCGGAGAAGAGCTTGTTGATGGCGAGCGAAGATGCGTCGTCGATCGCACTCTGCGAGGAGAGCATCTCTCCCGCCTTCCCTTCGCTCACGGCGAGTTTGCAGGAATCGGGCATATATTCGTTGCGGAGAAAGTAGTTAAGACTGTCCATCATGTCCGTTTTGGCGGCCTCTTCGCCGATGAGGATGAGGTCGCAGAACACGAGTTTGGGCACCCAGCCCGTCTTGGTGTAGATGAGGGTGATGCAGTCGGAGACCGTCTTTCCCTCCGCCTCGATCTCCACGCTCGAGGTGCCGCCCGTCGTCCGGTCGCTCCCCTTGGGCACGGCGATCTGCGCGGTGAGGGAGAACCCCTCCTCCGTCTTGTCGATGGCCGCCGCGAGGATGATGGCCGTCTTTTGGATGTCCACCAGCCCGAAGTCGTTGGAGAAGAAGGCAAACAGGATGACGGCGGCGAGCAGGACATAGAGTTTCATGGGGATGGTCTTGATAAAGCGTCTAACTTTCACGGCGTCGCCTCCGAAGGAGAAGGGCTATGGCGGGCACGAGCAGGAAGAAGATGGGGAAGATCCAATAGAGGGTGTCCGAGATGACGGAAAGCACATCCCGAAGGCGGTATTCGAGCAGAACGAGGAGGGCGAAGAGAAGGGCGTTGACCGCGATCGAGAGGAAGGTCCGAAGGTACTTCTTCTCTCCGACCGCCTGCACGACGCACTCGATCCCCCCCTGCAGGGGGAGGGCGACGTAGAACGCCATGACGAGGGCGAGCGCGTAGATGAAGACATAGTCGATCCTGCCAAGCACGGTGATCCCCGAAAAATACTTCGACGTCTTGGAGAACCCGAAGAGCTGGTTGAAGGCGATCGGCCCGAAGATGCCGTAAAAGACGGCGAGAAACAGGAGGACTGCCGCGCCTCCGCCGAGGTAGCACAAGGCTCCCTTCCACGCCATACCCTTCTTATATTCGAATTTTCCGAGAATGGGGATGAGAAGGGCGGCGTCGAAAAACCAGCTCGTCGCCGAGGCTGTTGCGCGAAGGAACCCGCCACCCCCCGCCGCACCGACGGGAGCGAGCGCGCCGAAGTCCGCACTACCCGCCGAGAGGAGCAAAATCCCCACAAAGCCCGCGGCCGCAAACGGGGCGAGGATGTCCCATGTCCTTCCGAAGGAAGCGAGCGGCTTTGCGCAGAGATAGACGCAAAAGATGAAGAATGGCCCGAATGCCACGAGGGAGGGGAGGGTGTCGTAAAATTCGCTCTGCACGAAGAGCTGTTGCTCGAGAAGGGGCAAGAGGGAGCAGAAGAGAAGAAAGAGGGCAAAGATACAGACGAGGATGCTTGCCGCGATCTTGCCGAATACATCTGCGAGCATCTCATGCAGACTCTTTTCCCGCTTCGCAAGGAGAAGGACCAAAAAGACCGCCCCCGCCTGCACGAGGAACTGCAGGGCGGCGGGGAAAAGGAGGTCGTTTTTCGCATAGCGGGCGAGGTGCGCGGGCAGGAATACGAGTTTTCCCACGGGCGCGATGCAACTGAGGAACAGATAGATCTGCCGCGAGGCGAATTTGTGCTTCATCTGAGTCTCCTCCTGTTCGGGCTTTTGAGCGTCCTCGGACGGGTGTCAAGGGATCCCAAATTATATTTGAGAACGCTGTCCCGAAGATCCCTGCCCACGATGGGGGAGAAGGGGGCAAGCAGCGGCGTGCCGAAGTTCTCCGTCGTCACGAGGTATAAGAGCATGAAGGCGGTGAGAAGGATGATCCCGTACGTCCCCACGCTTCCCGCGACGAGGAGCATGGCGAGGCGCACGACGCTCGTCTGTTCGATGAGGTTGGGCACGGCATACAGCCCGATGCCCGAGAAGGCGATGATGATGATCGCGGGGGTGGAGACGAAGCCCGCCGAGACCGCCGTCTCGCCGAGGACGAGTGCCCCCACGACGGAGAGAGCCATCCCCACATATTTCGGCATGCGGATGCTCGCCTCGTTCAGAACTTCCAGAACGAGCAAGACGAGCAGCATCTCGAGGGAGGGAGAGAAGGGGATGTCGCGGATGCTTCCCGCGATCGTGAGGAGGAGTTTTATGGGGAAGAGCTGCAGTTTGAAGAGCTGTCCCGCAATGTAGAAGGCGGGAAGATAGATCGCGACGATGAGGGCAAAGAGGCGCAGAAGCCTTGTAAACGTTGCGCGGTAGGGCGGGACGAAGTAGTCCTCGCTCGACTGAAAGTCCTCGACGAGAAGATAGGGGACGGTGAGGGCGATGGGGGAGCCGTCCACGATCAGCCCGACGCGGCCCTCGGCGAGCTTTGCGCAGAAGATGTCGGGTTTTTCCGTCGTCCCCACCTGTTTTACGAGAGAGTAGGGACGGGAGGCGAGGAAGTGGGTGAGATAGGAGGAATCGGGGACGATGTCGATATCGATCTCCCCGATCTTCTTTTTCACGTCCTCGACCGTCTTTTTCACCGCCGTGCCCTCGAGATAGCAGAGGGCGACAAAAGTCTTGGAGCGGCGGCCCACTTCGAGCATCTCGATTTTCAGCTCGCCCGTCTTTAATCGGCGGCGGATGAGGGAGGTATTCGTCTTGACGTCCTCGATAAAGCCCTCGCGGGGGCCTTTCACGGCGACGTCCGTCGAAGGCTCCGAGATGGCGCGGGTGAACACCTTCTTGGTCCCCGCGATGACGCCCTCGTCAGCCCCCTCCCATAAGATCACGGGGTTGCCGGCAAGTACCTCTTCGGCGAGTTTTTGAAGGGTTTTCTCCTTCTTCATCTCGGGAGAGGTGATGAAGGAGCCTACCATGTCTGCGGTCGGGGCCTCCTCGAAGTGTTTCAAGGGGCGGACGACCTGCTCGCCCAAAAGTTCCTTGTCCGTGATGGGATCGGCGAACACGATGCAAAAGTCAAGCCCCTTTTCCGAGGAGAAGGAAAATGTCAAAATATCCTCCGCGGGGAGCAGTTTTTTCAGGGCGTCCACGTCTTTTTTGAGGTCGCCCGATAGCGTTTTCATATCCAAAGTATGGGGAAGGAGAGCGAATTTATGCGAAAGTTGCCGTAAGAAAACCGCCCCGCGGCATTGCCGCGGGGCGGAAAGAGTGGTCACTTTTTTTCGACGGAAGAGAGGAACTCCGTCAAGATCGACGCGATCTCGGATAGCTCTTCCTCGGACATGGGTGGTTCGCAATACGTATTCAGATGCTCCATGAGATACGTCTTGCATGCGTCCCCGGGGAGGTCCTTGCACCCTTTGTAGAGCGTGTTTGCCGCTTCCTTCCTCTTTTTTTCGGGGACAAGGCCCTCGAGAAGGGGATAGAAGGGAGACACTTCCTTGCCGGATACGAGATGTTCGTAGAGGACAAAGTAGAGCGTCGCGCTGCAGCCGCAAGCAAAGCCTCCCTTCAAAGTCTGCACGATGTCCGACGTAAACGGCGCGGGACTCATCGTGACGAGGGCGCGGAAGATCGCATAAAGCGCGATGCCGACTACGAACGGAAGGAAGATAAAGAGCTTCTTCGGGACGTTTTTCATGACCGTCTTTTTGAGGAGGGAGACGATAAACATCACCCCAAGTGCGAGCAGTAACACGTCCACGCCCAAGGTGCGGAGCGTGTTTACGATCTCAATGAACGACACTTAAGTTCACCTCAACTTTCCCGCCGCACCCACATTGTATCACATGTTTTTTTCTTTCCTATGTCTGAGTGACAAAATTTTTATCAAGGCTTCCCCCGCACACGGGGGAAGCTGTCACGCTCTGCGTGACTGATGAGGGTCGGGCCACCGCGTCATGCCGTCCCGCCGGGCACCTGTCATTCCGAGGCTCGCAGAGCCGAGAGAATCCCCTGATACGAAGTCCGAGGCCCCCTCCGTTGGAGGAGTACCTGATACGAGGTTCGAAGCCCCCTCCGTGGGAGGAGTACCTGATACGAGGTTCGAAGCCCCCTCCGTGGGAGGGGGGTAGGGGGTGGGGCGATGCTTCTGAATTTGTCATGTTGAGCTTGTCGAAACATCACCTTATTTTTATAATGCTGTGATGCTTCAACTACGTTCAGCATGACGATTCAGAAGCTCCGAATGACGCGCATAAAAAAGCTCCTCCCGAGGGAGGAGCTGTCACCGCAGGTGACTGAGGTGGGGTTCATACGCAATTTCTTAAATTTTCGAATAGCCGTAGGCGTTGATGAGAGCGTCGATCTTCTGGCCCTGTTTGCAGAGCGGGCACTCGCCGGGGCGGTAGGAGCGGTAGGCGGGCAGGTCCTCGATGCCGATGAGCTGCTTCACCTCGACGCCGGGGATCTCGAAGTTCCCGCCGAACACCGTCGCCACGCCCACGGGGTCGCCGTCGTAGTAGCGGATGCCGCGGATGGCACCCATGGCCGCGATGCCCGTCGTCGCCGTCGCGGACAGGATGAGGACATGCCTGTTCTTCACATAGGGCACGAGGTTGTCGCGGAGGATGAGCTTTTCATCCTTGGTAAATTCGGGGGAGATGACGGCGATCTCCTGTTTCATATTGATGCCCGAGGAGTGCGAAAATTCCTCGGCGAGGAAGGCACCCACCATCTTCATGTGGTCGAGGGTGATGATGGTGTCCACGGCGACGCCCGAGAAGCTCTCGGCAAAGAGTTTGGCGGCCGCCCGTGCGAGGGGGGCCTCCGTCTTCATGCGGGTGAGATCGACGCAATAATTGACATGCGAGTGCTGAGTGACGAAATGCCCCTGCATCACGCGGATGCGCACCTTATTGTTGCGTTTTGCGAAAAGTTCGAACGCACTCTTTTCCATCGTCTGCCCTCCGTTTTCCTTTGACGGCTTATTTTTTTCCATTGTAATATAATTTTGCCAACTTGTAAAGAGCGGAAACCCAAATTTTCCGCAAAAAAATTGCATAGCAATGTTTAGAAGGCCGAAACTTCCGTTATATATAGGATAGAAAAAAACACAAGGTGCAGACTGTGTCGAAGAAAGAGGAAAAAAAGCAGGGCAATGCGCCCGCATGCGAAAAGGCAAACGAGGCGGAACTTTCCGACAAGTCCGAATGCCCCGAGGCCGACAAAGAGGCTTTGGATAGCAAAGAACAGGCGGAGCCTTCGAAAGCGGAAAAGGCACTCGAAGAGGCGAATCTTCTCGCCGAGGACTATAAACGCAAGTGGTATTCCGTCACGGCGGAGTACGAAAACTACCGCAAGCGCACGCTAAACGAGAGTGCGAGACGGTATGCGGAGGGCAGGGCGGACGTTGTTTCCAAGCTCTTCCCGATCGCCGACAATCTCGACCGCGCCCTCCTTGCATGCAGCGACGAGGGGACGAAAAAGGGCATTTCGATGGTACTGGACGCCTTCCGAAAACTTCTCGAGAGCGAGAACATCTCGCCCATCGACCCCGCGGGGCAACCCTTCGACGCGGAGAAGATGGAGGCGATCATGGCCGTCGATCCCGCGGAGGGGGAGGAGAGCGGCACCGTGCGCGAAGTCTACAGGAAGGGCTACGAGCAAAACGGCAAAGTTCTCCGCTTCGCCCAAGTCGTCGTCGTAAGATAGTGGCAAAGGGTAGAATGGGACCGATCCTTGCCCACCCCTTGAGGGGTGGGTGTCACGGCTCCGCCGTGACGGAAGGGGTGAACACCCCCTTAGTCTGCTTCGCAGACAGCTCCCCCTCGAAGGGGAGCCAAGGCGGGGCACAATCAAATTTCAGAATCAAGAAAGAGGTATAAATATGAGTAAAGTTATCGGTATCGATTTGGGCACGACCAATTCGTGCGTCGCGGTGATGGAGGGCGGCGAGCCTGTCGTCATCGCCAATGCGGAGGGTTCCCGCACGACCCCTTCCGTCGTTGCGTTCCAGAAGGACGGTTCCCGTGTCGTCGGGCAGGTGGCAAAGCGTCAGGCCGTCGCCAACCCCGACAAGACGGTCATCTCCATCAAGCGCAAGATGGGTTCGGACTACAAGGTGAAGATCGACGACAAGTCCTATTCGCCGCAGGAGATCTCCGCCATGATCCTCTCCAAGCTCAAGGCGGATGCCGAGGCGTATCTCGGCGGCAAGGTGACGGACGCCGTTATCACCTGCCCCGCATATTTCACGGACGCACAGCGTCAGGCCACCAAGGACGCGGGCAAGATCGCGGGCCTCAACGTGCTCCGCATCATCAATGAACCCACCGCGGCCGCTCTTTCTTACGGCCTCGACAAGGAGAAGGAGTCGAGCAAGGTCATGATCTACGACCTCGGCGGCGGCACCTTCGATGTCTCCATTCTCGAAATTTCGGACGGCGTCTTTGAAGTTCTCGCCACCAACGGCAACAACATGCTCGGCGGCGACGACTTCGATAAACGCCTCATGGACTATATGGTGGACGAATTCAAGAAGAGCCACGGCGTCGATCTCTCCAAAGACAAGATGGCGATGCAGCGTCTCAAAGAGGCGGCAGAGAAGGCCAAGATCGAGCTTTCGGGCATGACCTCCACCTCCGTCTCCCTTCCCTTCATCTCCATGACGGACGCAGGCCCCGCACACCTGGAGCTTGAGATCACCCGCCAGAAGTTCGAGGCACTCATCTCCGATCTCGTCGAAAAGACGGCGGAGCCGATGCGCCTTGCCATGAAGGACGCGGGCCTCTCCTATAAGGACATCGACAAGGTCATCCTCGTCGGCGGCTCGACGCGCGTTCCCGCCGTCGTGCAGAAGGTCAAGGAGATCACGGGCAAAGATCCCTTCAAGGGCATCAACCCCGACGAATGCGTCGCCGTCGGCGCGGCCATTCAGGGCGGCGTCCTCACGGGCGAAGTGAAGGACGTTCTCCTTCTCGACGTCATGCCGCTCTCCCTCGGCATCGAGACCCTGGGAGGGGTGTTCACCCGCCTCATCGACAGAAATACCACCATCCCCGTCAAGAAGTCACAGGTGTTCTCGACAGCGGCAGACAACCAGACGAGCGTGGAGATCCACATCTTGCAGGGCGAGCGCGAATTCTGCCGCGACAACAAGACGATGGGCCGCTTCATGCTCACGGGCATCGCCCCCGCGCCCCGCGGCATCCCGCAGATCGAAGTCACCTTCGACGTGGATGCGAACGGTATCGTGCATGTCGAGGCAAAGGACCTCGGCACGGGCAAGTCCACCGACATCACCATCACCTCCTCCACCAACCTCTCGGAGGACGAGATCAACAAGGCAGTGAAGGACGCGGAGCAGTACGCCGAAGAGGACAAGAAGCGCAAGTCGAAGGTGGACGCGCGCAACAAGCTCGACGGGCTGATCTTCTCCGTCGAACAGACCCTTCGCGACGGCGACGGGAAGCTCTCCGAAGAGGATAAACAAGTTCTTCAGTCCGCGGTAGACGAGGCGAAGAAGGAACTTGAGGCGGACGACGAAGCAAAATACAATGCGGCGTTCGAAGAACTCTCTAAGAAGATCCAGCCCGTCATCGCAAAGCTCTATCAGCAGGCGGGCGGCCCGCAGGGCGGCCCCCAAGGTCCCGACGGCGGCGACACGGAGTTCCATCAGTAAAGGTTCACAAATTCCTTTTTGGCATGCAAAAAGAAATTTCGTGAGTCGAACGGGCAGGCCGCGTCATCCTGATGACCGAATGGGGATCTGTCATTCCGAGGCTCGCAGAGCCGAGAGAATCCCCTAATACGAAGTCCGATGGACGACCGCGTCATCCTGACGACCGAATGGGGATCTGTCATTCCGAGACCCCGCAGGGGTCGAGAGAATCCCCTCATACGAAGTCCGATGGACGACCGCGTCATCCTGAGCCGCAATTGTCATGCGTGGATGGGTCACCGCGTCATCCTGAGCCGACCAAGACATTACGCAGTCCACGGCGGCTTATCCCCGAAGGATCCCGAACTACGAAGTCCGCGTTTTCACCAAGGGGATTCTTCGAAGAGTTGCTTTTGCGGAAATCCTTATAAACCCCGTCGCCTCAGAATGACGCTAACCCCTAACCACAAACCACTACCAAAAAGAGGATGGCCATTTGCATCCTCTTTCGGCATGAAAAGGAGCTTATATGCCCGAAAACAAGAAAAACTACTACGAGGTCCTCGGCGTCTCCAAAAACGCGAGCGAAGAGGAGATCAAGGCGGCCTATAAGAAGCTCGTCAAGCAGTACCACCCCGACCTTCATCCCGGGGACGCCTCCGCCGCGGAAAAGTTCAAAGAGATCAACGAGGCGAACGAAGTCCTCTCGGATAAGCAGAAGCGCGCGGCCTACGACTACGAACAGGAACACCCGGGTATGGGCGGCGGTGCGGGCGGCTTTTCGGGGGGATTCGGCGGGTTCGGCGACATCTTCGACTCCATCTTCCAGGGCTTTGGCGGCGGCTCCGTCCACCGGGACACGACGGGCGACGACGTGCAGATCCAGATGTCGCTCTCCTTCATGGATGCAGCAAAGGGCTGTCGGCGCACGCTCACCTATTCCCGTAACGAGCCTTGCCCCGCATGCCGCGGAACGGGTGCGCGGGACGGCACGGCATACAAGTCCTGCCAGAAGTGCGGCGGCCGCGGACAGGTGCGCTTTACACAGGAGACGATGTTCGGCAGAACGGTTCGGGTAGGGGCATGTCCGGACTGCGGGGGCAAGGGACGCATCATTTTGGAGAAATGCCCCGACTGCAGAGGCAAGGGGTTTGTCCGCCGCGAGACGACGGTCACCCTCGACATTCCCGCCGGTGCGGACACCAATTCCTACATGCGCAAGCGCGGCTTCGGACAGGCGAGTACGGAGGGGGGAGAAGCGGGCGACCTCGTCGTCGTATTCCGCGTGGAACCGCATAAACTCTTTCAGAGGAAGAATCTCGACCTCTACGTCGATCTGCCCATTCCCTTCACGGCGGCCGCTCTCGGCGGAAAGGTGTTCGTGCCCACCCTCGACGACGCCATCGAATTCGACATCCCCGAGGGGACGCAGACGGGCACCGTCTTTACCGTTCGCGGCAAGGGGATAAAGTCGAGAAACGGCACGGGCAATCTCTATCTTCGCGCCGTCGTGGAAGTTCCGACAAGGCTCACAAAGGAGCAGAAGGCCGCCCTTTCCGAGGCCTCCTCGAGCTACGAACTCAAACAGTTCGACAAGGCGAAAAAGTACGCCGACAACCTCTCCGCCCTCTACGGCAAAGAGGCCTACAAGAAGTAAGATCTCCGCAAGGCTTCCCCCTTTCAAAGGGGGAAGCTGTCCGTTTACGGACTGATGAGGATTGGGCTTCCAAATGGGTACCCTTGTTTTCGCTGTCCCTGAAAGGGAAAGTACCCGCAAAGCGGGGGAAAGGGTTTTAACCCCTCTGTCGCCCACAGGCGACATCTCCCCTTATAGGGGCGACGAGTGCCCCTCATCCGTCGCCGAAGGCGACACCTTCCCCCCGAGGGGGGGAAGGCTTCCAAATCCGTCATGTTGAGCGTAGTCGAAACATCACCTTATTTATAATTTGACTTCGTATTTCGTGATTCTTCGGAGAACTGCTTTTGCGGAATGCCTTACACACTCTTTTGCCTCAGAATGACGTTTTTTTCCAATCACCCATGTATAAAACGCGATCATGTCGGCGATAATCCTTCCGAAATTTTCGGGAGGGTCTTTTTTATGCGCGGATGTCTTGCGAAATTTAAGACGGCTTGCATTCTCTTCGGCGTTCTTTTTTGCGCCCTCTTCGTCTGCGCGCTTTGGAGGCTCCCCGTGTTCGAAGGGGGAAGAGGGTACGAGCTGTACCTTGGCGATTCCTCCTCCGCCCGGATCGTGTCTACAGAGACGCCCGCCCTCGACAAACTCTTCAATTTGAATGTAAAGGGGGAGAGCGTGCGCTATGCCGGGGACCGCTTCGAGGAACTCAAAAGCCGCTTTCATGCCGAACTTCTCTTCACGGAGGAGGCGGCGGAAGTCACCAACTACTATCTCTTTTCTCCCGATCTTGCGGGCGGCGTTTGGCTCATGGGGAGAAGGGTCAACCTCCACATCGCGGTCGGCAGAGGACAGACGGCCGCGGGGACCCCGCTCATTTTCGGCGGGTCGTAAAATTTCCTCCGTATAAAAGAAAGAAAAAGCGTTCATCATCTACATACAAAAATTTTCGGAGGATAGTATGAAGGAAGAAAAGACAAAAAGCAAAAAAAGTGTGATCTACTATGTGATCCTGGCGGTCTGCGCACTTCTCATCATCACGGCGACGGTACTCACCGTCTACTTTGTGACGAGAAAGACGGAGACCGTCGCAGAGAAGCCCCCCGTCGTGCAACCCGACGACCCCAAAGATCCCGACGATCCCGCAGATCCCGACGATCCCGTGAACCCCGACAAACCCTCGAGCGGCGATGACAATGTGAAATTCGTCTCCCCCGTGAGTGCGTCCACCTATACGATGGCGTATGCCGAGATCGTACACAACGAGACGGTGGGTTGGTGGTACCGCCACAATGCCATCGACTTCAACGTGGCAAAGGGGACGGACGTCTATGCCATGGCGGACGGGACGGTGACGGAAGTGAGCTATGCCGAAGAGACGGGAAACCTCATCGTCGTGGACCATGGCGACGGTCTCAAGACGAGCTACCGCTTCGTTGAACCCGTGGAGGGCCTCGGCGTGGGCGAAAAGGTGACGAAGGGGCAGAAGATCGCCGAAGTCGCTGCGGCGTACGGCACGGAGGCCTATGCGGGCGAACATCTCCACCTCGAGATGTATCTCGGGAAGAACCCCGTCGATCCCGCCGACTATGTCGACCTTGTACTCGACAAGAAGTAATTTTCCGCTGTAAGATCCGAAAGAAAAGAGAAGAGAAGAGGGGCCGCCCGCGCGCACAGCGCGCGGGCGGCCTGTATTTTTTATAAAAAGTTTATAAATTTTTCCGCAAAAATCGGCGATATATGGCGAAAATTACAGATTTTTCCCGATTTTTTCGCAAAAAAACGCAAAACCGCTATTGACAATTTCCCCCGCATAGAGTAGAATAATAGCACCCTTCGGGGAAGTCGGAGGCGGGCAGTGCGTCCGTTTCTTTTCGTCTTTCACCGGAGGAAGGGGGAAAATTCACATCGCGGAGAGAAATCGTGCTGAGCGGTCTCTATGCGCAGTTGGGCGGCCCTTCGAGCGTCGCGGCGGTCATCATTTCCGTCGCCCTCATGCTCATCGTGGGCTTCCTCTTCACACGCATCACAAAACTTTTACGCCTACCCAACGTCACGGGGTACATCCTCGCGGGAATCGTCATCGGGCCGTACTGCCTTGACTTCGTCCCCAAAGAGGTCTCCTCGGGCATGGGGTTTATCTCGGACATCGCACTCGCCTTCATCGCCTTTTCGGCGGGGGAGTATTTCCGCCTGTCCGTCTTGAAGAAGAACGGGAAAAAGGTCGCGATCATCACCCTCTTCGAGGCCCTCATCGCGTCCGTCCTCGTCTTTGTTCTGACCTATTTCATTTTAAGGCTCGGTCTCGCATTCTCGATGATCCTCGCGGCTCTCGCCTCGGCGACCGCCCCCGCCTCCACCCTCATGACCATCCGCCAGACGAAGGCGCGCGGGCACTTTGTGGATACCCTCCTCACCGTCGTCGCCCTCGACGACGTCGTCAGCCTCGTCGCCTTCTCCGTTGCAATGTCCGTCGCAATGGCATCGCTCGGGTCGGCAGTCACGGCGGGGGACATCCTCCTTCCCATCGCATGGAACATCGTCCTCATCGGCGTGGGGGTGCTCCTGGGATTCCTCCTCAAATTCCTCATGAAGCGGCACTCGACGGACAACCGCCTCATCGTGGCGGTCGCCTTTCTCTTCGTCATCTGCGGCGTGGGTGCCGCGCTCGAGGTCTCTCCCCTTCTCGGGTGCATGACCATGGGCATGGTATACATCAACGCCTCGGGCGATGAAAAACTCTTCAAGCAGCTCAACTATTTCTCTCCGCCCATCCTTTTACTTTTCTTTGTAAAATCCGGGCTGGATTTCAAGCTCGACGCCCTCTTCGACGTGCATACCATGGTGGGCGTCGTGCCCCTCATCGTCGTGGGCGTCCTCTATTTCGTCGTCCGCCTCGGCGGGAAGTACGGCGGCGCGTTCCTCGGCTGTCTTGTCACAAAGGAGCCGAAGAAGGTGCGAAACAATTTGGGGCTTGCCCTCGCCCCGCAGGCGGGGGTCGCGATCGGCCTCGCCGCGATGGCGGCGCGTGTTTTCCAAAGCAATCCCGATCCCGAGATCCAGGCGATGGGGGCTGTTCTTCAGACCATCATCCTCTCCTCGAGCATCCTGTATGAGCTTGTCGGTCCCGCCCTCGCCAAGCTCTCGCTCTACCTTTCCGGCTCCTACGGTCCGCGTGCGGAGGCGGCGGAAGCGGCGGCAGGGGAGGCTCCTCCCCCCGAGACAGTCCCGCCCGTCTCGACGGAGGGCGTCTCCAAGGAGGTGGAGACGTTGGAGGCGAGGCTTTTGGAGATCGAAAAGGAATTGGAGAAAAAACGCTATGCACGCTCCCCCGAGGAGGCCGCCTTCATGGATGCTGCCGACGAGACAGAGGGGGAGATGACGTCCGACTACATGCGTCGGAAGTTCAAAAACAGGAGGTAAGAAATGAAAGATTGGCTTGCAAACGTCATGGGGGAATGGTCGCAGGGGATCGGCGTATGGTCGGTCGCTTTAAAGATCGCCGTCATTCTCATCTTTACGACGATCTTGGGGTGCGAACGCGCCCGCAACCGTCATGCGGCGGGGCTGAGGACGTTCATCGTGGTGGGGCTTGCCTCCACGGCGGTCTCCATTGCGGACCTGTATCTCATTCTGGCTTGCAATGTGAGCTTTCCCTTCCTCTCGGCGGCCACCATCATCGGCGTCGCCATCCTCGGGGCGAACACCATTCTCTTCAGCTCCAAGAACCAGCTCAAGGGGCTTACGACCTCCGTCGCGCTCTGGGCGACCGCGATCATCGGCGTCGTCCTCGGCCTCGGCCTCTACACGGTCGCCCTCATCACCTACGGCGTCCTCATGCTCTGCCTCACCCTCTTTACCCACCTCGAGAAGTCCAACAAGGCGCATTCCAACCACTTCGAAGTACATCTCGAACTCAAAGGGCGCAACCTTCTGCAAGAGTTCACATCGACCATCCGCGAGTTCGGGCTGAAGATCGACAACATCGAGATCAACCCCGCCTATGCCAATTCCGGCCTCGGCGTGTATACCGTGTCGATGACCGTCGTCGATAAGGACCTTCGCAAGAAGCCGCACGCCGACCTCGTCAAGGCTCTTTCCGCCCTCGACTGCGTCGCCTACATCGAAGAAATATAAAGTTTTCCAAATCAAAAAAGCCGCGCAAACGCGGCTTTTTTGATTATATGAGAGCTGATATTCAATGAGCAAAACAAGATTTTCGAATTATCTTTTTCCGAAGATCGCAGTGCCGAGACGGATCATGTTGGCACCATGTCCGAGACACAGCCTCCAATCTCCGCTCATGCCCATGGAGAGATAGCGGACATGGGTATCCTCTTTTTTTGCCGCGTCGAAGAGCGAGCGCATCCTATCGCAGAGGGGAGAGAGGAGCTTTTCGTCCTCCGTGGCGGGGAGCATCGCCATGAACCCGACGGGCCTCAACCCCGCAAGTTCTTTGATCTTCCGAAACGCCTCCATGCTCTCCTCGGGCGCGAATCCGCCCTTCGTCTCCTCCCCGCCCGCGTTGACCTCGAGAAGGATCTCCTGCACGGTATGAAGGCTTTCTGCCCGCTTTGCGATCTCCTCGGCAAGCTCATACCTATCCACCGATTGGATGAGGGCGACCTTTCCGACGAGGTATTTTACCTTATTGAGCTGCAGCCGCCCGATGAAGTGTTCCCGCGCGCCCGAAAATTTTCCGTGCTTTTCGCGGAACTCCTGCACCCTATTCTCGCCCACGTCCGAGATCCCCGCATCGATCGCCCGTTGGATCTCCTCCGCCGTGCGCGTCTTGGTCGCCGCGACGAGGGTGACCTTTTCCCCGCAGGCGTTCCCGCCCGCGATCTCTTTCAAAAGACTTTTGACATTTTCTTCGATCATGCTCTTTTCCTCGCCCGAATTATACCACGGGAGAAAGGGATTGTAAAGCAACCGCACCCCCTCTTTCGCCTCAAAATTTTTCATGATACTTTCACGCACTGTTATCGTAAAGTTGTTGACAAAATCGGGCGGAATGGCATACAATAAATATCTTGGGACTTAATTTTTATGAGGGAGGGCAGAACTTGAAGATCCTGAAATATCTCAAGAAGAAGGACTGGGCGTTTTTCGCGGTCGGCGTGGGACTCATCATCTTTCAGGTATGGCTGGAGATCACCATGCCCGAGTTCACCGAAAAGCTCTCTTCGGGGATCTCGGCGGGGAGCATCACGATGGCCGAGGCGTGGAAGAACGGCGGGCTTATGATCGCATGCGCCGCGGGCAGCCTTGCGGCCGCCATCATCTGCGGGTGGTTCGTCTCGCACATCGCGGCGGATTTTGCAAAGACGCTCCGCGAAAAGCTCTTCGACAAGATCTCGGAGTTCGGGAGCGAGGAGATGAACCGCTTCACCACGCCCAGCCTCATCACACGGACGACAAACGACGTCGTGCAGATGCAGATGCTCGTCGCGATGGGGTTGCAGGTCGCGGTCCGCGCACCCGTCATGGCGGTGTGGGCGATCTGTAAGATCTCCGTCTCCGATATCAAGTGGACGGCGGCCGTCATCATCACCGTTACGGCCATCGTCGTGATGCTCGCCGTCATCGTGGGACTGTGCTATCCCAAATTCAAGAGGATCCAGAAGCTCACCGACGATCTCAACGATATCACCCGCGAGAACATCAGCGGCGTGCGCGTCATCCGCGCATACAATGCGGAGGCCTTCCGCGAGGGGAAATTCGAAAAGGTCAACACCGCCGTCACGAAGAACAACCTCTTCACGGCGCGGACGATGGGGCTTCTGATGCCCGTGATGACCCTCTGCATGAGCGGATTGTCCCTCGCCATCTATTGGATCGCCGCGCTCATCATGAACGACATTTCGGGCGTTGCGGCGGCCGCGGAGCGCGCGCAGGTCATCGGCGAGATGGCGGCCTTCTCGCAGTATGCCCTGCAGGTCGTCGGGGCGTTCATGATGCTCATCATGATCTTCGTCCTTCTCCCCCGCACGATGGTCTCGGCCAAACGTATCAACGAAGTTCTGAATACCGTGCCCGCCATCCGGTATCCTTCCGAGGACCCCACCACGGACATGGTGGGGTGCATTGAGTTCAAAAACGTCTCCTTCGATTACGAAAAAGGGGGCGAAAAGTGCCTCGAGGGGATCTCCTTCAAGGTGGAAAAAGGGGAGACGTTCGCCATCGTCGGGGCGACGGGTTCGGGCAAGACGACGCTCATAGATCTCATTCCCCGCTTCTATGACGCGACGGAGGGGGAGGTGCTTCTCGACGGCGTGGACATCAAAGAGTTCACCAAGGAGACGCTCACCCAAAAGATCTCCATCGCGCCGCAAAAGGCCGTCCTCTTCAAGGGGGACATCAAATCCAACGTGACCTACGGAGCCAAGGAGGAGCCTCAAGACGACGATCCGCGCATTTCCCGCGCCCTGTCCGTCGCAAACGCCGATTTTGTATACGATCTCGAGGAGGGCATCCACGCCGAAGTCGCGCAGGGCGGGACGAATTTTTCGGGCGGGCAGAAGCAACGCCTCTCCATCGCCCGCGCCGTCTTTAAGGATGCGGAAGTCGTCATCTTCGACGATTCCTTCTCCGCCCTCGACTTCAAGACGGATATGCTCGTGCGCCGCGCCCTCAAAGAGGAGCTTGAAGGGACGACGGTGGTCATCGTCGCCCAGCGCATCGGCACCGTCAAAAACGCCGACCGCATTCTCGTCCTCGACGGGGGAAGAATGGCGGGCATCGGCACGCATGAGGAGCTTTTGAAAAATTGCCCCGTCTACCGCGAGATCGCGCTCTCCCAGCTCTCGAAGGAGGAACTCTGATGCCTGCCCATATGAGAAGAATGAAGCATATGCCCAAAGAAAAGATGGACGTAAAGTCCCTTCGAAAGCTCTTTGCCTTCTGCAAAAAGTACCTCCCGATGATCCTCATCTCCACCCTCTTTGCGGTGGGAGGAGCGGTCTGCACCGTCATCGGGCCAGAGAAGATCTCCGACCTCACCGCCGCGCTCACCGCGGGCGTCATGAGGCCTTCTGGCGTGGACATGGGTGCCTTCCTTTCCGTCTGCTACGACCTTCTCATCATCTATGCGGTGGGTGCCGCCGCGGGATATGCGAGCCAATTTCTGATGGCAACGGTCACGCAGGGGGCCTCGAAGAAGCTGCGCTCCGCGATCGATCGGAAGATCGGCCTCGTGCCCCTCAACTATTTCGACACCGCGACGAAGGGAGACCTTCTGTCCCGCGTCACCAACGACGTCGATATGATCTCGCAGACACTCGGCTCGAGCATCGCCAACCTCACGAGCGCGCTCGCCCTCTTCATCGGTGCGATCTATAAGATGTTCGCGACGAATTGGCAGCTCACCCTCGTCACCATCGGTGCCTCCCTCTTCGGCTTCCTCTTTATGGGGATCATCCTAAAAACATCGCAGAAGTACTTCAACCGCAAACAGGTCGATCTCGGCATCATGGACGGACAGATCGAGGAGGTCTACACGGGCCACCTCATCGTCAGCTCCTTCGGCGGCAACGCATATGAGCGGAAGAAGTTCTGCAAGACGAACGGCGACCTCTACGTAGACAACGCCCGTTCGCAATTTCTGTCGGGCATGATGATGCCCATCATGAACTTCGTCGGAAATCTCTCCTACGCACTCATCTTCATCGTGGGCGTCGCGATCGCGCTCGGCGGGAACGCTCCCAACATGCTCGGCACGATCATGGCGTTCGTCCTCTATGCCCGCCTCTTTTCACAGCCGCTCGCGACCTTCGCGCAGTCGATGACCTCCCTCCAGCAGGCCTCGGCCGCCTCGCGCAGGGTGTTCGAGTTCGTCGATTCCGAGGAGATGGCGGGGGAGGAAGAAAAGACCCGCAAGCTCGAAAATGTGAAGGGAGAGGTGGAATTTGACGGCGTGCGCTTCGGCTACACCCCCGAAAAGGAGATCATTCACGGCTTCTCGGTGAAGCTCAAGGCGGGACAGAAGGTGGCCATCGTCGGCCCCACGGGGGCGGGCAAGACGACGATCGTCAACCTCCTCATGCGCTTCTACGAGTGCGAGGGGGATATCAGGATCGACGGCGTCTCGACAAAGGAGATGAAGCGGGAGGACGTACACGCCCTCTTCGACATGATCCTGCAGGACACATGGCTGTTTGGCGGCACCGTCCGCGAAAATCTTGTATTCAACGAGAGGGACGTGCCCGATGAAAAGTTGGATGCGATCTGCGAAGCGGTGGGTCTCAAGCACTTCATACAGGCCCTCCCTAAGGGGTACGATACGCGCGTTTCGGACGCCTTGAACCTCTCCGAGGGCCAACGCCAACAGCTCACCATCGCACGCGCCATGGTGAAGGACGCTCCCCTTCTCATCCTCGACGAGGCGACTTCCTCCGTCGATACGCGCACCGAGCTTGTCATCCAAAGTGCCATGGATAAACTGACGGAGGGGAGGACGTCCTTCGTCATCGCCCACAGGCTCTCGACCATCCGCAACGCCGACGTCATCCTCGTGATGCGCGACGGCGACATCATAGAACAGGGCAACCACGAGGAGCTTCTCGCAAAGAACGGCTTCTATGCAGAACTCTACAACAGCCAATTTGCAACCGCTTAAACGAAGAAGGAGGATACCATGACCGAAGAAGAGAGGCAAGACAGCGCGATCGAGCAGTTCGACGCCCAGCGGAAGGAGCTTACACGGCTCATGTCCTATTACCGCTGTGCGATGATGGAGATCGAGACGAAATTCCGCGTCCTCAACGAGGAACGCGCCTCGCGGTGGGCGCGCAATCCCATCGAGAACATCAAGTGCAGATTAAAGACGCCCGAGAGCATCATCAAAAAGTTGCTCCGCCGCGGCTGGCCCGTCACCGTCCGTTCCATCGAAGAGAATCTGAACGACGTCGCGGGCGTACGCGTCATCTGTTCCTTCATCGAGGACGTCTATGAACTCTCCGAAGTGCTCCTCGGGCAGGACGACGTCCTCCTCGTCGAGCGCAAGGATTACATCGCGAACCCCAAGCCCAACGGCTACAGGAGCTTGCACCTCATCGTCAAGACGCCCATCTTCCTCTTCGGGGGAAGGAGGGAGATGAAGGTGGAGATCCAGCTCCGCACCATCGCCATGGACTTCTGGGCGACCCTCGAACATGAACTCGGGTATAAGAGGGGCATCGAACTTCCCGAGGAGGCCAAGCGCGAACTCTTCGCCTGTGCCGAGGAGAGTGCCGCCCTCGATGCGCGCATGAACGCCTTGAAGAATGCCGTCATCGGCGACAAGGACGAGCAGGACGCACCGGGGGATCTCAAGGAGATCGTGGAGGGGATCCTGCGCAGCGGCCGCACCGCATAAATAGTTTCATAAACAAAAAGACGCCCGACCGCAAGGTCGGGCGTCAGTGCTTTGAAAAAGTTATTTGAGATAGGTCTTGAAGAAGGCTTCGATCTTGTCGAAGGGGATGGCGTCCTTCCCGCCCCCGTCGTAGAGGTCGGTGTGTACCGCGCCGGGGATGATGAGAAGCTCCTTATTGTCACCCTGGAGCTTTTTGAAGGCGTCCTCGGAAAAGTAGCGGGAGTGCGCCTTTTCGCCATGCACAAGGAGGACCGCGCTCTCGATCTCATTCGCATAGGTGAGGATGGGCATGTTCATAAAGGAGAGGGAAGAGGTCGCATTCCAACCCAAATTGGAGTTCAGACTACGGACATGGTACCCCCGTTTTGTCTTGTAGTAGTCAAAATAGTCCTTCACGAAGAAGGGCGCGTCCGCAGGGAGCGGATCTACGACGCCGCCAGCGCGAAGATAGCTCCCGCTCGCATAGTCGCGCGTCCGCTGTGCGTTCAAAGCTTCCTTCTTTTCGCGGCGTGCCTCGGCGGAATTTTCGCTGTCGAAGTAGCCGTTCGCGTTCACCCGCGACATATCATACATCGTGGAGGCGACCGTCGCCTTGATCCTCGTATCCATCGCCGCGGCATTGAGGGCCATTCCGCCCCAGCCGCAGATACCCAGGATGCCGATTTTGTCCGCATCCACATCCTCGCGGCAGGAGAGGAAGTCCACCGCCGCCGAGAAGTCCTCGGTGTTGATGTCGGGGGAGGCCACATTGCGGGGGAAGCCGCCGCTCTCGCCCGTGAAGGAGGGGTCGAAGGCGATCGTAAGCAGCCCGCGCTCTGAAAGCGTCTGCGCATACAGCCCCGCACACTGCTCCTTGACCGCGCCGAACGGCCCGCAGACGGCGACGGCGGGAAGTTTGCCCGCGGCGTCCTTGGGGACATACATGTCCGCGGCAAGTTCTACCCCGTAGCGGTTATGGAAGGTGACTTTTCCATGCGTGACCTTCTCGCTCTTCTGGAAGGTCTTATCCCAATTTTGCTCTAAGTATAACTTCTCCATTTTTCAATGCTCCTTTGCGGTGCGAACTTCTATCTTCGCCGCCGCCCGATATTTGCTGTCCGAGAGGATGATCTCTCCGATCCTGTCCGCCGTGATGCGCCCCTTTTTGGGATTTTTGACAGAGGCGATGCCGCCGAGAAGGTCCGCCTCGACCTCGCTGTATTCGAAGGCGAGGTCGCACCCCTCCATCGTACAGTCGATAAGTTTGAGATTTTTACAGTAGCAGAGGGGCTGTGTGCCCGAGATCTTGCATCGGATGAGGGTAAGCCCGTCCGAGTACCAGCCGAGATATTCCCCTTCGAGAACGCTGTCCGAGATGACCGCATCCTTTGTGTGCCAGAAGGCGTCCTTCGTCTTGAGGAAGGAGTGCGTCATCGTGAGATCTTTGGTGTATTGGAAGGAATATTTCCCGCTGAGCGTGAGTTGGTCGAAGGAAAGGTGTTTGCTCTCGAAGAAGGCATATTCCGAAGTAACTTTGCTATCCTTCAAAGAAATATCTTTGCACCGCCAGCCCAGCTCGGGAGAATCCGCCTCCACCCTTTCCAAAGAGACGCCGCGGCACTCCCGCAGGGCCTTGATGCCGCCGAGGAAGCTGTCCTTTATCACGACTCCTTGGTCATACCAGAGGGCGGCACGGCAATTCTTCGAGAGGGTGCAGCGTTCCATGGAGACCTCTTTCCCGTGCCAGAGGGGATAACGCAGATCGAAAAAGCACCCCTTGACCGAGATGCGGCTGCACTCCTTGAGGGCGGACTCCCCGTCCTCTTCACCCTCGAAGCGGCAGTTCTCCACGACCGCCCCGTCGAGGAGATAGAGCGCGCGCTCCTCCCCGAACCGCTCTCCCGCGATGACCTTCCTTTGTCTTTCACCGTCTTTCATATCTTCTACCTTTCGGGGCAAGTATATCACATGCTTGCGCGAATTGCAAATAATTTTCGGCGGGCGGCGGATGATCGGCGGAACTTTTCCGCCTTGACGGAAGGGGCGGCGTCTGTTATAATGAGAGGGCAAGGAGGCGCGGAATGTTCTATTTCAGCAAGTCAAAGTATTGTGATTTCAAACAGTGTCCGAAGCTCCCGTGGTTGAAAAATACAGGCCGGAGGCATACGCCCCCGACGATGCCACGCAGGCCCGCTTTGCGGCTGGGAACGAGGTGGGCGATCTCGCCATGGGGCTGTTCGGCGATTTCGTCGAGGTCACCTCCTTTCAGGCGGACGGCTCTCTCGACTTGAGGAAGATGAAGGCCCTCACGCGGCAGTATCTTGCCGAGGGGAAGAAGGTCATCTGCGAGGCCGCCTTTGACTACCGCGGGCTGTATTGCGCCGTGGATATTCTGCGCAGATCGCCCTTCGGCTATGACATCTATGAGGTGAAGAGCAGTACTTCCCCTGATCACGACGTCTATCTCGTGGATACCGCCTATCAGAAGTATGTCCTCGAAAAGTGCGGCGTAAAAGTGGGGGATGTATTCATCGTCACCCTCGATCCCACCTATGTCTTTGACGGGACGCTTGAGCTGAGCCGCCTCTTCAAAATCACCGAGATCACCGATTTTGTAAGGGACACCGCGGACATGGTGGCCGCGGATCTCGCCGAAGCGGAGCGCGTGATGGGGCTTCTCAACGAGCCGGACATCCCCATTTCCCCGCGCTGCAACAAGCCCTACAGGTGCGCCTGCTTCGATTATTGCACGCGGGATCTTCCGTCGCCGTCCGTCTTTGACCTCTATCATATGAACTTTGCAAAGGGGACGGAGCTTTGCGGGCAGGGCATCGTCTCCTTCGAGGACGTGCGTGCAAACGGGATCAAGCTTTCCGCCATCGCCGAGCGTCAGCTGCGCTCAAAGCTGGAAAATTTGCCCCCCTATATCGACAGGGAGGGGATCGGTGAATTTCTGAAACAACTCACATATCCGCTGTATTTTTTGGATTTCGAGACCGTCCAGCCCGCCGTCCCCCGCTACATAGGCACGAGGCCCTATCAGCAGATCCCCGTGCAATATTCGCTGCACATTCTGCAAAAGGACGGCACGCTCGAACACAGAGAATTTTTGGGCCGCAGTGAGGAGGACCCGAGAAGGGCACTCGCGGAAAAGCTCACGGCGGATATTCCGGAAGATGTGTGCGTCCTCGCCTACAACAAGACCTTCGAATGCGGCCGCATCGGGGAGCTTGCGGAGGCCTTTCCCGACCTTGCGGAGCATCTTCTTTGCATCAAGGAGAACATCGTCGATCTCCTCGTCCCCTTCCGCAAAGGGTACTACTATACCCGCGACATGGGTGGCTCCTTTTCCATCAAGAGCGTCCTCCCCGCCCTGTATCCCGACGACCCCGCCCTCGACTATCACAATCTGGAAGGAGTGCATAACGGCAGCGAGGCGATGGACCTTTTTCCCCGTCTCAAAGATATGCCCGAGAAGGAGCGCGCAAAGGCGGAGGAAGATCTATTGCGCTACTGCGAGCTGGACACCTTCGCCATGGTCAAAGTTTACGAAGCCCTCCTCCGCGCCTCCTGACGAATTTTGAAAATTTATCGGAATTTGTCTGAAATCGAGGGGATTTTTGTAGGTTTTTTTCTGGAGATATGATATAATGAAATAAAGATCAAAGATCTGTTGACATCAACATTTTCGCACGGAGCCATTGCGTTACCATATAAATTTTGAAAAAAATTTTTTATATGACAGGGTTTGTCATATTTTTATGCTATCATTAAGCCCATGAGATGCTTGGTCCCCATGAAAAAACTGCCCGATCCGCAGACGGAGGGTGCAATGGCAAGCTCAACACAATAAAAATCCTTCCCGGAGAGGGAAGGGGATCGCCAATGCGAAAGACGGTTACGATAAATCGTTATTTGAACTCTGTCTTGTTGTTTTGTAGCTTTATTCTAACATCTTAAAAAATGAAAGTCAAGTGTTTCGGAGGAACTTATGAAAAAATTTTATCTTGGTTTGGACATTGGTACGGATTCGGTAGGCATCGCCTGTAGCGATGAACAGTATGAGCTTCTGCGCGCAAAGGGAAAAGACCTTTGGGCGGTGCGTCTCTTCGACGAAGCGAACGACGCAAAAACGCGTAGGAGCTTCCGTACCGCACGCAGGAGGCTGGCGCGCAGGAAGGAGCGCGTTTCGCTCTTGCGGGAAATTTTTGCTCCCTTTATCGGCGACGAGACCTTCTTTCTTCGGTTGAAGAACAGTGGGCTTTGGGAGGAGGACAAGGCGGACGGCCTTCCCCGTCTCACGCTTTTTGCGGATGAAAACTACACCGACAGGCAGTTTTACGCGCAATATCCCACGATCTTCCATTTGCGGCAGCATCTCATCGAAAGCGGCGCGGATGACATCCGCTTTTACTATCTCGCCCTGCATCACATTATAAAATATCGCGGACATTTCTTATTTGACGGGGAAGCGTTGAGCGGTACCCACGATCTCCTTGCCCTCTTTGACGAGTTCAACGCCGCTTCCGAGGAACTTTTCGAGGAACCTTACCGTCTCGATCATGCTTCTGCGGACCGTTTTCTGGAGATCGCCCTCAAAGATGCCCGGCTAACTGAAAGGAAGCGGGACATGCAGGCTCTCCTCGGCTCATCGCCTGTCATGAAAGAGGTCGCTGTCTTTCTTCTCGGAGGGAAGGGAAAACCCTCGGTCCTTCTCGAGGGTTGCGAGGAGAAGAGTTTTTCGCTTGAGATCCCCGACGAAGAATTCGAGGCTATGGCGGAGACGCTCGGCGAGGGCTTTCCGCTCTTTGAGAGCATGCGCAAGATCTTCCGTTTTGTGCGTTTCCAAAAGATCTTGAACGGGCGGGCCACCTTCTCCGAAGCGATGATCGACATCTATGACAAACACAGACGCGATCTGCGCCTGCTCAAGAAATTGCTTTCGGAGTACTATCCGCACGAGCTGTACGTGAAGGTATTCAAGAGTACGAAGGAGACGAACAACTACGTCAATTACATCGGATACACAAAGCCGAACAGAAAGAAGATCAATGTCAAGAAATGCAACTCCTACGATGATTTTTCCAAGTGGTTGCAGAAGGAACTTGCCGCGCCGCCCAAAGAGGAGGAAGGGCACTTACTTCGCGAAAAGATTTTGGAAGAGCTGAAGGAGGGGACGTTCCTCCCGAAGATCCTCAATGCGGATAATGGCGTCGTCCCGCACCAGATCAATCTGAGCGAACTCGATCTGATCCTCAAAAACCTTTGCAAAGACTTTCCCTCATTCGGCGAAAAGGATGCAGACGGCCTTACGCCTGCCGAAAAGATCCGCTCCGTATTCCTCTTTCGGATCCCGTACTTTGTCGGCCCTCTGAATCCGCATGGAAAGAACAGTTGGATCTCCCGCAAAGAGGAGGGGCGCATCCTTCCTTGGAATTTTGAGGAAAAAGTTGATCTCGAAAAGAGCAACGAGGGTTTTATCCGCCGCATGACGGGGCGGTGCAGCTATTTGTCCGGGGAAGATGTTTTGCCCAAATGCTCGATGTATTATCAGGCTTTCGACGTACTCAACCAGCTCAACAAACTGATCGTGAACGGCGAGCCAGTCTCCGTCGCGCTCAAACAGGAACTGTTCCGCAACCTGTTCCTCGTCTATCCGCGGGTCACCGACAAAAAGATCGTTTCCTATCTCACGGAACATGGCTATGTGCCCAAGGGAGGACAAGTCGTTCTCACCGGCAAGGATGGGGACTTCAAGGCGGGCATGCGTTCCTATATCCGCCTGAAGGAGAAACTCGGTACCCTTGTCGATGAACATCCGGAAATTTGCGAGGACATCATCTATTGGCATACGCTCTGCACCGATAAGGGCATGGTGGAGAAGTATCTCCTCAAAAAATACGGACACATTCCCGCCATCAGGGAGAACATCAAGTGGATCAAGGGCCTTACGCTCTTCAAGGATTTCGGACGACTCTCCAAGAAATTCCTCTGCGGGATCGGCGGCGGGCAAGACGCTGTAACACAACTGCCCCGCACCATTTTGGGAGAACTTTACCGCACCAACTTCAATCTCAACGAACTGCTCTTCGGGGAAGAGTATGCTTTCCAAGAAGCCATTCGCGCGGAAAATGGTTCGCAGGATGGCAAGGTCGATTATCGGGACGTCGAAGCACTCTATGTCGCTCCGCAAGTGCGCCGCGGCATCTGGCAAGCTCTTGAAATGGTGGATGAATACGTCGCCGCGCTCGGCCGTGCGCCCGATAAGATCTTTGTAGAGGTGACGCGGGAAAACGATCCCAAGAAGAAGAATGTGCGTACCGTCTCGCGCAAAGATCAGCTTCTCGCCCTTCTCGAAACGGTCAAGGATATTGAGGAGCTTAAAGAAGAACTCAAGATGAAGGAGGAACGGGAACTCAGACAGGAGAGGTTATATCTCTACTTCCGCCAGCTCGGCAGATGTATGTATTCGGGCCGGAAGATCGACCTTACGATGCTCAATTCCGACCTGTACGATGTTGACCACATCCTTCCGCAGTCGCTCGTCAAAGACGACAGCCTCGAAAATAAAGTTCTCGTCCTTCGCACCAAGAACAAAGAAAAGGCGGACATCTATCCGCTTCCGTTGGGTTTTACCGATCAAAAGCCGTTTTGGAAGGTCTTGCACGAAAAGAAACTTATCGGAGACGAGAAGTGGGCGCGGCTTACACGCACGGAGCCTCTGACTGAAGCGGATTTCGAGGGATTTGTCAACCGTCAACTCGTCTATACCAACCAGATGGCGAAGGCGGTCGCCGAACTTCTCAGCCGAAAGTTCGAAACTGACGGGACGCAGATCGTATTCAGCAAAGCAGGCCGCGTCTCCGATTTCCGCCAGAAGTTCGGATTTGTGAAATGCCGCGAAACGAACGATCTGCATCATGCCCGCGACGCCTATCTGAACATTGTCGTCGGGAATGTCTACACCACCCGTTTTTCGAGCTTGCGCGATCTCTTCTACCGTAAAAGTTCGGACGGTTCGCAACGGGAGATCAAGCTCGATACTCTCTTCACATACGATGTTGCAGGGGCGTGGGACAAGGGAGCCTCTCTTGCCATCGTCCGCAAAACTCTGCAAAAGACAAGCATGGCCGTCACGCGATACACCTTTGTGAACGGCGGCGAGTTCTACGATCAAACGGTGTATCCCAAGGGCGACGGGGGGATCGGCGCACCGAGAAAGGGGAACGGCCCTCTCTCCGATCCCCGGAAGTATGGCGGATATAAAAAGCTCAACACGGCGTATTTTTCCGTCGTTCTCTCCAAGGACAAGAAGGGAAATACGATCAAGACGATCGATGCGATCCCCGTCCTTGTCGATCACATGGCAGACGGCGATGAGGCGGCGGTCCTTTCCTATCTTTCCGGAACATGCGGACGCATCGGGCCGAAGCTTCTCGTTCCCCGTCTGCGCGTGAAATCTCTTGTCAAGGTCAACGGTATGCCCGTCTATCTTGCAGGCATAACCGGGGAGCGTATCGTCATACATAACGCCGTGGAGTGGTTTACCGATCAAAAGACGGATGCCTATGTCAAAGCACTCGGCAAATTGCTTGAGGATGACCGCATGGGGAAATACCGTGCGGAAGAACAGGCGCAGGAATTGTTCATCATGCACACCAACCGCTTCGGGGAGGTGAAACAGGCGGTCGACCGCGCGCAGAACGAGGTACTTTACGATGCCATGCTCCGCCAGCTCGAAAAACCTGTCTACGGCGGGATCTCGGGCGCAGTCTTTTTTGGCGAAAAGATCGGGCGTCTGCGGGAGGCATTTCTCACACTCACCGTCCTCGACCAAGCAAAAGTTCTCATGCAAATTGTGAAGTTTTTGAAATGCAATGCGGAGAACGCAGATCTCACGCTTCTCGGAGCGGAAAAGACTTGCGGGAAGCTGCTCATCAATCAAAATATCACAGACGTTGATTTTAGCATCGTGCATCAGTCCGCCTGCGGGCTGGATGTCCGTGAGAAGAAGGTCTGAACGTGGGATTCCGCATCGTCGTCGTAAAATCCCGCTGCAAACTCGAGCTTCGCCTCAACAGTCTGATCATCCGTGGCGAAAGGGAGAAGCATATCTTTATCGGCGAGATCAACACGCTCATCGTCCAGAGTACGGCGGTATCTCTTACCGCCGCACTCCTCAGCGAGCTTGCGAAGCGCAATATCAAGGTGATCTTTTGCGACGAAAAATGCGAACCGGCCTGTGAACTGCTTCCTTATTATGGCACGGGGAATACTTCAAAGCGATATCGGATGCAGGCGGAATGGGCGGAGGAGATCAAGGCGGAAGTCTGGCGTGAGATCATACGGCGCAAGATATTGATTCAACGCGCCGTTCTTATCGAACAGGGGTTTCCCGAGCAGGCGGAGATGCTTGCGGGTTACGCGCGGGAGATCTTGACGGGGGATCGATCCAACCGCGAGGGACATGCGGCGAAAGTGTATTTCAACTGTATCTTGGGGGAAGGCAATTCCCGGGGAAGCGGCGGTTTTTTGAATGGGTGTCTTAACTATGGGTATGCCATCATTCTCTCTGCCTGCAACCGTGAGATCGTGGCGGCGGGATATTGCACCCAGCTCGGCATCTGCCATATCAATGAATTCAACGAATTCAACTTCGGATGCGACCTCATGGAACCGTTGCGCCCCGTCGTAGATCGTCACGCGCTCGCCCTCGAAAAGGGGGACCGCGACTTCAAACGCAAGATGGCGGATATACTCAATCTCGAAGTGCGCTCGGAGGGAAAGCGCACAACGCTCGATCTTGCCATCCGCACCTATGTCCGCAGTGCGATCGACGCGCTCAACGAGGGGGATGTAACTCTCATACGGTTTCCCCAAGAGGAGGAAGATGAATTATAAGTTTATGCGCCTTATCGTTTTTTTCGACCTCCCGATGCTCACCGATCGCGATAGACGGGAGTACACGAAATTTCATAAGTATCTTATCAAAAACGGGTTCATCATGATGCAGAAGTCCGTCTATTCCAAACTCGTCATCAACAATGTGACGAGTGCCGCGGTGAGACAGAGGATCAAGAGCAATTTGCCGCCGGAGGGCATCGTAGAGCTTTTGGAGATCACGGAGAATCAGTTTTCGGGGATCGAATATCTCGTAGGCGAAGAGCAACAGCTCACGATCGATTCGCTCGACCGTCTTGTCGAGGTGTGATATGGAAGAGATCGTTACGCTTCGGCATATCGCTTTGGAAACGCCGCTCACCCTATCTTCCGGTCATGCACAGCTCCTCATCGTTGAAAATCCGAGGGAATTCTATCGTTTTGCGGCAGCACTTGACGCCGAGATCTCAGGCGAAGAAGGGGAGTTTTTCTTTTTGCGCGACGAGAAGCCGGTCTCTGCGGAGAAGGAAGGTTGCATCATCCCGGATGTGCTTCATTTCGATCTCAACGACAAGAAGCTCTCCAATTTGCTCATGAAACGGCTCGCCGACCTCTGCCGTTTTGGCGAGAGCCAATATCGGCTATCTGCGATCAATACGCAGATAGGCGGATTCTTCTACGATCTCTTTGCATCGCTTCCGTTTTCATTGTCGTTTGATGAAGTTGCTATCGAAAATTTACTCAAGTGTGCAAGCGTTCGCTTTGAGAGGACATACGAAACCTTGATCGAAAAGATCATATGTTATATCAATGCGATGGTGGAATTGAAGCGTTGCCGGTTTTTTGTCTTTGTCAATTTGAAGAGCGTTCTCTCCGATGAGGATCTTAGCGCGCTCTATCATCACTGCAACTTGGAGAAACTCGGGTTGCTTCTTTTGGAGGGTGGGAAACTTCGCCCGCTGCTTCCCGAAGAAAAAGCCGTGATCATAACGGAAGATCTGTGCGAAATCCTTGAAAATTACGAAGAAAAGTAGTATAATCAAACTGCTTACAAGGCAACCGTACCGTCAATACGCGCCCTCACGCCCCGATTTGAGGTTTGAGAGCCTTGTTGTTTTGTAAGTAGATGTAACCAGACAGGGGCGATTGGAACATATACGTATGTTTGAGAGCCTTGTTGTTTTGTAAGTAGATGTAACACTCCTTACTTTTTTTAATCTCTTCGACAGGTTTGAGAGCCTTGTTGTTTTGTAAGTAGATGTAACAAGGCAAAGCATAAAGGGAGAGCGACGAGGGTTTGAGAGCCTTGTTGTTTTGTAAGTAGATGTAACATACGCGCGCGAACGCTCACAAGGTGCCCGGTTTGAGAGCCTTGTTGTTTTGTAAGTAGATGTAACGGAGTATGACGAGGAAAAATGCGAATACTTGTTTGAGAGCCTTGTTGTTTTGTAAGTAGATGTAACGTCGTATTCGTCGGGGCGCATGGTGATTGAGTTTGAGAGCCTTGTTGTTTTGTAAGTAGATGTAACACCCGAGGAAATCCCCGCCGTTTTTCCTATGTTTGAGAGCCTTGTTGTTTTGTAAGTAGATGTAACCGCATATCGAAGTTGATGTCGCAAACGCGGGTTTGAGAGCCTTGTTGTTTTGTAAGTAGATGTAACAAAAACCTTGTCGCGCAGTTCCTTGGTGAGGTTTGAGAGCCTTGTTGTTTTGTAAGTAGATGTAACCTTATTAACGAGCAAAGTGTTTCTTCTGAAGTTTGAGAGCCTTGTTGTTTTGTAAGTAGATGTAACCCGAGGGCGAGGTGGGTGAGCATCTTGTCGGTTTGAGAGCCTTGTTGTTTTGTAAGTAGATGTAACCTCACCATATTCGCCAGCACAGATGTATTTGTTTGAGAGCCTTGTTGTTTTGTAAGTAGATGTAACTCGTAACCATAGGTAAAGACGGCATAGTGAGTTTGAGAGCCTTGTTGTTTTGTAAGTAGATGTAACAAACTTATCGACTACTACGCCAAGCAGGATGTTTGAGAGCCTTGTTGTTTTGTAAGTAGATGTAACATAGCGCGAGCCACCGCGAGCCATCTGCTCGTTTGAGAGCCTTGTTGTTTTGTAAGTAGATGTAACGTTACAGCTTCGCCCGTCGATAGAATCAAGGTTTGAGAGCCTTGTTGTTTTGTAAGTAGATGTAACATTGAGACTGGTCAATATTGTATTAAGTCGGTTTGAGAGCCTTGTTGTTTTGTAAGTAGATGTAACACAGAGGCGGGCTTTTACGGGATCTACCTCGTTTGAGAGCCTTGTTGTTTTGTAAGTAGATGTAACAAGCGAAGAGCGGCGTATCAACCGTCGGCGGTTTGAGAGCCTTGTTGTTTTGTAAGTAGATGTAACGGTAGAGGCTCCACCTTGCGAGCCAAGAGCGTTTGAGAGCCTTGTTGTTTTGTAAGTAGATGTAACAATCAATCTTTTGGAGGAAAACATGGAAAAGTTTGAGAGCCTTGTTGTTTTGTAAGTAGATGTAACGTCAAATTACTACTGACGGCAAGTTGATCTGTTTGAGAGCCTTGTTGTTTTGTAAGTAGATGTAACTCGATGCAATCAAGATATTGTGGCACCGCAGTTTGAGAGCCTTGTTGTTTTGTAAGTAGATGTAACCACAAGTCCGTCAAAGTTCCGAATGGAACAGTTTGAGAGCCTTGTTGTTTTGTAAGTAGATGTAACCCGCTTGCGAAGATACACGAGAAGTATATCGTTTGAGAGCCTTGTTGTTTTGTAAGTAGATGTAACTAAAGGCAGTTGAGGAACTGCGTGAATTTTGTTTGAGAGCCTTGTTGCTTTGTAAGTAGATGTAACTTTTTACAATGCCGCCGTGGAATTCGGTAGTTTTTTGGCTATATATTTTTTGCAAAATCACCTTGCCGACCTCTTGATAAAATCCGACAAGGGAGATATAATGGGTTTGGATTTTTAGTTTAGCGAAATCGAAAATGCAACGTCCCGTATGCGGCAAAGGCGTGGTGGACGGTGCGGATATAAGTGAAGGGAGCATATGGGAGAAATAAAACTAAATATTGAAGAATGCAACACATTTGAAGAAGTAGCGGCCAATAAGCAACATGCTTTTGAGGTCAATTCTGCCAGTCAGCTCAATATCGATGGGATCCTGGCAGATCTGTATACCGATCCGACACATTTCATTTTTGAGTTGATTCAGAATGCCGAAGATGCAAGAGCCTCGGAAGTAAGCATTACTCTTCAAAGCCACAGGCTGATATTTCAACACGATGGAAGGCCGTTTGATTTAAGAGACCTGAAGGGCATCACAAGTGTCAATTATAGCCCTAAAGCAGATGACTACACAAAAATCGGCCGATTTGGGATAGGATTCAAGGCTGTATTTGGGATCTGCGATGAACCTGAAATTTATTCGGGCGAATACAGTTTCAAAATACGGAATTTTTACGTGCCCGAAAAAATCTCCTCTCGCAAAGTTGATGGAACAGAGATAATATTGAATTTCAAAACGGGAGAGCAAGAAGAAATTTATTCTAAAATTGAAGAAACGCTCGTGGCAATGCGCCCCGAGACCCTTTTGTTTTTGAGGCACATCCATCAAATCGACTACCTTACAAACACAAAATGTGGGTTTTATAAACGAGAAAAAATTGCCAAGCAAATAGGTACGAGGGAATATTTTGAATGTTCTATAAAGACCGGCGGCGGCATTTTATCGAAATATTTGGTGTTTGAGGCCCCCATAGACAGGACAGATTTTTCTGCAGAATTAATCCATGGAACCGATCAATTGTATGTTTCCGTTGCTTATCGCGTCGATCCCGAAAGCGGTAAAATTATCTCCGAAGGAGAAAGCACGAAACTGGTCGTCTATTTCCCTACCGAGAGGGATACATATTTGCAGTTCAAGATCAATGGCCCGTTCCGCACAACTCCTACAAGGGAAAATATCCCCTTTACTCCCGAAAATATTGCCATTCTCGATACGATAGTCGCTCTTTATCAAGAAAGCATTCTTGCGATCAAAGACCTGGGAGCATTAACGATTGCCTTTTGCGAGATGCTGCCTCTCAATCCAAAGAGGTTCGATTCCGCTCACCCCGATCGGATCTATTACAAATTTCAGAGCGCGACGGAGCGGATCTTCTCCGAAGATCAACTTTTACCTGCGCATGACGGCGGGTTTACAGATGCCTCGTCCGCGGTTTTGGCGCGAGGACAAATTACAGATCTATTGTCTGCGAAAGATCTGGAGATGCTTTTTGACGGACGCAACCATTGGCTTTCCACGGAGATCACCGAAAAATATCGCAATCTATATTTCTTTTTGAAAAACACCCTCGAGGTCGAAGAAGTCGATTTCGATGCATTTATGGTGGCGAGCAGCAGGGACTTTTTCCTTAAAAAATCAGATACATGGTTTATAAAATTTTATCGTAAGGCGTATTCAAATTTACAAACCATGCTGAACAAGCACCTTACAAAGAAATTTATCAAAACAGAAAGCGGAGACATCGTCGCGCCTTTTATCAGTACATTGGGGAAGAAACAGAAAAATGTCTATCTTCCGTCGGAACTCATAACCGATGAAAGCCGAATCGTGAGAAGAGATCTCATAAAAAACGCAGAGGTTTTAAGGTTTCTTTCACAAATCGGAATAGAGCGTATGGACATCGTCGAAAGCATCCGCACCCAGTGGATCCCTTCGTTGCATAATTGCAGTAAGGAGGAGAAGTATGTTGCGCAGTTCCTGGATCTGTATAGGGAATATATCGAGCAAAAACCTCAAAAACGAGAAGAACT
Source organism: uncultured Clostridia bacterium (assembly GCA_947629675.1). GTDB lineage: Bacteria > Bacillota > Clostridia > Christensenellales > Borkfalkiaceae > Gallimonas. Next base: position 166,584 of record CANREM010000001.1, read on the forward strand.
CATAGGGCTTTTGCGGTCGAGTGCGATCATATATCATGCAGACGGTTTCGGGAACATTTATTATCGTGAGCCGAATAAATTTTTTATGCCCAACTCTCCCGCCGAAATTCTATACGGCGATTGCAAAGATGCTTTTTTCTTATCGCCTCTCCTTGCCGATTCCGTCAAGAAGGAGAAGGGTCTTTCCGCGTTTTTGAAAGAGCTGGGTGTTCAAACCGGGTTGGTGCCGATAGAAAAAAAGGACAGCCTTCTTTATAACGAAATGAAGGCTATCATGCAGGGCGCGCGTTATGCTTGGCATTCGGATACGGATTACGAGCTAAAATATATCAATTATCTTTTGGAACATATGACGCAGAATATATCACTGGAATTGATGCGTCAATTAAACGCGCTTCCTTCAAAATTTTTCAAAGGGGAATTGAGGTGGGGATATTATAACGATCGTCAGAAAAGAGAATTCGACGCCGCTTTCGTGAAGACACTGCAAAACAGCAAGTGGCTCTATGATCGGCAGGGGGAGTTGGTTTCCCCATCCGAAATTTGCGAGGAAGAGGTCAAAGAGATATACGGTAATGGACCCGCATTGCGCTACTTTACATTCAAGCCGGATATTGTAAAGAGCCTCCCGGAAAACATGCAGGCGATCTTAGAGATTACGAAGGGCTGCAGCCCGGAAGACGTAAAACTTGCCCTGCAGTTATGGAATGCCCAACAGAGCCATGTTTCCCGGGCGATCGATTTTGACGCTGCAGAGGCTCCGACTGAAATCGAAGATGCCACATTCTCCGATCCCTTGGAGAATATGAGCGCGGAGGAGCTTATTGAGAGCGATTCCGGGGAGCCAACGGCTGGGCCTGGCGAGGCCGATGCAACGCTTTTTGACAAAGAGACAACCTCTATGGCGATAACACAACATGTAGCAGTGAAGCAAACTTCCAATGAGGCGCAGGTGATTGGAGAGTGGGGGGAGAAAACCGTGTTGGAAGCACTCAAAAAGGGCTTCCGCGATAAGGGCTTTGGGATCTATAACGTGGCGGAAGACGGATTTTCCGCAAAGTCGAATGAAAAAATATACGATGTTAAACGTCAAAATTCTGCGGTAAGAACACAAAAAGGATACGATATTGCGATTTTCGAGCGAGATAATATTGTGCAATATATAGAAGTAAAGACAAAAAAATCGGACGAAAAAGAGTATTTTGCAGTGTCGGGACTGCAATGGGAGTTCGCAAAGAAGCTCCACCGAGAAGGGAATGGGTATAAGTATTTTGTTTATGTCGTAACAAGAATCCAAGATGCAAATACGAGAAGGATCACCCGTTTTTCGGATCCCTATGCGGCGTGGCTGGAGGGGTCATTGGAAGCCGATCCCGTAAGGATCAAGTACTGAGGAGCTATATGGGCATTTTCGATTGGCTCTTCGGCGACACCGACGACGAGGACGCACAGCTCGACGACATGCTCCTCATGGACATGGACGACGAGGACGATTAAATTCCCTTCGCCCTCCCGCTTTCCCCAAGATTTTATTTCGCTTTTCCCGCGAAATATGTTATAATGGATTTTGAAGGAAAGCTTAAAAATCAGTTAAACACAAGAAAAAGGAGCAGGAAGAAGTGATATGACAACAAAGGAATGGATGGAAAATTTTTTGGTTAAGGAACCTCCATATAAGGAAATAGACCTAACCCCTAAATCTTTGTACCACATTGGTTTGATAAATACTTTGGTTCTAACACATTATTGTGAGAAATGCCAGCAACTTCGTACTTTCAAAAGCAATCTCCGCCCATTTGAGGATATTAATAATTGCCACATAGTAAGATTTCATAACTTGATTCCCGGATATTCGGATGAACAATGGGAAAAAGAATATAATAATGTTTTTCTTATTGAGTTTACTTGTCAGCATGATTGCGGCGAAGCACATTATATAACTTTGCAAATTGCAAATTCAAGAATCCAAAAGATCGGAGAATTTCCTACGTTTGCAAAAGAGGAAGTCAACACAAAGCTCTTCCGATATAAGTCCCTTATATCCGAATTTTATCCAGAACTTACCAAAGCCGTTTCAGCATATTCCCAAAATATGGGGGTTGCTTCGTTTGTGTATTTGAGACGCATTTTGGAGCATTTGATCGAGGGGAAATATAAGCAGTACGGTGGGACAGCAGAAGAAAGCAAGTTTATAGACAAACTGCACGTGGTAGAAAAATATGAAAAGGTTATTCCTGATGATTTTAACGAAATAAAAAACCAAATTTACTCTGTATTAAGCAAGGGTGTGCATGAGTATGAAGAAAGTGAATGTTTGACTTTGGTCCCTGCGGTAAAATATATTATTGAAAGTATTTTAGACGAGGAACTTTTGAAGCGCGAGAAAGCTAAAAAAACACAGGAAGCAAAAAAGATCATACAAGAAAAGTTGCATGCGCGAGACAAAAAACATGACTGAAAAACTTAAAGCGCAAATAAAGGGAATACGACGATGGGGTAAAAGGTGATATATTTTAATCAAGCATTAGTCGCAAAAGCACTAAAAGAAGTTTCGGATTATATAGATATTGCAAGGGACGTTTCTCGGATTCAATTCTTGGTTGGTTCATTATATACAAAAGGCATATTGACGGAAGCGCGACAATTAGATCAAGAGTTGCGGGAAAAATATTCGATGATAGAAACATTGCTTGCGCTGGCAGAGATCTTACCTAAAACGAATTTGGGAGCGGGCGATCAGCAATTATATACGAATAATACCCCTGCGGAAATAAAAAATCTCATACAAGATTACTATGGAATTTTAGCTGATGTGCTTATAAAAAAAGGGATAATTCATCAAGTGGAACAATTTATTGACCATGTAACAAATTGAAATAAGGATTGAAATCATATAACGCAACCATATAAAACACCACCAAGGACAATCCTGACGGTTTAATCGAAACCACCAAAGTAAAAACCCCCGATGCACCGTCGGGGGTTGTGCTTTGGCTGGGGTAGCTGGATTCGAACTTGATGGGGGAAGTAGAGGGGGGTAGAGCATCTACCCCTCTCTATATTAGGAGGACTGCGCCCCGCGCCAAAGCTAAAAGGACGTAGAAGTGATAAGGCAAGAAAACTTGCACGAGCGACGCGGCCACGACCCCTTTAATGGCTCCCTTCATTGAGTTTCGCTTTGGTTGATCATTCGTGCGCGGAAAAGGAGGGGAGGGGGATTGCGGGAGGTGCAAGCGGGTTAGCGCGCCCACGCAATCCCCGCCCCGACGCGCGCACGATAGAGAGGAACAAAGGAAGAAATGGAAAGCCCCTTGCAGGAATGCAGGGGGTCTTTTCATGCTAAAATTTCACACAAGATCTTGACGAACAAAAATGACGCGCCGCTCAGATCTTAAACGTTCCGGAGTTGTTGAAGTTATTAAAGCTGCCCACGATATAGGTTTTTTTGCCCGTTTCATCTTCCAGTCCGAGGAGATAGTCTGCCGACACCTCGAAGAAGATCGCAAGGCGTCGTATTAGCTCTATGGAGGGCTGACTTCTACCTTTTTCCCATGAAAAGATACTATCATCGGTCGTTTGAAGGGATAATGCAAGCTGTTTTTGCGTTATCCCTTTTTCTTTGCGGAGTTCTTTTAATCTACTTTCGAAGATATCCATGGCAGAATTTTACCGTAGAAATTACGGAATTGTCTTGACAACCGTAAAAATTACGGTTATACTTGTATTACCGTAAAAATTACGGTTTTTCGAAAAAGGAGGCAAGTATGAACGAGAAGGCAATGCAAGAAGCACTGCGGGGCTTGGAAGCAAAGCAGCGTGAAGGGTCGGAGATGAGCTTGGAGAGGCGGCAAGCGGCAACGCGGACCGTGATCTTAAACCTCATCAAAGACATTGAAATTTTTCCTACCACGGCACAAGACGTAGTGGTCATTTATTCGGAGATCGTTCTAAGGCTGCGTAACGAGCTTTCGGAGGGGTAAAGGGGTATGGAAGGCGAGGCGTTGACGCGGGAAGCGGTTTTGAGGGCATTAGGAGACGTTTTGCGGGCCGTGAGGCTCAAAGACGGGCAAGAACTCACGCAGGACGTCACCGAGCGCGTAGAGTGCGTTCTAAGCGTTGCAAAGTTGTTTGTGGAGCTACAGGGCTGCAAAGACTTTACGGAAGTCGGTCCGATCGGTTTCGGCGATCATGGCGAGGACGACGAGGACGACGAGGAGGACGAGGAGTGCGAGGGATAGATCCTGTATTACCTACGGCAGACGAGGCGAAGAAGATCAAGGCGGGCGACCGTGAGATGATCAACCGTTATTACATGGCAAATTATGATTTTGTCATGCTCGTATGCAAATCCTACTGCCGCAAAGACGGCTTATCAAACGGGCTTTACGAGGACATGGCGCAGGAGTGTTACTTATACTTTGGCAAATTCGATTTTTCGAGCGTTCCCGCCTTTATTCGGGGCATTCGGGATGTCTGCGTCTATGTGCGTTGGGGCGGGGAGCGGGTTTATCATCAAGTACGGCAGGGGCATACCGAGATCCTGACCGTGCTTGATGAACCCGCGACAAAGGACGCAAAGCACAGTGACGAAGGCATGACCGTTGGGGACACGATCCCCGCCGAGTGTGATCTCCTTGACGAGATCGAACCACCGCCCGATTATGCCGAAATTGTCCACGATATAGCCTTGAACTACATGACCCCGCAACAGCGGAAGGCATTCGAGTACTTCTACTACTCAGACATGACCGCGCGTGAAGTCGGATTGGAAATGGGTTTGACGCTCTACGGAGCGCAGAGCTTGAAAACGGGGTATATCTACCGTTTGCGGAAATGCGCCGAGCAATTCCGCGAAGCTCTTATTTTGGCGGGAGTGCAAAGTGCTTTGATTGGCGGCACAAGTGGCGCGGGCTATCAGAGAGTAGGAGGCGTTCATGTATATTGAAATCACAACGTTAGGCGGTGAAGGGCTGCTTTTGAACTTGTTCGCCGTCTTATATTTCGAAGTTCGGAAAGAAGGCGTTTCCGCCGTTCTTGTGGATGGCGATTGTATCGGCATCCGCGAGGACAGCGGAACGCTGGAAGAAAAGCTCAAGGAGGCATCTTGTAGCCCGTATTGTTTTACGGAGAAAAACGGGGTTTGCATCTGGATCGTTTGCGCCTCGGTTGTGGCGGTGGTATCTGAATGCAAGAGCGGCGTATCTCTTGCGTTCATGAACAGCGAAAGCAAGACGGTGCGGGAGTCCTTCGCAGAAGTGAAGAAGATTTTGAAACGTACGGCACAAGCCGACGAAATAAAAAGGAGGATCTGTAGGCATGAAAATCACGATTGACGTAGACGAGCGGAGGGCACGCACGCGCTGGAGAAAGTCGGGCACTTCGAAGCCGTCGAAGAAGGGCACCACGCAAAACAAGCGTGGGTGGCTGCCGCGGGAAGAATGGCTTAAACAGCAGCGGGAGAAGAGAGGAGGTACATCGAATGAAAGTTGAGCTTGAGATCGCGAGGGACAGCTTCAAAAACGAGCGCGGCGAAGAAGTGGAGTACTTCCGCTGCGAGGCGGAGCTTCACGGCGAAGTGATCCGTTTCACGCCGCGCAAAGAGGACAAGAAGCTCATGGAATTTTTGCTCAAGACTTCTGAAGAGGAGGTGTAAACGGACGCCACGGCGGAGGCGCATATCCGCCACCCTGACGGTATCGCGGGCACCGAAAGTCCCGCCCTTATGTCGGCTCCGTGTTAGGGCGGTGGGTCGAACCCGAAAGCCGGCACCACTCTTTTTCATGGGAGCATGGCGGGCACTCCCCTCTCCGAAAGTCCCGCCGACCTTTGCCGGATCCGCCCCCGCGAGGGGGCGAAAAAGCGATTATGCCGTGCGCGCCTGCGCGCACGACATAATCCTTGATATATATAGAAATAACTGAGATCACGAATTTCCGAAGTTCCTACTACTACGTAGTAGGAAAAGCACGATTTTTTTGAACGTTCCACTTTGTGAACTAATTTTATGAGCTTTCAGGGGGCTCATTATGGATATCAAAGCATTACAGATCGAACGCAAGTATTTTGCGGATATGCGCGAGAAGATCCGACACAACGGAGATCTCGCAGTGTTTTATGATCATCTCCTCGAGGAGACGGGAACACGGGCTTATGATAACCGTTCCCACGCTTTGCGGGCGTGTTGCAAATGGTTTGGCGTAGATTACTACGCCCTGCAACAGGTCAAGGACATTCGGCAAGTCAACCTTTGCAAGGACAAGTTTTGCTATAACTGTCAATCCGTGCTGGCGGCACGGCGTTACATCAAGTACTCTCCCATTCTCGACGCGCTCTATGATGATTATGCGATCTGCCACATGGTCGTTACGATCCCCAACGTTTACGGCGACGAGCTTCCGCCCGCTCTTGATAAAATGCACAAGGGTTTTAAGTGGTTGCTCGGCTATATGAGCGGGCATGTTGGGATCCGTGGCTTTGACTTTGAGCAGTACGGTTACGCGGGTGCCCTCCGCGCGCTTTGGAAGTGACGTACAACCGCGAGGAGGGGATGTTTCACCCTCATTTTCACGTCATGTTGTTGCTTCGCAAGGGGATACATTTCCGAGGGCGCAACATCAATCAGTACAGCTTTGACAACACCCGCAAAAACGATCTCCCGCGCGCATATTCGGATTTTGAGATCTTGCTTCAAAATATTTGGTTTCTTCTCATGAACGGCAAGACGGTGACGAAGGAGGCGGTGCAGACGGTGAAGGTGGGCTATGATATCCGCGTCGATCGGATCGCCAAAGGAGAATACCATGAGTGTTTCAAGTACGCCTGCAAGGGGGCATTCAAACACGATGAAGAGACAGGCGAGGCGGATATTGACAATGAAGAAGTGTTCCGTGCGTTGATGTTCTCCCTCTACCGCCGTAAGCTGATACAGGGTTACGGCGTCTTATGGAACTTCAAGGATGAGGACGTCGCCCTCCTCGACGATGAGGCGAAAGAGGACTATCTCGAACTGATCGCGGAGCTTCGTCGCTGGGAAGATCCGTCATTCAATGTCGAAGGGATCGGGGAGATCATCGGCAATCGCAACAGTAAGTACATATCCAAGGGGCAGTTCAAGCGGATCTTGCTTGAAATGGCGAGAGAGGACACCGACCGATGAGCGAGCTGGACGACGTGAAAAGAGAACTCTCCGAGATGAAGGCGGTTTTGCTGGAGCTTGTAGAAGGGCTTCACCCGCCCCCGCGGGAAATCTCTCTTTTAGACTATCTGGACGAGTGGCTTGTCATCTGTAAAAAGCCGTTCGTGGCGGAAAAGACCTACCGCGATCTGACGCGCAACGTTTACAAGCACATTGCCGAACGGCTGCCGAATAAATGGCTTTACGAGGTCACAACGGACGATCTGCAAGGTTGTTTGAACGCGATCCCGCAGACGAGGACGAAGGAGAGCGATCACACCGTCCTTCTGAACGCCTTCAGAAGGGCCTGCAAGCTCGGCTACATCCCCGTAGACCCCTGCGAAGGTCTCATCTACAAAAAGCACAAACGATCTACGCGGGAGCCTCTCACGCATGACCAGCAAACAGAGTTCCGCGCGGAGATCTCGAAGTGTCGCAAACCCTACTGTTATCTGTTCCTGTTCTACCTCCTCACGGGAGTACGCAAGGCGGAGCCGCTTTTGCTTCGCTGGGAGGACATTCGGGAGGAGGAAAACATCATCGTTCTACGCGGCACCAAGACAGAGACCTCGCTCGAGCGACCTCTTCCGCTCTATGCGGAGCTGAAGGGGCTTTTAGACACTATGAGAGCGGAGCGCGGGAAGAATTCCATGCTTTTCCCCGTGTCGCTCACGGGGATACAAAAGGAGGTGGTAAAACTACAAAGAAAGCTTTCCTTCCGCTTTTCGCTGCACATGCTGCGTCACACCTTCGTTTCAAACTGCGTCGAAAAAGGCGTAAATTTGAAGGTCGTGCAACGCTGGGCGGGGCACTCATCGGTGGAGACCACCGAGAGGATCTACACCCACATTTCGAGCGACTTCGAGCAAGAAGAAGCGAAAAAGTTGTGAAGGGGTAGCTGGCACATCTGGGAGCGGGAAAGCACCGAAAAAGCAAAAAAAGGCGGTTTCTGCGGGGGAAAACCCGTAAAAACCGCTGTTTTTGGCTGGGGTAGCTGGATTCGAACCAACGAATGACGGAGTCAGAGGCAAATCGTTCACCTTGAAAAATCCCATATCTTGTGGTTTGATATTCAACGCTACCACTACATAATCGATTTTTCGACTATTCATCGGAAAAGTTTCCCCAAATTTCCCCAAATTTTCGCTTCGGCGTAATCAGAAAAACTCACTTGAAAGGCGCACC
>CANREM010000002.1 GCA_947629675.1 uncultured Clostridia bacterium
TGGCGCACGGACTAGTAATCAAGGGCTATGCCCGAAAATGAAGAACCGCCGGCTATGCCGGCGGGTTTCTTTTTGTGCGAACAAAATAAAGATTGTTAGGAATTGTTAGGATTTTTCCAAAGGGGGGCACATTTCCGTAGGAAATGTTATAATAGATACCGCAAATCCGCGAGAATTCGCGTTTTTTGTCGTACGACGAAAATTTTTCCACGAATTCGTCGCAAAAGTAAGAAAATCATTCATAGGAATATGCAAGCAATAAGAGGTGCGAGATGAAACGTATCATGAAAAATCTCACTTTGAAAATGAAGGCGGTGCTGCTCTTCGCATTGGCGGCGATCGTATTGGCGGCAACGGGCTTTGCCCTGCTCTTCGGCCGCAGCGGCGAAAAGCTCTCCCTCACCGCCGAGGCGGAGGAGATCCAGCTCGACGAGTACGTCGATACTGAGATCACCCATTATAACAACTGGGTGAGCATCGGCTTTGACGAAACATATGGATACGGTTCGGACCCCTTATCCCCCGATCCCGATTATGCAAGACGTGTCTATCAGTCTACGACCCTTTGGGACATTAAAACACGTCTTAAAGTTGTGGCGAACGTCACCCTTTCGTCGGGTAGCGGTGGTTCAAGTTACGTTCTTAAGCCCAACGAATTTAATTTAACCGTTGATTTCGGAGATGGGAAAACGGTCTTTAACGACCGTGAAAATGGCGTCGATTCGAAACCATTTGAAAACGTAGAGAGCTTAAGTTGGGGCACAACTCATGCGGTGAAAGTGACCGTGTTTCCTCTTGCGGAAATCGAAGCCGAGCCAGAATTGACATTGCCTCAAAATGAGGAGCAGCATTCTATTCATGTTATTTATCAAAATAAAGCTCCCGTATTCGAGGAGAATACATTGCAAGCACTTTTTACGGAAGGGAAATTCGTCTATCCCAATACGGAAATGCGCTCTTACAATATCTATTCATTTGACTACCGTGCGAGCATCAAAGCTCGTTATAAGGGAAGTGAAACGGCTTATGAGGTCCCCCGCGAATTCGTCACCTGCACAATCAGCTCGGGGAATTCATTTAGTGTTGGTTCCGGCAACAGCGTTTCTATTCAACTGCTCAATGGGGAAGGCAGTAACTTAAACAGCAATATTCTAAACATTCCGGCGACAAGCACAACTCCTAAGGCATTACGTATTGCCGTAAATACCAATCCTGAAAACATTTACGATAAGTATTACAGTGCGGAAGAAGCAACGGATGGAAGAATTGCTTCGACGATTTATTCTGCAAAAATAGACGGCAATGGAAGATATTATTATTATCGGAAAATCGGCGCGAAGATCCCCTATAAAGAAGAAGACGGTTATGGTGCTTCAAATAAATATTTGGAAAGCTCGATCGAACATAAATACAGTGCTTTTACCATAGGGACGGAGGATTATCTCATCCTCTTTGCATTGCGTGCACACATTTACGATAACAACGGTGGCATGAGGGAGGTTCTTGCCTCCGATCAGACATACGGGGAATTTTCACTTAGCAGCGGAACTTCGAACAACAATCCCAATATTGTATCGAAAATCATACTTGATTTCAAGCCGGCCGATACTCTTGGTGGCGGAGCGACGATCACTTCTAACACACTTGAGTTATGGTTTGTCAACCATAACCTCTCCTATATAGACGCACATTATTATCAATGGGAAGATGCGGACCACGAGAAAAGGGTGGAGGCTGTTACCCATACAGCGCGAGAGAACTCCCATTTTCTCGATGCCGATGGCAATCCTTCCATAGAGTATATCTATAAAAGAACAATGGGCAAATTGGATGAATCGTCTGATATTTATTTTTCCGACTTGCTTGATGTCAACCTTTTGAACGAAGCTATTTTAGCCCATGGCGATTTGGAAGCACAGGGCGTATATAATTCGGGGTTGGTTTTGCCTTGCGATCTCCCGACGGTCAATAATACGAACATTGCTTCCCCGATGACATGGAAAATAGAAGGTGGCCGCGACTCTTCACTTACGAGTACGGTGCCATTTATATACGATGATGACGACTTTGACGACCGAGGCGAACTTTTAGTGCGCGCAGAGGATAAAAACGGCGAGCAGAGCGCGCTCCACTATGGCGACGGGGAGTGGCAGGACTATAAGGACGGCTATTATATCCGTTGGTTTTCATTTAGCGATTCGGCTGTCGGTGGAACGGGATATTTTCCTGCCAAGATCAAATATGAGGAGATCAAAGCAGTCAATCTTTCGGGGTCAAGTTTTAACCAAACGATAAACTCTGCTTTTACATATGCGGGGGGCAATTTCGCGCTTTCTTATACTGTTGGAGCACATGGAGAAGAAGTTCCAATGGGATTGCCTTCGACGGTTGCTTTTACAGCCGTTTATGATAACGGCCTTAATGTTGACAATACAAATACGATAGACATGTATAAACGTTCCCGATACGTGCAAACGACGCCGTATGGGAAATCGAGTGCTGCTACGGTTACGACATTCTATCATCCGCAGATATCTTCAAGGGGTATTGCTCAAGAGGGCCTTGGTTTTGTTGCGCTTTATTATTACACCTTGGCTGATTTAAATGATGAAAACGGGAAATTTAAGACTCCTGACACGCCCGAAAACAAATATGGTCTTCTTTCGGCAGCAACTACAGGCAAGATCGATTTGCAAGATCTCCAAGGCCATGATATTTATAATTATTTTACAAGTTCTTCGCGGAAAAAGAATGAAAGCGGAGAAACAACAGAATATTATACCACCTTGCGCGAAGAGATTGCCCTTGTTCGCGTTTTGTACGTGATTCCCGAAATTAAGGATGCGGAGGGCCATACCATCCAACAGGAGATCGCTGTCTATCGAGATCTTTGTTGCGACAGAACCAATCACGGGCGGCTTGATTTTCAAACGAGAGCGCGTACATGCGACATTGTTCGCATGACCACGAAGGTAAAATATAGTTTCTTGCAATATACTGAACTCCCCGATTCGAGAATACAGGGTGCCGAATTTGAATTTACATCCTATTTTTCTACGGCCTATTTCTATGGGGATGGGGCAACCACGCAACGTTTCAGCATTGAACTTTGGAAGGACTTTGGGACAGAGATCGGTTGGAAAAAGATCGCTTATACTAAAGCTACAGCCAAGGCGGACGGGGCCGAAGCGGATACTTGGGAAGTTGTAACTGTAGAAGAATATAAATCCAGATTTACAATCAATATCGTTCAGGCGAAAGAGGACAGCGGGAAAAAGACCTGGTTTTTGCAGATCCAAAGCGAGGAGGCTGTTGGACAATATAGGATCTACTTCGATCTTGATCCCAACATGGTTTATCAGTGGAAAGCAAATACCACGACCGCTCAAGCCGCACCCTCGCCCGAAGATAGAGACAGATCGGATGCTGTTGCCGACGCTCATTATTATATGTATTATGCACTCGAAATTGAGGGCCAAAATCTTACCGTAGAATATGAGATTCCCGATATTGATTACGGCACACAATTTGGGTATGTGATAAATCTCTTTACAGAGGATCATCAAGCGTTCCTGAAAGACCCCTATGTGGTCAATGATGGCTTGGCAGGGCCTCAGTATTTGAGCGGCGCAAATGGACCCTATAAATATCGTATCGAATTCCCCGATCTTATTTGGGGCACAGGCAGTAGTTATGGGGAGGGTTCCAGCAGGTTTGCCGATCAAGAGGGAGGTGCTCCGTCAACACCCGGGACATATGTCTTTAAGATCTATATTTGGTCCTTTGGGAATTATAACACTGCAACAATAACAGGCAGTTTTACAATCAACAAACGCCCGCTAATGTTACAATGGGCTACCGACGGAGATGAGTTTGACCCCAAGGTGCTTCCGAAGGTTTATAACGGGCCAGAAGGTCTTGACCCCTATAAGTATATTTTAGCCGCCTATGTTTCGCCTTTGCAAACAGACAGCTCGCCTTACCTCGAGCACGATGCGCAGGTAGAGGGCACTACATCCGGTTATGCATGGGAAATTCAATACGATGACAACAGGCAAGGCGGTAGTGTTGGTCAAAAAGTTGATAGTCTTGTCCATGCAATCACATACAAGATCCGTATTCAATTGGCGAGCGATGTTGCCGCAATCTATACATGGGACACAAAGAATTATTCCGAAGGTATTTGCTCGAGTATAAGCGGACCTTTGGCATACCTTGATTTCACCATCGAAAAGTATACGCACAATGATCTTGAAGTAAAATTCGGCAAAGGATGGGTAAAGAATGATCCCAAACTTGAGGGGGATATTGAGTACAGTCGTCCTTATTATGAAGAAAACCTGCTTGCCGAAGCAAAAACTTTAAGCGAGCCTTTCTTTGGCTCGTACGGTCTTATCTATGTGGCGAAAGACATCTACGATACTTGTAAAGCTGTATACGATGGCTATCAAACGCAAGGGACTTTAGCGCAAAGCGCGCCGAAGGGACTCTACGGCATTATCACCGATAGCAACAGCAATTATAAGTATTACCAAACTGCGCAGGAGCTTCAAGGCCTCAATGTCGGCACATATTATGCGATCGCATACGGTACCTATCACAAAATAGTGGATACGGGAGTAGACAAGGAGTTTGGGGACTACAACTTCTCCGAGGCCTACGCGCCCTTCAAGATCACCAAGCGTCTCATCGAGGCCCCGACGATCCCGAATCCCGAGGGCGGTGTCGAGTATTATTCTTATACCGGCTCCAATATCAACATAACCCTGAATGACTTCAACACGAACCTGACGAAACTTGGCACCACAAATACAGTGAGTTATGACGGCGCATTGAGTTCAAAAGATATACACGAGACTAGTGTGGAAGGCGGTTTCTACACACAGGATGCGGGAACTTATCAAATTTGGATCAAACTTTACGATGGCGGAAAGAACACCGCTTGGGATGTTTCGCACGCCGAAGATCAAAAAGATAATTATAGATTCTATAAGAACGAGCATGAGGAATGGATGTCCGGAGATGGCGAAGAGCCTACCTATGTCGTCCTCACGTGGGTCATCCACCGCAAGGAGATCGATCCCAACGATAAGACGACCTATCCGTTCTTCAAGCCGAACGATATGCCCTACACGGGCGGAACGGTTTATGCCACCTTCCAAAAAGACGGAAAAGAAACAGGCTATGCTGATCAACGTGACCTCGACAGTTATGTCACGCTTGTGGACGGCAATACGGGGACTTTGGCGGGAAAATATACCCTCCATTTGCAGGCAACAAGTAATTACTATATTAAAGGATCGGGAGAGGGCACGGACGATGTAGAACTTTCTCTTCCTGAGACCGAACAACCCGATTTCCCTGTGGTCTGGCGTATCGTGCCGAAAATTATTCCGATACCCGAGGCAAACACGACAACACAATATTACAACGGGAAATCACAAGACTTTACTTTCGATAAAAACAACTTTATCGAAGGCATCATGCGTTACTCGATCAGCGGAAAATCGATCTCGGGCGCAGAGTTTGCCGAGCCTAAATCTTCCGACCACTATGGCATCAAATATGCCAGCGACAATGAACAACTGGTCGCATCTGCGACCTATGCGGGGACTTACACAGTTACGCTGACCTTCCGAGAGGCAAACAACACGCCCAAGGAGGATGGCACCTTCCAAGGGAACTATGCTTGGGAGGGCTGGAAAGAAGGACAAGAATATTCCGCCACGACGACCGTTACGCTTACAGTCCAACAATACATATTCAAAATCAATTGGAGCGGTGATACGGAGGATCTGCACGGTAAGGATGATTCGGATGATTTCTGGTTCACTTATGACGGAAAGGAACATACGCTTGCACCCGTGCCTTACAACTTACAGGGCGGTGATACCTTCACGCTTGTTCCGAAAGTATATGAGAATGGCCCGACGGGCTCGAAGATCGGCACGGGTAAAGTCAGCGATTTCAGCAGCCCTATCGAGAAACCTTCTCTCGCAGACAGCAGCTACTATTCCGTGATCACGCGTGCGGACGTTCAAAGCGAGGAAGTGCAGGGGATCACTTATGCCGGCAATGTAGACGCGGCGAAGAAAGTACACGTCTTTGATAACTATGCCTTCGACGCAGAGGAACGCAGCAAAGAGTTCGGTTCCTCCGATAGGAACGACTATGCGGTCTATCGCGTGTATAGCATCAAGGCGTCGTTCGTATTGATCCCGACGCTGGAAATTCCTAAGCCCGGCACCGATTTGCCTAATGCTGATCTTGGCAACTATGACGGTGGAACAAATAATGCCATCTTTGTGACTTACAGGGGCAAGAAGTACCTCTTCAACGAGTTCATCAAAGAGTGGAGTAAAATCAGCCAATACATCACCGTGACCACCATGAACGGCGAGGTTGTAGACGGCGATGAGTTCAAACCTAAAGACGGCATAACGGCCGATCTTGACAGCATCATGGGCTTCCAAGATGTCCTTTGGACAAATGATGACCATACTGCACTCGGTTACTATTCATTCACCATTGCGATCACCGACCAAGACAACTACGCATGGGGCCAACAACAGCCCGACGGAAGTATCACTGCAGCAGAAAGAATTGGGTCAGATAAGTCGTTCACCTTCTACCTGCAGATCAAGCCCTATGTGCTTTCAACGCCCGCCCTCAAGGCGGATACTGCCGCGCACGGAATTTCGGATGCCGTCTTCGACACCGATTACACGGGCAGTGCGCAGGAGTTCACGAGCGCGTTTGATGAAACAACTTCCACGCTCTATTTCCGCACGCAGATCGGCGACAACAGCGAGGCTCGCGTCAACGTTTATCTCCAAGGTCAAAAGGGCATACAAGCCGAGACGGATGTCCTCCGCGATGGCGAGACAGACGCCGTCAAGGCATACCATGTCTGCGTCGAGCTTGCAGATAAGACCAATTTCGTGTGGGAACTTGACGATCTCGACCAAGCCGAAAAGACATTCTACTTCCGTATCAACCCGATCGCGCTTGCGGTCGAATGGAAGGGCGCGGGCGACAGCGCATTCGGCTCCCTCGCCACCGCAACGTATGATGGCACTTTGAAGACGCTTGAAACACAACTTGCGGCATCCTGCCTCAGCGGAACAGATCGCGGTCAAGTTTCGATCGTCTATACCCTTGCAGTGAAGGGCGAGAATACTGCGGACAGTGCTTCTATCGCACAAAATGGCGACAAATATGGCGCGAAGAATGCAGGTTATTACACCGCGACCGTTTCAAGCATTTCGGGCGACAAAGCGAAGAATTACTACATCTCGACGTTTACGTTTGAAGAGGGCGGAGCTTCTTCCGCAACACAGTCCGCTCCTTCCGCCGACTTCACGATCTATAAGTTGGGCTTAACGAAGCCCGATTATGCCGGTGACGAGTACACCTTCAATCAGAAGGAGCAGCAGCTTCAACTTAGGAATTGGGACAGCACGCTCATGACCCTCACCTCCTTCTCGGGCAAATGGGAAAATGAAGATCTCGGAGTGAATGTTGAAAGCGGCTTTGAGGCCGCGTCCGGGATACTCAAGGCCACCCATGCCGGGAACTACTCCTTCAAAATCGATTTAACTGACAAGGAAAATTATTATTGGATCGACGATAACCAAGAGACCAACAAGCTGCCCGACGCAGCAACGGGCATCGAGACGGCCGAGTATAACGACTATTGGAAGATCCAACCTCGTAAGGTCATGGCACCTACGCTCGCCACGGGTGAAAACAGTGAGGACGGGAAGTACAACTACCGTGCCCAGCCCCGTGACGGAAGCGCACTCTATCCCGATTTCACAAATGTGAATTTGCAGCGTGCGTCCGGCATGAGCGATGCCAAGACAATAAAAGTACAGGGCCAGGATCCTTGGAACATCACTTTCTCCGTACAATATTACACGGCAGGAGGAGATGAGATCCCCGATCCCAAGACGGATGGAAGTTCAGAGGTCAATTACTACTATATTGTCCTCACGCTCATCTTGCCGAATAGTGCGGATAAATTCACCGATTATGAATGGATCTCTTCGACGGAACCCTACGAAATAACGCAGATCAGTTCCTATTTGAAAGAAGATGAGTACGCAGATGTCTCGACTGTCACAAAAGACTCTGTCACGATGAAGATCTGGTACCGCATTTTGAAGGGTCGTTATTCCGCTTCTTTTACAATGCAGATCAACGAAGGCTCGGAGGGGAACGAATGGACCTATGGACAGCTCAAGGCACAGGAAGGTGAGTATGAAATATCATTCCTGCGCTCTTTCCCCGATAATAAGGCTCCGGACAGTTGGGATTATCAACAAGAAAAAGTTACGAGATCTGTGACCTATGCCGTGACGGATGAGAGCGGACATTACGATCCGAGAAGCGATGTCATCGACCCCGATAAAGACAAAGACAAGTTTGTTCACAACTATAAGAGCGGGACTCTTGTTACAAGCAATATCGATTCAAGTACCGAAGAATTATTTGTTCCGTATGCGATCCCTTATGCGGCGGGGCACTATGTTGCCTTGATCCATTACGGAGAGAACGGCGGCTCTGTCGGCAATCGTACTCTCGATGAGGCGACGTTTGAAGTTTTCTTCACTATTGAGAAGAAAGAGATTACTGTAAAGTGGGGCGACAATAAAGAATATAACGGCAAACATCAACTTGTCGATGCGACCGTGAACAATCCCGTAAAATCTTTCGAAACTTTGCAAGCGAGGGTCACCGATTCCTCCGAACTTCAACTCGTCGTGCAGTGGGTGAAGGGGGACGGCACGCTCGATGCGAACGGGCCTGTAGATGTCAACCGCACGCAGACGGGCGATGAGGTCGGCACTTACACCATGCGCGTGACGGACATCGAGGGCGACGCCGCGCCCAACTATTGCTTCAAGCAACAAGGTGGCAAGAACGACGATACGTACGATTATCACGAATTCAAGATCACGCCCATAGAGATCACCCTCCAAGCCGGAGACTATTCGCGTCAATACGGGGATCCCAAGTATGGCGATGCTGACCTAAGCGATACAAGCGGATTAAAATATGAATACGCATCTGAAAGCGATCGCATCCTCGAAACGGACACCACACAGACGAATAGCTTTGCTATGGCGTTCATCGTGTATGGCTATCAAAAGGCATACTATGGCGTTGGCGGGAGTCCCGAAGAAGGATATAAAGTGCTGTTGGCGACCGAAGTCGGCTCAGACGGACTTATTGCGCAGAGCGCAAAAATCAGTGGCGATGGCGTAACCTACTATACCGTCGTTGCTTTGAAGGAAGTATACGGGGCCGATTTTGCGGTTATTTATAAGAACTATAGCTTGAAGTATCTTTCCGGCACCTACACCATTACTCCGAAGGTCGTGGATGCGATCAATTGGGTGGAACATGAAGAGGACGATTTCACCTATAACGGGAAGGATCAGTTCTCCAAGAATTTTGTCACCTTTGCCAACAACAGCGGGGATCCGACGCCGCTCGTTCCTCAGGTCAAGTTCACATTGAACGGTAAGGATGTGACGGAATACGGCTTCAAATACGCGGGGACTTATACCTTTGAAGTTGTCGGCACGAACGATTCCAACTATGTGCTTTCCAATGCGCTTCAAACTTCTCACGCGACCCATCAATATACGATGCAAAAGCGAGAGGTCTGGCTTAAAGCAGACGGTATCACGACGATCTACGGCGATGACCCTGCGGAAGGGACGCTCAAATGGAGCTACGAACATACACAGGATTCTGCGCAGTTTGTAGACAATGAAGGCAATCTCGTTGGTTCTTGGAGCAAAGAACTGAGGATCGATGACTATGCCGCGGGAGTGAAAGAGCAACATTCGTTCACCGTTCAAACGACCGCAGAACGCCTCTCCAATGCGGGCGGGAGCTATTCGACCGAGATCTATGGAGACGGCAAAAAGATCGATGGCGAGCTTGTTTGCAACAACTATATTGTGCATGTCACATCGGGCACACATACCATTCATAAGCGCACGGTCAATATACTGTGGGATGAAAATCTTACATACTACTACAATGGGATGGATCAATCGGAGAACGGCAACAAGGCATGGCTCGCCTACTACATGACCCAAGACGATACGCCGCAGAAGGTCTATATCTATGTGCGTGCGATTAAGTCGAAGTCCGATGAAGATCTTTCACAGCCGATTCCCTTCCAATACGTGAAGGAGGGTGAGACTCCGTATCTGTTCTACGCTTATCGTCTTGCTACATCGGCCGAAGAGGTCAATTATCAATTGCCGGATTCCAACAATGCCGCTCGCTTCAATGAGAACGTTTACCTGAAGGCGCGCGAGGTGTATCTTGCGGCGGCGGACATGGGGCATGTCTATGGCGACGAGGTGCCGACATGGTCGGGCGAAAAACCCGGCTGGACGTATAGCGACGCTTCGGCCGACGGGATGGATGGGGCAGAACTTCATCAATTCGTCAACAGCGACGCGGTGAACTTCTGGCTTTCCGTCGAGGCCACGTTCACGGATGGTGCAAAGACGAAGGTTAGCGAATATGCGAACGCTTTCGAACTCTTCTTCAATGGGAATGCCGCGCTCACAAAGGGCACCCATGACGGCACATACGTCACCAGCGGCGATCCCGATCGCGAGGGCTACGACTATCGCATCCACTTCACGAATGCGACCGTCACCGTGCATGCTCGGCCCATCACCGTCACCTACACGCAGCAACAGCACGAGTACGGCATCGCGCTCGCGAAGCTGATGGAGAAGGTGGAGGTCACCCTCAACACGGTTAAATATGGAGAACTTGGTGGCACAAACGAAGACCTGATCCTTGCGGATGGCGACACCAACGAAGGAGTATTCTCCATCGAGGCACTCTTTGGTGTCAGCGGCGGGAAATACCCCGACGTGAAGAGCTACCCCGTCCGCCTCACCCTTCTCGATAAAAACTACACCATCAACTATGTGATGGGAAGTTCCGAGATCGGCGACCTTGATAGTGATCACTCGACGCAAAACGCCTCGGACGGCTATATCATCACCAACTCGACCATTCTCGGGAAGGGCTTCACGCTCACGCCTTATAGCGGGGATTACAATGCCGAGTTGCATGATTTCTTCACGGCGATCTCGGGCAAATACTACACCGATCGGCAGGCACAGCAGGGCACGCCCGTCTCCTATAACGAGTGGGAGGGGACCGCGCTTGATGAAACGAACAACTTCTTCGGCATTTACTTCTACTATTCGGCGACCGAGTGGAAGGCCGAGACAATGAATGACAGCTCTTGGAGATGGGAAAGTGCTCCCGCTTCTCCGACCTTTACGCTCGGCGATGGTGGCTATACCGCCGAAGGTTGGACGACGGTCGTTCCGCAGTTCAAGCATGCGGGCAACTATACCGTTTGCTATGCGATCGTTGCAAAGAATCATACGATTTATCGCGGAAACACCCACGTTACGATCCAAAAGACGAGCGTCACCGTCTCGACGGCCTTCGAGGCATACTACAGCGAGGATATCGAAGCAGCTAGGGAAGCTGGTTTCCGTCCGACATTCACATTCAACGGCTTGCAGGGCGGAGAGAGCTTGAAAGACGGAGAGGTGACCGTCTTTGGAGATCCTACGAACGGCTCGCCGTCTTTGGATGACATCGGATGGACGGTAGTGAATTATACCCCCGGCACATCGGTCGTGGGTCAATATAACATTACGTTGACGTTTGATACGCTCAACACACATGCGCCCGACTATAATTTCAGTGCAGCTTCTTCGGGAAGCAGGGTAACGATCAAAGCCCTTCCGATCACCGTGACGGTGGATACGGCGAAGGCGAAGAATACCTATTATTTCAATGCGGCAGTAGGAAAGGAAGGCCCTTGGGATCTCAACAAGTTGGGCGAAGGGTTTGCATACACCATTACGGTGGACGTTGCATCCTTGCTCCGCCCCGATCAGAAGATCACGGACATCTTCAAAGATGACTACAAGGATTCTGACGGCGTACATACGGGCGTTACCTTCTTCACACTTTCGACGTTAGCGTTGCCCAACGGCCTTGATAGCACGACGACGCTCGGCGTCGGCACGCACGACATCACCCTCAACTATACTTCGGACGGCAACCAGCGTTACGCAGTCACCCTCAAGGCAGAGGGCGGCAAAGCGGCGAGCGACCTCACCATCGAGGACGGCTTCACGATCACGGAGGCGGAATTCAAGCGGGAGACGCTTTCCACCTACGGCGGCACCTATGACGAGGCCTTCCACAACGCCGTAAAGGTCCAATCGGGCGGAAGCGAAGTTCTTGCCGGCTTCGCCGAATCGGCAGACGGAAATGCGCCCGTTTGGCAGTTCGTCGTAAGGCGTTACGACAATGATTCCGCAAAACAAGCGGGCATGCAAAAAGATGCCAACTATCGGAACGACGGCTTCTTCAGCGACAACGGCGCAAAGGGTACGAACCCCGAACTCATCGACGCGGGCATGTATGTCATCTACTATCGGTTGAGCCTTGCAAACCACACGACGGTCTACAACGTCCTCGAGACCACGATCACAAAGGCAACCAACCGCTGGACGACGGAATACACCCTCAAGAAGGGCGGCACGGATTTTGCAAGCGGCAATTCGGAAAATGCGTGGACGTACGGCGCATATGAAGCCGTCAACAACCCCAACGGCTATAACGCTTCGACCATTACAGAAGTACTGCCCGTTCCCGCCTTCAACCGCAAGTTCAACGTTTCTGGCAATGAAAATGACACGTTGAACGAAGGCTTGAACGAGCAGCTCACGATCACCCTTACAAAGAATGGCGACGATCAGCACTACACATTCACCTATTATGGCGTAGCGGCAAATGAGCTTGTTGGCTGGCTTTCGCAGAACAGCACGAGCAAGACGCAGTACAAAAACGGCGCGCTTCTCGGTGCGGCGGACACATACACCATAACTTATCAAATCGGCTCGAATGAAAACCAAAACTATGAACCGATTTCAGGCAGCTACACCTTCAAGATCGGGAAGAAAGACCTCACCGTCAGGGCGGACGATCAGACCATTTACTACGGTCAAGACGCACCTTCAACGTATACCGTGACCTATACGGGTTTCGTCAACGGCGAAGGGGAAAAAGATCTCTCGGCAATGACGCAGGAGAGGACCTTCCTCTGCGTCTCCAAGATCACCTCGGGCGCACAGCAAACGGAGAAATACGAGAAGGGCTATGTGAAGGGCAGCGTCGGCACCTACTACATCTTCATCAACTGGACGGCGACCCAAAACGAGCCGAACTACAACATTACCCTTTGCAACACCCAAGAGAACGCAGGTCATCTCAATGTTGAAAAGCGCGCCCTCACGATCAACATCCAGGACCACACGAACCGCTATAACTTCAATATCAGCCAAGGTGTGGGCCATGAAGAAGGTAAAGATTGGAAAGACGATGTTTCGGCAATGGTCACCGTCACCGCGCCTACGGCCGGAAACAAGTACAACGGTTTCTATCAGAATGAAATCGTCGAGATCTTAAAGCTCAAGACGAATGCACTGACGTGGAGAACAGAGAACAACTACGCCGTCGCAAACATCACGGGCACGAACAATGTCGGCAAATACGCCATTGAGTATATCCTTCTCGATCCCAAGGGAGAGAGATATGGCAAGAATTACGATCTGACCTTTACAGGCAGTTGGGAGGAAGGAGAGCATTTAGGCGAGTGGGGGACTTTCACCATCGAGAAGGCGCAGATCACCCTCGAGGTGGAGCAAATGCCCGAGGATGGCCTCATCTACACAGGGCACCAAAAGACGTTCAAAGATCCTAAGGTAAACGGAGATGTTCAGATCACCTTCACCATTGTCTACTATCAGGACACGGGTGACGGGAATTATACCAAACAGCTCGATAGCGCACCGACGGATGTCGGCAAATACAAGGTCGGCTTCTCCACTACGGATGACAACTATACCGCGACCGAATCCGAGGTGAAATTCGAGATCAAGCCCAAGACCGTCAAAGTAAGCTACGAGATCCAAAAATATGTAGACGTCAGCGATGATCTGATCCCCGTCGGCAAAGGGAATGAGCTTTTCTACTATGCACGTCCCTATGTCGTCGTCGGCACCGTGGGCGTACAGGATACGGATAAGCCCAATGCCGAAGGCGCAAACGATAATTACATCGTCTACGCAGACAGAGAAACGTATCGCGTTGTCATTATCTATCGGAAGAACAGTTCCGAGGCCCCGGAAGCGATTGATGTAGGCACATACTATGCAGTAGGGCATATCCGCAAAGTGGGCAGCGACGTGGATGACGGCAACTATACGATCGACCCGTCTACAGGTTCCACATCATTTACCATTTCAAAACAAGTGCTTGCAGACCCTTCTGCCACATATGACGGCGGAGCAAGCTCTACGATCGCCTACAACGGAGATGACAGAATTTTCTCTATAAATGATTATCTCGGAAAGATCGATGAGCATATCAAGGGAAGTGTCATGCAGTTGTCCTTCAAATATTCCGAAACGGGCAATTACGGCTCTGCGACCGAATATGAAGAAGAACAATATGCGGGACAAAAAATCTCCATAAATGGCGAAAATGACGCGTGGAAAGTCGAATGGGCGGTCCGCGATGTCGGCTTCTACTATATCGTCGTCACTTTGCGCTCGTCTGAAAACTATCAATTCCTCAGGGAGAAGGGCAATTCGATCAGATTTACGTTGCAGGTCACTCAGAAACACATCAACCTGAAGGCCAAGGATATCGAGATCGTCTACGGCGAAGAATTTGACGAAACGTTCAAGAACGAAAACATCGCTCTCGTATTCTCCCTCGACGCTGTAGGGGAATATAGCGATATAAACGGCCTCTGCGAAAGCGATATCCAGGACGGGAAAGTGAAGGATGGCGTGTTTGTATTTGACAAACAGGCAGTTCAAACGCAGAAGGCGGACGCTTTGCGGACGGCTTACACCAATCGGGACAGGGCTGAGACACAGTTCAATCTGATCCTCCCGGCGGTCACCTCAAAGAATTATACGATCGATCAATTCAACACCGGCGTCCTGAAGGTCGTGCCGCGTGAGATCACATTACAGATCGTTGACCCGGAGGAAGCCAGCACCTACCAAGGCGAAGAGTTTGAACGCTACGACTTGACATCGGAAGCAGATCCGAAGATGCCGACGGTCACTCTTAAGAACGGCACGCTCAATACGCATGTCGAAACGGCCGTGACCGACCTTGAGGTCCACTTCACCTTCGACGGGTACGATGTCGGCACCCATGCTATGATTCCTTTCGATGACGACCCCGACTACATCATCACGTTTGTGGGGGATTGGGCAGGCAAAGACGAGTATCAAAACAAGGCGGGGACGTTCACCGTCGAGCGGGCGACGCTCAATGTCTTTGTCGCACTTGGCGGCACCAAGGGCGAGTTCGACGTCACCTATGGCGAAGAACCCACCTTCGGCGTGACCTACGAGGGCTGGGTCGGCAAGGACGCTCCTACGGGCGTTTCGCCGATGAAAGATTTCACATTCTCGACGAAGCTCCAGGGCACGCAATATAGCGGCAAGACGGCGGAGACCTACACGGCTTGGCAGTCGCATGCGGGAAGCAAGTACACCGTCTCGATCTCCAACCAAGAGGCCGAAGCATTCTTCAAGAACTACAAGCTGAACTTCGCGGGATCCGATGCCACCATGTCCGTGGTCTCCCGCAAAATTACGGCGACAACTGAGGACCGTGAATTTAAGTCAGATGAGGATCGCGGTCACATTGAACTCGGTGCCACGATCACCTTCGACGATAGCATCCAAGAAGGCTACGTGCCCCAACTTGGCAAGGGCTACACCCTCCAATATCAAGGGAAGTATAACGACCCGAGCGATCAATTCAAAGGCGCAAGCAACTTTGTCGATGATGTTCCCCAGCGCGCAGGCACGTTCAAGGTCAAGGTGACACTGCTTCACAACGACCTCGGCGCGTACGACTACGCCTTCGACGCAAACGGCGGCACCGATTACGACACCGAACTTGACTACAACATCCTGAAGCAGCAGATCACCCTCGCATGGGAATACGAGTTGGTCGAGGACGACGCCATCAAGGAGAATAAGATCGTTGCGTTCGATGATCGCATCATGACCTTCTCCTACACCTATAACGGTGCAGCAAGCGAAGAGTATACCACTTCGAACGCAGGCGTCACTGCCAGATTCAGCGGTCCCGGACAGGGCACAGGTACTGTCACGCTCAAAGATACTCACGCCTACGACTATGAACTCATAACGACGATGTCGGGTGTGGGCAACTCTGCGGTCACGCTCATCTTCCGTGTCGTAATGGAGAATGTCGGCTTCAGGGTCTCCATCGAGGCATGGAGCTACAGCGAGTATTTGGAGGAGAAGAACGCGCCCACGTGGGAGGCGACCGCCGATATCAATCGGGATACGGCGACCGTCATCTACACCTACTTCCCGCTCACAGCCGAATTGGCCGAGACATGGCAGGGCTACATGGATGAGTTGAGAAAGGGGGCGGACGGCGCAAGACGGCAAGCGATCCTCCGCGAACTCAACGCATTGACGGGGAGCATGACGCAGATCGCGACCGCAGACGCGGGGACCTACCTTCTCCGCGCAGATCTCTCGCAACAGACCGACTATGCCGCTGCGTACGACATTTGCGTCTTTACCATCACCAAGAAGCAGCTCGCAGTGCCCACGCTCGCCTCGCATAATGGTACGCATGATGGCGAATGCTACTACACGGGTGCGGAACACAAGATGGAGATCAATGGATTCGACTCCGCGCTCATGAGCTACCTCACGTCTACAGGATTGAATATCCTCACGGAGCAGCAGGATGGCGGTGCCGTCATCACGCTGTTTGCCGCAACGGATGCGGGAGAATACACCATCACTTGGGGCCTTCGCGACGAAAAGAACTACGAATGGCTCCTTGAAGGCGGCTTAGCCTCCTCCGATACCCAAATTGTCACCTATCAGATCCGCAAGAACACCGTCACGGTTTCGCTTGATAGCATTACCGAGACCTACGGCACGCAGAAACCGATCGAAGCGACCGTCGGCTTTGCCAAACTTGAGAATTTGCGGAAGGACGGCGGCTTTGAGGACTTTGTCGTCACCTACCAATATAAGAAGGTAGAAAACGGCGAGGCCGCGGGCGGTTTCCTCGATGAGAGGCCTAAGGCGGCGGGCACGTACAAAGTGTATGTCACCGTCGAAGATGGAGGAACGAACTTCGATGGGGTCGAGCAGAAGGAAGTCTGCACCCTCACGATCGACAAGGCAAGTCTTTCCATCTACGCCACGACAGACTCCTCCGTCATCTACGGCGAGCAGATCTCCGCGCTCGTGTACGCGACGACAGATTTCTCAAACGGCGCGAACATGCCTTACGGTGAGGACCTGAATAAACTTCTCAAAGCACTCCTTGCAAACGATCAGATCACTTGCACGACGTCGAACACCGAGACGCATGCACCTTATGAACCCGGTGCGGCCGCAGGGCAATTGTTCAACGTGACGCTCCAATTGAACGGCGCGACGCTCGATAACTACGAGCTAAGCATCGATCAAAGCAAGATGAGCGACGCGACCATCACCGTCGCACAGCGTCCCATCACCGTTCAGCTCAATGCCGTCCAAGGCGATTTCAACAACTTCACAACGCCGTTCCCGATCGAAAGCGCAGAGATCGGAGAATATTGGAATGTGACAGGAGATTCTTCCTATAAGATCTTTAACAATGACCCTGTCACCCTCACACTCTCGCTCGAGGCTGTAGAAGGCGGCCGTTACGGCGTGGGCATCTACACCCTCAACGGCGAAGCAAGCGCGGACGAGGTGAATAACAACTACGACATCACGGTCCTGCCGGGCAGCTACGAAGTTTCGCGCCTCACCATCGAGATCATAAAGACCGAGGTCAAGACACCGGACATCTTCTACAACCACGGCGAAGCGATCGATCTTCAGATCGTCGTCAGCTTCAAAGTCAACGGCGGAGAGCAAAAGGAAGTCTCTGTGACGAACAAGGAGTTCACCAAGTACTTCAAGATCACCTATTCGGGCAATCAGCAGAACGGCTATGCCTATGGCAACAGCGACGACGTGGAGAGCGGCACAGCCCCCGTCAATGCGGGTATCTACCGTGTGACCGTCGTCCTGCAGGATGCCTTCGAAACGCAGATCATGGTCACGGGGTCCTACGTCAACCGCTACGACATGTATACCATCGACAAGTTCACCCTCGATGCCGACGTCGCGCAAGAGGCCATCAAGTCAAATTGCAACCTCGTCTACACGGGGGAGGAGATCGGCCCCGATGCGATGCGGGTCAAGGGCTGGATCGACGCAGCATTTAAGACGGAATATCCGGAGATTGGAAATATCGCAGCCCTCTTCTCCATCACGGACGGCATCCAAAAGGGCATCAATGTGGGCGGTTATCCGTACATCTTTGCCGTCCTTGCGGGCACATCGGGAAGCGGTGATAAAGAGCAGGATGCAGTCGACAACTACCGCTGGGAGATGGATGGCAGAAATCTCAACGAGGAGACGGCGACCCTCTCCTACACCATCAAAAAGCAGAATGCCACGCAGCTCTACTTCACCGACGGTGAAGGCGGAGAGAAACTTGAAGATCTTTCCAACCCGCTTGCAAACCGCGTATTCGACGGCACGTTCAAGGCAGATCACCTCCATCTCGGCTCCAACGTGAAGGTGGCGGAAGGCGAAAGCAATGTCGACAGCGTCCTCATCTACATCGCAACGGCAGACTCGCAGCCTGTATTCGATAAGAATAGCGATGTATGGACGACGCTCACCTATCAGCAGGCGACCGCGATCAACAGCGTTGCTGCGATGGCGGGCACGCATTGGATCGTCATCGAATTGAAGGAGACGGCCAACTTTGCCGCGGCAACGACTTCGGACGGCACGAAGATCGCGCACTATGTCATCACGCCGAGAAACATCACCATCTCCGTCAACGAGGGGAAGGATGTCAACGGCCCGAGCTACCGCACGGACCTCAAGGAAGGCGATCTCACCGCACCCGGCTACGAATTCAAAGACGGCAACAACGGTGAGAGCCTCGGGGCGGAGAACAGCATTGAGATCATCACCGAAAAGCTCACCGTCACCTTCGGCTTCGCAGGCAACTCCTTCGGCGGCAAGGAATTCAACAAGGACGCCGTTCAGGCGGGCAAGTATGACTTCGTCATCACAAAGCACGAGGAAAGCTGCTGCAAGGGCTGCTTCACCATCACGAACATCGGCGAATACGGCAAGCTCACAGATGAAAACGCGCCCAAGTATATCGTCGCCCGTGCCGCGCTCTACAGCGGAAGCATCCGTATCAAGAACTTCAACTATGACGGAACGGCGCACACCGCCGCCGATGCCGTGCAGGACAACGGCAACGTAAACTACGGTAAATTGTGGAATACCAGCGAAGTTTCGGGTACCAATGCGGGCACCTATTCCTTCAACGCACAGCTCATAGATGCGAACAACTACTATTGGTCGCAGTTCGCTTCCGATGCCACCGCGGAGACGGGAAATGTCCATAAGGACGCTCCGCTCAACTTCGTCATCAATAAGGTCGCTGCGGCCGTCACGCTTGAGAGCATCACCTTTAAGGTGAATGAAACGGGCAGCACGACGGCACAGGGCGTTACACCTGCACAGTGGACCTATAAGGACGTTGTCGAACGCACCGGATTGAGCTACACCGTCACGGCGAACGACAACACGCTCTCCGTTGACGCGGCTTTCATCTCGGTCTACTACCGTCTTTCGGGTTCGGGAAGTTGGTCGACCGAACTTCCCGCAAATGCGGGCAGCTATGAGGTTTGCATCTACCTCTTCGAGACGGAGAACTTCACGAATACCGTCTATTCGGCGACGCTCAACATCGTGATCGCGAAGTATACGCTTGCCAAGATCGCCTCGCCCGCATCCGTTCCCTATGACGGCGATTACAAAACGACGACCCTGACGGATGTCGACCTCGATCTCATGACCGTGACGGCAGATCCGGATAGCGGCCTTACCGCCTACATCACGAACGGGCAGCAAATGCTCCGCGCCATTGAGGCCAAGACCTATACTTTCCAGGTCAAACTCATTGATTCCAACAACTACGCATGGCAAGATGAAGAGGGCGACACCATCTCTGTCAGATGGACGATCACCAAGGCGCAAGGCAAGGTGACGTTACAGGCCATCGCCGAAGTCATCTATGGCAATTATCTCGAAGTGAAGGCCGAATCCTCCTTCACGTCCAACTTTGTATTCTTCTATGTGAAGAAGGGGAGCTTTGCAACGGGCGAATCCGTGGCAGAAGCGCAATGGCAGAAATGGGGCGACCATGGTCCCGTCGATGCGGGCGAATATTGGGTGCGCGTCAAGATTGACGGCGGAACCGACTTCAGCATCGCATATGACTATCAGTCCGCCACCATCAAGAAGGCGACCCTCACCCTCGTCTGGAGCGAGACCTCCTTCACCTACAACGGCAAGGTGCAGGTGCCCGCTGTCTCGAGCGCGGACTTCGTCTGGGAGGACAGCGTATCCGAATGGAAGTACACGGGCGATACAAAAGCAGTAGACGCCGGGAGCTACAGCGTTTCCGTCAACGTCGAAGCGATCGGCGTCCTCAAGAACTACAACGTTCAAAACAAGGAGTGTTCCTTCACCATCTCCAAGGCACAGCTCACGGCCGTATACGACCTTGAGACGAACAAGACCTATGACGGCACGACCGAGGCAAAAGAACAGGTCACGAATACTCAGCTTACGGGCATGCCCGAAGGGGTCGACGCACCCGCGTACGCATACACGGCGCAGTACGATATGGCGACCGTGCTTGGCGGCACCCAGATCACCGTGACATTTCTGCTCACGGAAGAAGAGAAGAACTTCGAGATCACGAATGCGGAAACCGTTCATACCGCCACGATCTCGCCGATCGTCCTCTTCCTCACCTGGATCAACGATTCGCTCACCTACAACGGCAACGCGCAAGCTCCCAAGCCCACGGCGACCAATGTCCTTGAAGGAGACAAGGATAATGTCACGCTCACCGTTCTTTCTTCGAGCATGCAGTCGCAGGCGAACGCCTATAAGGATGGCAAACGCTTCGGCGGTGCCTACTCCGCGATCGCACAGCTCGGCGGGTCTACTTCCTCCAACTATACGCTCGAAGGGGCTACGGGCCGCACGCAGGAATTCATCATCAAACAGGCCGAACTCAGAGTCAAGCAGTGGACGACGAACGATCACAGCGGCACTCCCGACGTGAAGTGGCAAAGCGTGAAAGCTGCGCCCGCGCAATACGTCTACAACGGCTTGACGCCCGAGAACGCACGGCTTCTTTCGCCCAATGTGCTTACGGCAACATACGAGGGAAAATTCGGCTCGGATGATATCGCCGGCAATTCCCACTATGTCTTTGAAAGCGTGGCGGCGAATGAAGGTGCGATCGAGAGCTACAAGGTCTCCCTCGCGCTCTACAACGTCAACGGCAACTACTACTTCGCCGAGGAGGGCAACTCCTTCACGATCGATGTCGTAAGGCGCAAGGTCACGATCCGCGTGACGGATACGGGCAACACGCTCGAGGCGCAGTACGGCAGCGCGCCCGCCATGCTCAACAACGCGCAGGGAACGTATTGGAACTACGAGGTCGGCAGTGCGCAATTCGTGAACAGCGACGCCCTGCTCCTCAACGTCACTTCGGACGCACTCACCAAGGAGGACGGCACCTCCTTCGCCATCCCCGGGAGCTATCCCGTCCTGTTCTCGCTCGACGCCTCCGTTGCGGGCAACTATGACCTCATCGTCATCGGTAGCTTTGCCAACAAGGGCGACGTCGAAGGGAAGGATTATTCCGCATTTGACGGGAAAGCGGGCACCTACACCATCACCCTTGCCACGATCACGACGACGGAGGACTTCCAGTGGACGGCAAGCTTCGTCTACGACGGAAATGAGCATTCCGTAACGATCACCGATGATGACTTCATCACGGTGGGCGGCCAAACGGTCTCCATTAACGACAAAGATAGCCTTACCGTCTCGGGTATAAATGCCAACACCTACACGACGACGGTCACCGTCACGGCGCAGTATCATGCGCCCCTTGAGAAGGAGTTCACCCTCGTCATCACGACGGAGAACATCACGCTCACGCTGAAGAAGGGCAAAGAGGTAAAATACGGCGAGTTGGCCTTCGCCGCCCTCAAGGAATATGTCTTGAGCGAGCAAAGCGGCATTGTCGACAGCATCGAAGGGTTCGGCTCCTTCCAAGGCGGCATGGGCACCCTTGCCGGTCAGCTGAGTGAGATCGTAAACTTTGCGACAGTCACCGCCTTCACTTCAGAGGGCCACAGTGCGGCCACCGAGAGTTTGGGCGGGAAGCTCCCCGCCGGCGTCTACACGCTGGAGATCGTCTCGACGGACACCAACCGCAACATCATCGTGAAGTTCAGCGGCGATGAAGACGTTCTCACCGTGGTGCAGATCGTCGCGCCCCCTGAACCGGAGTCTCTTCCCGAAGGGGCACCCAAGCCCGATGCAAACGAAGTCGTCATCGATTGGACCTCGGAAGATCATCAAGACAAAGTTAAATATCAAAAAGTCGAAGGGACGGATGGCCACACGTTGACAGCGGAAGTTCTCGGGCTTACATACAACGGCGAGACCTTCGGCGAATCGGTGTTCGCACCCACCGTCGAGGGCAAGGTCGAAGGCGACGAGATCAACGTCTACTCGCGCGTATTTGCCTTCGAGTATACGCCCGAGTTGACCATGCCCACTTATGAGGACATCATGGCTCTTCTCTCCTCGCTCAACGAGACTGCGGGCGTGCGCGGAAGAAGGAACGCGCCGCGCGCGATCGCGGACGGCTGGGAGGTGAGCGGATATCCGAAGGATGCGGGCTGGTACATCATCGTCCTCGGCGACGGCAACGAAGAGTTCGGCGGACGCGATGTCGGCAACTACGACACGGACAACGTATTCAACCGCTTCATGCTCATCAGGGTCGGCAAGGCGACATATAACACGGACGACCTTTCGATCGTAAACGAGCAAGCGATCTACGACGGCGCAACGCACGGCGTTGTAGTCAACAATGCTCCTGCGGGCGTCAACGTCACCTACCGTTACGAGAATAATGATCTCAACTACGATAGCGAAGCCGCTCCCACCGATGCGGGCACCTACCAAGTCACCGTCACCTTCGCGGGCGATACGAGGAACTATGAGCCTGTCACGCTCAGCGTAGGTACCACCTCCACCGTGGACGGGAATGCGCAGACAGTTTTGACCTATGTCATCGTGTCCAAGCAAGTGACGATCGATAGCGTCACTGCCGTCAGTAGGGAATACGACGGCACGAAGGATGCGACGGTCACGGTAGAGATCAGCGGCATCGTCGAATATCCCGCCGAGGGCAAGTACGACGACTATGCCCTTCTCGTGACTGCCGCATTTGAGACCGCAGACGCGGGCGTGAACAAGAAGGTCATGGCAACGGTGGAAGATGTCACCGAGACGGGTTCGGATACCATCAACTACACCTTCAACGAAGATGCGCTGAAAGCCCTTCTCGAAAATCTCACCGCGACCATCACGCCCAAGCTTCTCACGGCGGAGGGCTTCCTCGCCCAGAGCAAGACGTACGACGGGACAGATACTGCCGTCATCGACGGCGGCACCTTCGTCGGCCTTTGCGACGCCGACAGAGAGATCACGCCTACCTACGAGGCACACTTCAGCGACGCGGACGTGGGCGAGAACAAGACAGTCTATGTCACCGTCAAGCTCGGCGAGGGCTACACCAACTACAAGCTCGGTGACGAAAATCAATTCAAGTACACGACTACCCTCACCGCCTCCATCACAAAGGCGCAGGCGCAAATCGATGCCTCGAAGGTCACGAAAGAGTTCACCTACGACGGAACGGAGCACGCCCTTAGCGGTGCCACTGTGACGGGCGTCAAGGATGATCCGCTTGGAGAGCCGACCTTCCACCTCATCAGCAAGAACATCGGCCTCTACGCGCCCAATGCGCCCATCAGCTCCGTCACCGATGCGGGCGAATACACCATCGCCGTCCGCTATGCGGGAAATGGCAACTACGAGGAGGCGGAGACCACGATCGTCGTCATCGTCAAGAAGGGCAAGATCACGATCGAGCCGGTGCTTGTGGACGCCTCCTACACCTTCGATGGGACCGAGCATCCCATCGATCCTGCCTACACCGTGTTCATCGGCGAAGAGCCGGACCGCAAAGAGTTCTCGCTTGCCGAGGTCGAGTTGAGCTATCTCATCGACGGTATGCGGGCAGAGGAACTTACCTCCATTACGAATGCGGGCAGCTATCAGGTATTCTACCACGTCGCGGGTACGAGCAACTACGACGAGGCGACCGCCGTCCGCGTCATCACCATTGCGAAGGCGACCTACGATCTTAGGGCTGCCTACTGGACGGCGAGGTCGCTCACCTATAACGGCAACCTGCAGTCGGTCACCCTCGAAGGCCTTGCAAGCGGCGTCGAGGCGGTCTACTCGGGCAACGAGGGGATGAACGTCGGCACTTATAAGGCGACCGTCAACTTCGTCTACGATAGCCTCAACTACCAGATCGAGAACGCACCGCAAGAATACACATGGGAGATCCTTCCCGCCACCCTCAACCTCGCGCTCGAGGGCGTGGAACACATCTTCAGGAATTACGCCTACACGGACAGCGAACTCTGGCACTTCGTCTGGGGAGATAGCGAATACGCACTTGCCGTCTCGGAATACCGCGTCATCTACAGCACGGACGACGAGGGCAGGGACTCGGTGTCTCCTCTCCATGCGGGTTCTTACTATGTCACTGTCGAACTCATCGGCCTTGCCGCGCAGAACTTCAACTTCTCAAGCTCCGTCGGGGAGACGGCGAAGGGGCACTTCACGATCCTTCCCGCATCCCTCTCGGTGAGGGGAGTGGACAATGTGTTCACCTATACGGGTGCGGTGCGCTCCGCGGAGAACTTCGTCCTTCTCGAGGGCATGTCCCGTCCCGCCGCGTCCGAGTACACCTTCATCATCACGAATGAAGAGGGGAGGGATAGCCTCATCCGCAACGCCGGGACTTATTCGGTCACCGTCGAGCTTGCCGACCACATCAAGGGCGACTATATCCTGACCTACGAGGAAGGCACAAGCGTCACCGTCACCGTGAGACCCGCACGCATGCAGGTCGTCTGGACGGAGGAGGTTGCCTATCGCGAAGAAGGCTACGACCTTACGGACATCGTCCGCTTCTCGTCGTCGGCAGTTCTCGGCGAAGATGAATACACCCTCTCGGCAGACGGACTTACCCACATCACCGATGTCGGAAGTTACACTGTAAGGCTGCGCCTCAATGAGAATGTCAGCGGCAACTTCACGCTCTCCGCGGATACCATGACCGTGATCATCAGTCCCGCTTTCCTGAGACTTCGCGCCGAGAACAGCCGCCTCGTCTACAACGGAAGGGACCGCACGGATGAAGTCTCGCTTGCCCTCCTTCGCGGGGAGGACGGGAGCCTTTCCGACATCGGGGATGAGCTGTATGAGATCCTCATCACGTTGAACGGCGAGCCGGTCACCCGCTTTGTCGACGCGGGCGAATACACCGTCACGGCCGTCCTCAAGGGAAGTGCTGTCAACAACTACCGCTTCACGAGCGGCGGCGGGGAAGTGCTTATCACCATCGAACGCGCACCCTTCGACGTACGTTCCTACTCGGGCACCTACACGGGTGAGAGCATTTCGCCCGAGAGCCTCGTCGCGGCGGTCGGCGGCATCCTTCCCGAGGCAGGGAAAGATTATAGCTACACCATCTTCCTCGGCGGGAAGCAGGTGGAAGAGATCCTCGGCGCGGGCGACTACACCGTGAGCTTCACGTCGGAGGGCAACTTCTACGCGATGACCTCCTCCGTCGCCGTGACCGTGTTCAAAGCTCCGCTCGCCTTGAAGGGCGTTGTCCTCAAAGAGCAGAGCCGCGTCTATAACACCTCCGCAGACGTGAGCGACCTTCTCGACCTCGGTGCATTCACCGTCGAAGGGGTCCTCGCAGACGACGAAGTGATCCCCGTCCGCATCGTTGCCGAGCTTTCCTCCGCGGAGGCGGGCGAACGCACGGCCGTCATCAGCTACGTTTTGAGCGGCGCGGAGAACTACTACATCGCGGAGGCGGTGGAACGCATTCCCTTCACCGTCCTTCAAAAACCCGTCTACATCACATGGAACGTGGAGGAAGTCATCCTCGGCGGAGAGCTGGTCGTCTCCACCCGCGACTTCTATGCGGGCGATGACGTGAGGCTCGTCTACAGCGACGAAGGGAGCGGCACGCGCGACGTCACCGTGACCCTCGGCGGTGCGGACAGCGTCAACTATGTGCTTCATGACGAGACAGACCGCGAAGTGGACGCCATCGTCCTGCATGTCTCCGCCGACAAGCTCGTTAACAGCTGGCTCGTGCAATTCCGCCGCGACAGCTGGGCAGAGGGCACGGCTCCGACTTCGGCTTCGGAAGCGGTCGCAGAGTACGGCGGCAAGGCGGACATCCGCTACTTCAAGGACGAGGCCTGCACAGAGGAGATCACGGAGGAAGAACTTCGTTCCGCCAAGGCGGGCACCTACTATGCGAAGTGTACGGTGCAGGAGGGTTCGTACTACGAGGGCATCTCCGACGTCTACAGCTTTGAGATCCTCGACGCCTATCCCGACATCGGCTGGCCGATTGCTCTCGCCGTCCTCTGCGCCGTCCTTCTCGCCGTCCTCATCATCGCAGTCGTTGCGACGAGAAAGCGCAAGGAAGAAGAGGAAGAGGTCGTCATCATCGACGGCAAAAAGATCACTCGTAAGACAAAGAAGGGGGCAAAGAAACATGCCAAATAAGATCGCTTCGGGATGGAATCTGAATAGCACCGTATTTTGGATCATCGTGGTGCAAAGTATCTTCATCGTCATCATCGTCGCCGTCCTCATCGCGCTCCTCGTGCATAGTTCCCGCATGCGGCGTCGGGAGCAAGCGGCGAGGGCGGCAAGGCGCAGGGAGTACCTTGAATGTGTGCGGGAGGACCTGTCGGACAAAGATCTCCCCGTGCATGGGTCGCCCGATATGTCCCATTACGTCGAAGTGTCCGCAGGGCCAGACTTCGGAAGGGCCGTCAGGCAGTATACGGAAGACGTCCTGCGTTCCTCCCTCCAAGGCGCAATGTCCCCCTATATTACGGACCGGGAAAAGAAAAAATAAAGCCAAAAGCCTTCCCCCATTCATGGGGGAAGGTGTTGCTTTCGCGACGGATGAGGGAAAGACCTGCCCCCGTTCACGGGGGCGGGTGGCGAACGCAGTGAGACAGGTGGGGTGTGCCCCGCGCCTTGCCTATCCCACGCGCGTCATCCTGAGCTTGTCGAAGGATCCCCCCATACGCAGTCCATTGCCCCCTCCCGAGGAGGGGGTCTTGCCGCCCTCGTGCGGCAGAGGGGTCACCCCCTCAAACCGAGGACGGACAAAACCGACAACTTCCCTCCCTGTGCGACACAAATTCTCCATATGTGCAATCATACATATGCTATCATGAGGAAAAGGGGGGAGGAAGGATATGGATACGCTTCTTTTGGATCGCCGCACGCAGGGGCTTATCGAGGGATATGTACCGGAGGGGGAATTGCTCTTCTCGCTCACCCGCTTTTTTTCCATCTTTGCGGACGGAACGCGGCTGCGCATCCTCTCCGCGCTCGCCATCTCCGAGATGTGCGTCACCGATATTTCCCGGGTACTCGGCATCAATCAGACGACGGTCTCCCATCAGCTGCGCTTTCTCAAGGACGTGGGCATGGTATGCACCGAGCGGCACGGGAAGATCATCTTCTACTCCCTCTCCAACGAGATCGTCAACGACATTTTGCTCAAAGGCGTTGAATTTTTAGGCTATTGAGAAACGACCTCTCTCTTAAAGAGAGGGTCGGGCTTTCAGAATCGTCCTTAAAGAGGGTGCGGGCTTTCAAAATCGCCCTTAAAGAGGGCGCGGACTTTCAGAATCGTCCTTAAAGAGGGTGCGGGCTTTCAAAATCGTCATACTGAGCGTAGCGTAGCGAAGTCGAAGTATCACCATATTCCTTGCTGTCCCTGAAAGGGAAAGTACCCGCGAAGCGGGGGAAAGGGTTAAAACCTTAAGTCACGCAAAAAACACGTGACAGCTCCCCATATTGGGGAGCTGAGAAACGTTCATTTTCTTCATTCAAAAAGGAGGCCGCGCATGCGCGGCCGCCCGATTTTTTTTTGCGGTTATTTTATTACGGAGTCACGAATTTCGGCAGATCGAAGTCCGTGTTGCCGTAGTCGTAGCACTTGAAGGTATAATGGGTGGTGCCTCCGCTGTCTGTGCTATCGCAGGAGATATAGGCGAGCTTGCCGTCTACGATCTTGACCGAGATGTTGATGTATGTCGTCGCATATGCGGGATCGGGAGCCGTCGGGAGGAGTGCCGCGATCCCTTCGCCCTTGTATTCATAGGCACCCGTTTCTTCATTATAGGTAAACTCAGAGAAATATTCGGAAAAGTCAGGGCAGAGGTGGGTATAAGCAAGGAACCAATCTGCCTTTTCCTTTGCATAATCGTAGCGCACATATGTAGTGAAGACATACTCATACCGATAGGTTGCTTCGTCCTCTATCGAGTAAAACTTTGTTGTCGTATCGCCGGCATGGATATATTTACCGTAAGCGACATATTTGTTGTCGCCTTCCGTCTTGCTCTTTCTGTAGTATGAGCCGCCGTTATGGAGAAATTCGGGGGAGTCCAATTCAATGGTCGAGTTGTTGAAGGAGCTGTCGGAAAAAGCCGCCCTCCATTGATCCTCCGTCACCACGTCGGAGACGAGTGCGCCGAAGTCCGTATCCTTCGTAAGTTTAGAGGTCCCTGTGCCGCCCTGCTCACTGCCCGAGCCGCCTACATCCTCAACATTTTCTGTGGGAACTTCCACTTCCGTCGTGCCGAACGCATTCAGTGTATAGTATATCGCACTCCCTTCGCTCTCGTTTGTCGAGAAGGTGATCGAATAGACCGCATTGTCCACAAAGACGATCTCGATATTCAAAAAGCGTGCGGTTTCGTCCCCGGGGGTCATCTGCATCTCTTCGCACACATACTTTCCGTTCTGATAGGTGAAATCCGCGAAATGTCCCATGAAGAACTTGGGGAAAGACATATAGGCTACGAACAGCTGCGCCGCTTCCTGGCTCTCGGTCTGTCTGACCCAACTGTCGCCGTCCTCGGTGGCATATTGCGTGTAGCTCTTCTCTTCCTTGACGACGATGATCCGCCTACCGTCCGCTTGCTCCTGTTCAACCTTATCGCCGTCCGCTCTGATGGTGAGCATCGTTGCCATGGGGGAGTCGTCGGTATCGGCGAGTTTGACCGCCAGCGTTACCGTGAAATTATCCGCAGACGCCAAACTCTCGTCCCACATCTCACTGCCGATCTCGCCGCCCGTAGCCTCACCTTCGCCGCTGTAATCTTCGGGAAGTTCCACTTCCGTCTTGCCGTAGTCGTAACACTTGAAGGTGTAATGCTCGGTATCTCCGTTGTCTATACGGTCGCAGGAGATGTAGGCGAGCTTGCCGCCTGAGAACTTGATTTGGATATTGACGTAGGTCATTGTCCAATCGGGGTCCGGTTCCATCGGAGCATTCGACTCGATGCCCGTGCCGTGGTATTCA
Organism: uncultured Clostridia bacterium; assembly: GCA_947629675.1. Taxonomy (GTDB): domain Bacteria; phylum Bacillota; class Clostridia; order Christensenellales; family Borkfalkiaceae; genus Gallimonas. The sequence goes on from CANREM010000002.1 coordinate 29,824, forward strand.
TAAGCTCCCGTATCCTTGTTATAGGTAAATTGGGAATAGCAGTCGCGGAAATCGGGGCAGATCAGCGTGTAGGCGATATAGAGATCCCAGCTTGTTTTTTCAAGCTCGCTGCGCGTATACTTGCCGTCGCCGGATTGGGAGTACATATACATCTTTCCGTCCTCATAGGTGACAAAGGTTGCATACTCTCCCTCGACATAGCCGGAGACATATTTGTTTTCGCCCTCCATCATGCACTTTCTGTAGGCAGTGCGCGAATCCTGCACGCTGTAAACGGAATTCCATTCAATGGTCGAGTTGTTGAAGGAGCTGTCGGAAAGTGCCATGCTCCATTGCTCCTCCGTCACACGGTCGGAGACGAGTGCGCCGAAGTCTGTTTCCTTTGTAAGCACAACGGGGCCGCCCTGCTGGCCGCCTTCGCCGCCCTGTTCGCCCGAACCGCCTTCACCGCCCGTCTGCGTTTCGTCCACGATATTCTTCGTGGGAACTTCCACCTTCGTTGTGCCGAAGTCGGAGAACTCATATGAAGCGGTTTGATTGTTAACGGTGAGCATGAATTTGATCGAAACAGGCTTATTCTCCGCAAAGACCACTTCGAGAGAGGTGGCGGGGGCGGGGGCATTCATATAGGTTATCTCAATGTTCGCACAGGTATATTTTCCGTTTGCAAAGGTGAAGTCATCGAAATGCTTTGCAAGCTGTGCGGGGAAGGTAAGATTTGTCTCGTATACAAACTGTGCGATGCTCGTCTCCTTCACTTTATACCAAGTGTCGTTATCGGCATTGTAATCATACTGTGCAAAGCCTGATTCCTCTTTCACGCCGACGAACCGCGCGCCGTCCGACTGCGTCTGTTCGCACTTGTTGCCGTCGATCTTGAAGGTCACGATCATGACCCCCTGGTTGGGAATATCTACGGAATTTTTGAGCGTGAAGTTATCCGCCGAGGTCAGGCTCTCATCCCACGCCTGTTTGCTCGTCTCGCTGCCGACGGCCGAACCGCCGCCCTCTCCGCCCGAGCCGCCTTCGCCGCCCGTTTCTTCGGTCGTCTCGTTGTTGCCGTGATTTTTGTTGTCATCCTTTCCGCATGCGGCAAGCCCCGTCGCGGCAAGTCCCGCCGTCGTAAACAGCGCGCATGCAAGAAGCAGTCCTACAAACTTTTTCTTCATACTTTTCTCTCCTTACTGAATTTTTCCGGAAGGCAGCTTTTGCTTTCCGACATAAGGATAGCACAGCGAGTGCTAAAAAAGTGCTAAAATACGGGGGGGGGTATAAAAAAATATATTTTTTTCATAAAAAATTTTTCTCAAAGGGCGGGAGGGGGAATTTTCGGCGGCGGACAAATTTTCGGGCAAAATTCTTGAAAAAATCCCCACAGTCGGATATAATGATAATATGACGGATGTCATCCGCGAAAAACTCAAACTTCTTCCCGATACCCCGGGCGTCTACATCATGCTCGACAAGGACGGGACGGTCATCTACGTCGGGAAGGCCCGCGTCCTCAAGAACCGCGTGCGGCAATATTTTCACAGTTCGGAAAAGCCGGAGAAGGTGCAGGCAATGGTCGCCTGTATCGCCGACCTTTCCTATATTGTCGCGCCCTCCGAGGTGGACGCCCTCGCCCTCGAGAACACCCTCATCAAGAAGTATAAGCCGAAGTACAACATCCTTTTGAAGGACGACAAGACCTATCCCTATATCAAAGTCCACACGCGGGAGGAGTTCCCGCATATCTCCATCACGAGAAAGGTGAAAAAGGACGGCCGCTACTTCGGTCCCTTCATGGGCGGCGTGAGCTGCAAGGAGATCGTCGATGTCGCCGCCAGGATCTACCACATCCGCACCTGCTCCGTAAAGATCGGCGAAAAGCCCAAAAAACCCTGTCTCGACCATCATCTCGGCCGTTGCAACGCCCCCTGCGCCCATTTTGTCACAAAGGAGGAGTATGCGGAATGCGTGGAAAAGACGCTCTCCTTCCTCGGGGGAAACTACGAGGACGCGGAGCGGCTGCTCACCGAGAAGATGGAGAAGTTCTCCGAGGCCGAGGAGTTCGAACTTGCCCTCGACTACCGCAACAAGATCCGCATGCTCGCAAAGCTCGGCATGCGCAGGATCACCTCCATGCCGCGGGATGTGGATGCGGACATATGGGCATATGCGTCCAACGGGCTTTATGCCTGCGTCTCCCTCCTCGTGACGCGTGCGGGGGTCATGCAGGGCGGCCTCAACTTCGCCCTCGACGAGGGAGCGGGGGAGCGCGGAGAACTGCTTTTGAGCTTTATGACACAGTATTATGCAAACCAGCCCATCCCGCACGAGGTCGTTCTGGAGGAGCAGATCGACGACGCCCTCTTTTCCGCCTATGCGAAGGAGAAGGAGGGGCGGAGCGTGGAGATCACCCGCCCGAAGTTCGGGATAAGAAGGGAACTTCTCGACATGGCTGTCCGCAATGCCGCAGAGTACCTCGATAAATCGCTCTCCGCGATCGCCCACAAGGAGGACATGACAAGAAACGCCTGTGCGCGCCTCCAAAAGCTTTTGTCCCTCTCCCGCTATCCCCGCCGCATGGAGTGCTACGACATCTCCGACATCTCGGGGGTGGACAAGGTGGGCAGCATGGTCGTCTTTACGGACGGCGAGGCGGACAAGTACGAGTACCGCCGCTTCCGGATAAAGACGGTGGAGGGGGCAAACGACTTTGCCTCCCTGCAGGAAGTTCTGCGGCGGCGGCTTTCAAAGCTCGGCACCGACGAAGAGGAACGCTTTCAAAAGCCCCAGCTCATCGTCATCGACGGCGGCAAGGGGCAGCTCTCCTCCGTCAAGGAGATCTTCGACGAAATGGGGATCGAGGACATCGACCTCATCTCCCTCGCCAAGCAGGAGGAGGAAGTTTTCACCCTGAAAAATGCGGAGAGCGTGAAGATCGACAGGCGCGACTTTGCCCTCAAGATGCTCCAGCGTATCCGTGACGAGGCGCACCGCTTCGCCATTACATACTTTCGCAACCTCCACTCCAAGCGGAGTCTTTCCTCCGTCCTCGAGGAGATCGAGGGGGTCGGGGGGAAGAAGCGGCAGGCCCTTCTTGCCAAATTCGGCACCATCGACAGGATCATGCGCGCCGACGAAAAGCAGCTCATGGAGGCGGAGGGGGTCGGCCCCGAACTTGCCGCCCGCATCAAAAAGTATTTTGAATCGCTATGAAATATCGTCTTTTTGTATCTGATTTTGACGGGACGCTCGTCCGCGATGACGGCACCATCTCCCGTCGCAACATCGAGGCAATTTCCCGCTACCGCGCGTGCGGCGGGATCTTTGCCGTCTGTACGGGGAGAATGCTCTCCTCCATCCGTCCCCGCCTCAAGGAATTAGGGCTGCACGAGGGGATCGTCGTCGCCCTGCAGGGGGCGCAGATCGCGGATATCGCCACGGGAAAGCTCCTCAAGGACGACGCCTTCTCCGAGGAGGACGCCCTTGAGGTCACCCGCTTTTTGGAGGAGAAGGATCTCCACATCCACGTCTATTCGGGCGAGGACATCTATGCGAACAGAAGGGACGGCTTCCTCGATGCCTACGAGCTTGTCTGCAAGGTCAAAGGCCTCGTTCCGAACATGCTTCTTTCGGACATGGTGGCCTCCGATCACATGAGAGTGACCAAAATTCTCGTTATGTGCATGCCGGAAGAGCGGTATGCGGTCAAGGAGACCATCGAGAAAAAATTCGGGGAAAAGTACTTCGTCACCCTCTCCTCGGAGTGGCTCGTCGAGATCATGCCGAAGGGGCAGACGAAGGGCGCGGCGATCGCCTTTCTCTCCGACTTTTATCACATTCCGAAGGAGGAGATCGCGGCCATCGGCGATCAGGAGAACGACCTTCCCATGCTCGAGGCGGCGGGCGGAAAGTTCGTCGTCGCAAACGGGGTCCCCGCCCTTTTGCGCATTGCGACGAAGGTCCCCTCGCACGAGGAGGACGGCGTCGCCTACGCTTTGCGGCATTTTGCCATGGAAGAGAAATGAGAGCGGAAATTTTAGCCCCCGCAGGGGGTGAACAGGCAGCGTATGCCGCGCTCTATGCGGGCGCGGACGCCATCTATCTCGGGATGGACCGCTTCTCCGCGCGTGCGAACGCGGAGAATTTTGCCATGCAAAATTTTTCCGAAGTCGTACACACCGCGCATCTTTTGGGGGCAAAGGTGTATGTCGCCCTCAATACCCTCGTGAAGGACAGCGAACTCGAGGACTTCTTCGTCTCGGCGCGCGAAGTTTGGAACGCGGGCGCAGATGCGATCCTACTTCAAGATCTCTTTCTCGGGAGGGAACTTCACCGCCGCTATCCCGGGGTAGTATTGCACCTCTCCACACAGGCGGGCTGCTGCAACGCAATGGGCGCGAAGCTCGCAAAGGAGTTTGGCTTTTCCCGCGTCGTCATCGCACGCGAGACACCCATGTCCGAGATCGGGCGCATCACACCCGTCATCGAGACGGAGGTCTTTGTGCAGGGCGCGCTCTGCGCCTCCTTCTCGGGGCAGTGCTATCTGTCCTCCTTCATCGGCAACAACAGCGGCAACCGCGGGCGGTGCAAACAGCCCTGCCGCAAAAAATACCGCATCGACCGGAAGGGGTTCGAAGAATACGCCTTCGCGCTCTCTCCCGCCGACCTCTCCCTCGGCGGAAGGATGCAGGAATTGCTCGCGGCGGGGGTCACCTCCCTCAAGATCGAGGGGCGCATGCGGCGGCCGGAGTACGTCGCCGCGGCCGTAAAATACTACCGCGCGATCCTTGACGGGGAGAATGCTGGGGAGGCTTTTACCCGCCTCGTCCGTGCCTACAACCGCGGGGACTATTGCGAAGGGCTTGCCTTCGGACAGAAAAAGAACTTTCTCTCCCGCGCCGTTCAGGGGCACATCGGAGAGATGATCGGGAGCATCTCTTTCAGACATGTTACTCCCTTCTGTGCTGCGAAGTACTCTGCAGAGCGGGGGGACGCCTTCAAAATTTTGCGCGGCGGACGCGAGGTCGGCGGCGCGGTCTTTGCGGGAAAAGGGGAGGGCGGCTTCTTTCTCTCTTCGGGCGAACAGCTGAAGATAGGGGACGAAGTGCGGCTCACGACCTCCGTCTCCTCCAACGCGGAGGCGATGCGCCCCGTCAAAACTCGTCCCATCCGTCTCAAGCTCCGCTTTCTCACGGGGGAAAAGCCCTTTGCCGCATGCGAAGGGGTGGAATGTGAGGGGGAAACGCCCCTCGAGGCCGCAACCACCCGCCCGCTCTTTGCAGAGGAGATCGCCGCCTGCTTCCAAAGGACGGACGGCCTGCCCTTCGAAGTCTCATGCGAGGTGGAAACGGACGGCATATTTTTGCCGAAGTCCGCGCTCAACGCCTTCCGAAGGCAGTTCTTTTCCCGTCTTTCCGACACTCTCGATCCCAAACGAACGCCCCTTCCGATGATTACGGATGAGATACATATCACCCCCGAGAGGGGCACCATGTCCGCGGTCATAGGGGAGAAAAGCGCGGATGCGGACATCTTCATCTACAAGCCTTCGGACTATGCGAACATTTCCCGCCCGAAGCATAGGGGGGAAGTTTATCTCTACCTCCCGCCCCTTTTCACTTCCGCGGACGAGGAGAAACTTTCCGATAAATTCGCTCTCTTCGACGGCATCTACACGGACGGCTACTATGGCATCGCCCTCGCGAAGAAGTACCGCCTCCCCCTGTTTGCAGGCACGGGGTTCAACCTCACCAATGCGTATGCCGTCGCGGGAGTGCGCGAATATGCGAAGTATTTCGCCCTTTCCAAGGAGCTGGATCTCCGCGGGCAGAACGCCCTTGCGGCGAGGGGCGCGTTCGTCCTCTCGGGCGGCGACATCAAAGTCATGGACATCTGCTTTTGCCCCTTCGGCGCGGACTGCGCCTCGTGCGACAGGAAAAAGCTCTACCGTCTCACCGACGAAGAGGGCAGGGTTTTCCCCCTCCGCAGATACCGTCTTTCGGACATGGTATGCCGGTTTGAGCTATACAACTGCGCCGCACTCTTTCCCTTCGAGACAGCGGCGAGCAAACTTTTCGATAACAGCGCGCTGCCCCTTCGCACAGATCTTTTGACGAAGGGCCACGCAGAGAGGAGCTTACTATGAGGAGCAGCAGGGAGCTTTTGGAACTCGATAAGATCTTATCTTCCGTCTCGGAATACGCCGTCCTCGAGGAGAGCAGGGCCGCGCTCTGCGCCCTTCAGCCGACGGAGGACCTTGCCGAGGCAAAGACCCTTCTTGCCTATACCGAGGAGGCGACGCGGCTTCTCTTCACCCTCGGTGCGGGGCGGGTGGAGTACTTCCCGCCCAAGGGGGACATCCTCGACCGCGCCGAGAAGGGGGCAACGCTCTCCTGCGGAGAACTGCTCTCCTGTGCCCGCATGCTGCGCTCCGTCCGCGTCCTCTGTGACTCCGTCACCCGCCTTGCGGATGAGAGCATCGTCCTGCTAAGGAATCTCGCGATGCAGCTCGAATTTGACGCCCGTCTCGAGAGGGAGATCGGCGAGAAGATCGTGAGCGAGGATAGTATTTCGGACAACGCGAGCGAGAAGCTCTTCTCCATCCGGAGGGAGATCCGCCTCCTCGGGGAACGCATCCGCGCCCGCCTTTCGCAGTATCTTTCGGGAGAGGAGAAGAAGTACTTACAGGACGGCCTCGTCACCGTCCGTGGAGACCGCTATGTCATCCCCGTCAAGGCGGAATATAAGCGCGCCGTCCGCGGCTTTGTGCATGACCGCTCGCAGAGCGGGGCGACCGTCTTTATCGAACCTGAAGAGGTCCTCGAGATGAACAACGAACTCATGGACCTTACTGCCGACGAGAAGGAGGAAGAGGAGCGGATCTTAAAGGACCTCTCGGGCAGGATCGGGCGCATGCGCGCTTCCCTCGAGCATTCCCTCTCCCTCGCCGCCGAAGCGGACGCCTTCTATGCTCGCGCGGAGTACGGTTACCGCCTCAAGGCAACGCGTCCCCTTTTGAACGCGAAGGGGATCGTGGATATCAAGGAGGGCAGACATCCCCTTCTCGATGAGAAGAAGGCCGTCCCCGTCTCTGTCTCGGTGGGGGAAAGCTACCGATTCCTGCTTCTTTCGGGGGCGAACACGGGCGGAAAGACGGTCACCCTCAAGATGTGCGGGCTGTTTTGCCTCATGGCCGCGTGCGGACTGTTCGTCCCCGCCGGAGAGGGCACCCGCCTTGCCGTCGGCCGCGTCTTTTGCGACGTGGGCGACAGCCAGTCCATCGAGGAGAACCTCTCCACCTTCTCCTCGCACATCGTCAATCTTCGGGATATTTTGCATGAGGCGGGGGAGAACAGCTTCGTCCTCATCGACGAACCGGGCGGGGGCACCGACCCCGAGGAGGGGCAGGCCCTCGCAAAGGCCGTCCTTGCCGCCCTCATGCGCAAGGGGTGCCGCGGCATCGTGACGACGCACTACTCCGCCCTCAAGGAATTTGCCTATGAGACGGAGGGGATCGAGAACGGCAGCATGGCCTTCGACGCGGGCGACCACCGCCCGCTCTTCGAACTCAAAATGGGCGCGCCCGGTTCCTCCAACGCTCTCGCGATCTGCGAGCAGCTCGGCCTCGGCGAAGAGACCGTGGAGGAGGCGAGGGGGTACCTCTCGGAGGGCGCAAGGGCCTTTGAGCGCACCGTCCGCGCCGCCGAGGAGAGCAGGATCAGAGCGGAGAAGATCGTCCTCGAGACGGAGAAGATGCGCCGCGAATGGGAGGAGCGGTTCGCCGCCCTCTCCCGCGACGAGGAAAAGTTCGCAAAGGAAAGGGAGAAATTCCTCCTCTCCTCCAAGGCGGAGGCGAGAAGGATCATCTCGGAGCGCACCGCCGAGGCGGAGGAGATCCTAAAAAAGATCGAGGAGATCTTCCAAAGAGAGAGCCTCTCGGAGAGCGACCTCATCCGCGCCCGAACGCTCAAGAACACGCTTTCGAGAGGTACCATGTCCGAGGATGAGGCTCCAATCCGTGCGGAAAAGCTCGACCCGAACACCCTGAATGCAGGCATGCGCGTTCGCATCGGGAGCATGCAGGCGGAGGGCGTCATCCTCTCCGTCGGGCGGGAAAAGGTGGAAGTGCAGGCGGGCGCGATCCGCGTCAAAGTGCCCAAAGACGACCTATATTCGCCCATTCCCGCAAAAAAGGAGGAGAAAGAAGTGCGCATCCACCGCGACGTCGCCTCCCGCACGGATGTCCGACCCGAGATCAACCTCATCGGTCTGACGACTTCGGAGATGGAGCCGGAGCTGGAAAAATTCCTCGACAGCGCGGTGCTTGCCAACCTCAAGGAGGTGCGCATCGTCCACGGCATGGGTACGGGGAAACTGCGCACCGCCGTACATGCTGCCCTCAAAAAGCATCCGCACGTCGAGAGTTTCCGTCTCGGGAAATACGGCGAAGGGGAGTCGGGCGTCACGATCGCGACCCTCAAATAGGCATAATCCTTTCACCCAAACAATAGAATGATGATAAATCTTGCTCGTTTGGGGGAAACTGTTGAAAAAATCGGGTGTGATCGCCGCCGTCACCAATGCGGCACTGCTTGTCGTCATCGTCCTCGTTGCCGTGGTCTGTTTTCTTCCCGCGCCCTCTTCTCCCGCCATTTCGGAGGAGCGCGTCATACGAAAGGGAGGCATGCAGGACGGCGTCTCCCTCATGATCAACGTCTATTGGGGAACGGACGAAGTGTACGAGATGCTGGATATTTTGGAGGAGCATGAGGCCCGCGCCACCTTCTTTTTGGGGGGATGCTGGGCGGACGACAACGTGGAATGTGTCAGGGAGATCGCCGCAAGGGGGCATGAGATCGGCTCGCACGGCTATTTCCATCTCAGCCACGACACCCTCGATCTGGAGGAAAATATCCGCGAGATCGCAACCAGCGTGCAGATCCTCTCCCTCATCACCCATCGCCCCGTGACGCTGTTCGCGCCGCCCTCGGGGGCCTACTGTGAGGAGACGCTCGAGGCCGCGGAGAGCATGGGCATGAAGACCGTCTTGTGGAGCAAGGACACCATTGATTGGCGGGACAAGGACTCAGACACCTGCTTCGAGCGGGCGACAAAGGACGCCGAGGGGGGAGATCTCATCCTCATGCACCCCATGGCGCATACGGTGCGGGCACTCCCCCGCATCCTCGAATATTTTGAAAAGCACAGGCTCCGCGCCGTCACGGTGGGGGAGAACCTCGGCTGAAATACATATGGAAAGAGGCATACAAATGGTAGAAGTCAAAAAACTTTCAAACGGCGTACGCGTCATCGTCAAGCGCATGGAGGGGCTTTTATCCGTGACGATGGGCGTTCTCGTCGGGACGGGTGCCGCCTTCGAGACGGACGAGGAGGACGGCATCTCCCACTTCATCGAACATATGCAGTTCAAGGGCACGCCGACGCGCACCGCCTTCCAGATCTCGGATGCGTTCGACGCGCTCGGCGCGCAGGTCAACGCCTTCACGGGCAAGGACATGACCTGCTACTACACGAAGGCGACGACCGACCACGCGGAGGAAGCGTTCGCCCTCCTTGCCGATCTCTTCCTCCATGCGAATTTCCCCGAGGAGGAGATGAAGCGGGAAAAGGGGGTCGTCATCGAGGAGATCAACATGGACGAGGATTCCCCCGAGGATCTCTGTCTCGACCTTCTCGCCCGCGCCGCCTTCGGGAAGGACAGCTACGGCAGGAACATCTTAGGCCCCGCCGAGAACGTCACGCGCTTCACCCGCGAGGACATCTTCCGCTATAAGGGGGAGAGGTACTGCCCCGAAAACATCGTCGTCTCCTTTGCGGGGAACATCGAGACAAACCGTGCAATGGAGCTTGCCGAACGCTTCTTTTCGGACATGGTGCCCACATCTTTTGTCGATCGCAAAAAAATCATTCAACAAAAGCGGGACAACCTCTTCCGCGAAAAGCCCATCGAACAGGCGCACTTTGCAATAGGTTTTCCCACCGTCAAAAGGGACGGCGACGGGTACTTTGCGGTCCAGCTCATGAACGCCGTTCTCGGCGGGGGGATGAGTTCCCGCCTCTTCAAAAAGGTGCGCGAGGAGTTAGGCCTCGCCTATTCCGTCTATTCCTACACCTCGCACTACGCCGAGACGGGGCTTCTCACCGTCTATGCGGCCGTCAACCCCGCGAAGGCGGAGGACGCCGCGCGGGCGGTCGAAGAGGTCATCGCCTCCTTCAAAGAGGAGGGCATGACGGAGGAAGAATTTTTGCGCGGGAGGGAACAGCTCAAGGCGGGCAACATCTTCTCGCAGGAGAACACCTCCTCGCAGATGCTCCTCTACGGGAGGACGATGCTCTATTCGAACGAGGTGTATGACTTCGAAAAGCGCGTGGCGGAGATCTCCGCACTCACGATGGAGGACGTTCGCCGCGCCATTTCGGAGAACTTCGATCTTGCCAGGGCGGCCGTCTCCTCCGTCGGCAAGCTCCGCTCCCCCATAAAGCTGTGAGCCGCTTCGAGGGGTTCGAACCCGTCTTCGACAGAGAGAGCCGCGTGCTCATCTTGGGGAGCTTCCCCTCCGTGAAGAGCAGACAGGAGGGCTTTTACTACGGCAATCCGCAGAACAGATTCTGGCGGATGATGGCCGCGTTTTTCGGGGAAGAGATCCCGCGCACCGTCGAGGAGAAGATCTCCTTTTTGCACAAAAATCACGTCGCACTTTGGGACATGGTGGCCTCGTGCGAGGTCAAAGGATCGCAGGACGCCTCGATAAAGGACGCTTCGGCCGTCGACCTTCGCCCCATTTTGGAGGCTGCTCCCGTCGAGGCGATCCTCTGCAACGGGACATTCTCCTTCGGCATGCTCGAAAGGCTCTTCCCCGACCTTCTGCCGATCGCGGCAAAGCTGCCGTCCACCTCGCCCGCCAACCCGCGGTACAGCAAAGAAGCGTGGCATGCGGCCCTTGCCGCCGTTTTCCGCAAAGAATGAGCCAACTTTCGGAAAATCCTTGACATTCTCCGCACATTGCGTTACAATAAGAAAAAATCGTTCAAAAGCTCCGCCCTGCGGAGACGGGAGGTAAATTTTATGTTCGAGAAAGTTTGCAAGATGCTCGCCGATCAGCTCGGCATCGCCGCGGACACCATCAAGCCCGAGTCCGAAGTCATCAAAGACCTCGGTGCGGATTCACTCGACGTCGTCGAACTCATGATGGCCCTCGAGGAGGATTACGGCATCACCCTGCCCGACGGCGAGGTGGAAAACATCAAGACGGTGGGCGATATCGTCGAAATGTTGAATAAAAACGTGAAGTAAACTCTGCGATCGCGGCGGCCGCTCGGGCCGCCGTTTTCGTATGGAGAAGATATGAAAAATTTCCTGTTCGACCTCTACGGCACCCTCGCCGACATCCGCACCGACGAGGAGAGCGACGCCTTTTGGGAGAGCATCCGCTCATTTCTCGGTGCCGCCGATGCGGAAGAGGTTAGAAAGACATATAGGGCACTTTGCATGAAAGAGGAAAAAGATCTTCCCGAAGGGGGCGAGATCGACCTTCTTCGCGTCTTTGAGGGCCTCCTTGAAAAATGCGGCAAAGATGGGTGCGCCTACCTGGGTGATACGGCCGCTTTCGCCCACGCCTTCCGCGAAGCCTCCATGCAGAAGCTCCGCCTCTTCGAAGGGGTGGAAGAGCTTCTTCGCGGCATCCATGTCCGAGGGGGAAGGGTATTTTTGCTCTCCAACGCACAGGCGTGTTTCACCCGCCTCGAGCTGGAAAAGCTCGGCATCGCGGGACTCTTCGACGGCATTCTGCTCTCCTCGGAGGCGGGCTTCAAAAAGCCCTCGCCCCGCTTCTTTTCGGCTGCCTTCCAAGCGTTCTCCCTCGCCCCGCGAGACTGCGTCTATGTGGGGAACGACCTTCGCGACGACGTGGGCGGTGCGCATGCGGCGGGCATCCCCTGCGTCTATATCGAGACCGAGCAGTCCGGCCGCTACGAAAGCGCCCCCGTCCCCGACTTCACCGCCCCCGATCGGCCCTCCCTCGAGCGCGTTCTCTTTTCCTTTTTATAATAGAGACCGTCGATCGGAGCGGAAACTTGCCGTGATTTGTTCACACTTTTTGTGATTTTATAAAAAAAATTTTTGCAAATTCCGAAAAACTATTGCAATTTTTGTGTCTGCGTGTTACAATACTTTTTGCATCTACAGGGGGGAAGTCTGCCCTTCGGCAGGCCCTGCAAGGGGAGGCAGCCGCCCTGCAGACAGTGAAAAATAGGGGAATTTATATGAAAAAGAGAATCGTAACGTTCTTCTCCACGCTCATAGCCATCGTCATGCTTCTCTCGGCGGGCCTTCTCGCCGCATGCGGAACGGGCAAGGGCGGCGGAAACGGCGAGGGTAGCGGCGGAAGCGGCAGCGGCTCCCATACCGAGCATGTCGACCAAAACGGCGACGGCAGGTGCGATAAGTGCGGCGCGGAAGTTCCGCTTCCCGGCACAGGTGGCGATGAGGATAATCCCGGCACAGGTGGCGATGAAGGCGGCGATGAGGATAATCCCGGCACAGGTGGCGATGAGGATAATCCCGGCGATAAGCAAGACGACGCGATCCGTGTTGTGTTCCACATCACCGGCCGTTCGAACTACTCAGATTGCGACATCTGGCTTTGGTACGGCACTGCGGCCGGCAAGGGATATCTTCTTACGTATAAGGATTCCTACGGCGTCTATACTTTTGTTGACGTGCCCGCAGGAACAGAGTCTGTCGGCTTTATCGTCCGCACCGGTTGTTCGGACCCCGGCGGGACGACATGGGGGGAAAAGGCGACAAAGGATGCGACGGGCGACGATCGCTCCGTTCCTCTGTCCGACCGCTTCATCAAGGACGGCCAGCTCGATCTCTATCTGAAGATGGGCGATGCAAGAAATTATATCAGTAACAATGGAGGCAAAACGATCGAGGAGATGAAACTCATCCAGCTTGCCGATCTTACGGGCGACCTCAACAAACTCAGATACAATATCTCCCCTGCGGCGGCTGTTACGAAGGAGATGGTCACTGTCACGGATACGTCGAACGATCGCGTGATCCCCGTCAGTTCTGTCGACGCGAGAACGAGCTCCATCACTTTAACAGAGAATCTTGATGTCGCCGGGACCTACAAACTTGAGATCGATGGCTACGGCGATGCGCCCGTTGTCCCTAACACCTACTTCAGTAGCGTGAATTTCAACAAAAATTATCAATATGACGGGAAACTCGGCGTAGAGCTGACCGTCACCAACAAGGCGATCTTCCGCCTTTGGGCGCCTACGTGCAAGAGCGTCGCCCTCAACATCTACGATTCCGGCACGGAGGGCCAGGGTACGGCCAAGTCCTATCCGCTCACGGGCGGCAGCCAAGCCGAAAAGGGCGTTTGGACGAAGGAGCTCGATCGCAGTGAAGTCGAAAACAAGTACTACACTTACACCGTTGTGAATTCGCTCGGCGAGAGCGAAGTCGTCGATCCCTATGCGGTCTCGGCCGGCGTCGAGGGTCGCCGTGGCATGATCCTCGATATCAGCAAGACCAATCCCGAGGGTTACACCGACAATGAGAAGAGGTTTGTCCCTCAAAATGCGGTAGACGGTAAGATCAACTATACCGATGCTGATATTTGGGAGATCCATGTCCGAGACTTCTCCAACATGAACACCGCACAGAAGGAGGAATACAGGGGCAAGTACATGGCCTTTACCGAGACGAACCTCACCAATTCCGACGGTATTCCGGTGGGCGTCAACTATCTCAAGCAGCTCGGCATTACGCACGTGCACCTTCTTCCTTCCTTCGATATCGCTTCTGTCGTTGAGAGTGCGGGCACCGGCTTCAACTGGGGCTACGATCCCCTCAACTACAATGTCCCCGAAGGCAGCTACTCCACCGATCCTACGCACGGCGAAGTCCGCGTGAAGGAATTCAAGGCGATGGTTCAGGCCCTCCACAAGGAAGGCATCGGCGTCATCATGGACGTCGTCTACAACCACACGAGCGGACTTGACTCCAACTTCCAGAAGATCGTTCCTTACTATTACTATCGTTTCCAAGGAAACGGCAAGCCTTATAACGGCAGCGGCTGCGGCAACGAGACGGCTTCCGACCGTGCGATGTTCCGCAAATTCATGATCGATTCCGTTACCCATTGGATGACAGACTATAACGTCGACGGTTTCCGCTTCGACCTCATGGGCCTTCATGATACGACGACTATGCAGCAGATCGAAAAGGCAGTCCACGAAATCAACCCCAACGCTCTTCTCTACGGCGAAGGCTGGACGGGCGGCACCTCGGGCCTTTTGGATGGTTTGCAATCGACCTTGAAGCACATCGGAAGTGTGAACACGCATGCGAACAGTGTTGCCATGTTCAACGATGTCACGCGCGATGCCCTGAAGGGCGACACCAACGATGCGAGCACGGGTTATGCAACGGGTGCAAAGTCTGCCGATGCTGCAAAGGTCATGTTCGGCGTCCTCGGCGGTGCGACCAACTCGTCCTTCGGCGTTTCGTCCGGGAACAGCACCTCCTATTGGGGAGCTGCACCCAACCCGACGGCGGTCGTCAATTACGCCTCCGCGCACGACAACTACGCCCTCTACGATAAACTGCTCCTCGCTTACCCCGGCAACACCAATGCCCGTCTCGAACGCAACCGCCTCGTCGCGGCCATCGTGCAGACCTCGCTCGGCATTCCCTTCATGCAGGCAGGCGAAGAGATGCTCCGCTCCAAACCCAATGGGGACGGCACCTACAATGAGAATAGCTACAACGCGCCCGACAGCGTGAACAACCTGAAGTGGGCGAATCTCACGAAGAATTCCAATGAGTACAAGATGATGCAGTACTACTCCGGCCTCATCGCCTTCCGCAGGGCGCACGCCGTGCTTCGCTCGCCTGTCTCGAGCGTCGTGAAGCTGGGTTCGGCGGCCGCGATCCAGGGCACGCTCATCCAATTCCAGATGACGCAAGGATCGGAGACCATTTACGTCGTCTACAATGCGGGCACGCAGGGCACGGATATCACCCTTCCTTCCGGCGATTGGGGGCTGTATATCAACAAGACGCAGGCGGGCACCACACAGATCGGTATTAATGTCAACGGGAAGCAGCACGTCGATCCGGTCAGTTGTTACGTCTGGGTGAAGAAGTAATTTTCGGCAAAAAGAGGACGGACCCTCCACGGGCCCGTTCTTTTTGCAAGGTGACGCACGTGCGACCCTTTTGTGAAAAAAATTTTGGTTGACAACCTTATCGTTCCATGATACAATGGTTTTATACGCGAAACAACGCGCGATAGGAGGAAATTATGAAGAGCGGGAAATTTATCGGCGCATTTCTTGCGGGAGTTCTGACGTTTTCGGCGTTCGTCGGGCTTGCAGCCTGCGGCAAAGACAACGGCGGCAGCGGAAACGGCGGCGGCAACGGAAACGGCGGCGGCAGCGGGAGTACCGATTGCACGGAGCATGTCGATGCGAACGGCGACGGCAGATGCGATAAATGCGGCGAACTCACGACGGATAAAAATAAAGATTGGACGGGGAACGTCTATAACCTTGTCGGCACAGGTTCTGGTAGCCTGTTCGCGAACGATTGGGATCCGAAAAAATTGGACGCTGATCTCATTTTCACCGCAGCGTACGCTTCCGACGGCGTGACCGAGGTCCACACGCTCGAGATCGAACTCTATGAGGGCGACGTGTTCCAGATCATCCATGGCGGAGGCTGGAGCGGGCAGCTCGGCTTCAACAGCCTCGAAAATGAGGGGAAGGACGATCAGGGCATCGAATACTTTATCGAATCGCCGAGCATCGGAGACATCTCCGACATTCAGGTCGCGGAAGGGCAGTCGGGCACTTATGAGCTAACCCTCACCATCGGCCATGGGGGAGGAGCACTTCCCGTCATCGGCTTCGAGAAGAAGAGCAGCATTGCAGACAGCGAACTTGCCCTTCTGAAACTCGTCGATGCCAAGGGTTCTCCCTGCTTCTCGACCAACTTCCTCAAGCACGCTCACCTCAAGGAACGCGGCGGCATCTTCTTCAAGAAGGGAGTCGTCATTCCCGCTATCCCGTACACCCCCGCGGCAAACACTACGCCCGTCGCGATGACCTTCGGCGGCTGGGATAAGGACGGCGAAAAATGGAAGGGCGGCAAGATCAATTCGGATATGACGCTCACCGTCCACTACGACGAAGCGGTGGATACGAGCTACATCGCCGACAAGGCGGACGCCGCCTACTATCTCATCGGCGAATCGACGTATACGGACAGCCTATTCTACGGCAATGAATGGAAGCAGACTGCTGCCCTCAGGCTCGGGCGGTCGGAAGGTTACAAATATCACAACGTCTATGAACTCAAGCGCGTCATTCTGAATTCCGGGGATAAATTCCAGATCGGTTGGGGGAACGATCAGACTTCCAAATTCTCATGGATCGCCTCCTCGGGCGAAGTCAAGATCTCCGATGAGCCGGAGAAAGCGGAGATCGCACCCAATCAGAGCGGTGTTTACGATGTTCGCATCATCGTCACCGTCGATGCAAGCGGCACCGTCCAGAAGATGAACATCAGCCTCAATAAGATCACGACCGTCCCGTACGGGTACTATCTTGTCGGCACCTATCTCGACCCCACATTCGGTCCCGATGCAGACGATCCTTACAGCGCGTTCACCTCTTGGTTCTATGAAGAATCTACGGGCAAAATGCACGCCAACGTCATCGTGACGGAGCGCATGTTCGCTGAGGGCACGCAGTACGCCGAATTCCTCATCAGGGAATACTCGACACTCGGCGACGGCCCCATTTACGGCGTAGCCCAAAACGGCGGCACGGCACAGGTAGGGGAGGACGCTCCTCACTTCAAGCTTGGCGCAGGCGTCTGGAGGATCAACTTCGATCCTGCCGAGACCGATCCCGTCACGGGCGAGACGACTTCGTGGACGATCTCGTGGGAAGCGGAAGGCTCCTCCGCCGAGGACTGACTCCATAAAAGGCACAACACACAAACTCAACCCTATAAACGGACCCTCTCGGGGTCCGTTTTTCTGTGCCCTTATACGCAGTCCGCAAGGCTTCCCCCTTCGAAGGGGGAAGCTGTCACGCTATGCGTGGCTGATGAGGGTTGAGTTTCCCAATCGCCGACCGCATTCTTGCTGTCCCTGAAAGGGAAAGTACCCGCGAAGCGGGGGAAAGGGTTAAAAACCCCTCTGTCACTCGCAAGCTCGTGACATCTCCCCTATAAGGGGCGACAAGGCAGTGGTGGGGGTTGAACAAAAAAGCCCTCCCCCTCGCAAACGAGGGGGAGGGTGTCACGGCTTCGCCGTGACGGATGGGGGAGGAGTATTCAGAAGCAGAACCCCCACTACCCGCAAAAGCGGGAGCCTCCCCCTTAAAAAGGGGTAGGCCTTGTCTCCGCGCCCTTGCCCTTGCCCCCTCCCGAGGAGGGGGGGGTAGGGGGGTGGATACGAATTCTAAATAACCCCTCCCCCCTCACGCGCGCGCCCGCACTAAATAATTTCGAAAAATTCTCCGATGTTTATTGACAACTCACATTTTTTGTGATATGATAAAACTGTTATCCCGAAAAAAGTGAAAAGTTCGAACAAGAAATCGTCAAAATCAAACAATTTGGCGGTGCTTGTTCGGCTTTTGGGCGTCTAAAATCGGAATCGGCACGATATGTGCAAAAATATGGAGGAAAAATATGAAGGCAAAAAAGTGGCTCGTAGTAGTTCTTTCGGCAGTCATGGCGTTGGCAGTTGCCCTTGGCATCGGCGCGTGCGGCGTGAAGAAGGGCTACGATCACAAGGACGACACGTGGGTCTGGACAGCCAATGCCGACGGCACAACGCATAACGGCAAGGCTTCTTGCGACGATCGTTCTCATGACGTGACAAACGAAGCACACGTCTGGGGCACAGACAACAAGTGTACCAAGTGCGGTGCAACGAAGCCCCAGGAAACACACGACCATACCTATGATGCATGGGATTATAACAATACCCAGCATTGGAAGTACTGCGACGATCACGGCACGGACAAGACCAATATCGACACATCTTCCAAAAAAGATCACACTTGGAAGTATGTCAAGGTGGACGGCGCGAAGCATAACAAGGTCTCGACCTGTACCGAACACGCAGCGGTGACGATCGCCGAGAACCACACCTACGATCAGGAAAACAACACCAAGTGCAGGTGCGGTGCTGAGAAGCCCAGCACTCCGCCCGAACCCTGCCAGCATACCAACACGGAGTGGAGAACGAGCGATACGCAGCATTGGCAGTTCTGCCTTGACTGCGAGACCGAAGTTCCCGGCACGAGAGCAAACCACACCGGTTGGGGCAACTATCAGAACAATGGTGCCGACCACACCAAGACCTCGACCTGCACCGAACATACAGCGGTGACCGTGACCGAGAACCACTCCTATGGTGCAAACGGCGAGTGCGCCTGCGGTGCGAAGCAGTCCACGCCCACGCCCGATCATGTCTATGCCGAGACTTGGGAGCATGACGCCACCGAGCATTGGCATCCTTGCACCACGCACCCGGATGCCGGCAAGGAAGACTCCCAAGGCAGAACAACTCACACCTACGACCAGAACGGCAACACCGAGTGCGTCTGCGGTGCGAAGAACCCCAACCCTCCTCAGCCCGAAACCCTCGAAGCCGGTTGGTACATCGTCGGTAAGATCGCAGCTCTCAATGGAGAGAACTGGGGCACTTATGTAGCTGATCGTTTTGTCGGCGCGAACGGTCTCACCGTTTCGCTTACAATGGCCGACAGCTTCAAGTTTGCCCAGTACGACGGCGGCACTGATATCAAAATCAACTGGGACGGCTCTATCGGCTACACCGATGAACTCAAGGGCCACTTCATGGATGGTGGCGGCGGCAACATCGCTGTTAAGAGTACGAAATGCGAAGGCTCCTACACCTTCACGATCGTAAACGGCAAGCTTAATGTCAAGACGGATATCCCCGAAGACACTTCCAAGCCCGACCTTGACGAAGGTTGGTACATCGTCGGCGATGTCTTGAACAATACGAATTGGGCCACCTATCTGAAGGATCGCTTCATTCCCGAAGAAGGTCGCACGATCGCCCTCAAGATGACGGATACGTTCAAGTTCTCGAAATACATCGAAGCGGATACCGCAACGGTCGTTTGGGGCGAAGGCCGTTCCATCGGCTACAGCGATGAGTACTCTTCTGTCTGCAAGAAGGAAGACAAAGAAAACAGCGACAACTTCCAAGTGAAGGAAGACGGCACCTATATCATCAAGTTCACGGGCGACCACCTTTCCATTGAGAAGAAGTCCGAGCAGCCCGAACCCTGCCAGCACACCCACACGGAGTGGCAAACGAGCGATACGCAGCACTGGCAGTTCTGCACCGACTGCAACGAAGAAGTTCCCGGCACGAGAGCAAACCATACCGGTTGGGACAACTATCAGAACAAGACCGAAAACCACACCAAGGATACGACCTGCACCCAGCATGACCCGGTGACCGTGACCGAGGGTCATACCTACGATCAGACCGGCGACAAGTGCAAGTGCGGCGCAGAGAAACCCGTTGATGCCGATACCCGTGCGTTCTATGTCCTCGGTAATATTGAGGGCGGCGACTTCAACTGGGATACCGCTTCCAAGAATCAGATGACGCTTGGCGCAGACGGCCACAGCTTCTCTATCACCGTATTCATGTATAAGTACGGCGCATTCAAGATCGTCTACTTCGACAAGGCTCAAACGACGGAACCCGGAGATCTTTGGGAACATCAGATTGGCTTCAGCGAGTATGACGGCGAAAATAAGACGTTCACCGAAGGCGATATGGGCAATATCGTTGCTCCCGAGACGGGCACCTATACCATTACGCTCTATACGAACGACACCAATCATCCCGAAGATGACGATACCTTCTCCATCATCATCACGAAGGACGAGACTGCGACCTTCGAATGGGATCTCCACGTCTATGGCGACATGAATAAATGGGGCGCAGGCGAAGATAAGCTCGCGATGACGAAGGGCGCAGATGGCAAGTACACCGCCACCGTCACAGTCACAGCGGAAGATCTCGCAGAGCCGAAGGATCAGAAGGGCAACAAGTATGTTGCATTCAAGGTCGTCAACATTCACGACGGGAATGTGAAGTACTTCGGCGGCGAAGTGACCGAAGACAACAAAGATGGCAACTTCTGGCTCACCAAAGCCGACACCTACACCATCACCTTTGACACCAATAAAATGGAAGTCGGAATCAAGGGCGAGAACGAGGATAAACCCGGCCCTCAGCCCGAACCCGACGCCGACACCCGCGTGTTCTATGTCTATGGCAGTGCTACGGCCGCCTATTGGCACGACGATGGCGAACATCTTCCTCTTAAGCTGAACAGGACCGCAGACCACACCTTCACGATCACCCTCACGCTCTACAAGGGCGAGACCTTCAAGATCATCGGCTTCGAAGCGGCTCCCGAAGTTCAGCCCGAAAACTTCTATGGGATCGAGGTCGACTTCAACGACTGCTACAATGCCGACCCTTCGCTCATCAGCTCGAGCGGCATCAACGACTTCACCGTGGTGAAAGACGGCGTCTACACCTTTACGCTCTACACGAATGACGACACAAACTCCGGCAATGATGACGACGGCTTCTCGATCGGCTACGAGCGCACAGGCGATGTGGAGTGGAAAGATGTCTACGTTTTCGGCACCATGAATCAATGGAAGAAGGTCGAGGACTACAAGATGGACGGCACGGGCACGACCCGCACCTTCACCCTCGATGTCACTGAGGAAATGATCAACAACACGAAGGACGATAAGGGAGCGAAGGCGAACCCCGCCATCAAGGTCGTCAATGTGATGAAATATGGCGATAAGTATTTCGGCAATGCAGAGGGCAACAACATCGAGTTCACCCAAGCGGGCAAGTACAATATCACCTTCGACACGACGACCTATGAAGTGACCGCAGTGCTGGAAGGGCAGAAGGACGTTGCACACGACCCGAGGACGTTTGTTCTCTCGGGTTCAAGTACCGAAACGGATGCCGCGCTTTTTGGCAACGGATTTGGGTATGATACAGCGAAACTCGCCTTCAGTCGTACGATCGGCACCAACACCTTTGTTCTTAAGAATGTCAGGCTCTATGCGGGCGATAAATTCCAGATCCGTTACAATGCAAGTTGGGACGATGGCACAGAAAACAGTAGTACCCACTATGCATATGGTGCCTATTTCCTCATCAAGGATTCCACGAGCAATGTCGGACAGGTGTTTGACACTTCGAACTCCAGCGCATGGTGGGGCGATGCGGTCGTTGCAACGGGCAAGAGCGGCGTCTACGATATCACGATCCAATCCTTGAGCACCACGATCACATCGAAGACGACAGTTGGTGAAAACCAGGTCAAATTCACCTTTACGCGGACTCAGCAATTGTCCGACCCCGATAGGTCTGTGATCGACTTCTATCTTGTTGGTACGATCAAGAGCATGGGGATGAACAACAAATGGCCCGGTGTTGGCGTGACGAACTCGGACTTTGTTCATCTCAATAAGACGGCTGATAATACGTATTCTGTAACCTGTACGTTCGCCTCGGGTGATCAATTTAAGGTCTATTGCTCGACCTTCGGCTCCTGGCATACGCAAGGCGTTGGTAAAAACGAAAATGCCAACATAACGGTGGGTGCAGGCCAACACACAATAACAGTCAAAGTTCAAGCCGGCGCACAAAACTTGTCCAATGGCGATTCAAAAGTAACTGTCACCATTTCTTAAAGAGAGCAACAAAGCGAAACGAGTGAAATTCTTCCCCCCTTCGGGGGGAAGGTCTCGCCCCGTTCAACCCCCATCAGTCACCGTTGGTGACAGCTTCCCCCTTAAAAAGGGGTAAGCCCTACCCCTCTTCGAGGGGGAGGGTGGCACGGCCCTCCGTGCCGAGTGGGGGTTGGGCACAAGGGACTACCTGTCATACCGAGCCGCTAAGGCGGCGAGTGTATCCCCTCATACGAAGTTCGTTTACCCCCTCCTCGGGGAGGGGGGATCAAAGGGGGTGGGGCACCCATTCCCCATCAAAAAATCAGCGATCACGCACAATATGCGTAACAAAATCTAATTGGAGGAAAAAACAATGAAAGCGAAAAAAATGCTTGCGGTATTCGTCTCGATGGCGATCGCGGCAACTGCGATCGCGGGCCTCGCTGGCTGCGGTAAGAAAAACAACGGCGGCAGCGGTGGCGGCGAAGGCGGAAGCGGAAGCACTGAGGTCTGCGACGGCACCAACCACACGTTTGACACCAACACATGGGCGAACAACGACTCGGGCCACTGGCATCCCGCGACCTGCGAACACGACTGGGCACTCGGCGACTTTGCTGCACACAAATTTAAGGACGGCTCTTGCGAAGTCTGCGGTTGGCCCGATCCCAACGCCGACAGCGGTTCCGGCGACGATGAAACGCACAAATTCGCTACAGGTTGGACGAGTGATACAAACTACCACTGGCACATCTGCGAAAACCATCCGAACGACACGACGGATGTCAGCGGTAAGGCCGCCCATTTCGATGAGGACAACAACGGTGAGTGCGATGAATGCCATGCAGCGGTGAGCAAGACCGACGATCCCATCGAATCCACATTGGTCGTTTTGGCCTATACCACGGACGCTTGGGCTTCTACGACCGAAAAGGGCTTCTATGAAATTACCGAAACCTATGATGGACAGCACTTCAGTCTTGAGATCGAGCTTACTGAGGGCACGGAGTTCTATCTCTATGAGGATCTCAGCAAGACCGAGCCGGACGATAATGGCAACACGAGGACTTGGTACAATTACGGTCAATTAGCATCGGGCAACCAGCTCTTCGATCAGTCGGCAGCGAGCGAAGGATACGGCACCGTAAACTTTGTCGTTCGCGCAACGAAATCCTATACCTTCGATTTCTATATCGGAACATCTTACGGCGGTGAGCCTGAATCTCCTCACTTTGACGCCTATGTCACCGGCACGCAACCCGGCGGTGGCGGCGGTGATGTCGGCGGCGGCGAAGCAGATTGGACGCAGCAGATCACCCTTCACTACCATAACATCAACAACTGGTCGACGGTTTCCGTTTACAGCTGGGAGAACGGCTATGGCACCGAATTCCTCGGCGGATATCCCGGAAAAGGCGATACGGTGGTCTCTGAAAGTAACAGTTGGGTGAAGATCACCTACAATGTGCATCCCGGTTCGATCGGCAACCTCTGTGTCATCTTCAACAATGGTATAGTAGGCACCGAGAACGGAGAGCAGAAGACGATCGATATCCTTCTTACGACTGAAAACCTTGGTTCCAACTACGAAGCTTGGATCTCCGGCAGTAACAATGGCGTTTACAGCTCGCAGAGTGCGGCAGAAACGGCCGATAGTCAGGGTCTTGTCGCTGCTTTGATCGGTGGTAACTGGGATGGTGCCAGTGGCTGGAGCGAAAAGGCCATGCAGGAAGACACCTCCTACACCGGCGGCCAGAAGTTCACAATAACCGTCGACCTTGTCACGGGACAGGAACTTTACTTCCACTTGACGAATTCGAATTGGCCCAAGACGATTTCGAACGGTTCGAACTATTTCGGCGGCGGCGGGAATAACAATCTCACTGTAAATGAGGGCGGCAACTATACCTTCACGCTTATCTACAGAGGCGGTACCAACTGGACGATCGATGCTGTGAAGAACTCCTGACGTCCTTCTGCCATAAGTTCTATGGCACAAGATAGCAAAATCAAAAGCCCCTGTCCCAGGGGCTTTTCCTTATGAAAAAGCTCCTCCCTTGGGAGGAGCTGTCACGCTCCGCGTGACTGAGGTGGGGGTGTGCTTTCTCGCTGTCCCTGAAAGGGAAAGTACCCGCAACGCGGGGGAAAGGGTTAACCCCTCTGTCACTCGCAAGCTCGTGACATCTCCCCTTACAGGGGCGACAAGGCAAAAACAGCTCCTCCCTCGGGAGGAGCTGTCACGCTCCGCGTGACTGAGGTGGGGGATTCCCCACCCCCTTCCATCCCCCTCCCCAAGGAGGGGGTAGAACGACGCGCATTCTCACTTAGTCAATTCATACAGAGCGCGGCGGTAGACGTCGAGGAGGAGAGCAACGCGTTCTATGGTGATGTATTCGTTGGGCTGATGGATGACGGCCTCGTCGCCCTCCATTTCCGGTCCGAAGGCGACGCCGTGACAGAGGGCGCGCGCATAGGTGCCTCCGCCGATCGCGACGGGTGCGGCCTTCTTCCCCGTGCATTCCTCATACACCCCCAAAAGTGTGGTGACGAGCGGGTCGTCCTTTTCCACAAGAAGGGGCGTCTGATGGTGCAGTGTTTCGTAGGGAACGCCGATGCGGGAGAGCTTTTCATGCACCATACTCTCGGACATGGTAGCGGGATAACGGATGTCGCACACGATTTGAAGCTCTTTTTTTCGGTAGCAGACGACATTCGGCGAGAGGGTGAGCGGCCCCGTCTCATCGGCGAGTTTTTTGAGGCCGCAAGCATCCTCAAAGAGGTATTTTATGATGTTTTCCGCAGCCACGCATTCGGGCGCGAAGTACTTGAGAAGGGGCAAAATGGCGTTTTTGCCCTTCTCGGGAGTGGAGCCGTGCGCGCTCTTCCCGCGGGAGACGAGTTTCCGCTCCTCCACCTCGAGGCCCAGCTCTTTCGCCCTACCCATGTCCAAGGTGCGGGGCACAGCTTCGCAGAGATCGCAGACCATGTTCGCGGCCGTACCGCCTTTCAGACGGGAGAAGGGGGGCTTCTTCGCGGCAAAGTGCAGCCGCACATGCAGGATGCCCTTCTCCGCATAGATGACGGGGAAGTCCGCATCGGGGGAGAAGCCGTTTTCGGGCATATGGGCGACCTTCTTGTAATGCTCGATGCACCCCCAGCCGTCCTCCTCGTTGCACCCGACGATGAGTTTTATTTTCTTCGCGGGGCGGAACCCTTCATCCTTCAACGCCTTCATGGCATAGAGGACGCAGATCGCGGGACCTTTGTCGTCCATGGCACCGCGGCCGTAGATCTTTCCGTCCTCCACAATGCCGCCGAAGGGGTCCTTCTCCCAGCCCGAACCCGCGGGAACGACGTCGAGGTGGCAGAGTACGGCAAATTCTTCGCCCTCGCCGAAGATGACCTCCCCCGCATATCCGTCGTAATTTCTGGTCTCGAAGCCCAGCTTCTCCGCAAGGGAGAGAAAGTGGGTGAGCGCGGCCAAAGCACCCTTTCCGAAGGGTGCGCCGCGGCTTTTTTTCTGCAGGGAGGAATCGAAGCGGATGCTCTCCGCGATGCTCCCGATCGCCTCTTGTAAAAGATCCATGGATTTTTTTCTCCTCAAAAGTCGTTGCTTAGGTATTGTAACGTTTCCCCCTCCGTTTGTCAAGGGGAAAATTGCGGCAGCTACTTGTCTTTTCATGAAAAACCTGTTATAATACAAAAAAAGCGGATATAGCTATTTTTAGTGGGAAGGAGCGGAATGAAGTTGAACCTCCACGAACCGACATCGACGAAGGAAGCACTCGACAGGCTCAACGTCTTTCATAAGTACGCCAAGTTTTTCATCCTCGGCGCACTTCTTATTGCGTCTGTCTTTCTCATCGTCGGCAGCCGCAGGCAGCTCTTCGGCTTTCCCGCATGGTATGTCACCCTGCCCGTCACCCTCCTCTTCGTCGTGGAGAATATCATAAAACTTTGGTCGATGCAGACCTTCAAAGCCAAGATCGCCTTCTATGTCGTCGACGTTTTGTGCCTCCTCGTCCTGGCGATCTTCTCGAACGGAACGCTCATCACGACGATGTATCTCATCATCCTCACCGAGTACTACCTGAGCCAGGACCGCTTGGGGGGAAGCATCTTCATGTGCGTTCTGTGCATCGTCGTCCTCTTCAGCACCTTCGCTCTCTCGGAATTTCTGCGCGCGGAGCCGGGGAAATACGACTTCATCTCCGTCCTCTCGAGCATGGTGAGCGACCTCATGCTCATCGTCATCCACTTCCTCGTCATCAACTTTGCGATCTTCTTCTATAAGAAGAACCGCGAACTCACCGCAAAGAACGAGGAGCTGAACGAGACCAATACGAAGCTCAACGCGGCGTACCGCGAATTGCAGGAACTCACCACCCTCGAGGAGCGGCAGCGCATCGCAAAGGACATCCACGACACGGCGGGGCATTCCATCACCACCGTCATCATGCAGACGGAGGCGGCCCGCCTCGTCATCGACCGCGACCCCGCCGACGCAAAGCGCAAGATCGCATCCGCAAATCTTCAGGCCAAACACGCCTTGGAGGAACTTCGGGAGAGCGTGCATCTTCTTTCGGGACAGGACGGGAGCGTTACCCTCAAGAACCAGCTCCTCGAGATCATCCACGATTCCACGGACGGAACGGGCATCGCCATCCGCTACGAGATAGACGACTTCGACCTCTGCGACGCCAAACGCCGTTTCATCATGAACACGCTCAAGGAGGGCATCTCCAACGGATTGCGCCACGGCAACGCCACCGCCTTTTGGTTCGAACTCAAAAAGGAGGACGGAAGGGCGGACATGCTCCTCTCGGACAACGGCAAGGGCATGAAGATCGCGAGCCTCAAAGAGGGCTTCGGTCTCTCGGGCATGACGCGGCGGGCGAAGTCGCTCGGCGGCACCGTCTGGTTCGAAGCGGAACCGGGCGAAGGGTTTGAGATCCATATGAGCCTCCCGCTCGACGGGGAGCCAAATCAAAATATAAAGGAAGAAAAGTCATGATCAAAGTCCTCATCGCAGACGATCAGGCCATCCTCGCGGACGGCATCAAGAGCGTTCTTTCCTCCTGCCCCGACATCAAGGTCGTCGGCATCGCACAGGACGGTGTGAGCGCGATAGAGGCGGCGGAGAAGCTTCTCCCCGACGTCGTCCTCATGGATATCCGCATGCCGAACATGAACGGCGTCATCGCCACGCAGGAGATCAAGTCCCGCCATCCCGACATGAAGATCCTCGTTTTGACTACCTTCGACGACAGCGACTACATCCTCAACGCCATCAACAACGGTGCGAGCGGGTATCTCCTCAAGGACATCTCCGCGCCCGCCCTCATCGAGGCGGTCAAGAACGCCCACGCGGGGGACACCATCCTTCCCGCCAAAGTCGCACGGCGGATCGCAAGCGCGGCCCGTCTCGTCGCGAACGACCGCGAGATCAAGCTCAAGCGCAAATTCGGCTTCTCCGAGCGGGAGGTCGAGATCGCCGTGATGCTCCTCGAGGGGTTCACGAACAAGCAGATCGCCTCCGCGCTCAAGCTCACCGACGGCACGGCGCGCAACTACATCTCCACCATCTACGAAAAGCTCGGGGCGGCGTCGCGCTCGGATGCGGCGCAGAAGATGCAAAAGGCCCTCGGAGACTGAAAAAACCGCCCGTCCGCACATGTTCGGACGGGCTTTCCAAAAGGGTCTCCTTCGGACATGGTACCATCAAAATTGTTCTGAAAGTAAAAAACAGGCCGCCGCGGACGATGTCCGCGGCGGCCCTTTTGATGCTTTTATACGGTCTGAATGTTGATGAGGGAGGAGTTTCCGCTCTGCCCGTTGGGCGTCCCGCCCGTGATGACGATGACGTCGCCCTTCTCCACAAGTCCGCTTTGGACGGCGGCGCGCTTTGCGAAGTGGAAGAGAACGTCCACCGAGGTGTATTCTTCGGAGAGAACGGGGAGGACGCCCCACGAGAGGGCGAGCTTTTGGTAACTCTTTTCGTCCGTCGTCATACCGATGATGTCGATCATGGGGCGGAAGCGGGAGACCATCTTCGCCGTCTCCCCCGTGCGGGTGCAGACGACGATCGCCTTCGCCTTCACGTCGTGTGCGAGAAGACATGCAGAGTGGGAGAGCGCGTCCGAGAGATCGCGGATGAGATATTTCTCCTCCTCGACCCTTTGGATGAATTCCTTCTTGCTCTCCGCCTGCACCGCGATCCGCGCCATTGCCGCGACCGCCTCGACGGGGTACTCGCCCGCGGCCGTCTCCCCCGAGAGCATGATCGCGCTCGAGCCGTCATAGACGGCGTTTGCAACGTCGGAGATCTCCGCCCGCGTGGGACGGGGATTGTGGATCATGCTCTCGAGCATCTCCGTCGCCGTGATACAGCGTTTGCCTGCAATGCGGCACGCGCTGATGATGTTCTTCTGAATGTCGGGAAGTTCCTCATACGGGATCTCCACGCCCATGTCCCCGCGGCCGATCATGATGCCGTCCGAGACTTTGAGGATCTCCCCGAGATGGTTGACCCCCGCGCGGTTCTCGATCTTCGCGATGAGGTCTACGTCCGTGCAGCCGTGTTCTCTTAAGAAATTTCTGACGTCGAGGATGTCCTGCGCCCTCGAGACAAAGGAGCAGGCGATGAAGTCGACGCCCTGTTCGATCCCGAAGAGGATGTCTGCTTTGTCCTGCTCGGAAAGATATGTAAGGTCGAGGTCCTTTTCGGGGAAGAACATGCTCTTGCGGTCGGAGATCTCTCCGCCCGTCAACACCTTGCAGACAACGTCCGGCTTTCTCACGGAGACCACCTCAAACACCATGAGGCCGTTGTTGAGTAAAATTTTGTCGCCCGGCTTCATCGCCTCGCAGATATTTTTGTAGGAGACGGAGACGCGCTCCCTGTCGCCGGCGACCTCCTCCGTGGTGAAGGTGAATTTGTCTCCCGCCTCGAGGCGGACCTTCCCCTCGCAAAAACATCCGATGCGCAGTTCCGGTCCCTTCGTGTCGAGCATGACGGGAAGAGGGATATTCTTGCGCGCGCGGACGGCCTTGACCAGCGCGATGGTGCGTGCATGCGTCTCGTAAGTGCCGTGCGAGAAGTTGACCCGCGCGACGTTCATGCCCGCATCCGCCATGCGGGAGAGAATGTCCTCCGTGGCCGAAGCAGGCCCGAGCGTACAGACGATCTTGGTTTTTTTCATATACATCCCCCGTGAAAATTCCTCAACACTATTTTATCAGAATGAATGCGAAAAACAAGAGTTTTTTTGAAATTTGTGTTATAATGGTCTCGATCCGAGCGGACTACGCGGTCGCGGCGTGAATTTGTCACGATGAGGAAAGTCCGGGCATCGCAGGGCAGGACGCCTGATAACGTCAGGTGAAGGCGACTTCAAGGAAAGTGCAACAGAAATAGACTGCCCGCCGACGCTTTTTCCCAAGTAGTTGATTCCAAAAAGAATGCCGAACGGGAAAGGGCGGCGGGCACAGGTGGAAAGGCGAGGCAAAAGCTCACCGACGGGACGGTAACGCCCCGTGCCATGTAAACCCCGTCCGATGCAAGTTTGGGTCCTCCCCGCATAGGGTTGCCCGCCCGGGGAGGACCGTAAACAACGCTGGAGCCTATCGGTGACGGTAGGCGTAGATAAATGACCGCGCTCGACAGAACCCGGCTTACAGGTCCGTCTCGGATCGGGAACGTCCCAACCTTGGGCCGTTCTCTTTTTATTGATAAAAAATTTTTGACTTTTTTTCGCAAAATCTTGACAAAATCTGCCCATTCTGCTATTATTTAGACTGCAATCTAATTAGATAATAATCGAAATACGGAGGAGGAAGCGATGCGAAGGGATCCATGGAAGGCACTCGCGGATGAGACGAGAAGGGAGATCTTGAAGCTCCTGAAGGGCCGCCCGCATACAGCGGGCGAGATCGCCGACCAATTTTTACTTTCGGCTGCGACCGTCTCCCATCACCTCTCCGTCTTGAAGGCGGCGGGGCTTGTCGAGGTGGACAGGCGTGCGCAGACGCTCATCTATTCCCTCAATCCTCCCGCGCTTCAGCCCGTTTTGATGGCGGCACTCGAGCTGACCGCGCCCGAACAGCGTGAGCGGAGGAAGAAGTAACTTATCAGGTTTCGAGAAGATTTGCGACACTTTTGTTTGGATGATTTCGAAAAGAGTATGAAAAGTTACACGGCAAAAGAACTCATACAGCCAAAGAAGGATGCGGACAAGGCGTGGTATCTCTCTCTCCTCGAGGAGGGGGAGCAATTTGCGTATGAAGAGGCGCACCTTGCCGCCCTTCTCCGCTACCTCAAGATCTTCTACATTGCCCGCTACAAGCGGCGGATCGACACCCTGAAAAAGGAGACGCAGACCGTCAAAAACGCCTCGGACTATTCCGCTGAGGACTATCAATTTCTCATCGAAAAGAACGCGGAGATCGCCGCGGAGACGAAGAAGATGAACGCGTACAAGTGCTTCTTCGCCGAGCCTTACTTCGCCCGTATGGACGTCGTCGACGGGGAGGGGTACAACAGCTATTACATCGGGAAGAAGGGGGACGTGAGCCTCGAGATCGTCGATTGGCGTGCCCCGCTCGCCGTCCGCTACTATCAGAAGAGCCGCGTGAATTTCACCATCAACGAGTACGAATACCGCACCGTCCTCCGCCGCGCGCTCTCCGTGAAGAACGGAAAAGTCCTCGACTTCAAGAACGAATACCTCTCCGTGAGGGACGTCCTCACCCCCGAGGAGATCGCGGGAAGAGACGAGGAGATCTTGTTCGACCCCTACCTTCGCAGGATCTTAAAGGAGCGAAAAGGGGATACCCATGTCCGCGACATCATCCAGACGATACAGGAAAAACAGTTCGAGGCGATCACCCGTCCCGAGCGGGAGAGCTTCATTTTGCAGGGGTGCGCGGGCAGCGGCAAGACGATGATCCTTCTGCATCGTCTCAGCTACCTCATGTATAACAACGAGAAGATCCGTCCCGAGAGCGCGCTCGTCATCACCCCGTCCGACAGCTTCAATTCCTTCATCGACGAACTCACTGCGGCTCTGGAGCTGGAGCGGGTGCGCACCGTCACCCTTCGCGACTACTATGTGCAGGTCCTGAAAAACGAGGAGATCGACTTTTCCTCCCACCTCTCCAAGGAGAAGGAACCCATAGAATATATCGAATATCTCTACTCTTCCCGCTTTACGGAAGATGTAGGGAAGAAGATCGGAAAGCTGTATGCGGACATCTTCGGGCTGTTTGCGGCCGAGGAGTGCCGACAAGTTTCGGAGCGCGTCCTTCAGATGTGCGTTTCGCACAGGGAGAACTTCGGCCGCATCAAGAATTCTTCGACGCGGGTTCGCCGCGCGGTACTCGGCGAGATGAAGGAGTCGAAGGAGGGCGGCTTCTACTTTACCAAACCCTTCCGCAACCTCATGGGCTGCTTTGTGCAGATCGAGGACTTCATGAACTACGTCCTCCGCGAAGAGGCCCGCACCCCCGACCATTTCTTCCGCCAATTCACCGAATTCTACCGCTGCGCGCAGTTCGTGAGCGCGCACGCAGAGCAGATATTTTCCTCGGCGCAAAGCGATCTTGCGGGGCTTTACGGCCTCATCGAACGGGAGATCGCCGACCTCAAGCGGTACCGCATCCGCAAGGGAGAGGGGGAGGTATACACCTATGCCGACCGCATCGCCCGCCGCGAGGAAGTTCTTGCCGAGATCAACAAAATTGACGCCATCATCGCGGACATGGGTGGTGGATGTGAGCTGTTCAAGGAGTTTTTCGGCGTTCTCCGCCTCACGGGGGTTGCCGCCGATCTCGGCAAGTGCAAAGGCCCCACCGACATCGCCCGCTTCCTCTATCGGGAGACGGTGAAAAAGTACAAGAAGAAGTTCGGCATGAAGGGGGTCTACCCTTCGGACGCCTACGCTATCTGCTATGTCCTCGCCGAGGCGGGAAGGAAGCTCTCCCCCCGCTACGGGCTTGTCTTTATCGACGAAGGGCAGGACATCTCCGAAGGCGAATATGCCCTCCTCAAGAAGATCAACAGTGACGCCGCATTCAACGTCTTTGGCGATCTCAAGCAGAATATCACGCCTTATCGCGGGATCGAGAGCTGGGAGAAACTTGCCCTTCCCGTCTATTCCCTCGACAGAAATTACCGCAACACGAACGAGATCGTCGACTATGTTTCGGAGCTTCTGAACGTGGATATGCAGCCGATCGGCATGCACGGCGAAAAGGTGCGGCGGGTGAAGGTGCGCGGCATCTCCGCCTTCTTCCGCGAGAAGCAGGGGCTGAAGGCGATCATCGCGCGGGAGGAGTATCTTCCCCTCCTTCACAGGCGGGGCTACCACCTTCTCTCCTCGGACGGAAAGCTCTCCAAGACCCGCCCGAACGTTCTGAGCGTGTATGAGAGCAAGGGGCTGGAATTTTCCTGCGTGGCGGTCTACGATAGGGGCATGTCCGAGAATGAGTGTTACATCGCCTACACGCGCGCTCTCAGCGAGCTTGCGATCGTCGAGGAATGAGATGAAGGACATCTTTCTTTTGGATATGGACGACACCCTCCTCGACTTTGAGCGGGCGGAGCGGGAAAACTTCTTTTTGACGCTCGAAGAGAAGGGCGTCCATGCGGACGAGGAACTCTTTTCCCGCTTCCACGACATCAACGGGGAGCTTTGGCAGCTCTTGGAACAGGGCGGTATCTCGAGGGAAAAACTCAAGGTGCAACGCTTTTCCCGCCTCTTCGAAGAGAAAAAGATCGTTGCGGACGCCGAAGCGGTCGCCGAAGCATATTGGCACAATTTCCCCGACATCTGCTTCCCGTTTGCGGGTGCAAAAGAGTTTCTTATGGAGCTTTCCGCGCGGGGAAGGGTGTATATCGTGACCAACGGCGGGGCGGTCATCCAGCGGACGCACATCCGAAAGGCGGGCTTTTCCCCTTACGTCACGGACGTTTTCATCTCGGAGGAGGTGGGCGCGGACAAGCCCTCGCGGGCGTTTGCGGATCATGTAAAAACGCACATCGACGCATTCGAAGAGAGCCGCGCCGTCTGGATAGGGGATAGCCTCACCTCGGACATGGTATGCGCCAAAGAGGCCTGCGTGGACTTCATCCTCTTCGACCCGAGGGGAAAATGCGCCGCCTTCGGCGGCCGTATCGCAAGGGATTTCCCCGAAGCCCTCGCCATTCTCGGAAGGCTATAAAAAAACCGTCCGCACGGGGCGGACGGCGAAAAGCGCGACTGCTCAATAATTTTCCTTCTTCACTTCGAAGAATGCCTGCGGATGGTTGCACACGGGGCAGACCTCGGGGGCCTTGGTCCCGACGACGATGTGCCCGCAGTTGCGGCATTCCCAGACGGTGACGCCGCTCTTTTCAAAGACCTCCTTCTCTTCGACGTTGCGAAGCAGGGCACGGTAACGCTCCTCATGCGCCTTCTCGATGGCGGCGACGCCGCGGAACTGTGCGGCGAGGGCAGTGAACCCCTCCTCCTCCGCCTCGCGCGCCATGCGCTCATACATATCCGTCCATTCGGCATTTTCGCCCTCTGCGGCGGCGAGGAGATTCTCCTCCGTCGTGCCGAGTTCGCCGAGAGCCTTGAACCAGAGTTTGGCGTGTTCCTTCTCGTTTTCCGCCGTCTTTAAGAAGAGTTCTGCGATCTGCTCGTAGCCGTTCTTCTTGGCGACGGAGGCGAAGTATGTATACTTGTTGCGGGCCTGGCTCTCCCCCGCAAACGCCTCCCAAAGGTTTTTCTCCGTCTTTGTTCCCGCATAGGGATTGTTCTTACCCATACTGTTCTCCTTTTGTGAGACGGTCCCGTCCCGCAATTCGGGTATAGCATAAAAGCGGGAAATTGTCAAGCCGGGGATAAATATAAATTACGAATTTTTACATTTCGAGGTAGCTATGGACAACAGGCATTACGATGCGAGCGACATCACCATTCTCGAGGGCTTAGACGCCGTCCGCCTTCGCCCGGGCATGTATATCGGCTCGACAGGCCCCAAGGGGCTGCATCACATTCTGTGGGAGATCGTCGATAACGCCATCGACGAGGCCGCAAACGGCTTTGCGGACAAGATCGATGTGCGCATCTATAAGGACGGGAGCGTTTCCGTCGAGGACAACGGCCGCGGCATCCCCACCGACATCCACCCCAAGACAAAGGTCTCGGGCGTGCAGGTCGTCTTTACCCAGTTGCATGCGGGGGGGAAGTTCGACGAACACAACTACTCCTTCTCGGGTGGCCTCCACGGCGTGGGCGCGTCCGTCACGAACGCCCTTTCAAAGTGGCTCAAAGTCCGCGTCATGCGCGAGGGGACGACATGGGAGATGTCCTTCCGCTCCTACTACGACGCCGCGAAGAAAAAATACATCGCGGGCGTGCCGGAAGGACCCCTCGTCAACACCAAACAGCGCACCAAAAAGCACGGCACCTTCGTCCACTTCATGCCGGACGAGGCCGTGTTCTCCACGGTGGAATTTTCCCTCGAGACCGTCGAGCATCGCCTCGAGGAGCTTGCCTTTCTGAACCGCGGGCTGACCATCACGCTGACCGACGAACGCATCACGCAGAACGAGTACGAGGCGGCCAAGGGGGACAGGGCGGAGGAGGACATCCAGCTCGACCTTTTGGGCGCGACGCAGCCCTACAGCACCACCTTCCGCTACGAGGGCGGCATCTCGGACTTTGCGAACTATCTCAACGAGGGCAAGACCAAACTCTATCAAAAGCCTCTCTACTACAAGGGGGAGCGCGACGGCATCCTCGTCGAGTTCGCCATCCAGCACACTTCCGAGTTCACCGAGAGCCTCTTCTCCTTCGTCAACAACATCCCCACCCCCGAGGGCGGCTTCCACGAGATCGGCTTCCGCGGGGGGCTGACCCGCATGCTCAACGACTTCGCGCGGGACAATAAATTCCTCAAGGACAAGGACCCGAACTTCCTCGGCGACGACTTTAGGGAGGGCCTCACCGCCGTGCTTTCCATCAAGATGAAGAACGTGCAGTTCGAGGGGCAGACCAAGACCAAGCTCGGCAATCCCGAGGCAAAGTCTCCCGTCGAGAGCGTCACGGTGGAGGGGCTGAAATCCCTTGCCGCCGACTCCAAATTCAAGAGGGCGTTCGACGAGATCATAAAAAAGGCGCAGGGTGCGGCGCGCGTGCGCGTCGCGGCGCGGCAGGCCAAGGACACCGCCCGTGCGAAGAACAGCATCGACTCTTTGATGCTTGTCGGCAAGCTCGCCGCCTGTTCGGGCAAGAAGCCGGAGCAGAACGAACTCTTCATCGTCGAGGGGGACTCTGCGGGCGGCACCGCAAAGCAGGCGCGCGTGAGGCAGTTCCAATCCATCCTGCCCCTCCGCGGCAAGCCCTTGAACGTGGAGAAGAAACGCCTCGACCAGGTCCTCGCCAACGAGGAGATCCGCACGATCATCTCCGCCCTCGGCGCGGGCATCGGGAGCGACTTCAATCTCGATAAGCTCAACTACCACAAGGTCATCATCCTCTCGGATGCAGACCAGGACGGCTTCCACATCCGCTGCATCCTTCTCACCTTCTTCTTCCGCTACATGCGGCCGCTCGTCTCGGCGGGGCATGTCTACATCGGCATGCCGCCCCTCTATAAGGTCTATAAGCAAAACGGCAGCATTGAGGAGTACGCCTACGACGACAACGAGCTGCAGGAGAAGATCGACAAGGTGGGGAGGGGATACCTCATCCAACGCTATAAGGGACTCGGGGAGATGAGTGCCGAACAGCTCTGGGCGACCACCCTCGATCCCGCACGGCGAAACCTGACGCAGGTGACGCTTGAAGACGCCGTCGCCGCCGAGAACATGATCACGACGCTCATGGGCGACCGGGTGGAGGGCAGAAAGGAATTTCTCGCCCGCAATGCGAATTTCAACAAACAGGACAGCTTTATGGACCGCGTAAAGCTCAAGAAGGAGGACGGCAATGAAGAAGGCTGAAAAGATCGTCGAGCCGACGGGCAATCTCTATGTGACCCCGCTCGAAGAGGTGCTCCCTCAATCCATGCTCCCCTATGCGGAGTTCGTCATTCTGGATAGGGCGCTTCCCCGCGTGGAGGACGGTCTGAAGCCCGTCCAGAGGCGGATCCTCTATACCATGTCCGAGATGGGCCTCACGCCCGACAAGCCGCACAAGAAGTCTGCGCGCATCGTCGGCGACTGCATGGGCAAGTACCATCCCCATGGGGACAGCTCCGTCTACGACGCCATGGTCCGCATGGCGCAGGACTTCAACATGGGCAAGACGCTCGTCAACGGGCACGGCAATTTCGGCTCGGTGGACGGCGACCCCGCGGCGGCCATGCGCTATACCGAGGCAAGGCTCGAGCCGCTCGCCCTGGAGCTTCTCCGCGACATCGACAAGAACACCGTCCCCTTCTCGCTCAACTTCGACGACTCCCTCAAGGAGCCGGATATGCTCCCCGGGAGATTCCCCAATCTCCTCGTGAATGGTGCTTCGGGCATCGCCGTGGGCCTTGCGACCAACATCCCGCCCCACAATTTGGGGGAGGCGATCGACGGCGTCGTCGCCTACATCGATAACCCCCGCATCACCCTCGAGGGGATGATGAAATACATCCCCGCCCCCGACTTCCCGACGGGGGGATATATCATCGCAAACGAACTCGTGCAGGCCTATAAGACGGGCAAGGGCCGCATCACGCTGCGTGCCAAGATCCGCGTGGAGGCGGGGGAGGCGGACAAGAAGCTCATCGTCATCACCGAACTTCCCTATCAGGTGAACAAGTCCGCCCTCCTTCGGAAGATCGCAGAACTTCGCGAGGAGAAGAAGGCGGAGCTTGCGGGGGTGCTTCGCGTCACGGACGAGAGCGACCGCGTCGGCATGCGCGCCGTCGTCGAAGTGCGGGGGGATACCGACATCCCCAAGCTCCTGAAGACGCTGTATAAGTACACCGACCTCGAGGTGACCTTCGGCATCAATATGGTCGCGATCGCGGGCGGCAAGCCCGTCCTCATGGGCCTTCTCGACATCATCCGCCACTATGTTGACTTCCAGCGCGAAGTCGTCTTGCGCCGCACCCGCTTCGACCTCAACCAAGCCAAGGAACGCTGTCATATTTTGGAGGGTCTCATCGTTGCCGTGCGCAACATCGACGAGGTCATCAGGATCATCAAGGGGGCGGAATCCACCTCCGACGCCCGCGACAAGCTCCGCGCCCGCTTCGACCTCTCCGAACGGCAGGCACAGGCCATTCTCGATCTGCGCCTCGCCCGCCTCACCAAGCTCGAAGTGTTCAAGCTCGAGGAAGAACTCAAGGCCTTAAAGGAACTCATCGAAAAGCTCACCGCCATCGTCGGCAGCACCAAGCTGCAGCTTCAGGTCGTCAAGGAGGAGATCCTCGCCATCAAGAAGAAGTATCGCACGCCGCGAAAGTCCGTCCTCGCCGAGACGGAGGCGGACGCCGACGTCGAGCGCACGGACATCCGCGAACCGGGCGTTCCCTCCATTTTCATGATCACGGCAGACGGCAGACTCAAATGCGTCACCGAGAAGAACTTCGCGGGGACAAACAAGGCGGTCGGGCAGAACACGAAGAAGAGCATGATCGCCGTAAAATATTCGAAGATGATGTCGGACGAACTCGCCGTCGTCTTTTCCGACCGCGGCAACTGCTACCGCATCTTCGGCATGGACTGCGCCAAGAAGTTCACCGAGACGGGCTATGCCCTCTCCGACCTCTTCGACGACGCCGAAAAGGGGGAGACGCCCGTCGCCGTTCTGAAGGCGGAAGAGAGCGGGGAACTCCTCTTCATCACCAGGCAGGGCATGCTCAAAAAGACGGCGTGGAGCGAGTATAACCTCTCGAAAAACTGCTTTGCCGCCATCCGTCTCAACGAGGGAGACCTCGTCGTCAACGTCGAACCCGACCAAAAGGAGGAGGGCACGACGGTGTTCTTCGTCACGAAGGGCGGCATGTGCCTGAATGCGAAGAAGGACGACATCCCTCTTCAGGGCCGCGTTGCGGGCGGCGTGAAGGGGATGAACCTTTCAGATGGGGACGAAGTCCTCTTTGCCGCACAGATCGACGGGGAGGGCGAGATCGTCGTCGCCATCTCGAGCGGCAGGTGGAAGCGCGTCATCGCGGCGCAGATCGATCCCCTCGCCCGCTATCGGAAGGGGGTGCAGATCGCCTCCTTAAAGGGCGAGAGCGTCCTGTTTGCCGACTATGTGACCGTGCCGTATATGCTCGCCGTGACGACGGACGAGGGTACCATGTCCGAGATCAGTACCGAAGATGTGCCCATCGACGCGACGAATACGCGCGGAAGGCCGCTCAAGAACATCGCGTGGCAGCCGAAGGAAGTCTTTGCCATGAAGTACCGCCTCGCAGAAGATATCTGAAGTCGCTTTCGGGCGCGCCGCGTTTGCGGCGCGCCCGTAAATTTTTTTCGGGAATTTCAAGAGAATTTTCCGTGGAAACGGAAAAATGCGTGACAAAAATGCTTGTTCCCTGTTATAATATCCTTGTTTGTGCGCTATTACATACATAAGGGGCGCAAAATTCGGCGGCGCAAAGTTTTTTGACGGGAAGCAAACATGGGAGCATGGGACATCGTTAAAATCATCATGCAGATCTTCGGGGGGATGGGGACATTCCTCGTCGGCATGAAACTCCTCTCCGAGAACATGACGAAGGTCGCCCACGGGCGGCTCAAGAGCATGCTCTCCAAGACGGCGAAGAGCAGATTCGCGAACCTTGGCATCGGGGCGGCAGTCACCGTCCTCGGGCAGAGTTCGGCGTTTACCACGGTCATGGTCGTCGGCCTCGTCAACGCGGGCATCATGACCCTCTTTCAGGCGACCGCCATCATCATGGGGGCAAACATCGGCACCACGCTAAACGCCTGGGTCATCGCGATCGGCGGCTCGGACATCACCATCCTCTTCATGGGGCTTGCCGCCGTCGGCATCCTCATGACGATGTTCTCGAAGAAGGAGAAGGTCACGACCATCGGCCTCGTCATAGCCGCCTTCGGGCTGATCTTCGTCGGGCTGAAATTCATGTCGGGCGCGCTCTCCTTCGAGAAGGGTTCCCCCGAATACGACGCCGTCTCGAAGGTGCTGACCGCCATCCGGAATCCCGCCCTTCTGCTCCTTCTCGGCATCGCCATCACCGCCCTCGTGCAATCCTCCACGGCGGTCAACGCCATCATCCTCACGATGGCGACCTCCGGCCTCACCATCGGCGGAGGAGGGAATGCCGCCCTTTACATCATCATCGGCTCCAACATCGGGACGTGCGTTACCGCGCTCATCTCCTCCCTCGGGGCAAGCCCCAACGCAAAGCGCGCCGCCCTCATCCACTTTTTGTTCAACCTCTTCGGCGCGGTCATCTTCATGATCCTCCTCGTCTCGTGGAGGGGGTTCGCAGGCACCGTCCTCGAGGGCGTGTTCCCCGCAGGATCCATGACGCTCGGAGGGGTAGACATGGCGGCGGGCATGCAGATCGCCTTCTTCCACACCCTCTTCAACGTCACCTGCGCCCTCCTCTTTCTTCCCTTCGTGAAGGGCTTCGTCTGGCTCGCGGAACATCTCGTGCGCGTGCATAACAAAGAGAAAAGTGGGGAGGAGCCGCTCATCATGGGGCCCGACGAGAGACTGCTCCGTCAGCCCTCTGTCGCCCTCGGCTATCTCTACGAGGAGACGGGCAAGATGTTCTCCTATGCCATGGATACCCTCGATATCTCCTTCACCGCTTTTATGAATCAGGACACGGAGGCGGCGGAGAAGGTGCGCCGTCACAACGACGAGCTTGCCCTTTCGAACAGGAACGCCGTCTCCAACCTCGTACGGCTGTCCGTCTCGCCCCTCGTCATCGAGGAGGAGAAGATGGTCTCCTCGCTGCACTATGTTTTGAGCGACATCATGCGCCTCGGGGAACTTGCCGACAATCTCACCAAATACACCCGCAGCTATGTGGAGGACAAACTCGAGTTCACGGAGGAATTTTTGGGGCTGCTCAATGTGATGTTCGAGAATGTGCGAAGGCTGTATACGCTCTCCCTTGCCACCTTCCTCTCCCGCGATCCGAAGTCCCTTTCCGAAGTGGACCGCCTCGAGGACGAGATCGACCGCGAGCGGAAAGAGCTTTTGGAGCGGCACATCAAGCGTCTCAACGAGGGCAAGTGCAAGCCGCAGAACTCGAGCGTTTTTATCAGCCTTGTGAGCAATCTCGAGCGCGCCGGCGACCATATCAATTACATCGCCCATTCGATCGAATAACTTGCCCCCTCCGTGGGAGGGGGGGTAGGGGGGTGGGGCGACCTACGTCATTCCAACAGCGTCATGCTGCCCCGCCCGCACGTTCTGATTGTTGTCTAAGGGCGGCACGAGTGCCGACTTTCGGCACGAAGTAGCTTGTCGAAGCATCATCCTCATTTTAACGAACCCATCAAGGAGTTTCTATGAAAGTCTTTATAAGCGAAAACAGCATGCTCCCCGCCAAGCAGAGCGGCTTCGGCATCTCCCTCGAGGACGTCAACTTCGCCTTCGACGGCGGGCTGTATGCCGAAATGCTCGAGAACCGCAATTTCGAAGCGAAGGA
Source organism: uncultured Clostridia bacterium (assembly GCA_947629675.1). Lineage (GTDB taxonomy): Bacteria > Bacillota > Clostridia > Christensenellales > Borkfalkiaceae > Gallimonas. The sequence continues at coordinate 70,247 of CANREM010000002.1, forward strand.
AGTAAAGGCGGACGGAGACAGGGTCCTCGTTGCCGCAGGCGGTACCTACGGCTGGGAACCTTGGCCGAAGGGTGCAGACGTCGCCTTGAAGCTCAAGACGGACCGCCCGCTCTTCGCCGAAGCCCCGCACTACATGCGCGTGGTTGCGGGTACGGACGGCGCGGGCATGCGGAACAGGGCGTACGGCGGGATGACCATAAGAAAGGGCGTCGCATACAGACTGACCTTCTATGTCCGCTCCTACGATTATAAGGACGCCGCCTTCGTGGGACTTTGGAAGGACGGCGACCCCGTTGTCGAAAAACGCGTCAAAATCAAGCCGAACGGCAAGTGGACGCGCTACGAAGTCAAGCTCAAAAGCAAGGTGGACGTCGAGGGCGCAAATTTCGCTTTTTTGCTCCGTAAGGCGGGCATGGTACATGCGAACGACTTCTCCCTCATGCCGGAGGACGCCATTTTAGGCGTGTTCCGCCGCGACCTTTTGGAGCTTCTCAAGGAGATGAAGCCCAAGTTTCTGCGCTTTGCGGGCGGCCACATCCCCGGCTCCACTCTCGCCCCCTACGCATGGAAGGACTCCGTCTCACGGCCGGAGAGAAGGCGGCAGCTCTTCAACCCTTGGGCGATCAAAGGACAGCCCCACTACGGGCAGACGCTCGGCCTCGGCTACTTCGAATGTTTCCGCCTCGCGGAATATTTGGGCGCGTACCCCGTGCCGACCGTCATGCTTCCCGACGTTCCCCCGACCGACCCCGAATTTGAGGCGTGCGTGCAGGACCTTCTCGATCTCGTCGAATTTGCCAACGGCGATAAGGACACGATGTGGGGAAGCCTTCGCGACGAACTCGGTCACGCCGCGCCCTTCGGCGTCAAGTGGATCGCAGTGGAGGACGGCGTTCCAAAGGAAACTCTGTCGGCATTTGCCGCCCGCGTTCACAGGATGGGGGATGTCAGGCTCGTCCTTCCCGCAAGCGAGGGGGACCTCGTCTGGCAGCGTCTCCACGTCCCCGCGGAGGAGCTGACAAAGGGGATGGTGCTCCCGCAGGAAAGGACCTTCCTCGAGCTGTCCGCCGCTTCGAAGGAGGGGGAAAATTCCCCCGCATCGGGCAGCTGGCAGGGCGCGCTTGCAGAGGCAGCATGTCTCATTTCTCTCGAGCGCAACGCGGACATGGTGCCCTTCAAGAGCTTCGCACCGCTCCTTGCCCGCATCGGCTTCGCACAGCGCGTGCCCGCCCTCATCTGGTTCGACGGCAGCACCTCTTTCTGCACGCCGAGCTACGACGTACAGAAGCTCTTCAGCCTGTATACGGGCGACCTCATCGTGCAGGCGGAAACGGAGACGGAGAGCGTCCTCGCCTCTGCCTCCGAACAGGATGGATTTACGATCGTCAAGCTCGCCAACCTCTCGGGGGAAAGCGTGGAGGCGGAAGTAGAGGGGGATTTTGAATTCGGTTCCCTCACCCGCGTCATCCGCATGGAAGGGGAGCTTACGGCGTTCAACTCCGTGGAGGAGCCGGAAAAACTCCGCGCCCGCGACGTCGCCCCTGCCGCGCCCCGCTCCGCCCTTCTCCCCCCGCACAGCTTCAGCGTCCTCATCTTCCGTGAATAGAGAAAGGCTTCTCCCTTTTTAAGGGAGAAGCTGTCACGCCTCGCGTGACTGATGAGGGTTGCGTCATCCTGTTCCGCCCCAATGGGGTACTTGTCATCCCGAGGGGCGCAGCCCCCGAGAGGATCCCCCCCATACGCAGTCCACTTGCCCACCCCTTGAGGGGTGGGTGTCACGGCTATGCCGTGACGGAAGGGGTGTCGAATCGTCGTCATCCCCCTCATACGCAGTCCGCGGTCAACCGCGTCATGCTGAGCTTGTCGAAGCATCCCCCCATACGCAGTCCGTCACCCCCTCCCTCGGGAGGGGGAATGAAAGGGGGTGGGGTGTCCCGCACGTGTCAAACGCGTCATCCCGAGGGGCGCAGCCCCGAGAGGATCCCCCATACGCAGTCCGCGGCCAACCGCGTCATGCTGAGCTTGTCGAAGCATCCCCCAATACGCAGTCCACTTGCCCACCCCTTGAGGGGTGGTTGTCACGGCTTTGCCGTGACGGAAGGGGTGCCGAATCGTCGTGCCCACCCCCCTTTGGAAAATTTTTACGTTTCATGCCCGTTTTGCTTTACAAAGCGCGCGCGTTCTATTATAATAAGACACATGATAAAACTTGCGGACGAATGGAAAGACTTTGCCGTTCTCGCCACGGGAGGCGGCTATAAGCTCGAACGCTGGGGGGAATTTACCCTTCTTCGTCCCGATCCGCAGGTCATCTGGGAGGCACAGCGCGACCTCTTCTCCTATCCCGGTCTTTCCGCCGTCTATCACAGGAGCGACAAGGGGGGTGGAGGATGGGAGTTCAAACGTCCCCTCCCCGAGAGCTGGAACATCCGCTATAAGGATCTCACCTTCCGCATAAAGCCGATGGGTTTCAAGCACACGGGCCTCTTCCCCGAGCAGGCCGTCAATTGGGAGAAGACCTCCTCCCTCGTGAAGGGCGCGGGCCGCCTTGTAAAGGTTTTGAACCTCTTTGCCTACACGGGCGGGGCGAGCGTCGCCCTCGCAAAGGCGGGCGCGGAGGTCACCCATGTCGATGCTGCCAAGGGCATGGTGGAGCGCGCGGGCGAAAATGCACGCCTTTCGGGCATCCGAAGCGGCATCCGCTACATCGTTGACGACTGCAAGAAGTTCGTCCTTCGCGAACTTCGGCGGGGCAACCGCTACGACGCGATCGTCATGGACCCGCCCTCCTACGGCCGCGGTCCCGGCGGGGAGATGTGGAAGATCGAGACGGAACTTTACCCCTTCGTCTCCCTCTGCGCAGAGCTTCTCTCGGACGATCCGCTCTTCTTTCTCATCAACAGCTACACGACGGGCCTTCAGCCCACCGTGCTATCCAATATCCTCTCCCTCTCTCTTAAGGGGCGAAAGGGTAAAATAGAGGCGTACGAAGTGGGCCTTCCGACGGAGGAGGGCATCCCGCTCCCGTGCGGCGCAGGAGGAATTTTCATCCATGAATGAACTCACCGTCCTCTATGAGGACAACCATGTGATCGTCGCGCTCAAGCCGCAGAACATCGCCTCCTGCCCGGATGAGAGCGGGGATGAGAACATGCTCGACATCATCAAGGAGTATCTCCGCGGGAAGTACGAAAAGAAGGGGAACGTCTTTTTGGGGCTTGTCCACCGTCTCGACCGTCCCACGGGCGGCGTGATGGTCTTTGCCAGGACGAGCAAGGCGGCATCCCGTCTCTCCTCGCAGATGAAAACGGGCGATTTTGAGAAACGCTACCTCGCCGTCCTCGTCGGCACCCCCGATGAGGAGAGCGGAAGGCTCGTCAACTATCTCAAGAAGAACACCGTCAACAACACCGTCTACCTCTCCACACAGGGGACGGACGGTGCCAAACTCGCGATGCTCGACTATCGCATCCTCGAGAGCAAAGGCGATTTATCCCTCGCCGAGATCGAGTTGCACACGGGAAGGAGCCACCAGATCCGCGTGCAGATGGCGGGCATCTCCCACCCCGTGTATGGGGATCTTCGCTACGGCGGGGAGAGGGCGCAGAAGGGCAAACTCGCCCTCTGGGCATATTCGCTCTCCTTTACCCATCCCGTGCGGGGGGAGAGGATGCGCTTTATCGCGCCTCCGCCCGAGGGAGGGCAGCCGTGGTCGAAGTTCGACATCGAGACGGCAGTCCGCCCCGTTTGAGCGTGTTTTTGAGGGAAAGATGAAAAATCTCACGAAAGAGGGCGATTGCGCTTGACGAAGCTCGAAAATTCGTGTAAAATATAAAAGTTATTTGAAATCGTACGCGGGCGCACGCCCGCACGAAACTATCGGAGTAAGTTATGAGTAAGGCAAAACTTCGTTTGATCACCATTCTCGCGCTGGCCGTCTTGTGCGTCTTTACGCTCGGCTTTGCGCTTGCGGCCCTTCCCGGCGGCCGCACCGCCCATGCCGCGACATACAGCGATCCGTCCATCATCTTCGACGACGTGGACGGCGCGGAGGTGGATTTCTCCAAGTATCAGGATGAGAATGATCCCGGCTATGTGCAGTTCGCCCTCAAGACGGGAGAAAGCGTCCGCTATCACCGCGACCTCGCCCTCAAATGGTTCGTGTCCGCAGGCGAGAAGAAGGAATATGACGGGGATCTGATGAACCCCGGGAAGGACGAGCATTTCGCGATGACCTTCTCCTTCGCCCCCACCTCTTACGAGACGAGGACGGTGGACGAAACCGTCTACAAGATCTGCCCCCGCTGCGGCTACGGCACAAAGGATGGGGAGAACGCTCTCGTTGACGGCGTCACCGTCTGCACGATTTGCGGTCTCGACCTCGCCTCCCCGGTGCAGTTCGACGAATTCGACATCACCTTCCAGAGTGCGGAAGAGAACGTCACCAAGGATGGCCAGACGACCAACGTCCTCCACTTCGAGTATAAACTTCCCGAAGGCGCGGAAGAGGGAGCGGCAAAGCAGCTCACCGTCGTCGTCCGCAATTCCCAATTCGACAAGGAGAAGAGCGAGGACAAGCCCGACGATATTCATACCATCGCGGATCCTTCCGCCGACCTCAAATTCGAACTCGAAGAGGGGAGCAACCCCGGCGATTTCACCGTTTTTCTCACCCAGGGGACAGGGGCAAGAGAGGAGATCGGCACCTTCACCAACATCGGCGGCTACTACATGGAGTACCGCTCCACCTCCTCCTCGACGCCGCAGTTCCCGATGACGTTCGAGACGACCATGCCCGAATTCGATGCATCCAAGCTCGATGAGGAACACAGAGATTGCAACGATGTCAAACAATTCCTTCTCATGAAGGAGCTGAACGGCCAGAGCTTCGAGGCCGACTACGACAGCAGCGATAAAGAGCACAATAGTCCCCGCATTAAGGACAATGCACCCGCAGTCCTCGTCATCAACGAGAAGATCTATTCCTTCCGTCTCGGCAAGCGTTTCTCCCTCACCTACGAGGCGATCGACGTCTGCGACGATGCGGTCGGCGTAGACCGTGAATATTACATGCTCCGCCGCGAGGCCGAAGAGACGGAGGAGCCTGCCGAAGGGCAGACCTCCGAAGAGGCTCCGAAGTACTATGTGAAGCCCGCCGACAAGGACTATTCCACGCTCAGCACGTCGAACACCTACTTCTTGCCGACGGACGACGAGGACGAGATCGCCTATGTCTCCATCCGCTTCAAACTGCGCGACGGCACCACCGAGAACGACACCTACGTCTACCTCACATGGTATGCCGATCTGGATGCGGATGTCGTGCATTCCATTGGGGATACAGTGGGCGATGCGGGTGAAGAGAAAGATCATCAGCAGCTTGTCGGCTACAACTGCCCCGACAAGAATTGCTCCAACTATAAGGAAGATGGCTATGCATATTCCGTTGCCGATTACGAGAAGCTCTCGCAGGATGCGACCTGCACGGGTACCGTCACTACGGGAGAGGGCGAGAGCAAGACGACCACGGCTTGCACGCGCAAAGTCTCCGAGTATGAGAAAGTGACCGAGTCCAACTACTTCGACTATATAAAAGTCGACCGCATTGTCGAATCGCCCGACAATCCCAGCGGGCCGACGTATTTGGGCGTCAAGACCAACGAAAAGGAAGATCTTAATGATCCGGACTCCAAGTATGTAAACAAGCCCGATTGGGGCGAAGGGGAGAACGCACTCGTCAGCTATCAGACAGAAGTTGACAAAGCCGCCGAAAAGCTCAGCGCGGGCGACGGGGCGTACTTCTATCTTCCCTCCCTCGAGGAGATCATCGGGAGCAAGTATGCCGACTATCGCAACCTCCGCTTCAGCATCTACTACTTCAAGCCCGACACCAAGGAGGGCGATTCTCCCTCCTCCGCGACCTCGCTCCGCTACAACAACCTCCGCTTCGAGGTGGATAAAGTGGGCCACTACACCTTCCGTGTGATCGCACAGGACGGCGACGGCAATGCGATGAAATACTACGACGAGGACGGAGAGCTTGTCACCCTGACCTCCTCCAACGTCTTTGAGATCGAGGGCATCCCCGAATTCGAATTCGACATCGGCTACACAGGCCCCACGATCGAGGAATCGGGCAAGCAGTCCATCGGCTACAACAAGCAGAGCTATTCCGTCTCGAGTTTCGACATCGTCGCCCTCGAGGGGTACGAGACAGAGTATAAGCTCTATACCTTTAAGAATACGGATCTTGCCGCCGACCAGAAGGTCTACGATTACGACGGCCTCGTGGAACTCTTTGACGAGCTGAAAACGGAGCTGGATCCGGAGAGCGACCTTGCCTCCCGCCTCGAGGCCATCCGCGAGTATGACGATACCGTCACCGAGAAGGACGACAGGTGGAAGGACACGGACAACGACTACGAATGGGATCCCGAATCCTCCCTGAGCTTCACGCCGCAGGCAGTCGGGTTCTACGTCGTCGAGATCGCCGTCACCGACGGGACCTATCCCGGCCTCGGTGCCCATGCCTATAAGGTCATCGAGATCACGAACGAATCGGATATCCTCTACGGCTCGAGCAATTGGATCAAGAACAACACGACCGCGATCATTCTCTTCGCCATCTCCGCCGTCCTCCTCATCGCGATCATCCTTCTCCTCGTCATCAAACCCAACGAGAAGAACCTTGCCGAGGTCGACCTCAGCGAACTCAAGGGCGTCAAGAAGAGAACAGACAAACCCTCCAAGAAGTGATCAATTAAGATTTTTCATACTAATATCTCCAAAAAGTTTTATGAAACGGCACCGCCCCGCGGTGTCGTTTCATTTTGCGCCATTCTTGCAATGATCTTGCCCACCCCTCAAGGGGTGGGTGTCGCCTTTGGCGACGGAAGGGGTGTCAATCGTGTCATCCTGCCCCGCGCTCCCGCGTCATCCTGCCCCGCGCGCACTATTGTCTACTAAGCGCGGCACGAAGGGCAAAGCCCCGAAGTAGCGGAGGCGTAGCCGAAGTCGAAGGATCCCCTTATACGCAGTCCGAAAAAAGCCTTCCCCCATCCATGGGGGAAGGTGTCACGCTTGCGTGACGGATGAGGGCGGTCTCCCGCGTCATCCTGAGCCGAATTGCAATTACGCAGTCCACGGCGGCCCATCTTCGAAGGATCCCCTTATACGCAGTCCGAAAAAAGCCTTCCCCCTTTGAAAGGGGGAAGGTGTCACGGCTCCGCCGTGACGGAAGGGGGTTGTGCTTCCAATGGTGTGCCCCGCCTCCTCTCTCCTCATCTCGACGCGTTGAAGGCGCGGAGGAGACCCCACACAATACAATTGAAAAAAATTTTCATTTTTTTCCTGAAACACCCTCAAAAATGTTGACATTCAAGGGGGGGGGTGCTATTATAAGATATATTTATTTATATTATCCGTATAAAAGTGTAGTTTCAACATTTTTATGCGCATAATCTAAAATGTTAAAAGGAGGCAACTATGAAAAAAACGCGCAAATTGTGGCTCGGCGGCATGATCGTCGCAATGGTCGTTGCGGCCACGTGCGGCATCGTCGCGGGCTGCGGAAAGGCCAAGGGCAAGTTGACCCTCGATGCAGGGATCGGCGGCACGCTCTCCGAGGCGGAATATAAGGTCGAAGTCGGCGCGAACCTCAAGGATTTCCTTGCGGATAAGACGCCGGTGCCCGAGAGCGGCCTCACCTTTGCGGGGTGGTACGTAAACGGCGCGCCCATCGCGGACGGGGCTACCATGTCCAAGGATGGCATCACACTTACGGCCAAATACAACGCCGCTTACACGCTCAATGTCTATACGCAGGGCCTCGATGGGAATTACCCCGAGACGGCAGAGACGACGACGGGCACGGCCATCTACCTCGAGCCGCTCGACCTCACCTCTTCCGTCAACATTCCCGAAGGTTTTGCGATAGATTCGGATGCGGAAAACGTCCTCACAAGCGAAGCCCTCGGCAAGGATGCCGTCTTTACTATCCATCTCGAGAGGAATCTCTATCCCGTCCTCTTGTATGCGAACATCGATGGCGAGGCGAATGAACAGCGCGATACGCAAACCATTCGCTACGGAAACAAGGTGGAACTTGCCGGCGATGAGGTATTCGAGCTTCCCGACGCCCGCCGCCTTGCAGGTTGGGCAGAGGAGAGGAATGGCGAGATCGTCCACCATGCCGGCGACGAACTCACAGTCGAAGGCGAGATCGTCCTCTATGCCGTTTGGGATATCGGTTACGCCGACCTCTACGGCGGTGACGACGTCATCTACTTCTCGGGAGAAGATGACACTGTCGCCTATCTTGTCCGCGGCGGAATGGAATTCGAAGGCGTTCGCGACGGCGACGCGTTTACATTTGAGCCAGACGAAGGTGCCCTGCTTGAAGGCAAGATCATCGGCCAATATTTCGCGTACACCCGCTCCGCTCTCGAAGGGACATATACATTTTATAGCGGATATCTCAGCGATGAGGACGATCCCCTCGTCGAATCGGAGACCCTTGTCCTCGACGGGACTATGGGTGCGACATATACCCATGTCGAAGAAGGCGAAACCGTAGTCGATAAGGGCATCTACTATCCCGGCGATTCGCGCGGCGAATATGTCCTCGAATTGGAGGGTGAAGAAAATGCTTACATCTTTATTCTCAGCGAATCCAACGGCACGCCCGTCTTCTCCTTCTACGATGTTGCGGCGGGCGATTATGCGTACGGCACCATTGTGAGCGTGGAGGGATATTTCTCCCTTGATGAAGATACCCTTCTCTCACTCGACGGGGTCGGCGGCGCAGCAATTTTGGACTATGTCGATTATGTCGGTTACTATGGAAAATACGACATTGTCGGGTATTACGGCGGCGAAGTGCCCGTGATCCATGCAGTGATAGAGGGCTATGGCACCATCGACTGCATCCTTGTTCCTCTTGAGAGCGGGGAAACGATATTCGTGGAGAAGGATCCCTATGCCGGGACCTACACCACCACTGCGGACGGAAAAGACGTCACGATCGAACTCTCCGGTTATTCCGCCCTCATCGGCGCAACCATTAAAGAAGGTACGGCCGAGACGTACGGGGCTTATTGGGTGCGTGAAAGCGAAGTGTTCGGCACGCTGCTCGATATTTACGATGAGAACGGGGAAAAACTGAAGTACACCTATCAAATTGTTGACGAAGACGGCGAGCTCTCGCTCAAGCCATTTGCAGACGGCAACTTCGTTGAATATATGCAGCTTGAAGTGAACCAAAGCGGGAAACCCGGTCTGTATTATCCGACGATCCTTTTCTATGACGAACTCTATAAGGCTGCAGAAACGGAAACGAATATCCCCGCAGGCGCAATGCGCGCAGAAGTCTACTATCCTGTTGAAGACTCCGTAACGGGCGAGAGTACTTTGGTGCATGCCGCAAGCGGTTACTATACCGTAAAAGTGCTCGGCGCCGAACTTAACTACTATACCATTACGCAGACGTCGGTAGATGAACACTACACGGGAACTACTCTCTTCCGGACGATCAGCTGCCTCACTGGCTCTGTGCTCACCACTTCGGGCGGCTCCCTCGATGTTTACTATATCTTCGAGGCAGACGATGAAGAAGTGTATATCCTCATCAGCGAAGAGACCGAAAAGGAGAACGGCGGCTATCTTTGGTATAGAGAAGTCGGCATCACGGACATGGGCAGCCTGTACTTCGCGCCGGACGGCACCGTTTACGAGGGAAGTCTGGATATCGTCGACATGAACGAAACGACGATGTATATGGATTTCGAATACTTCGACAGCGCGGATAGGGATTATTACCACATCTATTTTGTAGTTCACGAAAATGCGGATGATCCGGATAATCCCTTCTACACCTACGTCATTGCGGAAGACGCTCCGCACACCTACGAATACAGCGATCAATATGGTGGCAGTGGCGATGGCGAGACGCTTTTCGTTGACGGAGCCGGTTTCGCGATCTATACCGATGCGGAAGGCAACGAGATAGTCGGTACTTATGAAGAGACGGGTACGACCGTATTCGGCGACACGATCTACACCTTCACCGCCACGACTACGGACGGGGAAGCAGATCCGGAGAGTTTCGATTTCATACTTTACTACAATTATGTGGATCTTGGGATCTTCGGCACCTATGAAGAGGCATACTTCTATCTCTATGACGAAGGGCTCAACGGCACGCTCACGGGCGAGGGCGGGATCGAGCTCGAACTCGACGGGTTCTACTATTGGGCAGAATATACCGATGCCGACGGCGTCACCTATAGCGGCAACTATTTCCTTTTAGATGAAGATTACATCTGCTTCATGGATATGGAAGTGACGGGCGATGAGTTCTACTTCATCGTAGACGGCAAGACCATCACTTTGGACGGAGAAAGCGGCGGCAGCAGTCAGTTTGACTACTACTACGAAGTTGTGGACGACAGCTATCTTCCCGTCAAAGACATGGAGGGATACTATGTTATCTTCGATGAAGATAGCGGCGTGACGCTCTATGATGCAGACGATGCAGAAGTCGGTACAGGTACATGGACGCTTACGGACGAGGACGATATCTACGACGTCGTGCTCACGATGGGAGAAGGCGAAACGGAGGTCGAGATCAAGTGGAACGTTCAACTTATCGCGGATGACGACTATATGAAGTATCTCTGCGTCCTTTACAACGAGGATATGAAGGGGAACTTTGTCGGTCCCAACTTCACCGTGCTCTATATGGACGGCTGGGGCTATGGCTCCTACTACGACGAGATGGGCTTCTACTATGATATCTACACAACGGTCGTGAACGACACGTACATGATCATCACCGATTACAACGGCGATTTCGAGTACTTTGTTTCCTATAACGTCGCTGCAAGGACCTTCAAGCCCGTTGACAATTCGGCATATTATGCGTCCTTCTACACCACCGATCTCTTCGGTTCCGTCGTGTTCGCGGACGGTTTGTATCTCGACGGCGAACTCTACGGCTACTATATCGTGAAAGAGGGCGCGGATAAAGCGACCGTCTTTGCAGAGGATGAAGTCACGGGTGCCTATACTGAGGAAGAGTTTGTGCTTCCCGAGGCTGCAGACAAGACCTATGAATTAGACGGTGTCACCTATTATCGTTGGAACGAAGGCGAAGCAATTACCCTCAAGGGCACGGCGTACTTCCACGGCGGCGAGATCGAGCTTGCTGTCACGCTCACCTTCACCCCCGACGGTACAGCAGCCCTCAACGCACCTGCAAGCATTACCTACAAGGACGGCGAGACCCCTGTCACGGTCGATGGCTTTGAGCTCGTGATCGAGATGGATTATGATACCGAAGAACTTATGCTGACCCTCTACGATGCCAACCGCGTTGACTACCCTGTCTACGATCTCACTTGGAATCCCGACAATGAAACAGGAAACACTTTCATCGTCATAGGGACCTTCCTCTACACTGAACTCTACGAAGACTTCATGGGCGATTACAACGGGATCTACTACGGGCACTTCGCGCTCGGCGATATTGCGGTAAGCAAAGATCAGTATTGGATCGTCCTCGAGGCGACGGATCTCAAAGGAGAGGAGCTCGGATGCTTTGTGGATGACCTCGATACGCTCAAAACAGAGACGATCAACAAGTACTACGGCACGATGTATGAGACTAAGATCGAAGGGACAGACGAAAACACTTATGTGCTGACGTTCTTCCTTATCACGGAGGATGAGCAGCCCTGGACGGGCAGCGGTACGCCTTACCTTCTCATCTACGCGGTCACACTCGACCAATATATTGATGGGACCGACGGTGTACAAAATCTCGTACTTTATACGAGTACATGCGTCTACGTCAATGCGTTCTCCAATGTCTTGAAAGTCGGAAAGACGAATGTCGGCTTGTACCTTCGTTTGAACAGCGACACTATTGGTTACCTTGAGCCGGATGATACTGTCTTCGCGGATGATGGCTCATGGATCATTTGGGACGTTCCGCACGATAAAGAAGAAACGCCGGATGAAGTTGAAACCATAAGTTGGCTTCTCGAACTCACATATGATGAAGAGACAGGCCTTGTTACCGATTTCACCGCTACGCAAGGGGCGTATGGTTACTTCTACGATTCCACACGGCAGTATATTGTTGGATTCTTCTATACTTTATCTGATGACGATGAATATATAGTGCCCGTTGTCTACGCATTGGGTACACCTAGCGGTCTCTTCGACGCGATCATCACCGATAATAAAGACGGCACCTGGACGATAGAGACCGAGGATGCGACCTACACTGTGACGATCAGTCTTTCGAAAGAAAGCCTTAGTATCACCGTCACCAAACAGGCAGAGCCTGCACCCGCACCCGGGACCGGCGGAACCGAAGCAGGTGGCGAAGAGACGGGCGATGCAGGCGCACAAGGCTGATAAGGCGTAAAGTCTTTAAGGCGAACACAAAGCCGATAAGACGTAAAGTCTTTAAGGCGAACAAATCACAAGAAAGCCCGAGCGGCTTTGCCGCTCGGGCTTTTCCTATATACGTCATGCTGAGCGAAGTAGAAGCATCACCTTATTCTTGCCCACCCCTTGAGGGGTGGGTGTCACGGCTTCGCCGCGACGGAAGGGGTGGATACCGCGTCATTCCGAGGGGCAACGCCCCGAGTGAATCCCCTCATACGAAGTCCATAAGGCTTCCCCCATCCATGGGGGAAGCTGTCACGCTTGCGTGACTGATGAGGGTGCTTGCTGTCCCTGAAAGGGAAAGTACCCGCGAAGCGGGGGAAAGGGTTAACCCCTCTGTCACCTGCGGTGACATCTCCCCTTACAGGGGAGACGAGAAAGAAGCTCCTCCTTGGGGGGCTGTCACGCTTGCGTGACTGATGAGGGTTGGCCTCCCGCGTCATCCTGAGCCGAATTGCCATTACGCAGTTCTTGCGAGCCTCTCTCCGAAGGATCCCCTTCTACGCAGTCCGAAAAAGCTTCTCCCACGGTGTCGCCTTTGTTGCCCCTCCCGAGGAGGGGGTAGGGGGGTGGGTACGAGTTCCAAATTTCCTCACCTCATTCCGCATAAACATTATCGTATCGCGCAAGATAGAGACAGGAGGAACAACATGGTCATTGCAAATCTCATTGCCTACATCCTCGTGCTGCTCGGGGCACTCAATTGGGGAATGTTCGGCATCTTCAACTTCAACCTCGTCTCGGCGATCTTCATGGGTCCGCGTGCGATCGGTTCCATCATCATTTACTCGCTCATCGCCCTCGCCGCGATCTGGCTCATCATCTCGCCCATCATCACGAACGGGGCGTTGAAGCTCCGCGGCAATCGCACCGTCCGCGAGACGAAGTAAGCAAATTTCCAAATGCGAATGCGGGTCCGCGCATATTTTGCGTCGGGTCCGCATTTTTTATGGATATGGATATCTCTGCTCTCAAAAAGGGCGACCGTGCCGTCGTTCTCAAGGTGGAAGGGGACGAGGAGGAAAAGGATCGCCTTCACGCGCTCGGCGTCTTTCCCGGGGCGAAAATTACCCTTCTCAAGAGGTTCCTCCTCGGACATGGGTGCCTCATAGAGGCTGGGGGGAGCCGTTTGGCAATGGGAAGAGAGGTCGCAAGGAGGGTACTTGTATGGCGGACATGATCCTCCTCTGCGGCAATCCCAACGCGGGCAAGAGTACCCTTTTCAACCGCCTTGCGCGCGCACATGCGCATGTGGGCAACTATCACGGCGTCACGGTGGACGCCCTCGAAAAGCAGACGGAGATCGGGGGGAAACGCGTCACGCTCGTCGACCTTCCGGGCATCTATTCCGCCCCCGGGAGGAGCCTCGAGGAAAAATTCGCCTGCAAGTACATAGAAGATCACGCGGAGGCCGCCCTGCTCTTTGTCACCGAGTGCGGACGATTGACAAATTTCCTCCCCCTCATGGCCGCCCTCACGAAAAACAGCCGCCGCTGTGCCCTCGTCCTCACAAAGAGGAGGGCTTTCGTGCGCAACGGGGGCGAGGTGGATGCCGCCCGCCTCTCTGCCACTCTCGGCATCCCCGTCTGTTTTGCCGAGGAGAAATCGCTCAAAACTTTTCTTGCCGCCATGCTCTCCGCCCCGCCCGCAAGCGTGAAGGAGGGGGATCTCTCCCACGCCCTTCGCCCCGCCCGCGGCGGTCTCTCGCGTGCCGACAAGCTTCTTTTGAACGGCTTTATCGGCCTGCCCCTTTTTTGCATCCTGCTCCTTCTCGCCTTCCTCCTCACCTTCGCAAAGGGCTTCCCGGGGGATCTGATGAAGGAGGGCATCGAATGGCTGTTCACCGATTTTCTGGGGGGCATGTCCGAGGGTATCCCTTCAGAAATCGTGCGAAACCTCGTGCGCGACGGCATCCTGCGAAGCCTCGGGAGCGTCCTCTGTTTCCTCCCGCAGATCGCACTTTTGCATCTTTTTTTGATCCTCTTGGAGGAGAGCGGCCTTCTCTCCCGTCTCGCCATTCTCACCGACGGCTTTTTTTCGAAGATCGGCCTCTCGGGGCGGGCGGTCTTTTCCATTCTGATGGGCTTCGGCTGCACCGCCGCTGCCGTCACGACCACCCGCGGCCTCGACGACAAGGCGATGCAAAAGAGGGTTATTTTGTGCCTTCCCTACATCTCCTGCAGCGCGAAGCTCCCCGTCTACCTCACCCTTTCCGCCTCCTTCTTTTCCGACCCCTTCGCCGCCGTCATTCTCTTGTATCTTCTCGGCGTCGCCCTCGCCGTCCTCGTCGCCCTCTTTCTCAAAAAGAGGACGCCGCCCTTCCTTTCCGAACTCGCCCCGCTCCAGCTCCCGCGTCCGCTTTTCGTCCTCAAATCCTTGCTCTTTCAGATAAAACAGTTTATAATAAAGGTAGCGACGGTCATCCTCGCCTTCTTCCTCCTCTCGTGGCTTCTCTCCTCCTTCAACTTCTCGTTCGAGCTTTGCGATGCGAAGGAGAGCATGCTCGCCAAAATTTGCGGGGGGCTGAAGTGGCTGTTCGCGCCCATCGGCATGGGAGATTGGCGCATTGCCTATGCGGCCATCTCGGGCCTTGTGGCAAAGGAGAACGTCGCGGGGGCGATCGCCATGCTCTTTGGAAGTTTTCCTTATTCGGGAGCAAGCGCGTTTGCCTTCGCCGTCTTTATCCTCGCCTGCAGTCCCTGCGTCTCCGCGATCGCGGCGACCGCGCGGGAAGTGGGCAAGGGCCGCGCCATCCTCTATGCCGCCGTGCAGACGGTCACGGCTCTGCTGCTATCCTATGCCGTCTACTTCTCCCTCATCGGCGGAGCGGTCTACATCGCCCTCGCCCTCGTGCCCCTCATCGGGGGGTTGCTCATCGGAAAAAATCGTGAAAAAGTTTCTCGTGCAGGAAAAAAGTTCGCTCAAAGATTTCACCGACGCAACGTGCGCACAGGCGTCGATGGCTCTTCGCGCTCTCTTGAGGCGCAAGGACGTGCGCGTCAACGGCAAAAAGGTGGGCGAAAATGTTCTCCTTCTCCCGGGCGATGAGGTCGCCTTCTACCTGACCCCCGCCGAGGAAGCCCTTCGCGCGTACACGATCCTATATGAGGATGAGAATGTTCTCGTCGTCGATAAGGAGAGCGGCGTCTCCTCCGAGGCCCTTTTTCGCGCTCTCGAGGAGAGAGGGGAGTGCCGCTTCATCCACCGCCTCGACCGCAACACCGAGGGGGTGATGATCTTTGCCAAAACCAAAGAAGCCGAGGAAGAACTTCTCTCCGCCTTCCGCGAGCGAAAAGTCGGGAAGAAGTACCTCGCCCTCGTGTTCGGGAGGATGGAAAAGAGGCATGCGATGCTCGAGGGCTTCCTCGAAAAGGACGAGAGGAGCGCGCGCGTTACCATAAACACCGCGGGACGGGGAGAAAAGATCGTGACGGAGTACGAAGTTTTGGAGGAGCGCGGGGAGATGAGTTTGCTTCTTGTCACCCTCCACACGGGTAAGACCCACCAGATAAGAGCGCATCTCGCCCATGTCGGCCACCCCGTCGTCGGCGACGAAAAGTACGGCGACCACGCGAAAAACAGGGCGCACCACGCCGCACGCCAGCGGCTCCTTGCAAAGGAACTGACGCTCGAAACTGGCGGCCCGCTCGCCTACCTGAAGGGAAAGACCTTCCGCTCCCCGAAAAATTTATAAGAAATTTCCGAAAAACGCTTGACAAAGCGTTTTTTAATGTAGTATTATATGAACAGTTATTCATATATTGATATAGGAGATCGAAAATGGAATGTACGCATAAAACCGAACATGAAGGGGCTGCGAGGCGCGCCCTCGAAAACATGCCGCCCGAAGAGGAGGTCGCACGCGTCGCCGCAACGTTCAAGGCGATCTCCGAGCCGTCCCGCCTCAAGATCCTCTTTGCCCTGCGCCACGGCGAAATGTGCGTCTATCACATCGTCGAAGCGGTGGGGGGCGCGCAGAGTGCCGTGAGCCACCAGCTCCGCCTTCTCAAGGCGTGCGGCATGGTCAGATCCCGCCGCGATGGGCAGAACATCCTCTACTCCCTGTCCGACGAACATGTCGTCGCCGTCCTCGAGCTTGCATGTACGCATTTGCACTGTAAACTGTAGTTTTTTTGAAAAAAACGCAAAAAATCAATTATTTCGATAAATATCTAAATAAGAAAAGAGGCTTAAATTTTCCATGCACAAAATCATCAGGATCAAAAATTTAGACTGTGCGAACTGCGCCGCCGAGCTTTCCGAAGAGCTTGCCGCCATCCCCGGTGTGAGCGCGGCGAGCGCGGATTTCATCAACCAGAAGGTCTCGCTCGACTATGAGGGCGAGGAGGTCTTGCAAAAGTGTATCGACCTCATCTCCCACTTCGAGAAGGTGGAGATCATCGACGGGAACGCCCCGCAAAAGAAGGACCGCCACCTTCCCGAGGTGCTCTCCATAACGATCAGTGCCGCCCTCTTCCTCCCCGCGCTCATCCTGCGCATTCTCGGCCTGCAGCCTTGGGTGGGTTTCTCGCTCTTCCTTGCCTCCGCTCTTGCCGCGGGCTGGGCGGTCCTCTGGAAAGTCGCTCTCAATACTTTCCGCATCTTCCGCGGCGGGTTCCACCCCTCCGTCCTTCTCGACGAAAATCTTCTCATGACGGTCGCCGCAGTCGGTGCCTTTGCCATCGGGGAGAACTTGGAGGGGGCCGCCGTCATGCTCCTCTATGAGATCGGCGAGCTTCTGCAAAACATCGCCGTCGGATCCTCCCGCTCCTCCATCACGCGCCTTCTTTCTCTCAAGAGCGACACCGCGATAAAGCTCTCGGGCGAAGGGCAGGAGGAGGTCGATCCCGAAGAACTCTCCGTCGGCGACGTCATCCTGATCCGGAGGGGAGACAGGATCCCCGTTGACTGCGCCGTAATGGAGGGCGCGACCTCCCTCGACACGAAGTCGCTCACGGGCGAGGCCTACCTCAAAGAGGTCGGCGTCGGCGACGAGATCCTCTCTGGCTGTGTCAACGTCGGGGCAGTCATCAAGTGCAGAGTGCTTCGTCCCGTCTCCGAGAGCGCGGTCTCCAGAATTTTGGAGATGGTCGAAAATTCCTCCGAAAAGAAGGCGAAGCCCGAAAAATTCATCACGAAATTCGCCCGCATCTATACGCCCGTCGTCGTCCTCTCGGCCCTGCTTCTGGCCGTCATCCCGCCGCTCTTTCAAGGGTATAACTTCTCCGTCTGGATCGCCCGCGCGCTCAACTTCCTCGTCATCTCCTGTCCCTGCGCCCTCATCATCTCGGTGCCCCTCACCTACTTTTCGGGGGTGGGAACGCTTGCCCGCATCGGCGTCCTTGCAAAGGGAGCGGTGGGGCTGGACCTTCTTGCCAAGGCAAAGGTGGCGGCCTTCGACAAGACGGGCACGCTCACCGAGGGGAAGTTCTCCATTGCGAAAGTCGTTGGCGGCGATCGCGTCCTGCATCTCGCCGCAGCGGCGGAAAAGAACTCCTCGCACCCCCTCGCCGAGGCCTTTGCGAAGATCGACGCCCCGAATGTCGATTTTTGCGAGGAGATCGCGGGCATGGGTATCTCGTCCGTCGTCGAAGGCAGGAAAATCCTTGTCGGGAGCGCGCGTCTCCTTCGCGGACATGGTGTGCCCGTAGAGGATGTTGAGAGCAGCGACCTCGTCATCTATGTCGCGGAGGAAGGGGTGCTTCTCGGCCATATCGAGATCGCTGATCGCGTCCGCATCGAGGCAAAAGAAGCCCTCGAAAATTTGAAGAAGGAGGGCATCTCAACCGTCGCGGTCCTCACAGGGGATACGGAGGATCGCGCCCGCGCGGCACTGAAAGATCTCCCCGTCGACGCCGTCTGCGCCCGTCTCTTGCCGGAGGAAAAGCCGCTCTGCGCCGAAAAGCTCAAGGCGGGCGGCCCCCTCCTCTACGTGGGGGACGGCATCAACGATACCCCCGTCATGGCGGCAAGCGACGTCGCCGTGGCAATGGGCGGCCTCGGGAGCGACGCGGCCATCGAGGCGAGCGACTTTGTCCTCTCTTCAAGTCTCACCTCCCTTCCCAAGGCACTCAAAGGGGCTAAAAAGACCCGCCGCATCGTCTTTGAAAACATCATCTTTTCCATCGCGGTCAAAGTCGCCCTCATGGTGCTGTCCGTGTTCGGCTTCATCCCGCTTTGGGCGGCAGTGTTCGGCGACGTCGGCGTCATGCTCCTCGCCGTCCTCAACTCCCTCCGCATGCGCGGGAAACTGTAAAATAAGGCAGCAAGCTAAAATAACAAGCTAAAAATAGAGCGGGAGGGTTCCCGCTCTTTTAATATTCCGATTTTCCGAGAAGATAGTCGGTGGAAACATCAAAGATCTCGGCAATTTTTACAAGATTTTCAAGCGTCGGCTCCGATGTGCCGTTCTCATAACGAATGTAAGAGGGCTGTGATATGCCGAGTCTGTCCGCGATATCTCGTTGGGTTAAATGGCACATAACACGCATTTCCCTCAATCTTTGTTGAAAAATCTTCATCATTTTCTTGACAAGTATAGCAAATTGCTATATACTATATCCAGAAAATAGCAAATTGCTATCATGCAGGAGGAAATTATGAAGAAAAAATTGATTGCAAAGATGAGCGTTTTACTTGCAAGTATCATGCTTGTATGCGTTTCATTGACGGGATGCTTCGGAGACGGGGGTTCCGAGCCGAAGACCAAGGAGTACACGATCCAATATTCAGACGACGCAGGTACTCATATCCTTACGGTGACGGAAGGGATGCCTTACACTTTGGAGAGCGTTCCCCATAGGTTCGGCTATGAGTTTTTGGGGCTTTACGATGCACAGACGGGCGGTACACAGTACGTCGGTGCAAACGGCGCGTCGCTTGCTCCCTACAGCGACAAGGGGAATAAGGTGCTGTTCCCGCAGTTCAAGCCGATCGAATACACCGTCATTCTCGACTATGGCGAAGCAAATATAACGGGCGATCGCTCCTTTACCGTAACATATAATACAAATCTGCCCGAGCTTCCCAAAAACCTCTCTCTCGCGCACAATGTGTTCACGGGTTGGTATACCGAAGCGGGCGGGA
Organism: uncultured Clostridia bacterium; assembly: GCA_947629675.1. Taxonomy (GTDB): domain Bacteria; phylum Bacillota; class Clostridia; order Christensenellales; family Borkfalkiaceae; genus Gallimonas. The sequence goes on from CANREM010000002.1 coordinate 89,786, forward strand.
AGGGGACGCAGGTCGCCGACGCATTCGGCAATCTTCCCGCCGTGTCCGTATTGAACGAGGAATACTTCAAGTTGGACGACAGCAAGCGCGTCTATCTCTATGCGGGCTTCGAACTTGAAAAATACACCGTCACCTTCCACTTCGAAGATGGAATGCCTTCGGAAGAAGTGAAAGTGCCCTACAATACGCCCATCAGTCAGGTCGTTCCCAAGACGCGGAATGAGGAGGGGAAGGCCGGCCTTTCGTGGAGCAAGAGCGCGGACGGCGACGTGTTCAACGGCAATGTCACTGAAAGCATCGATCTTTATGTTCGGGAATGGGCACCTGTCATCGAACTGAATGGGAACGGCGCGGACGTTACGCCCATCGTCGCAAAGGCGGGGACGGCGATCACTCTTCCCGTCCCTACAAAGCCGCTTGCAAAGTTTTTGCGTTGGGTAGATGAGAACAATGAGACGGCAGAGCTGACCATCATGCCCGCAACGAGCGTCACGCTCACTGCGGTTTGGCAGGCGAAGATCGAATTTGACGAGAACGGCGGCACGGATGTAGACGATATCTCCAAGCCCGCAGGAGAGAGCATCTCCCTTCCCACGCCCACCAAAGAAGGTTATCTCTTTGCCGGTTGGTACACGGCGGATAAGGAAGAGTACACCGCATCCAAGATGCCCTCCACGGGAATTGCCTTGAAAGCAGGTTGGTATAAGGAGGAAACAGATCAAAAAGTGTTAATCCCGTCAAGCGAATATGCTTCCACCATGAGTGGTGGTCCATATATTGGTGGAAACTCTGACACCTCTTTTGTACTTAAATATAGCGACTATTTTTCGGAGGGCACATATAATATTTCGGTCGCATGGCATGTGAAATTGAAGTGGGATAGAAATGCAGCAGGTACGGGCTATTTTGAAATTTACAATAGTAACATCATCAGCAGTAGCAGTTTGATTTTGAAAAAATCCTTTCAAGATATCGTATCAAATTCCTATCGTGAATACACTTTTACTACGAATTTTCAAATGAGTGATGATATTTATTTTTGTTGGTATCGGATATTGACCTCAGGAGAAAGTACCTGGATATGGCCCGAACTTTGTCTTCGCGATTATTATTATACTATCTCCTACCCCGACACGACCTATCTCTATCTTTGATGCGCCCTCCGCATGCGCGGAAAACTTTGAAAATAATTTGAAGAAAAAATAAAAAAGCCGCTTCGTGTGTGAAGCGGTTTTTTGATAGAAAAAAAATTCAACGCATCGAATCGAGAAAGGCGAGCAACGCCTCCCGCCTTGCGGGCGTCATGCGGTCGATACGGCGGTGCAGCTCGGCGCATGTCCCGCCCTCCCCGTCCTCTTCCGCAAAGAACTCCGAGAGAGTGATCCCAAACGCACCGCAGATCGCACGGAGGGTCGAGAGCTTCGGCTCGGACTTTCGCGAATAGAGATTGTTGACGGTGGACTGCGTGAGCATCGCCTCCATGGCAAGATTGTTGACCGACCAGCCGCGCGCCTTTCGCAGTTCATCTATCCGTTCGAGAATGTTCATCATACAAGGATTTCCCCCTTTTGCGATATTTTATAACGAAAATGGGTTAAATTGATAACTCAAAACAGTTGACATATAAACCCAAATGAGTTAAAATAGAGACAACTCCGCGAAAGCGGAAATTGACAAGAGAGGAGTAATTGTATGGAAAACAACATCAGAGTTGCATCGGAAAGCGATGCGAACGAGCAAAAGGGCGGGAAATTTTCGCTCATTGCGGGCATTCTGGGGCTTGCCGTCATCGCGATCTCGATCGTCTGCGGCTGTCTTGGCGGCCTCACGGCGGGGCAAGGAGAGGGGTTCGGCGTCTTTGAATTCTTCAACTTTTCCGCGGGGTCCACATGGGACGTCCTCATCAAACTCATGGGAACGACGACGGGACCCGACCTCGGCACCCTTCTTCGGTACATATTGGCGATCATAACCGTCGCAGGTATGCTCATCGCTCTGCTTGTGATGCTCATCCGCGGCATTGTAATGTTTGTGCGCGGCATGAAGTCAAAGGATTTCGGCAAGGCATGCGGAAGCGCGTTCGGCGCATATGCAGCCTTCCTTTTTGCACAGGTGGCAATTCTCGCCCTCTATTCGGGCGATCCTGCAAATTATCGCCTGAATGCGGGGTCGATCGCAGGTGCCGTGATCGGCGGGGCCATGGTCGGGGCGATGATCGTCCTTCGCTTTCTGCCCGTTGCCAAGCAAACATTTGCGGATAAAAATACGCTCCTGCACTTCATTCTCACGGCATGCGGAACGCTCTGCACCGTCATGGTGCTTGCCTTTGCGGGACAACCCCTTATCAAGGCGGGAAAGGCAGAGATGAACTTCCTCGACTATTTGAATGGGGCAAACGGACCCGACGGGATCGTGGATAGTACGACGCTTTTGACCTGCGCGCTCGGCGTCATCGTGACCCTCCTTCTCATCCTCTTCTGCGTGTTACAGCTCATCAGATATTTCAAGCAGCTCTCCGTGCCCCGCATTCAGGCAAAAAAATTCCGCAAAGCGACATGGCTTGCGGACACGGTGGCAATGTTCGGGCTTATCGCCGCAATTATCGGACCTTTGGGCATCAAGGGGACGAATTTCGGGTCGGCAGCACAGATTGTCATCCTCATCTTTGCGCTCGCAAACTTTGCCCTTGCGATCGCAGATCATGTGAAGAGCAAATCAATTGTTCCCGCCTCGGAGAAATGATCGTTTCAGCAAAAATTTTCCACATGCTTCCATTGCAGGTGGCTCCCGTCTCCCCCAAGTGAGGCGGGAATATTTTTATTGAGAAAGTACTTGAAAGCGGTACGCGGGTGTGATAAAATCTAACCGATAATATCTTCTTGATAAAGGAGCAATATGAAAGAACTCATCGACTGCGCCATGCGGCGGGAAAAAAGCGATCTTGTCGTAAAGAATGTGCGCATCTTCAACGTCTTTTCGGGGGAGACGGAGGAGGGCGAAGTCGCCGTGAAGAGCGGCACCATCGTCGGCGTCGGCAGAGGGTACGAAGGGGAGAAAGTGTTCGACGGCGGGGGGAAGATCCTCCTGCCCGGCCTCATCGATTCCCATATCCATGTCGAGAGTTCGATGCTCGCCCCCGAGACATGGGTGGGTCTTTGCTCCCCGCACGGGACGACGGCGGTCATCGCGGATCCGCATGAGATCGTCAACGTCTGCGGCGTGGAGGGGGCGGAATACATCAAGGAAGCGATCTCCCGTATCGAGAAGGACGGCGTGTGTCCCGTCGATGTCATGCTCGAACTTCCCTCCTGCGTCCCCGCGACCCCCTTTGAGACGAGCGGCGCGACTCTCGACGGAAGGGAGACGGAGCGGGAACTTTCGCGCGAGATGTTCTTCGGCCTCGGGGAGATGATGAACTTCCCCGCGGTGATCGGCGGGGAGGAGGACGTCCTCAAAAAGATCTCCTCGGCGCAAAGGCTCCATAAGCCCGTGGACGGGCACGCGCCCGGCGTCACGGGGGACGCCCTCAACGCCTATCGGACGGCGGGGATCCTCACCGACCACGAGTCGCTCACCCCCGGGGAGTGCCGCGAAAAGATCGCGCGGGGGATGTTCGTGCAGGCGCGCTGCGGCTCCTCTGCGGAAAATCTTGCGGACGTCGCGAAGGCGGTGGACGGCTTCAACTTCCGCCGCTTCGTCCTCTGTTCGGACGATAAGAACGCCAAAGACCTCTTCTCGCGCGGGCACATCGACGACGCCCTCTCCCGTCTCGTCAAGGCGGGCGTCCCCGCAAAATATGCGATCCCGATGGCGACTTCAAACATTGCAGATTGCTACCGTCTCCAGGGTGTCGGGGCCGTTGCTCCGGGGTATGTTGCGGACATGGTACTCGTCGATGATGTCGAGAGCTTCCATGTGCGGGCCACTTTCAAGAGGGGCGTCCTCGTAGCGAGGGAGGGGAAGGCTCTCTTTGAGACGGGCCGCCGCTATCTTCCCGCGTCCGTCGTCGGAACTGTGAAGATCAAGCCCGTCACGGCGGAGAGCTTTGCCGTCCTTTCGCACGGGGGAAGGATGCGCGCCATGGAAATTTTGCCGCATTCCCTCTTTACGAAGGAGACCTTCTTCACCCCTCCCGCGGGAAGGGTGGAGGTGAAGGGCACCGACTTTTTGAAACTCGCCGTCGTCGAGCGGCACAAGGAGACGGGCAACATCGGTCTGGGCTTCGTAAAGGGATACGGCCTCCGCGGCGGTGCGATTGGCATCTCCGTCGCGCACGACAGTCACAATCTCGTCGTCTTGGGGGACGACGATGCGGCCATGTCGCGGGTCGTCGCGCTCTTGGCAGAGGCGGGCGGGGGCATGGCGGCCGTCTTTGAGGGCGGGGAGGAAGTCTTTCCCCTCGACATTGCGGGCCTCATGAGCAGTGCCCCCGCAAAGGAGGTCATCGCCCGCACCTCCGCCATTCAGGAGCGGGCACGGGAAATGGGGGTGAAGGAGGGCTACGCACCCTTCATGACCCTCGCCTTTCTGTCCCTGCCCGTCATCCCCGAGCTGAAGCTCACCGACCGGGGGCTTGTAAAGCTCGCCACCTACGGCTTTGTCCCCTTAGAGGAGGAGAAATAGATGAAACTTGTCGCCGCCACGGGCAACGCCCATAAATTGCGGGAGATACGGCAGATCTTGCAGGGATATGAAGTTCTCTCCGCCGCGGAGGCGGGCTTTTCGGGCGAGATCGAAGAGACGGGGAAAAGTTTCCTCGAAAACGCCCTTCTCAAGGCACGTGCCGTCGCCTATGCCCTGAAGCTTCCCGCCCTCGCCGATGACAGCGGCCTCTCGGTGGACGCGCTCGGCGGTGCGCCCGGGATCTACAGCGCGCGCTATTCGGGCGGCGGGGACAAGGAGAACCGTGCCCTCCTTCTCAAAAATCTTTCGGGAAAAGAGGACCGCCGCGCCCACTTTTGCTGCGCCGTCGCCCTCGTCCTTCCCGACGGCACGGAATACACCGCCGAAGGCAGGACCTTCGGCACCATCCTCGAAAAAGAGCGCGGGAACGGGGGCTTCGGATACGACCCGCTCTTCTTCTCCGAGGACCTCCAAAAGACCTTTGCCGAGGCAGCCGAGGAGGAGAAGAACGCCGTTTCCCATCGCGGCCGCGCCCTCCTCGCGCTCAAAAAACAGCTATGAAAACATTGATCATCTTATCGGATTCTCACGGCAGAAAAGCTGCCATTCAGAAGATCGAGCCGCTCTTTGCGGAAAACGACTTCATCATCCATCTCGGCGACGGTGCCTTCGACATGCGGGACTGCTGCCGCGCCTTCCCCGAAAAGACTTTCGTCCTCTCGGGAAATTGCGAACCCGTCCTTGAAAAGGCGGAGTTTGTCCTCGAGCAGGAGGGGGTGCGCATCTTCTGCAGTCACGGACACCGGTACGGTGTGAAGGGGGATCTTACCCGCCTTGCATTGCGGGCAAAGGAGCGCGGCTGCACCGTCGCCCTCTACGGACATACGCACCGTGCAGACATCCGCGAGGTGGAGGGTGTCCTCTGCATCAACCCGGGTGCGATCGGCTCCTACACCGACCCGAGCTATTGTTATCTCGTCCTGCATGAGGGGAAGGTCACGCCGACCATCGTCCCGCTCACATAGTACCAAGACGGTATATAAAAACGACCGCCCGCCATTTTCGGAAATGACGGACGGTCTTTCATATTGCATTTTGCACTTGTCACGAATTTTGTTTTTTGGCACGGCGGTTTCTCACCGCACTGCGGATGATGTCAAAGACGTTGATGCCGATCCCCGTGATGATGTAGACGTAGAAGGTGAGGAAACGCCACACGATGATGATCCAGATCGCCACCGCACCGTTCTCGCCGCCCGGGACGAAGGAAAGCACCGAGGCGAATACAAGGCCTGAGGTCGCTTCGATCCCGCCCGAGTTGCCGGGAGTGGGAAGGAGAGAGGCGGAGTAGTAGGCGAGAAGTCCGCCGCAGAACATCTGCGCCCAAAGATGCCATGTGGGGGCGGTATTGGCGAGTGCGGTCACCGTAAAGAAGGGGATGGAGAAGTTGATGACCGCCGTCAGGAGGGCGATGAGAAGGAGGGTGATGACGATCCACCACTTCTTTAAGATCTCCTTGAGGGAACGGCGGTATTCGCTCATCTCGGTGACATACTTCTTCGTCATCGTGTATTTTCGCTTGACGATGTGCATCTTCGCCAGGAGGGCGATGATGCGGATCATGAGTTTCTTGCCCGCTTTCGGGAAGAGGGAGCCGAAGATCATGATGATCGGGATGAGCATATTCACGAACATCGAGATCCAGGCCAGCACGTAGATCGCCGTAAATCCGGGATTCTTATAGACGTCGGGGGGCAGGATGACGAACACGAGCGCGAAGAAGATGATGGAGAAAATGCCCTTCGCAAAGGTCGAGAAGGTGTATTTCACGATGGGCACGGCGGTCGCCACGCCCTTCGGGATATCCTTTTTGTGCAGATAGTAGATCTGGAAGGGTTGTCCGCCCGTGCCGAGCGGGGTCACCGCGTCGTAATATTTCCCGAGAAGGGCGACCTTGACGGAGTTCCTGAAGCGGAATTTGCCCGTCGAAGTCTTGAGGATAAAGGAGTATTGGAAGCTCTCGGTGAGCATGTAGAGGAGGACGACGCCGAGAAGGACGAAGAAGAAGGGAAGGCTCGCCCCCTTCACCATATCGACAAATCCCATCGCATTCTCGCCCGTGATCCCCTTCGTGATGGGGAACAGGGAGTAGATGGAAAGGCCGATGAGCACGAAAAGAAGGGCGGTCTTGATCCACCAATTCCGCTTTTTCCGCTTCTCTTCCCGCCGCTTTTTCTCGGCCGACTCTTTTGCGAGGTCGGCAAAATCGTTCCCGTCCGAGCCGGGGGCAGAAGTGTTTTCCGAGCCTTCTCCCTCGGACATGGTAGCCTCATTTTCCTCCCCAAGGAAGTCTTCCTTGGACATGATATGCGGCTTTTTCTCGTTCACGGGCGTCTCGCCGATTTGAATTTTGTCCTGATTTTCGTTATCCATACAGACCGTTCCAAGACGTATATTAACACATTTTGAAAGAAATAGCAACAAGAAATGGTGTGTTTGCACAAAAAAAGCCCGCGTGCGCGGCGCGGGCCGATGGGACTAAAGTTTTCTTCCCGCGAGATAGTCGAGCGAGACCTGGAAATAATCCGCAAGCGCGATGAGATGGGAGAGTGTCGGCTCCCGCCGCCCGTTCTCCCAAAGACTGACGATCCCATTGCTCACGCCGATCGCGGCCGCAAGCTCCGACTGGCCCAGCCTGCGCTCCCTCCGAAGCTCCTTCAGGCTCTCTCCGAATTCAATCACACGCTCCATGCCGTTATTTTCTCACAAAAGTAAGAAAATATGATTGAATTCTTACAATAGTAAGATTATAATGGGGAAAGAGGAGGGCGCAATGGAGCACTGCGAGTGACGGAAAGGGTGTCGCTTATATTCGGTGATCTTTCGACTTCTCGGCTTCGCCTCGACAGCTCCCCCTCAAGGGGCAGCCAAGGGACCGCGTGGTTTTCGTTTACAAAAAATGCCCGTCCCACAATGGGACGGGCAAAAAGTTTTTATAGGGCGCGTATGCTCTCGGCGGGCTTCTTCTTTGCCGCGAGATATACGGGCAGGAAGGTCGCGAGCGTTCCGACGCCGAGTGCGAGCGCGACCATGGTAAAGAAGGATGGCGCACGGAACAGGAGCAGAGCGGCACGCGACCAGAGAATGCCGCTGACCACATGTGCGAGCACTGCGGTCGCCGCAATGGAGAAGATGAGACATATCGCGACGATGAGCAGTGACTCCACGAAGAAGATCCCGAACACGTCTGCCCTGCGTGCCCCGATCGCGCGCAAGATCCCGATTTCTTTTCGTTTGGATTGCGTACTGATCGTGATGAAGTGGAAGAGCATCAGTGCGGCAAAGACGGTAAACGCGATTCCCACATACATCAAGATATCATCCAGCAGGAAGAAGACCGTATCGCAGATGTATTCGATTCGACTTTTGAGATGACAGTTCAGATGATATACGACGTCTGTCTTCTCATCGACGCGATCGATCATCGAGAGGACCTTATCGACCTGTTTGGAGTTGCTTGCAAAAGGTACGATCGCGACGGAATAAATCGCATCTTCCTCACGGAAATACTTTGTGGAGCCGTTATAGTCCATACCGCTTCCGTGAATGGGGATCCTTCTCGCGTTTGCGAAGTTGTTTTCGGAGAGGTATAGGCCGGCCAATCGCCTGTCTGAAAGAAGCACGCCGACGACGTTAAATTCGCCCAACGGCGCGCCGTCGTCATAGAGGGTGATGGGGAACACAAGAGGCTTCAATTTTTCGCAGAGTTCCTCTTTGCGCGCCTCGATCTCGAGATAAGTGAGCGTCACCGGTTTCCCGTCTATGATGCAGTACCCTCTCAAGATCTCCGTGAGCAGATCGGATAGCTCTGAAATCGTCACATTCATCTCACAAAACTCGTGGTATAGTTGCATATGCCTTTCCCATTCGGCATGCGCCTCTTCGAAGAGTTCATCCGAATCATATTTTTCCCGAAGGGGCTCCGCATAGTAGCCGGAGGGGTTTTTGAGCCGATTTCTTTCGGAGAGCATCAAGATGAACATATCTGCGGGAATAATTGTTTCGTTGTCGGCGAGTTTTTTCACGGGGTGGAAAAGGAGAACGGGGTTCATATTTTCGCTTTCGCCGTCATAGATGCCCGCATTGAAAAGCTCATACGAGTCCGCATTGTCCTCCTGGCCGTCGAGGAAGGTCTTGGCTGTGTAAATGTTTTCCGTCAGTGCCAAGGGCAAACTTCCGTATCCCATTTGGCTTGTCATGGCGGGGGAGACGAGCGCGAGGTGCAGGATGCTCTCGTTGCGATAACTGTTCCATTCGTCCTGGAGATTGTATTTTTCGTCATCGTTTTTGAAGACATTGGTCCGCACGGGATCGTAATAAGCTGGAAGCGGCCCGCAGTCGAAGATCCCCGTGATCTTGAACAACTTCTGATCCCATGTGAGGAAATATTCCCCGATCAGGTCTTCTTCCCTTTCGATCTTCTTGGGCGCGCCCAATTCCCCCCTTTCATCGACGGTGTTCCATATGCAGTTTTTCGCGCTTTCAAAGAAGAAAGAACTTACGGCGATCTCGTTTTGGGCGACGGGATAGGTCCCCTTTATGGAATCGTGCAGGGCATCTCCCTCCTTGAGGACGGCGATGGTGGAAATAACTGCGTCGTAATAATCCTGTCCATTGCAGTCGAGGTTGGTGCATTCCAGATAGGCATGGTATGCCCCGAAGGCCCCTTCCCCGAAGGAGGCGATCTCGTTCGGCGTGAAGTTGGCATCACGATCGAATTCGTTTTCGTGCTCCAGCGACTTGAACGCTTTGCTCAGATGTGCGTATTCAAACTCCGTATTTGTCAGCGAGTGCCTAAGAACGACATCCCGATCGAAGAAGAGGAGGGTGGAAAACAGCCCGAAGACCGTAAAAGAGAAGATACACAGAAGGAGCGTAAGTGCCAGACGGAAAGGTTTCGTCTTCAACGGCGAGACGCCCATTTTGATCATATGGGCAAGGGGAAGACGGGAGCGGATGAGCTTCGCCTCTTCGCCTTGGTAGGGCTTTGGCGGGGTCGTCTCGGCGAAGCCTTCGCCGTTGCGCGTGAGGTCGGAGACGACGCGGCCGTCCCTGAGTTCGACGATGCGGTCGCCGTACATCTCGGCTGACTCCCTGTCGTGGGAGACGACGATGACGAGACGGTCCTCGGAAAAATGCTTAAGAAGAGAAAAGATCTGCGCACCCGTCTCCGAATCGAGGGCACCCGTGGGTTCGTCGGCGAGGATGATCTTGGGGTCTTTGACGAGGGCGCGGGCGATGGCGACGCGCTGTCTCTGTCCGCCCGAGAGATTGCCCGGCCTGCGCTTTGCGAAGTCTGCAAGATCCACTTCGCGCAAGATCTCGGCGACCTTCTCCCTTCCGCCCTTTTGGCGTTTCAGCTCGAGCGCGAGAGCGACATTTTCTTCCACGGAAAATTCATTGAGGAGGTTGTATTCCTGAAAGACGAAGCCGATGAACGTGTTGCGGTAGGAATCGAAGTCCCCGTTTGAGAATGTCTTCGAGCTCTTCCCCATGACGATCACTTCGCCCTCGGTGGGGGCGTCAAGCCCGCCGATGATATTCAGAAGCGTGCTCTTGCCCGAGCCAGACTTTCCGAGCAAAAAGACGAGGCCCTTCTCGGGGAACATGATGTTCACATCGCAAAGTGCCGCCGTTTCCGAACCGCCCTTTTCCCGATAGATCTTTGTGACGTTGCGAACTTCCAGCATGTGGATCTCCTTTAGAAGCATTTTAGGCTTTTCGCAATTTTATGTCAAGAAAAATTTCATACAAGAAAGCCGCTTTCCGCAAAAAAGACGCCGCCCCGAACGGGACGGCGTTTTGCAGCGATGTTGCTTCAGACGCGGGGATTGGGCTTGTAGGAAGTGTGCAGGACTTCGTGCGCCTTGTGGCTGTTGGGGGAGCCGAAGTAGTCGCGGTAGAGAACTTCCATGACGGGGCTTTCGTCCGAGCGGCGCAGGGTGTTCTTCTTGTCGCTCGTATAGAGTGCCTTGGCACGCTCGTCGCGAAGTTCGACGCTGTTGCGGATGCTGTCGGGAAGGGAGGGCTGGCCGCCGCCGTTGACGCACCCGCCGGGGCATGCCATGATCTCGACGAAGTCATACTGCTTCTCGCCCGACTTGATGGCCTGAATGACGGTCTCCGCGTTCTCGAGGCCGCTCGCAACGGCAACGCGCACCCTCTTTCCGCCGACGCTGTAGGTCGCCTCCTTGATGGGGGAGGTGCCGCGCACTTCGGGGAAGTCGACGACTTCGAACTTGCCGTCGAGTTTCTTTGCCGCAACGCGGAGGGCCGCCTCCATGACGCCGCCCGTCGCACCGAAGATGGTGCCGCCGCCCGAACAGGTCGCGAACGGATCGTCGAACGCCTCGTCGGGAAGATCGCAGAACTTGATGGCCGCCGTCTTGATCATGTGGGCAAGCTCGCGGGTGGTGAGCGCGGCGTTCACTTCGCCGCCCATCTCGGGGCGGGCGCACTCATACTTCTTCGCGGTGCAGGGGATGACGGAGACGACAAAGAGATCTTTGGGGTCGATGCCGTGCGTCTCGCAATAGTAGCTCTTGAGTAGGCCGCCGAACATCTCCTGCGGGGATTTGCAGGTGGAAAGATGAGGGATCATGTCGGGGTGGTGCTGTTCGATGAAGCGCACCCAGCCGGGGCAGCAGGAGGTGAACATGGGAAGAGTGCCGCCGTTTTGGATGCGGTCCAGAAGTTCATGTGCCTCCTCCATGATGGTGAGGTCGGCGGTGACGTCCATGTTGAACACTTCGCAGTCGCCGAGACGGCGGATGGCCGCGACCATCTTGCCCTCGACATTGGTGCCGACGGGAAGGCCGAACGCCTCGCCGAGCGTCGCACGCACGGAGGGCGCGGTGAAGAACACGACCTTCTTCGCGGGATCTTCGAGCGCGGCCTGCACCTTTGCCTCATCCGATTTGATGGTGAGCGCGCCCACGGGGCAGGCCACGATGCACTGTCCGCAGCCCACGCAGGAGCTTTCCGCAAGCGTCATGCCGCCCGCACTTCCGATGTGTACGTTGAACCCTCTCCCGATCGGCCCGATCGCGCCGACATGCTGTTTCTTGCAGGCGGCCACGCAGCGCATGCAGTTGATGCACTTCTCGTTGTCGCGCACGACGGAGGGATTGCAGTCGTCGATGGGGAAGGAGGGATTTGCGCCCTCGAAACGGTCCTCATCCGCATTGTATTCGACGGAGAGCCGCTGAAGCTCGCAGTTGCCCGCACGCTCGCAGGAGAGGCACTTCTTCTTATGCTTGGAGAGGAGCAGTTCCAAAGTCACCTTTCTGCTCTTTCTGCACTTCGGGGTATTGGTATGCACTTCCATGCCTTCGGAGACGGGATAGACGCACGCCGCCACGAGGCCGCGCGCACCCGTCGCCTCGACGAGGCACATACGGCAGGAGCCGACGCACGCCACGTTCTTCAAAAAGCAGAGGGTGGGGATCTCGATGTGCGCAAGACGCGCGGCTTCCAAAATGGTGGAGCCTTCGGGACAGGTTACGGGAATATTATTGATCTTGAGATTTACCATTGTTTTCACCTCACTTTCTCTCGACTGCCTTGAACTTGCAGTTCTGGAGGCAGACGCCGCACTTGATGCACCTTGCGGGGTCGATCGCAAAGGATGCGAGCTTGTGTCCGGGGGCAGTGTAGTCCGTCCGCGTGATGGCGGAAGCGGGGCAGTTGCGTGCGCACATGCCGCATCCGATGCACTTCTCTTTGTCGATCTGATAGGTGAGAAGGGCCTTGCAGACGCCCGCCGTGCAGTGGTGGTTGTAGATGTGATCCTCGTATTCCTTCCTGAACTTGGAGAGGGTGGAGAGGATGGGGTTGGGCGCGGACTGGCCGAGTGCGCAGAGGGAAGAGGACTTCATGTGTTCGGCGATCTCTTCGATCTTGACGAGGTCCTCCTCGCTCCCCTTGCCCTCGGTGATCTTGGTGAGAAGTTCCAAAAGCCGCTTGGTGCCGATGCGGCAGGGGGTGCATTTTCCGCAGCTCTCGTCCGCGGTGAATTCGAGATAGAACTTGGAGATATCCACCATGCAGGTGTCCTCGTCGAGGACGATGAGGCCGCCCGAACCCATCATGGAGCCGATGGCGACGAGGTTATCGAAGTCGATGGGAGTGTCGATGAGGTCCGCGGGGATACAGCCGCCCGAGGGGCCGCCCGTCTGCGCGGCCTTGAATTTCTTCCCGTTCGGGATGCCGCCGCCGATCTCCTCGACGATCTCGCGGAGCGTCGTGCCCATGGGCACCTCCACGAGGCCGACGTTGGTGATCTTGCCGCCGAGCGCGAACACCTTCGTGCCCTTCGACCTCTCCGTCCCGATGGAGGAGAACCACTTCGCGCCCTTCACGATGATGGGGTTGATGTTCGCCCACGTCTCGACGTTGTTCAGGATGGTGGGTTTGCCGAAGAGGCCCTTGACGGCGGGGAAGGGAGGACGGGGACGCGGTTCGCCGCGGTGCCCTTCGATGGAAGTCATGAGCGCGGTCTCCTCGCCGCAGACAAACGCGCCCGCGCCGAGACGGAGATCGATGTCAAAGTCGAACCCAAGCCCCAAGATGTTCTTGCCGAGAAGGCCGTATTTCCGCGCCTGCCCGATGGCGATCTTGAGACGTTCGACGGCGACGGGGTACTCCGCACGCACATAGATGTAGCCCTGATGCGCACCGATCGCATAGCCCGCGATGGTCATTGCCTCCAGCACGCAGTGGGGGTCGCCCTCGAGGACGGAGCGGTCCATGAACGCGCCGGGGTCGCCCTCGTCGGCGTTACAGCAGACATACTTGATGTCCCCCTCGGAGGCCTTTGCGAACATCCACTTTCTGCCTGTGGGGAAGCCCGCGCCGCCCCTTCCGCGGAGGCCGGAGTCAAGCACTTCCTTCACGACGTCGTCGGGCGTCATGGAGGTGAGGACCTTCTCGAGTGCCATATAGTCGCCCGCGGCGATGGCCTCGTCGATATCCTCCGCAGCGATCACGCCGCAGTTGCGGAGAGCGATACGCATCTGTTTCTTATAGAAGGGGGTCTCCGCAAAGGGGATGATGGAGCCGTCCTCGTGGACGGTGCCCTTATACAGAAGCTCCTTGACGACGCTGCCGCCCTTTACAAGATGCTTTTCGGCGACCGTCTTGGCATGCTCGGGGGTCATCTGCGCATAGAACGCACCCTCGGGATAGACGATCATGATGGGGCCGAGGGCGCAGAGGCCGAAGCAGCCCGTCTTGACGAGAAGGACGTCGTCGATGCCGAGTTCCCTGAAGGAGGCCTCGAGCTGTTCGATGACTTTGAGGGAGTGCGAAGAGGTGCAGCCCGTGCCGCCGCAGACGAGTACCTGATGGCGGTATCCCGTATTCGGGGCGAGCTTTTCCGCCTGTTCCTTCACGAGGCGGCGCACGTCGATGAGTTCTTTCTTACTTGCACGGATCTTGTCGAGTTCCTGGATGGTCATGCGTTTTGTTCCTCCTGTTTATAGGAATCGAGGATGCCCTTCACCTTGTCGGGGGTGAGACGGCCGTACACTTCTTCGCCGATCATCATGACGGGCGCAAGGCCGCACGCGCCGACGCAACGGCAGGTATCGATGGAGAATAGCCCGTCCGCGGTGCATTCGCCGCTCTTGATGCCGAGTTCCTTCTCGATCTCGGCGAGGATCTTGTCCGATCCCTTCACATAGCACGCCGTGCCGAGGCAGACGCTGATGCGATGCTTTCCCTTGGGGGTGAGCGAGAACTGCGAGTAGAACGTCACGACCCCGTAGACCTCGGAAAGGGAGATGCCCAGCTCCAAAGCTATGACCTTCTGCACGGACATGGGAAGATATCCGTAGATCCCCTGCGCCTCCTGCAGGATGTGCATGAGGCAGCCGGGCGTCGCCTTTGAGCTGTCGATCACCGCATGGAGTTTCGCTTGCTGTTCGGGCGTTCCGAGCGTCTCGCAGCCCGCACAGCCCGCTTCGCTTTGTTTCATATAGTTTCCAACCTCCGTTGCTTGATTACATTCGTATCGGTGCATTCCGCACCAAGGCGTATTATATCATAAATAAATTCATTTATCAACAAGAATTCACACTCTTTTCGCAATTTGACGAATTTTGGCGGGAAAATTTTTTCCCTTGGTATCCATTTCGCGGAAAGGGGCAAAAATTTTTCCAAAGGGCATTGACAAAGCCTTCCTCCCATGGTAAAATTGATTGCGGTTTTTTTGTCAAAAGAGGGAATTTCCCGAAACATCCGCAAGAAAAAATGGAGAATATACGATGAAATTCAACCGCAAAGAATTTTTGCAAGACGTGGAGCGCATCCTGCACGCCGATTTCAAGACAGACTTGAAGTCCGCCGACAAAAAGGAGCTTTACAACGCCGTCTCCAAGGCGGTCATGCTCGAGGCATACCCCGATTGGGAGACCTCGCGGGCGGCGGATAAGAGGCGTTGCGGGTACTTTTCCGCAGAATTTTTGATGGGCCGTGCCATCTTCAACAACCTCATGAACCTCGGCATCCTCGAGGAGGTGAAGGGCGCGCTTGCCTCCGTCGGCGAGGACCTCGGGCAGTTCGAAGAGGTGGAGGACGCCGCCCTCGGGAACGGGGGCCTCGGCCGCCTTGCCGCCTGCTATCTCGAAGCCGCCGCGAGCAAAAACCTCCCCCTCGACGGGTACGGCATCCGCTACCGCTACGGCCTCTTCCGTCAGGTCTTTGAGGACGGTTATCAGAAGGAGGAGGGGGACGATTGGCTGCGCTGGGGGGACCCTTGGTCGGTGCGCGTCGAACGGGACGCCTGCATCGTCCGCTTCTCGGACATGGATATCCTCGCCGTCCCCTACGACATGCCCATCTTCGGCTATAAGAACGGCGTCGTCAACACCCTCCGTCTCTGGTCGAGCGAGCCTGTCCGCGCCTTCGACTTCGACCTCTTCGACACGATGAAGGGGGACACCAAGGCGGTCGATAACTTCAACGCGACCAAGATCTGCGATGTTCTCTATCCCAACGACAACACGATGGTGGGCAAGCTCCTCCGCCTCCGCCAGCAGTACTTCATGGTGTCCGCCTCCCTTCAGGACATCGTGAAAAAGTTCAAGGCGGCGGGAAGAGATATACGTACCCTCCCCGAGAAATATTGCTTCCAGCTCAACGACACGCACCCCGTGCTGGCCATCCCCGAACTCATCCGCATCCTGCGCTGTGAGGGGCTGTCCTTCGACGAGGCGTTCGACGTCGCGCGCCGCACGTTCAACTTCACCAACCACACCATCATGGCGGAGGCCCTCGAGCGGTGGGACGTTCTCGCCCTTTCCGACCTTCTTCCCTCCGTCTATGAGCAGATCCTCGGCTGTCAGGAACGTCTGGAGCGCGAGGGGCTGGACAGGGACCGCTTCTTCATCGTGCGCGACGGCACCGTCCACATGGCGAACCTCGCGATCTTCGTCTCCTCGAAGGTCAACGGCGTCGCCGAGATCCATACGAACATCTTAAAGACGGAGACCTTCCGCAATTGGTACGAACGCTACCCCGAGAAGTTCGTCAACATCACGAACGGCATCACGCCCCGCCGCTGGCTGCTCCTCAACAACCCCGCCCTCGCGAAGGTCATCGATTCGAAGATCGGCGAGGGATGGCACACCGACCTCAAACAGCTTGCGGATCTTCGTCCCTTCGTGGACGAGATCCTGCCCGACTTCAAACGCATCAAGGGGGAGAACAAGCAAAAGCTCGCCGCCTATATAAAGGAACGCGAGGGGGTGGAGATCCCGTCGCACTTCATCTTCGACATCCAGATCAAGCGTCTGCACGAGTACAAGCGGCAGCTCCTCAACGCCCTCTCCATCCTGCACTTCTACTTCGGCGTGAAGGAGGGGAGCATTCAGAACTTCCCGCCCACCGCCTTCATCTTCGGCGCGAAGGCCGCCCCCGGCTACTATATGGCAAAGGCGGTCATCAAATTCATCAATGAGATCGCAAAGCTCGTCAACGGCGACGCGGAGGTCTCCAAAGTGATGCGCGTCGTCTTCGTGCAGGACTACGACGTCTCCTATGCGGAAAAGCTCGTCTGCGCGGCGGACGCTTCCGAACAGATCTCCACCGCGGGCATGGAGGCGAGCGGCACCGGCAACATGAAGTTCATGCTCAACGGCACCGTCACCCTCGGCACCATGGACGGCGCGAACGTCGAGATCTGCGAAGAGGCGGGAAGGGAAAACAACTACATCTTCGGCGCGACCGTGGACGAAGTGAACGCCGTCAAGCACGGCTACAACCCTTGGGACATCATCAACAGGACCCCCGAGCTTCGCCGCCTCCTCGATACCCTCGTCAACGGGACTTTTTCGGACGAGAGGGGGATGCTCCGCCGCCTCTATGAGAGCATCACGGGCGGACATGAGCCGGACAGATACCTCGTCTGCTACGATTTCGCCGACTATATCCGCGTGAAGGAGGAGCTTCTCCGCGACTACGGCAGCGACGCGTTCTACAAAAAGAGCCTTCTCAATCTCTGCGCCGCGGGCAAGTTCTCCGCCGACCGCTCGGTCCGCGACTACTCCGACCTCATCTGGCACATCGGCTGATGCCTTTTCAAAAAGGACCGCTTCGGGCGGTCCTTTTTTTGTGCATAACTTTTACAAATCGGCCTCAAAAAAGTTGACAAACAGGGGGGGGGGTGCTATTATGAGATAAATTTTATTTATATTATCGTATAAAATCATTTCATTTTTGGTTTTATGCGCATAATATAGAAAGAAAAAAGGAGGCACACATGAAAAAAGTGCGCAAATTGTGGCTGGGCGGCATGGCTCTTGCGATGGTCGTGGCGGCCACCTGCGGCATCGTCGCAGGCTGCGGGAGGGCGAAGGGCAAGCTCACCCTCGAAGAGGGGAACGGCGGCACGCTTTCCAAGACGGAATACAAGGTCGCAGAGGGGACCTCTCTCAAGGACTTCCTTGCTGACAAGGCACCCGTGCCCGAGGAGGGGCTCACCTTTGCGGGGTGGTACCTGAATGGCTCTCCCATGGAAGACGGGGCTACCATGTCCAAGGACGGGGTCACACTTACGGCCAAATACAACGCTACTTACACCCTCAATGTCTACACAATGGATGTCGATGGGAACTATCCCGAGACGGCTTCCGTGCAGACCGCGGAGAGCCTCTATCTCGAGCCGCTCGATCTCGAAACGGCGTTTGCTCTTCCCGAGGGCTTTGAGTTCGATGCGACGGCGGAGGACGTCCTCTCCTCCGATTCTTTGGGGAAGAACGCTACATTCAACGTCCATCTCTCCCGCAAGATGGTCACCGTCCGCTTCTATGCGAACATCGAAGGAGACGAAGAGGACCAGCGCGAGATCGTGACCGTACGCTACGGGACAAAGATCGAAGTAAGATCGGGCGACATCTTCAGGGTGCCCGACACCTTGCTCTTTGCGGGCTGGGCGGCTTCGGAAGAGGGAGAGATCGTCCACCGTGCGGGCGAAGAGATCGAACTCACATCCGACCTCGTTTTGTTCGCACTTTGGGACATGGGGTACACCGACCGCTTCGGCGGCGAGGATATCCTCTTCCTTCCCCGCACCGA
Organism: uncultured Clostridia bacterium; assembly: GCA_947629675.1. Taxonomy (GTDB): domain Bacteria; phylum Bacillota; class Clostridia; order Christensenellales; family Borkfalkiaceae; genus Gallimonas. Next base: position 108,044 of record CANREM010000002.1, read on the forward strand.
GGAGGGTGTCGCCCTTCTCGTCCGCGCGGGGCTGCAGCTTCGCGGGACGGCGGATGGGACTTCCGCCAATTTCGTCCTCACGCAAGAAGATACGCTGAAGGCGAGACTGTATGCGGATCACACGTTCGCATATGAAAAGACGGCCGCTAAAGGGACCTATTCCTATCTCGACGGCTACTATTCGGAGGAAGAAGGGTCCCCCGTGCATCATGATTACACGCTCGAGCTTGACGGCAGCGGCTCCGCTATCGTTCGCAAGACGGCGGAGGATGAGGGCACACAGGGCGGATACCGCCTCGTCGAAGACGACATCTACGAATTTATGGGCGATCATCCCTTCAAATTCACCCTCCACGACTATGAGGAGGACGGCGACGCGGTGTCCGTGTTCCAGATCTGCGGCGAAGAGGCGGGAGAATACTATAATTTCACGCTCTCGAGCGCGGACGGCTATGGTTCGGTAAATGCCTCTCTCATGCTCCGCCTCGACGGCTTCGGCGGTGCGCAGGAAGTCAACCCGCAGGTCACCACCGTGCCGGGCGGCTATGTCATCGCGACGGGCAAATATGTCCTCCGCGACATCAAGGACGCGAGCGGCAAGGTCACCGGGCAGGAGGGCTATGTATTCTTCGAAGCTTCGGGTCTCAATCCTGCGAAGAGCTACACCTTCCGCCTCATCGAACTCACCGTCGGCAACGGCTTTATCAAGAAGAGCTATGCGGAGGGAGAATATTCGGACGGCGAGGGCGGCACGCTCACCCTCGATGGCTACGGTGCGTTTGCGGAGAGCGTCCGTTATGTGGACGCCGAAGGGAAGGCGCATACGGGCACCTATCTCACGGAGAGCAGCGTGCTCTTCGGGCAGGTCGTCCGCTTTGTAGATCTCACGGCGGATAAGGAATATCTCCTCGGCCTGACGGGGGAGGACAGCTTCGAAGTGCTTCCCGGATTCACGGAATATTACCAGACGGATATGCGCGGCACGGGATTCACCTATGACCCGATCATCCTCCTTACGGAAGAGGAAGTCAAGGACGCGGACGGCAAGACGCTCGGCAAGCGCGCAGAGCTTTGGAGCGGGAATGCTCCCGCCGTACTCGTCGCGCGCGGATATTATACGGAAAAGGGTGGCATCTACACCTTCACCCGCACCGAAGTCGTAGATGAGACCAAGGCGGCCTCCCTCTTCGAAACGGCTGTTTTCCTCACGGCGGATGCGAATGTGAGAAGTTCGTCGCATACCATCTTCCACCTCCTCGAAAAGGACGGCGTCGCGCAGAACATGGCGAGAAAATGGGAGAATGCGGACGGTTCGGTCCTCTACTATTCGAGCGGCCCGAGGGGCACCACGGGCGTCGGGGCGATCTATGTCCCCGCCGAGGGAGAGCCGGTCACGGGGAGCGCGATCATTCCCATGGCGACCGGTCCCTATAATCAAATGGTGCTCACGATCAACAGATACATCGGTTCGAGCTATGAGGGTTCCCTCTACTTCGAGGTGGAAAACCAGCTCGGCGGCGGGACCTTCACGCTTCTCGATCCCGGTCCCATCTCGCTCAAGGCTTTCGTCAAGGGGCAACCCGAGGAGAACGATACATTCAAGACGGACGGCAAGGGCAAGGCGGAATATCTCTACCGCGGACAATGGGTAGAGGGGACGCTCGTATTCTCCCATGAGACAGAACTCGGCATGAAGGTCTACGACTTCACCCCGAAAGGCCCCGATGCGCCCATCGACGCCTTCCAATGCATGATCACCTCCGTTTCCAGCGGCTTTGTCTCCGTGAACGTCTACATCCCCTTCGATGCGGCGGTCAACGGCGTGTATGAGTCCGAAAAGGACGGCACGCTCACCCTCGACGGCTTCGGCTACTACGGCGACTACGTTGACGGCGACGGCGAGCATTACATCGGACAGTATGCGAGGAGCAGCGTCATCGAGAGCATGGTGCAGTTCGTCGCAGTGAGCGGAGATATCTTCTTCTTCGATATCAAAGACGGCAAGACCTTCACGCGTAGGGGACCGGAATTCGGCATCACGCCCTATATCTTCGTCGATAATTTCACCGCCACCGAATATGAGGTCTCCCTCGACGGCTACGGCAATGCAAACATCTATCTGAGGGGCAACCGCGAGACGCCCGTTGCGACGGCGACCTACCGCGCAGAAGCGGGCTATACCAACCGCTTCGTCCTCTCGATCCCTTCAAACAGTGGCACGGTGGAAGTTTCCATCCGTCTTGCCGAGGGAACGATCGACGGCGTCAGCGACATCTATGCCGTCTTGCAGGATGTGCGAGGCGTCCTTGCCTTCCACGATGCAGAATGGAACGCGATCATCTTCACAGGCTATGGCGACGGGACCTATTTCGACGGGCTTGGAAAGGCCTGCGCTCTTTCGGTCGACCGTCTCTCGGACACGGTCTGCTTTATTACATCAGAGGCCTACACGGGTGTCGTTCTCCTCGACCTTGAGAAGAACACCTTCACCTACGGCGCGGGCGAGGCTCTCCTCGGCGGTTACTATGGGGAGGACTTCTCCGCCGTCATTCTCGAGGCGGACGGCATTGGCTCCTACCTCGGCAACGATGCCTTCTACTATGCGGACAGCACTTCTGTGCATGTCTTTACCCCGAATAAGAGCGGCCCGCACTACTATGCGGAAGAGGTCCTCTCCCTCGAGGGCAAAGATCTCAAGGATAAGAACGGCAGGACGTTCTATCACTATCAGAGCGGCGAGATCGTCCTCACCGCGGCGGACAGCAAGACCTATACATTCACGCCGGAAGAGGGCGGAGTGCTTGACGGGGCGGAAGTCGCCGTCTCGGACGGGACGACCTACACGCTCCGCATCTCCTACACCGCAACGGGTGCGTCGCTCAACCTCATGCAGGGGCAGACCCGTCTGTATGCGACTGCGACCTATCAGAGAGACGGCACCGGGACGATCGCTTTGGGCCGCACGGTTGAAGTTCTCTACGACTACGACTATTACTACCTTGCCAACAGCCCCGCATCCTCCTATGGCGAGATCGAGACTTGGGAAGAGGGCGGCAAACTGTATGCCTCCGGGTTCTTCAACTTCCTTTCCGACAGCGAGGGCCATGTCCTCTCCTTCCGGGGAAGCGAGGTGCGCGTCGAGGAGGGCGCGAGCCAGAACTTTGGCGACCGCTTCTATGTGGAGATCAGCGACGGAAAGCTCTCCTATTCGATCTCGTGGTATAAGACCAAGTCGAATTCCGGGGAATATGATTGCTACCTTCTCTACCTCGTCACCATCCTCTCGGAAATGGAGGCGGAAGGGGGTTATACGGCGAAGATCGAGCAGTTCGTCACGACGCAGATCAACTTGAAGAACGTATTCGGTTCGGACTACACCCGCGGCGACCTCGTCTTTGTCGACCTCTACCATGAGGATGAACTCATCGTTGACGATGGCTTCTTCTTCGATCCGCACAACGGCTTTGTCGCCCTCGTCTCTTCCGAGAACAGTGCAGTCGGATATCTCATGCGCTTCACCTACAACGACAGCGGACTCGTCAAGGCGATGACCGTCGAGCTTTGTACGCACAAGTATCTCTCCACGGCGGACGGCGCGTATCGCTTCGCAGCCTTCGTGGATGCAGAGGGGAACGTCCTCGCACTCCTCACCTTCGAGACGAAGCAGGCGGATGAGAGCTATCTCGAACTTCACATCACCGATTGCACGGTGAAAGAGGGTGTGTGGCGCATCGTCACGGACGGCGAGGCCGAATCGGGCAGCGCGCTCGAGGCGGGGATATACTCCGTCACGTTCACGGGCGAAGCGGCCACGGTCACAAAACTTTGAGATAGCTTCGCCTTCGAAAGGGAAAAAACCTCATATAAGAATTTAACAGGAGGAAATTATGAAAAAAGTGCGCAAATTGTGGCTCGGCGGCATGGTTCTTGCGATGGTCGTGGCGGCCACCTGCGGCATCGTCGCGGGCTGCGGGAAGGCGAAGGGCAAGCTCACCCTCGAAGAGGGAAACGGCGGCACGCTTTCCGCAACGGAATATAAGGTCGAAGTCGGCGCGAACCTCAAGGATTTCCTTGCGGACAAGGCACCCGTGCCCGAGGAGGGCCTCACCTTTGCGGGGTGGTACTTAAACGGCGCACCCATGGAGGATGGGGCTACCATGTCCAAGGATGGGGTCACACTTACGGCCAAATACAACGTCACTTACACCCTCAATGTCTACACAATGGATGTCGATGGGAACTATCCCGAGACGGCTTCCGTGCAGACCGCGGAGGGCCTCTATCTCGAGCCGCTCGATCTCACATCGTCCCTCAATGCCACTGAAGGGTTTGAGGTAGACGACGGGAAGCAGAACGTCCTCTCCGTCGGGTCCCTCGGCAAAGACGCCGTCTTTACCGTCTATCTGGAACGCGAACAATATTCGCTCCGCTATGTGGCGGACCTTCCCGAAGGATACGGTGAGGCGAGCGACAAGGTCGTTTCCCACTATTATGATACGAAGGAGAACGCGATCGACGGCGACGTCTACGGTAAAGGCGACGCCCTCTACCTCGAGGGCTGGGCGACGGAAGCGGGCGGCGAGATCGTCTACCGAGTGGGCGACGAGATCACCGTCAAGGGCGACATTGTCCTGCATGCGGTATGGAGCAAAGGGATCCGCGACCTCATGGGCGGCGCAGACGTCGTTTATCTTCTGTCGAGCAAACCGGGCAGTGCGGTCCTCAACCGCGGCGGGGTGAAGTTCGAAGGCACCGTTGCAGAGGACAAGGATTCCGTCACCTTCTCGATGCCCGACGGCAAGTCCTATGTCGTCTATCTCTACACGGACGGCTTTGCGGCCTATCACGAGAATTTTGAGGGTACATACGAGTACTATGACAGGTTCTATGCCCCCGCGGGCGTTACCCGTGAAAAGAAAACGCTCGTGCTTGACGGCAAGAATGCGGCGACCCTCACGGTCGGCGAAGGTGCGGATGCCAAGACTTATAAGGGCACCTACTCCTTTGAAATGGAGCAGGAACACTTCCGCTTCGTATCGGATGAGATCGACTTCTATTTCATGCTCGGCGTGACCCGCACGGACAATAAGCCCGTATTTTCCCTCTACTATCCGGAAGAGGACGGCAGCTTTGAGCAGTTTATCGTTCTCGATCCCGTGGAAGGTCTTGGCTATTCGGGCGATTACGTCATGGAACTTGACGGTTCGGGCCATGCCGTGATCCACTTTGGTGACGAGGAGTACGTCGGCACCTATTTCACGGATTATTGGTCGGACGATGAGGATGACAATACCCTTTACGGGGCTGTCAGCTTTGAGAATGGAGACGGCGAGACGCAGGAATGGTGGTTCCTTTTGATCGAACTTACGGACGGGAGCATTTCATTCATCAAGGCGGATCCCATCGCCATGGGCATCTTCCAAGGGGAAGTGGACGGGCAGGCTGCCACGCTGGAGCTTGACGGTTTTGCGAACACAAAGACGAGTGCGTGCCTGACGATCGGCGAAAAGGCTGTTTACGGATCCTATTCCGTTGTGACGCAGCTCAGATTGCTCGGGGGCGTGGTCGTCGAACTTGAAATGGAGGACGGGAGCAGCTACTCCTTCCGCGTCCATGACGAGGCGTTTGAGGAATTCGATCTCAACTTCACCGAATATTATTGGATCGATAACGGCGATTTGCCTCAGAAGCAGCTCCTGGTGCTCTACGAAGATCCCGTCACAGGGATCAAGGACGAGACGGGGAAGGATGTCGCGGCGAAGAGGGCGGAAGTTTATCTTTACGCCGAGGATCGGGAGAAATTGGTCCATGCCGCGAAGGGGTATTATGTCGCACAGCCTTACGGCGATGTGACGATCTACGAGTATGTCGAACAGGAAAAAGATGCCGCTTATACGGGCGATGCATTCTATCAGAACATCCGATTCCTCGTGGGCGGGATCTCCTCGGGCGACGAATCATATGATGTGTTCTATCTACTTTCGAGCGATTACGGCACCGAAGATCAGGTCATCTATTTCGAGGCTTATTATGAATACGAAGTTACAAAGGATGGCAATGTCTATACGGGCAATGGGCTACTGTATAACAAGAATGGGGATCCGGGGATCACGGGCATGGGCAGCCTCTATTTCGAGGCCGTAAAAGACGGGAAGGGCGAAATCACTTCCTACAATGCCTATGAGGGCAGCGTCGCGCTGTTCGATCTCGAAAGCGATGAACTTGCAAGCGGTGGATCCGATCACGAGCAAGGCCCGAAGTATCTTGAGTTCGCTTACTATTATGTCAATGAGGACGATCTTCTCGCATTGGGGACCCGCTACTTCATGCTCGGCGTCGGCGAGTTGGAGGGCAACGTCGAAGTTAATATCGCGCGTCCGCTCAAATACGAGCCGGTCGATTTGACGTACACCGATGCCGACGGATCCATGTTCATGGATTATTTCTCGATGACGCTCGACGGGACAGGCGCGGCCGTCTGGAACATCTATGAATTGGATGATAGTTCGTGGTGGCCGAGCTACGAGTTCGTCGCGAGCGTGAACGGAACCGCCGAGATCACGGGCAAGACGGAGTTCGGCGATGAGATCTATCACTTCGTCCCCGAGACAAACACATACGGCGTAAAGGAGATCTCCTTTATAATCGAATACTACATATATGAATATTTCGGACGCCCTATCCCGTATTGGCTCCTGCACGAACAGGTCTGTGAGCAGACGACTTTGGTCGGCGAGGACGGTTCTTCGCTGAAGATCGACGGATTTACATATTGGGCAGAATATCGGGACGCCGACGGCGAAACCTTTGAGGGAACTTATTACTATGGCGTGACGGAAGATGACGAGACGGATATGAACGTCATCGAATTCTGGGGCGAGGACGGAAGGACGCACATGAAAGCCGACCTCGGAGAAACCTACTATACCGTACGCGACGGTTACGACGGGGACTATGAGATCTGGTCAGACGCCAAGGCATGGAAGGTCCCCTACAAGGCAGACGAAGATTCGGAGGTGAGCGAGAGCAAGCTCATCGCACGTCTCGACGGCCACGGGAATGTTCAGATCGTGCGCGACGATGACGGCGTAGTCCTTGCAGAGGGCGCGTATGCCATCGATCATGAGACGTTTATCAACACCCTCTCGGTCAGCTGGAATAACGGCAAAGACAGTGCGGAGTGCCAGTTTGCCTTCGTTCTGGATGAGTACGATTATGTGAATATCGTCATCCGTGAGACGGAACACGTTTCCACGCTTGTCGATGAGGATGGCGAAGTGTTCGTCCTCGACGGTCTCGGATTTGTGACCTATTACGATGCGTTGGGCGTCAGACACGAGGGTGCGCAATACACCGAATTGTCGGATGGCGCGTGGATCATCCTTTTGGATTCAAGTACCAGCCTGTTTGTCGTCGAGATCGAGGGCGAGGGTGTCGTGAATTGCAAGGTTGTGGATAACTCCGCGTACAAAGCGACTTTCTACGCCTCCGACTTCTCCGCCATCGTATTCCTCGATACGGTCGTCAGGCTCGACGGCGTGCCCTGCTACTACAATGTCTCCGAGGACGGCAAGACGGCGACCATCTATAGGCAGAACGATGACGGATCGTATACCGCATCCACGCTGACGATGCCCGCACTCAATGCCGCAACGTACAGTTATAACGAAAAGACCTTCACCCGTTGGACGGAGAACAGGGAACTCACCTTCACCTCTACGGGGGAATTTGCGGGCATCACCCTCAAGTTCACGCCCGACGGCACGGACACCTTTGAGATCCCCGCATTCTTCCTGAATGATAGCTATACCGAGATGTCGGTCGATCACTATTACATGGATTATTACGATGCCTGGCAGACAGAGCTTGTCTACGGCGATTCCGACGATTGGTATTATATCACCCTCAATTACAACTTTGAGACGAACGTCGGGACTTTCACATTCCGCGATGAGGAAGAGGAGAAGGTCACGTATACCTCGCAGGACGGGAGCGTTTCGCTCATTCTCTTGGAGGGCGATTGGCAAGAGAGCATCCTCGCCAAGGTCGTGACGGGCGAGGCCTCGAAGATCGTGTTCATTGAGGGCGGCTTGTATTCCCATCAGGCCGAAGCGGCGACGGAGACGCAGAATGCCATCTATGCGGTCGAGATCGACGGCACGAAATACAGGTTCTATACGGATAAGACTTCCGAAAAGAACATCCTTGAGATCGCTGCTGCCTGACCCGCGCGCCTTCAAAAGGCAGGGCGGTCATGACCGCAAGATTTTATGCAAAAAAGCTCTCGTGAGAAATTCACGGGAGTTTTTTTGCGGAAAATTGCAATTTGGCCGCGGCGGGCGGCGGGGCGGCTTGACAATTTTTTCCCCGCATTCTATAATACTCGTATGAAATATATCGAACTCACCATCCGCACGACGAGCGAGGCGAGCGAACTCGTCGCCGACATTTTGTGGAACTACACGGAGGGCGGCGTCGCCGTCTCCGACCATGCCGACGTTGTCGCCCTTCAGGAGGGGAGAAGCGGCGTCTTTTGGGATTACCTCGACGAAAGCCTCAAAGCTGTCCCCTCCGAGACCCTCGTCAAGGCCTTTCTGCAGCCCTCCCGCGAGGGGGAAATTCCCGCCATCATGCAAGAGATCTACGCCTGCCGCGACCGTGCGGCGGGGGAGATCGACTTCGGCACGCTGGAGGAGACGAGAAGGGTCATCGACGGTGACGACTGGATAGACATCTGGAAGAAACACTTCCGTCCCATTCATTTGGGCAAGATCGTCGTCGTGCCCGAGTGGATCGCCTATGAAAAGAAGGAGGGGGAGGAGATCGTCCTCCTCGACTCCAACATGGCCTTCGGCACGGGCGAACACGAGACGACGGCGATGTGCGTCACCCTCCTGCAGGAATTCTTGAAGAAGGGGGACACCGTCCTCGACGTGGGCTGCGGGAGCGGGATTTTGGGCATCTCCGCCGCAAAGCTCGGGGCGGGGAAGTGTTTCCTTACCGACATCGACCCCGTGGCCGTCGCGAGCAGCGGGCACAATGCCGCAAGAAACGGTGTCGAAAATGCTCTCACGATCGTGAGAAGCGACCTCACGGAGGGGGCGAAGTTCGATGCCGACCTCATCCTCGCCAACATCACGGGGGAAGTCCTCGTCCGCCTCGCGCCCGCCATTCCCCGCCATCTCAAACGGGGCGGCACGGTCATCCTCTCGGGCATCATCGAGAGCCGCCGCGAGATGGTAAAAGACGCCTTCTCCGCCGTCGGCCTCGCGCTTTTGCGCGAAGAGCATCGGGGCGAATGGTACGCCTTTGTGCTGAAGGAGGGCACCCATGTCCGCACCTAAACGCTTTTTTGTGAAGAAAATCGCGGAGGAAGTCACCCTCTCGGGGGAGGAGTACCGCCACGCCAAAAACGTTCTGCGCCTCAAGTGCGGCGACGAAGTCACCCTCCTCGACGGCGGCGGCAAGGAGTATGCGGCCATCGTCGAGGGCGAGAAGAAGGGGAGCCTCCTTCTGCATGTGACGGGGGAGCGCGCCTCCGACCGCGAACCCAAGCGAAATTATTGCATCCTCATCGGCGTGCTCAAGGGGGATAAGACCGAACTTGTCGTGCAAAAAGCGGTGGAACTCGGGGCGAGCCGCATCGTCGTCTTTTCCTCCCGCTATTGCTCTGCGTACATGAATGAAAATAAACTCGAACGCTTGAACCGCGTCTCCCGCGAGGCCGCCAAACAGTGCCTGCGCACCTTTTCTCCGCCCGTCGAGTACTGCGAAAACTTTTCCGCCGCACTCGAGGCGGCGAAGGGATATGCGACCAAGCTGTTCGCCTGTGAGTTTCTGGCGGAAAACGAGGGCACCATGTCCGAGATAGATGGTTCATGCGCGGTCATGGTGGGGAGCGAAGGCGGCTTCACGGAGGAGGAATTCGAACTTGCGAAGGCGGCGGGCTTCAAGGGCATCACGCTCGGGAGGCGCATCCTTCGCGCAGAGACGGCCGCGATCGCCTGTCTTGCCGTTGTCGCCTATCACATGGGGGAACTCGGATGAAGGCGTGCGTATTCACCCTCGGGTGCAAGCAGAACGAGGCGGAGAGCGCGTCCCTCATGCGCGGCCTCGAGGAGCGCGGATATGAGGTGACGGGGGAGCTTGGCTATGCCGATGTCTACCTTCTCAACACCTGCGCGGTGACGGCGGAGGCGGAGAGAAAGTCCCGTCAGGCCGTCGCCCGCATGCTCAAATTCAACCCCGGCGCGAAGGTCATCGTATTCGGGTGCGCCTCGCAGAATTTCCCCGCGGCCTTTTCGGGGAAGCAGGGCGTCGTGTATGTCGCGGGTGCGATGCACAAGGACCGCATCCTCGCCTTTCTCGACGGGGAGGATGTGGAAGAAGATCCGGGCATGGAGACCGCCTTTTGCGAACTCCCCGCCCCCAAGCAGACGCGCACGCGCATGAATCTCCGCGTGCAGGACGGCTGCAACCGCTTCTGCACCTACTGCCTCATTCCCTACCTTCGCGGCAGGTCCCGCTCCCGCTCCGTCGGGAGCGTCCTCGGGGAGGCAAGAAATAGTCCTTCCCGCGAGATCGTCCTCACGGGCATCGACCTTTCCTCCTACCGAGACGGGGACAAGGACCTCGGCGACCTTCTTCTGGCCCTCGGAAAGCTCCCCGCCCGCATCCGCCTCGGCTCTCTCGAGGTGAGCGCGGTGACGGACGAATTTTTGGAGAAGATGAAGCGGGCGGGAAACGTCATGCCGCACTTCCACCTCTCCCTTCAGAGCGGCTCCGACCGCGTCCTTCGGGCGATGAACCGCCATTACACGCGGGAGGAATACCTCGCCGCCTGCAGAAAAATTTACGCCGCCTTCCCCGACGCCGCCATCACGACGGACATCATCGTGGGGTTCCCGACCGAGGAAGAGGAGGACTTCGAAGCCTCCCTTGCCATCATGGAGGAAGCGGGCTTTGCGCATGTGCACGCCTTTCCCTTCTCGATGCGGAAGGGGACGAATGCGACAAAGCTCCAAGATCTTCCCGCCTCCGTCAAAAAGGAGCGTATGGGCCGCATGCTCGCAGCCTCCAAGGCCGCGGAGGAAAGGTATCTCTCCCGCTTTTTGGGAAGGAGATTTTCCGCCCTCTTCGAGGAGGACGGAGGCTACACCGAAAATTACATCCGCGTGTATAACGAGAGCGCGAAGGAGGGTACCATGTACGAGGTGGAGCTTACAAAAATCGTTGAAAACGGCGTCCGCGCCGAACTTATCAAGGAGATTTAAGCTATGGAAAATTGTGTATTTTGCAAGATCGCGAAGGGGGAGATCCCCTCGGGCAAAGTGTATGAGGACGATGAAATTTTGGTATTCAAGGACATCGAGCCGCTCACGAAAATTCATCTTCTCTGCATCCCGAAGGAGCATTTCAAGACGGTCGCCGAGCTGGATGACGCCCGCGCCGCCCTCCTCGGAAGGGCGTTGAAGAAGATCGGAAAGCTCGCGCCATCGTGGGGGCTTGAAAATGGATACCGCCTCGTCATGAACCAGGGGGAGGAGGCGGGGCAGTCCGTTCCGCATCTGCACATCCACATCCTCGGCGGCGAGCGTCTCCGCTGGGAGAAATGATTTTCGCATGAAATTTCCGCCGCGTGTCGGCGGATTTTTTTCGAATAATTTGCGCTTTTCTCACGCATACTGCGGGAAAAGGAGACCGGTATGAAACGAATCATGTGTGTCCTTCCCGTCCTCGCAGTGTGCGCCCTTCTCTCGGCGTGCGGAGGGGGAGGGAATGTTACAGCCAAGACGGACCCCGTCGCATTGAAGTCCGAAAAGGTGGAAGAGGAAGGTTGGGAGCTTGCCTTCGCCCCGCAGGAAAATTACTGCATGCACGCAGTTATCAAGGCCTCGGAGGGGGAAGATGGGGCTACCGAGTCCAAAACGGTCATCGATTTTTGCAACGACGGCGAACGGGCATATGCCAAGATGACGGCAAAGGGCGGGGAGGAGGGCACCTTCGAGATGCAGTCCTATGCAGATCTGAAAGAGGGGACCGTCTGGTCGCGCACGAATGATGGCGACAAATGGACGGAATGGGACTCGGAGACGTACACATCCGAGCAGTTTGCCGAGTTCTTCTCGCCCTTCCGCGCCCCCGACTTCGCCCGTGACCGATTTGCCGATTTTGCCTACAGTGAGAGCGAAAATGGCTATACCATGTCCGAAGATGCCCTTTCAAATTCGCGTGAGGGAGTGGACGAATACATTGCCTCGCTCCTTGCGGAGACGCCCGCAGACCTTGGTGACGCTACGGCTGAGAAGGCGGTCCTGAAGTTCAAGGACGGAAAGCCGAGCGCGTTCCTCTTCGAAGCCACCACCCCCGAGGAGAGCGAAGAGACGGCGCGCGGGCGGGAGGAACTTCCTCTTTTTGAGCGTTTCCCCGCATTTGAAGTGAGCCTCTCGCGCCACGGCCGCACGCCCCGCATCCTCATCCGCATCCGCCCCATCCCGCGCACGCCGCTCCCCAAGGAGACGGAAGTGCCCCAAAGGCCCGCCCTGCACATCTCTTCCACGCAGCTCTTCTATAATTACGGAAAGGCGCGCGTCACCCTGCCCGCCGACCTTCCGCCCATCGGCGAATAGTAAGCCCCTTCCCGCTTCTCGAAAAGAGGCGGGATTTTTTTTGCAAAGGGGGCATTGCTTCGTTGCATTTTTTCGGACGGTGTGCTAATATATGTAAGACAAAAAATATGGGCGATCGGAGCGTAAGAAGAGATGGAAATGAAAAAGTTCCGCGAGAAATATCTGCATATCATCCTGACAAGCATCTTTGCCGTATTTTATACGGGCGTCGTGCGGGCGGTTGCGATCTACATGTTCGTCACGCCCAACAAGTTCGCCCCGGGCGGTATCAACGGTCTCTCCGTCCTCCTCGAATATCTCACCCACTTAAGTTCAGGGTATTTCCTCATCATCTTCAACGTGCCGCTCTTCTTCCTTGCCTTCTTCCTCCTCGGGAAGCGCGAGGCGATCGTCTCGACCGCATCCATGCTCCTTTCCTCCGGCCTTCTCATTCTCTTTGGAAGGATCAAGGGCTTCCCCGTCTTTGCCCCGCCCATGGAAACAAGCGGCCTTGCGGAGCCTCTTGCCTACGGCATCATGGCGGCAGTCGCGAGCGGCATCCTTCTCGGCATCCCGCTTGCGGGGATGATACGAAACTGCGGCACCGCGGGCGGAACAGGCATTCTCGCCTCCCTCGTCAACAAGAAGTATAGGTATCTGAGCGTGAGCTGGATGACTTCGGGCTTCGACGCCGTCGTCGTTCTCGCCTCCTTCTTTGTCTACTACGAGTGGGGGGAACCGTTCGCCGACAACTTTGCCGTCAACCTCATGCCCGTCCTTTTGGCCCTCGTCTCTCTATATGTGACGAGCAAGACGTGTGACGTCATCATGCACGGCTTCCAGTCCGCCTATAAGTTTGAAATCATCACCACCCACCCCGAGGAGGTGGCACAGGAGATCATGGAACGCACCCACCACGGCGTCACCTTGGTGCATGCGACGGGCATGTATTCGCACACGGACAGAAGTATGCTCGTCTGCATTATCCGCAAACGCCAGATCGCCCAGCTCCAGCGCATCATCAAGGAGTTCCCCGATACCTTTGCCTACTTCACCCCTACTTCAGAGGTATATGGAAAGTTTATAAAATGATGTGCTCCCTTGCCCACCCCTCGAGGGGTGGGTGTCGCCTTCGGCGACGGAAGGGGTGGACACCGCGTCATGCTGCCCCGCGCGCACTATTGTCTACTAAGCGCGGCACGAGCCGTAGGCGAAGTAGCCTGTCGAAGCATCCCCTCATACGAAGTCCGCATTTTCATCCCAGGTATTGTTCCGCCCCCACGGGGCGGATTTTTGTCATCCATTTGTTTAGCTCCCTCCCATTTACGGTATAATATTGAATGAAAAAAAGATCGGGAGGAACATGCAATGGATATGCAGAAATTCACGCAAAAATCCTTACAGGCTTTGCAGGACGCGCAGAGTATCGCCCTCGAACATGCAAACGCCGAGCTTACCGCCCTGCATCTTGCCGCCGCGCTCCTTGGCGGCGACGGGCTTTGCCTCCGCATTCTCCGCCGTGCGGGCGTGGACGGGGAAGGACTTTCCCGTGCCGCCTCGGAAGAAACAGATCGCCTTCCCCGCGTCTCCAACGTGTCCGCGGGCAATCTCTACCCCACGGCCGCTTTCAGCCGCACCCTCACCGAGGCGGAAAAACTCGCGAGCGGCATGAAGGACGAATACATCTCCGTCGAACATCTCTTTCTGTGCCTCTTCGACAACACGGAGGCGGGGCTTGACAAGCTCTTCAAACGCTTCGGTGTGACGAAGGAGGGCTTTTTGAAGGGGCTGAAAGAGGTCCGCGGCAACCAGAATGTGACAAGCGACGACCCCGAGGCCACCTACGAGGCCCTTGAAAAATACGGCACCGACCTCACAAAGCGCGCCCGTGAGCACAAGTTAGAGCCCGTCATCGGACGGGACGAGGAGATCAGGAGCGTCATCCGCATCCTCTCCCGCAAGACGAAGAACAACCCCGTCCTCATCGGTGAGCCGGGCGTGGGCAAGACGGCCATCGCGGAGGGCCTCGCCCAGCGCATCTCCCGCGGCGACGTGCCCGAGGGATTGAAGGGAAAAACGCTCTTCTCCTTGGACATGGGTGCCATCATTGCGGGCGCGAAGTACCGCGGCGAGTTCGAAGAACGGCTCAAAGCCGTCCTGAAAGAGGTCGCCGATTCCGACGGCGGGATCCTGCTCTTCATCGACGAATTGCACACCGTCGTGGGCGCGGGCAAGAGTGAGGGCGCGATGGATGCGGGCAACCTCTTAAAGCCTCTCCTCGCACGCGGGGAGTTGCACTGTATCGGCGCGACCACCCTCGACGAATACCGCAAATATATCGAAAAAGACGCCGCGCTCGAACGCCGTTTCCAGCCCGTCCTCGTCGGCGAACCCACGGTGGAGGACACGATCTCCATCCTGCGGGGACTCAAAGAACGCTTCGAAATTTTCCACGGCGTCCGCATCCACGACGACGCCCTCGTCGCCGCCGCGACGCTATCCGCCCGCTACATCACCGACCGCTTTCTCCCCGACAAGGCCATCGACCTCGTGGACGAGGCGGCAGCCATGATCCGCACTGAGATCGACTCCATGCCCGCGGACATGGATACCCTGCACCGCAAAATTTTGCAGCTCGAGGTGGAGGAGAAGGCCCTCTCCAAGGAGCAGGACAATCTCTCGACCGCCCGTCTCGAAACGCTCAAAAAAGAGCTTGCCGAGTGCAAGGACAGCTTCACCGCAATGAAGGCGAAGTGGGAGGAGGAGAAGCGTTCCATCCGCGCCGAAAAGGAACTCAAAGAAAAGATCGACGCGATCGGTGCCGAGATCGATTCCGCCATGGTGCGCGGCGAACTCGAGAAGGCCTCCCGTCTGCGCTACGGGGAGCTGCCCGAACTTCAAAAACAGCTCGAAGAGGCAAAAAAGAGCGTACAGGGCCGCGAGAACGCCCTTCTTCAGAACGAGGTCACCGAGGAGGAGATCGAGCGCATCGTCTCCGACCGGACGGGCATCCCCGTCTCCCGTCTCAAGGAGGGGGAGAGGGCGAAACTTCTCCGCCTCGAGGAGGCCCTTCACCGCCGTGTGGTGGGGCAGGACGAGGCCGTAAAGAAGGTCTCCGAGGCCATCTTGCGTGCCCGCGCGGGCATTGCCGACCCCGACCGTCCCATCGGCTCCTTCCTCTTTTTGGGGCCTACGGGCGTGGGCAAGACGGAGCTTGCAAAGACGCTCGCCGCTTGCCTTTTCGACGATGAAAACAACCTCATCCGCATCGATATGAGCGAATATATGGAGAAATTCTCTGTCTCCCGCCTCATCGGCGCGCCTCCCGGGTACGTCGGCTATGAGGAGGGCGGCACCCTCACAGAGGCAGTCCGCAGGCACCCCTATTCCATCCTCCTCTTCGATGAAGTGGAGAAGGCACACCCCGACGTCTTTAACATTCTTTTGCAGATCCTCGACGACGGCCGCATCACCGATTCGCAGGGGCGGACGGTGGACTTCAAGAATACCGTCATCATCCTCACCTCCAATCTGGGCGCGGACCTCATACAGGACGGCATCAAGGATGGACAGCTTCGCGAGGAGACGGTGGAGGGGGTCAAGGAGGTCCTCCGCCGTGCATTCCGTCCCGAGTTTTTGAACAGGCTCGACGAGATCGTCCTCTTCAAACCGCTCACCCGCGAGGAGATCGACCGCATCGTCGAACTGCTTCTCGAAGGCCTCACAAAACGCCTGCTTCCGCTGAAACTCACCGTCACGCCCCGCGCGCGGGCGTACATCTCGGACAACGGCTTCGATCCCGTGTTCGGCGCGCGTCCCTTAAAGCGTTTCATACGGGCGCATGCGGAAAATCTCATCGCGCGTTACATTCTCGAAAAGGACCCCAAGGCGGGCGAGACGATCACGCTCGACGCGGACATGGGTGGCCTGAAACTCGTCAAGGAGGAAGATCATGCCTGAAAAGATCTATGTCTGGGCGGCGCGCTGCCCCTTCGAAGTGAAGGAGAAGAGGATCTTTCCCGCATCGCGTGAGGAGGAGATTTTTTCCACGCAAAACGAGCGCGTCCGCGCGGAGAAGTATTACGTCTGGAAACTGCTCGAGGAGGCCCTTCGCGAGACATACGGCCTCGAAATGGAGGGCCTTGCTTTTACGCGGGATGCAAGCGGCAAATGGCGGGCAGAGGGGGTGGAATTTTCCCTCGCGCACTCCGGCGGCGTCGTCGCCGTCGCCCTCGCCCGCATTCCCGTCGGCGTAGACGTCGAGGTCCTCGACGCGGAGCGTTTCTCCCGCCTCTTTGCCGAAAAAATTCTGACGGAAGGGGAGAGAAGGCGCGGCGAAGGGGAGAGTGCCTTGAAAAAGTGCGTGCTTTGGACAAAGAAGGAGGCGATCTTCAAGTGCATGGGCGGAAAGGTGTTCCGTCCCGAAAACATCGAGAGCGACGCCCTGCCCGTATGTTCCGCGCTCCTCTCGGGGGAGAAAAATTTCTTCCTCTCCGTGGCGGCAGGGCGTCCCTTCGAACTCGCTTTCCGCTCCCCCGACGGGAGCATCCCCTCCGAATTTTCCCCGATGGACTGAAAAAAATCTCTTTTCCCCGTCCGCGTTTTTTGCGGGCGGGGTATTTTTTGCCCGCGCACGCATGCCGCCTGCGCACGCGCAACAAAGAAGTATATCTATTTAACAAAAATAGTTTATAATTTCCCCAAAAAATATCCCTCTATCGTGTTGAAATTCGCCCGAAAAAATGTTATACTGTAAAATGACATGATATGTGCATTATCCCCATCGGGGGGAACGGAGGTCTAAGGTGAACGGTTTCGGACGAGGCGACAAAAAGACAAAAGAAGGGGGCTTCTTCACCAAAGAGACGATCGGCATGACGCTCATGCTCTTCAGCGCGATCCTGTTTTTCATTGCCGTGACAGGGAAGTATGTGTTCGGGGAGATCGGTCTTTCCATCTCCGCCTTTCTGGTGGGGGTTTTCGGGTTCTTCGTCTACCCGCTCCTCGTGCTGCTTTTCTACATATCCCTTCGCCTTGTGTCGGGGAAAAAGCTGATTTCGGCGCGGATCGTCGTCCGCATCTATCTTTTGATCGCCGCCGTCTTTTTCATCGTGCATGCCGCGACGGCGGAAAAATTCTATAGCGGCGCGTACGGGGCGTATCTTTCCGGCTGCTGGTCTGCGGCCTCGGGCGGCATCGCAAAGGGAACGGGCGGCGGCGCGGTATTCGGCATCATCGCCTTCCCCGTGCGGCACCTTCTCTCCCTCGCGGGGGAATACATCCTCTTCTCCCTTCTGACCCTCCTTGCGGCGTTCTATTTGCTCATGCTTACGCCGCTCTCCCGCAGGATCAAGCGTTCCTCCGCGCCCGGAAGGACCTCTTCCGCCTCGGAGGAGAAGGGGGGAAAGAGCCTCGCCTTCGAGGACCTCGAGACGCCTTCCCGCGCCACCATGTCCGAAGAGCGGCCCCTCGAAGAGCCTTTTACGCCCAAAGAACCGCCTGCGCCCGCGCCCGCATATGACGCCCGCAGGACGAGCCGCGAGATCCTGTTCGGCGACGACCCCGCCGCAAACTATCGCAACAATCTCATCTACGACCAAAATTCCTCCTTCAACCGCGACCGCCGCTCCGCCGCTCCCGGAGGGCAGAGCGATCCGCCTCAGGCGGGCGAGACTTATTCGGGATCCTTCTCGCATGCGGCCGAGGAGGCCCGTCCGTCCATGCCGCGCCGCGTCGTGGAGCCGGAGGAGGTGGATGATTTCAACTATCCCGCAGCCGCGCCCTCCTTCCGCGCTCCCTCCGAGACGCCCGCTGCCCCGCATGACTATTATTCCCACGACGTCGAGACGGAGTTCTCCTCCGCGCCCAACGTCTATGACGAACAGGAGCCGACGCTCCCCGAAGAGCAGGAGCCTGTCCGCCCCTCCTTCCGTGCGCCCGACCCCGGTTCGAACGGAGAGCCTCGTCCCACCTCCGATCCCTTCCCCCGCAGAGACGCTTCCATGCGCGGGGAGCCGCCCTTCTCCCGCCGCGACGATCCGCTTGCCGGCAGGGGAAGCGAGGACGTTTTCGGCACCTCCCGCGGAAGAGACTTCGGCGAGGAGCTTGCAAGGGGCAGAGATGTTCCCGACGACCTCACCTCTTCCCGCGGAAGAGACTTCGGCGAGGAGCTTGCAAGGGGCAGAGATGTTCCCGACGACCTCACCTCTTCTCGCGGAAGAGACTTCGGCGAGGAGCTTGCAAGGGGCAGAGATGTTCCGAATGAAGATTTTACCTCCCGCGGAAGAGACTTCGGCGAGGAGCTTGCAAGGGGCAGAGATGTTCCCGACGACCTCACCTCCTCCCGCGGAAGAGATTTCGGTGAAGAGCGCGCAAGGTCCGCGGCGGACCTCTTTGACGACGACCTTCCCGAGACGTCGCCCGAAGAGCCGAAGAAGGAGGCGGAACTTCCCACGCGGGCAGCGCGCGGACTTGAGGAAAAACCCGCACCCGCTCCCAAGAAAAAACATGTCTATAAGAAGTACAAGCGTCCGGACATCGAACTTCTCAAGACGTACGACGACAGGGTGGAACTTTCCAACGAGATCATCGGCAGAACTTCGGGCATCATCCTCGACACCCTTCGCAACTATAAGATCGATACGCAGATCATCGGCGTCAAGGCAGGGCCGTCCGTCACGCGGTACGACCTCGCCATGCCGCAGAGCGGCACGATCAGCATGATGACGCGCTATGCGGACGAGATCGCCCTCTACCTCGAAGTCTCCGGGGTCAACATGTATCCCAATCCCGAGGTGCGCGGCATCTCCATCGAGGTGCCCGTCCCCAAGGACCAGCGCGCGACGGTGGGGCTGAAGTCCATCATCCAGTCGGAGGAGTTCAACCGCTCCAAGCCCGACGCCCTCACCTTTGCCCTCGGGAAGGACATCGAGGGGCGCAGCGTGTGCGGCAACATCACCGAGATGACGCACATCCTCGTCGCGGGCATGACGGGTTCGGGAAAATCCGTCACCATGCACGCCATGCTCATCAGCATGCTCTATAAATATTCCCCCGAGGAGCTTCGCCTCATCCTCATCGACCCCAAGCAGACGGAGTTCACCATCTACGAGGGGCTTCCCCACCTCATGATCAACGAGATCATCACCCAGCCGCAGCGGGCGGTCACCGCCCTCAATTGGGCGATCAAGGAGATGGAACGCCGCTACACCCTCTTCAACGAAAAGACCCGTTCGGGGATCGCCGTGAGCAAGCTCGACGAGTACAATGCCAATCTCGTGGGGGATGAGGAGAGGCTTCCCAAGATCGTCATCGTCGTAGACGAGTTCGGCGACCTCATGCTCGTTGCAAAGAAGGAGATCGAAGAGCGCATCCAGCGTCTCGCCCAAAAGGCGCGTGCGGCGGGCATCCACCTCGTCCTCGCCACCCAGCGGCCGGACGCCACCGTCATCACGGGCGTCATCAAGTCCAACCTTCCCACGCGCATATCTCTTAGCGTGGATTCCGAACTCAACTCCCGCATCATGCTC
This sequence comes from uncultured Clostridia bacterium, assembly GCA_947629675.1. Lineage (GTDB taxonomy): Bacteria > Bacillota > Clostridia > Christensenellales > Borkfalkiaceae > Gallimonas. Next base: position 128,181 of record CANREM010000002.1, read on the forward strand.
GACGAGGGCGGGGCGGAAAACCTCCTCGGCAACGGCGACATGCTCATCAAGATGAGCGGCAAGGCCCGCCGTGCGCAGGGCGCGTTCTTAAGCCCCGTCGAGAGACAGCGCGTCGTCAACTTCGTCAAGGAGAACAACGAGGCATACTTCGACGACAGCGTCGCCGAGTATATCGACAAGGACGGCGAAGGCGGGGGCGGCGGCCAAGGCTCCTTTGACGGGGACGGCGCGAACATCAGCGAACAGTACATCCGCGCCCTTGCCACCGTCATCAAGGTGGGACAGGCCTCCATTTCCCTCATCCAGAGAAAGTGCGGCGTCGGCTACAACCACGCGGGCAAGATCATCGAATGGATGGAGGCGATGGGCTACATCTCCGCATTTGAGGGGGCGAAGGCGCGCACGGTGCTCCTCACCAAGGAAGAATTCGAAGCGAAGTACGGGAGCATCGATTGATGGAGAAGGTTTTCGGCATGATCTCGCTCGGGTGCGATAAGAACCGCGTGGACGGCGAACGCCTCCTCGGCGAGATCAAGCGGCACGGCTGCCGCATCACGGACGACATCCAAAAGGCGCAGATCCTCATCGTCAACACCTGTGCATTTCTTTCCGCCGCGCGGGAGGAATCCATTGCGGCAGTTTTAGAGGCGAACAGCCTTCGGGAAAAAGGCGTCCTCGAGAAGATCGTCGTAACGGGCTGCCTTCCCGAAAAATTCATCGGGGAGCTTTTCCCCGCCCTCACGGAGGGGGATGTCTTTTTGGGCGTCAGGGATGTCTCCGAACTCTTTCCCGCCCTCGAACGCTCCTATAGAGAGGGGAGGGTGAACGCCGTCGGAAGGGGGGACGGAAGGCGGCCGGAGCGGCTCGTCTCGACCATGCCCCACCTCAAATATCTCAAGATCGCCGACGGCTGTTTCAACCGATGCACCTATTGCCTCATCCCGAAGATCAGGGGAAAGTATGTCTCCTATCCCATGGAGGAGCTTCTCGAAGAGGCAAAATCGCTCGGCGAGACGGACGAACTCGTCCTCGTCGCGCAGGACACGACCCGCTACGGCGAGGATGTCGGCGAAAATAAATTTGTCGAACTCATCAAAAAACTTTCCGAACTTGACAACATTTGTCATATTCGTCTGCTATACTGTTATCCGGAAGTCATCTCGGACGACCTCATCCGCGAGGTGAAGGAGAATCCCAAGGTCATAAAGTACCTCGATATTCCTCTCCAGCACTCCGAGGACCGCATCTTAAGGCTCATGGGAAGGCGGAGCCGGAAGGAGGAGATCCGGACGCTTCTTTCCAAACTTCGCCGAGAGATCCCCTCCGTCGCTCTGAGAACCACCTTCATCGCGGGTTTTCCCACCGAGACGGAGGAGGAACACAGGTCGCTCCTTGCCTTCCTCGAGGAGGCGCAGTTCGAAAATTGCGGCTTTTTCGCCTATTCGCGGGAGAAGGACACCCCCGCCTACAAGCTCAAGGGGCAGATCCATCCCTCCACGAAAAAGCGGTGGGTGCGCGAACTCTACGAGGCGCAGGCGAAAATTTCCGCAAAAAAACTTGCAAACTATTTGAAAGACACCTTGGATGTCGTCTGCGACGGCATCGACTACGAGAAGAGCTGTTTTGTGGGAAGGGCGTATTTTCAAGCCTATGAGATAGACGGCTCGGTGTATTTCACGGCCTCGATGGCGGAAGAGGGGAAGAGGTACCATGTCCGCATCGACCGCACGACAGAGTACGACCTCTTCGGACATGCCATGCCCGAAGAAGGTGGAAAGTAATCGACACCTCAGGGAGAAAGCTATGAATTTACCCAACAAGATCACGCTGACAAGGATCTGTATGATCCCGCTCTTTATCCTCTTTTTCTATCTCGAGGTCCCCGCGCTCAAGGGGTACAATTTCCTCATCGCGGCGATCATCTTTGTGGTCGCGGCCTCCACCGACGCTTTGGACGGGCACATCGCGCGCAGCCGCAACCTCGTCACGGATATGGGGAAATTTTTAGACCCCATCGCGGATAAAGTGCTCGTCTCGACCGCACTCGTCCTGCTCCTCACCCGCCCCGCGGCATTTGAAGTTTCCTTCCTTTCGGGCTGGGGGCTGATCGTCGGGGGGGTCTGCGTCGCACTCATTTTGGCACGCGAACTCATCGTGAGCGGGTTCCGCATGATCGCCGCGGGCAAACAGCTCATCCTCGCCGCCGATAAACTCGGCAAGATCAAGACGGTTTTGCAGGACGTATCCCTCGCCGTCATCCTTTCGAGCATGCCCTTCCTCGCGAAAAAGGGCGGGCAGATCGTCGCCGCCATCGGCGTCATCCTGCTCTTTTTGTCGGCCGTGATGACCGTCGTCTCGGGGATCAATTACATCGTGAAAAACAGACATGTCCTTTCGGACAAGAAAGAGGAGACCCGGTGAAATACGCGGCAGTCGTTCTCTACAATCGCTCCAATTCTCTCCGCTCGGTGGACTTTGTCCCCGTGACGGACGCCCTTCTTGCGGGCGGGGTATTTTTAGACGAAGTGACCGTCCTACCCTATGACGCGCCCTCCGAGGTGGGGACAGCTCTCACACGCCTCTCTTTGGACATGGACGCCGTCTTTCTCATCTGCGACCCGCCCCTTTTCTCCTTCGCGCGCAAAGCGGCCGAGACGGTCGCAGAGAAAACTTTCGAGGAGGAGTACATCGTCGAGACGGGCAGATGCCTCTTTGCCGTCCTTCCCACGGGGGAGCGCGGAGGGGAGGAAGTGCGGCTCGGGGTCGTGCCCCGTATCGATGCGCGGAGGAAGAACAGCTATCAGAGGGTGGTCATTCGTACCGTTTCCGCCCCGCAGGAAAAACTCCGTGCGGCGATCGCGGCGGCCCGCGAGGTCGCAAAAGACAAACTCACCGTCCACGCAAACGAAAAGTTCGGTGCGGCGACGGTGGAACTCATCTATGATAGAAATACGCCCAAGATGACGGCGGACGAGGCGACCCGCATCCTTGCGACCGAGCTTTCAGACTACACCTATGCGGTGGAGGACGTCTCCGTCGCGGAGCGGCTCATCGAGGCGTTGAAGCTTCGCCGCATGACCCTCTCCGTCGCCGAGAGCTTCACGGGCGGAGGCATCGCCCGTGCGATCGTGCGCTGTCACGGGGCGAGCGCGGTCTACTTCGAGGGATTGAATACCTACAACGCCAAGTCCAAAATGGAGCGGCTCGGCGTCACGGAGGAGACGATCGCGGGAAAGGGCACCGTCTCCGACGAAACCGCCTACGAGATGGCGGCGGGCCTGATTGCAACGGGAAATTGCGATCTCGCCGTCGCGACGACGGGCGTTGCAGGCCCCGATCCCGACGAAAAGGGCAATCCCGTCGGCCTCTGCTACATCGCAGTCGGCACCCGCGAACGGGTCAACGTCTACCGGTATCTTCTCAAGGGGAACCGCGAGACCATCACCGAAACCGCCATCAATTACGCCCTTTATCTCGCTTACCGCGAGATCAAATAAAAGTTTTTACAAACAACATTTTCAGGAAAAAATCAAAGGAGCAAACCATATGAACCAAGACAAACTCAAGGCGTTAGACGCCGTCCTCGCCCAGATCGAGAAGCAATACGGCAAGGGCTCCATCATGAAGCTCGGCGAGAATGCGGGCAACACCGACATCGAGGTCATCCCCTCGGGGTGCCTCTCTCTCGACCTCGCCCTCGGCATCGGGGGCTTCCCCCGCGGCAGGATGATCGAGATCTACGGCCCCGAATCGTCGGGTAAGACGACGGTCGCCCTTCATGCCGTCGCCGAAGCGCAGAAGATGGGCGGCATCGCGGCCTTCGTGGATGCGGAACACGCGCTCGACCCCGTCTACGCCAAGAAACTCGGCGTGAACCTCAACGAACTGTATGTCTCCCAGCCGGACACGGGCGAACAGGCCCTCGACATCGTGGACGCGCTCGTCCGCTCCTCGGCGGTGGACATCATCGTCATCGACTCTGTGGCCGCGCTCACGCCCAAGGCAGAGATCGAGGGGGACATGGGGGACAATCATGTCGGCCTTCAGGCCCGCCTCATGAGCCAGGCTCTGCGCAAGCTCACCGCCATCGTCAACAAGTCCAAGACGTGCGTCATCTTCATCAACCAGCTGCGCGAGAAGGTGGGGGTCATGTTCGGCAATCCCGAAGTCACCCCCGGCGGCAAGGCCCTCAAGTTTTACGCCTCCATCCGCATCGACATCCGCAAGACGGACATCCTCAAGGACACCGAGGGGGCGGCGGGCAACCGCACGCGGGCGAAGGTCGTCAAGAACAAGCTCGCACCGCCCTTCCGTCAGGCGGAGTTCGACATCATGTACGGCGAAGGCGTCTCGCAGGAGGGTTGCGTCATCGACCTTGGCGTGCAGTACGACATCATCAAAAAGAGCGGTGCTTGGTTCAGCTATAACGACAACAAGCTCGCCAACGGCCGCGACAAGATGCGGCAATTCCTCAAGGACAACCCCGAACTCATGGCAGAGCTGATAGAAAAGATAAGGCTTGCCGCAAAGGGTGCCCCCGTTGACGAAGTAGCTGGGTCGGAAGAGTAAGCGAAACGCGTATAAGCTACGCAATACTTCGTCGGGTAACCGCGTCATTCCGGGACCCCGCAGTGCACCTGTCATTCCGGGACCCCGCAGTGCACCTGTCATTCCGAGGCTCGTAGAGCCGAGAGAATCCCCTTATACGAAGTCCACTTGTACGCGGGCTGCGAAAAGCCTCGCACTCCTTGTCTTGCTTGCTTCTACGCGTTTTAACGGTATCCTTGCCCACCCCTTGAGGGAAAATTTTGCATTTCTGGTCAAAGATTGATAATCTTTGACGCAAAATTTTCTTGACGTTTGCGCATACGCCCGCGCAAACGCTGACCGCCCCGCCCGCGCGTTCTGATCGTCGTCGAAGGGCGGCACGAGCCGAAGGCGAAGTAACGCGGGGCACTACCCGCGTGAGAAGGGTGTCACGGCTTCGCCGTGACGGAAGGGGTGTTCCCCGCGTCATGCTGCCCCGCGCGCACTATTGTCTACTAAGCGCGGCACGAGGGGCAAAGCCCCGAAGTAGCCGATAAAGACAATACGCAGTTCTCGCGAGAAATTCCCCGAAGCATCCCCCCATACGAAGTCCGTGGGTCAAACCGCGTCATGCTGAGCTTGTCGAAGCATCCCCCCATACGAAGTCCACTTGCCCCCTCCGTGGGAGCGGGGGTAGGGGGTGGGGCGTCATCCATCACCTAAACAACATCATCATGAAACATTTATTTTTGAAAGCGGCGGCGGCAAGTCCCGATCTGAAGGTAGCCGATCCCGCCTACAACGCCAAAAAGATCGTCGAGATCATCGCATCGCAGGCGGAGAAGGGAACGGAGCTTTTGGTCTTTCCCGAACTCTCCCTCTCCGGCTACACCTGCGGCGACCTCTTCCTGCAAAAGACGCTCCTTCAGGGCTGTCTCGATGCCCTCAAAGTTGTCGCCGAGAGTACGAAGGGGCATACCATGCTCGTGTTCGTAGGCCTCCCGATCGCCTACGAGGACAAACTCTACAACTGCGCCGCGGCAGTCCACGACGGCAAAGTCCGCGCCCTCGTTGCGAAGAGTTACTTCCCCAACCACAACGAATTCTACGAGCTTCGCCACTTCTCGAGCGGAAGAGAGTTTTTGGGGGCAGGGGCCGTCCGCCTTTGGGAACATGCTTGGGCGTCCATATCCCCGAACGTTCTCATCTATGACGAAAAGCACCCCGAAGTCAAGATCGGCTGTGAGCTGTGCGAGGACCTCTGGGTCCCCACCTCTCCCTCGATCTCGCACTGCAAGCACGGTGCGAGCGTCATCGTTAACCTTTCCGCCTCCAACGAACTCGTGGGCAAGCGCGACTACCGCCATACCCTCATCGCGGCGCACTCGGGCAAGAACCTTTGCGCCTATGTCTATTGCGGTGCGGGAGAGGGGGAGAGCGTCTCGGATATGGTCTTTGCGGGGAACAGCATGATCTACGAAAACGGCGCGTGCCTTGCGGAATCCGCTCCCTTCTCGGGGGAGGTGTGCGAAGGGGAGATCGACGTCGGCTTCCTTTTGAACGAACGCCGCCGCAAGACTTCCTACCGCAACTGCGACGGTCCGCTCGCGAGCGCGCAGGAGGAGTACGTCCAATGCCCCGCGAATTTCCTCTCGGACGCAGACCTCACCCTCCGCAAAGTGGACCCGACGCCCTTCGTTCCGCATGAGGAAGGGGAGCTTTTCCTCCGCGCCCAAAGCATTCTCGATATGCAGGCGCACGCCCTCGCCCGCCGCATTGCCCATACCCATGTCCGAAGTGCGGTACTCGGAATTTCGGGCGGCCTCGATTCCACCCTCGCCCTCCTCGTCACTTGCCGCGCCTTCGATCTCCTCAAAAAACAGCGCGAGGATATCCTCGCGATCTCCATGCCCGGCTTCGGCACGAGCCTCAAGACGAAGAACAACGCCACCGCCCTCATGCAGGCCCTCGGCGTCACCTCCCGCACCATTCCCATCTCACAGACCGTCACCCGCCACTTCAAGGACATCGGGCACGACGTAGAAGATTTCGGCGGTGCCTACGAGAACGCGCAGGCCCGCTACCGCACGATGATCCTCATGGACGTCGCCAACGAGGAAAACGGCCTCGTCGTCGGCACGGGGGACCTTTCTGAACTCGCCCTCGGCTGGTGTACCTATAACGGCGACCACATGAGCATGTATGCAGTGAACAGTTCCGTCCCCAAGACGCTTGTGCGTCACCTCGTCCTCGCCGAGGCAAAGCGGCAGGGCGGCAGGGCGGAGATCGTTCTTAAAAGTGTCCTTTCGACCGAGATCTCCCCCGAACTTCTCCCGCCCGACGAAGGAGGGAACATCGCCCAGAAGACGGAGGACATCATCGGCCCTTACGAGCTGAATGACTTTTATCTCTATGCACTTCTGCGCCGCGGCGACGGCCCCGCCAAGACCTTATATCTCGCCGAGCGCGCCTTTGGGGAAAAGTATCCCCGCGAAGTTTTGAAGAAGTGGCTCGTCGCATTTTACAGGCGGTTCTTTGCGCAGCAGTTCAAAAGGAATTGCGTGCCCGACGGCGTGAAGGTCGGCTCCGTCTCCCTCTCGCCCCGTTCGGATCTCCGCATGCCCTCCGACGCTTCCCCCTCCCTCTGGCTCGAAGAGGCAGAAAATCTCTGATAATTATAATAAGGAAAGGCTTCCCCCTTCCAAAAGGGGGAAGCTGTCACGCTCTGCGTGACTGATGGGGGTTGGTCACCGCGTCATCCTGCCCCGCCCGTCGCGTCATCCTGAGCGAAGGCGAAGCCGAAGTCGAAGGATCCCGAGGATGAAAACCATGACTTTGATAAAAGGCACACCATTCTTGATCCGTCATGCTGAACGTAGTTGAAGCATCCCCTTATTTTATGCCCCTCCGTTTTCTGCGCAATCCCCGTCCTCATCTCGCCGCCGCGCCGCCCCTCGGGCGGCGCGGCGGCGGAGACCCCCTCATGAGACGCAACGCCTCATTTTTTTTGCAAAAAATTTTTCAAAAAATGCCGCAAAACAGTTGACAGTCCGCCTCTTCCATGATAAAATCTATCATGTAGTTCGCAAATGCGAACTCCTTTTTCGGAAGCGAGTTAGCAATGGCGAACAAAATTTATGGAGACGAGTTCGCCATTGCGAACCCTGCGGGGTCGGGCGAACGAAAGGAGTAAAACATGCCGCTCATCCTTGCGCCCTTGGGGCAGGAAGTCAGGATCGTCAAAATTTCCCTCGATGACAAGACGAAGAAACATCTCTCCAATTTGGGCGTCCTCGAAGGGGGAAGCGTCACCGTCCTCTCCGCGAGCGGGGGAAGCACCGTCTGCCGCGTCAAGGAGGGCCGCCTCGCCCTCGACCGCAACGTCGCCTCCCACATCTATGTGGCATAGTTTGCGTCATTCTGAGCCGAAACGGCTCTACGAAGTTCGCGCGAGCAACTCTTCGAAGGATCCCCCTATACGAAGTCCGCAAGGCTTCCCCCTTTCCAAGGGAGAAGCTGTCACCGCAGGTGACTGATGAGGGTTGGTTTCCAATCGACACCCGCGTCATTCTGAGCCGAAACGCCTCTACGAAGTTCACGCGAGCAACTCTTCGAAGAATCCCCCTATACGCAGTCCACTCGCCCCCTCCGTGGGAGGACGCGAGCCATGCCCCCTCCGTGGGAGGGGGGTAGGGGGGTGGGGCGTTGCCCGTACCGCTTGACGCAAAACGCGGCATCCATGTCCGCGATCGCACCCTTTAATTCAATCTTGTAAAAGTATTTTGGAGGTATACAAAAATCACATGGCAAAGCAAAAACTGCTTTCCGAGTTTTCCATCGGCGAGAAGGGGGTCGTCAAGACCGTCTCGGGCGAAGGGAGACTGAGAAGAAGGCTCTTTGACATGGGCGTCACGCCCGGCGCGGAAGTTTTGCTCCGCAAAAAGGCACCCCTCGGCGATCCGATGGAAGTCACCATCCGCGGATATGAACTTACTCTCCGTAAGACGGAGGCCGAACTTGTCACGATGGAGGTGAAAAAATGATGAAATTCGCCTTGGCGGGCAACCCCAACTGCGGAAAAACGACGCTCTTCAACCTCCTCACGGGTTCCACGGCGTACGTCGGCAACTGGCCGGGCGTCACGGTGGATAAGCGCGAGGGGACGTATAAGCGGGGAGAGGAGCCTGTCAAGATCGTCGATCTTCCCGGCATCTATTCGCTCTCTCCCTACACCCCCGAGGAGGTCATCTCCCGCAACTTTATTCTGGATGAAAAGCCCGACTGCGTCATCAACATCGTGGACGCGACCAATCTGGAGCGCAACCTCTACCTCACCACCCAGCTCATGGAGATCGATGTCCCCGTCGTCATCGCCCTCAACATGATGGACACCGTCGAGCGGAGCGGGGACGAACTCGACGCGAAGGAACTCGAAAAGAAGATCGGCGTGCCCGTCGTCGCCATCTCCGCCCTCCGTTCGACGGGGATCAAAGAGCTGATGGACAGGGCAATTTCCGCCGCAAAGCAGCCCCGCAGCGGGGTGAGCGTTCTGCACGATTCGCCCCTTGCCCACCTCGTCCGCGATGTCACCATCGCCCTCAAGGGCGCGAAGGTGGACGCCCCGCTCTTCCACGCCGTCAAGCTCGCCGAGATGGACGAGATCGAAGTGAAGATGCACCCCGAACTCGTCACGATGGTGGACGAATTCAAAGCCACCTTCGAGGACGACACCTTCGGCAGCGACCTCGAGGCCGTCGTCGCGGATGCGAGATACAAATACATCGCCGCCAATTATTCCTCCGCCTATAAGAAAAAGAACGGCGCGGGCGAAAAACTTTCCCGTTCGGACAGGGCGGACAAGATCCTGACGCATAAGATATGGGGGATCCCCATCTTCATCGTCATCCTCTTCGCCATCTTCCATCTGACGTTTGCCGAGGATCTCTTCTACATAAACGGCATAGCGAACCTCGCGGGGAAACCGCTTCCCACCCTCGAAGAACTCGGCCTCGATCCCGAGAACGTCGGGGTGCAGCTTCTCGCCTGTTTCTATGACGGCGCGATCTTCTCCCCGGGCGTCATGTTGCAGAACGTCATGGGCTGGCTCACCGGCCTTGTCGGCACGGGGCTGGAGGCAGCCTGTGCGCATGCCCCCGCCTGGGTGGGCGGCCTCATCGTGAGCGGCGTGTGGGAAGGTCTTTCGGCGGTCCTCAGCTTCATCCCTCAGATCCTCGTCCTCTTCATGTTCTTCTCCATTTTGGAGGACTCGGGCTACATGGCGCGTATCGCCTTCATCATGGATAGGATCTTCCGCCGCTTCGGCCTCTCGGGCAGGGCGTTCAT
>CANREM010000003.1 GCA_947629675.1 uncultured Clostridia bacterium
AACGGAGTTCCTTTGTCATCCTTATCGGCAAAGCCTTCTATGAACCCCCGGACTATCCGGGGGTTTTCTTTATACAACAAAGATCCCCCGGGATCATCTCGGGGGATCATCGTTTATCGGGGCCTTTTCAGGGCCTCTTTTTTTTGCGCGATATGATCAATTTCACGAGCAAAAACACACCGTAGACGATGAGGAAGGCGGGGGCATAGCCGCAAAAATCGATGCCGACGTCGCGCATGGACGCGCCCCTTCCCGCCGTGAAGATGGGCAGTTGCAAGATCTCCGTGATCCCCGCAAAGGCAAACCCGACGAGAAGGAAGATGATGACAAAGAGGAGCCGCCGCTTCCAACTTCCCCTGTCGAAGGAGATCGCGACGCCCGCCGCGAGAATGCCGAGGAGCAAAAACGCGCCGAAGTGCCCGAAGAGCTTGCGGATGAGGCGGCCGAACCCGCTCACGCCGTCACTGTAACGCTGCCGCTGCACCTTCAGAAGAAGGGTGATGCTCTCCGTCAAAGCTCCGCCGTCCTCCGAAAAATCGGGGTCGTCCGAGACGGTCACCGTGATGCACACTTCCTCCGCGGCGCGGGAGGGGAGAAGGGTGCCCGCATCCGTCACCGTGACTGCGTCCGGCCGGTCGGAGGTGTATTTCACATAAAATTCCTCCGGCTCCGCAAGCACCTTGAGGGGAAATTCCCTCCCCGCCGTCACGGTGAGAGCATAAACCCCGCCCGAAAGGGTGAGACCCTTTGCGCGAAGCTCCGCCCCGAGGGAGACGTTCGTAACTTCCACTTCCATCGAGGAAGCGACGTCCCCGAAGGCATAGGCAGAAACGACGGCGCGCCCCTTTTTGATGGCGGTATATTCCCCGCTCTCCGCATCGACGGCGAGAACTTCGGGGCAGGAACTCAAAAAGCGCACCGTCCGCTTGGTGCAATCCGCGGGGGAAAGAACGGTCAGAAATTTCCCATTATCGCCCGTATGAAGCGTTTCGTTTGCCGCACGGAGGGGAAGGGAGAGGACAAGGCCCTCGGGCAGGATTTCCCCTTCGCCGAGGGTCTTTACGGTCAGCGAGATCTCATCTTTCAAGGTGACGTGATCGCCTTCTATCAGCGTTTCTGAGGTATAGATCGCGGACATGGTGGCCTCGCCCGCCGTCAAGGCATGCACGACGCCCTGTTCGTCGACGGTCGCTACGGAGGAGTCGCTGCTCGAAAATTTTACGGTAAAATCGCCCGCGGGCGAAAACTCTGCGATAAGGACCGCGCTCTCGCCCTCCTCGAGCGTATTCCCTCCCCCGATGGAAAGGGTCAGCCTCTCCGGGACCGCCTCCCTGACGGTGAGGGTGAAGCGATCTTCCTGTCCGCTCTTTTCGAGCCGCGCCGAGACGACCGTCTCCCCAAGCCCGACGGCATAGATCTTGCCCCCGCGGATATATGCTACGCTCTCATCCTCCGTGTGCCATACGGCATTCCGGTAACCCACGGAGGTATTCTCGGGCGAAAAGCGCAGCCCGAGCGTCGCGCTCTCTCCGAGCAGCAAAGCAGCGTGTTCCTCCTCTTCGCCGCAGAGGGCGGTGATTTGTTTCGGGGGAACATCCTTTTCCTCCGCGCCGCCGAGCGATGTCATCACGTCGTCTACGACGTTTCCCACCGTCCCGCTCTGCGCGGAGGAAAGTTTCGCGGGGAGGAGGGACTGCACACACAAAAAGACGCACTCTAAAAGAAAGAGCGTCAGAAAGACGATCTTTGCGATGAGTACGCCCCGCCTCTTTCCCGTTTTGCCTTTTTCCATCGTGATTTTCCCCTGCCCCAATATATTAACATACAAAAGAGGGGGTGTCAACATTTTCATAAAATCCTTTACAAACGGCATATATTGTGGTATAATACAGCAAAAGACAAAAGATAGGGGAAAATTATGCGCTGCCTTTATTGTAACTGCACGGAGAGCAAAGTCATCGATTCCCGTTCTGCCGACGACGACAGATCGATAAGACGCAGAAGGGAATGTATCGGCTGCGGGAGAAGGTTCACGACTTACGAGACCATCGAAGTCGCGCCCATTCTCGTCGTCAAAAACGACGGGACGCGTCAGGCTTACGACATGACGAAGATCCGCCGCGGCATCATCAAATCCTGCGAAAAGCGGCCGGTGCCCGTCGAGAAGATCGACGCCCTCGTGGACGACATCACCAAGAAGGTGTATAACTCCATGGATCAGGAGATCTCCTCCAAGCAGATCGGCGAGATGGTCATGGACGGGCTGAAACAGCTCGACGAGGTCGCCTATGTGCGCTATGCCTCCGTCTACCGCTCCTTCAAGGACATCTCCTCCTTCATGGCGGAACTTCAGAGCATGATCGAGAAAAAGGAAAAAGAGGGCAAGTGATGCCGAAGAGAAAGCTATGTGTCGGCGGCGTGGAGCTGGGCGGGGGAAAGATCGCCGTCCAGAGCATGACGACGGAAAAGACGAGCGAGGTGGAAAGAAGCGTCACCTCCATCCTTCGCCTCGAAGAGGCGGGGTGCGACATCGTGCGCGTCGCCGTTTCAGACGAAGAGGACGCGAGGGCCATCGCGAAGATCAAAGAACGCATCCATATCCCGCTCGTCGCCGACATCCACTTTTCTCCGCGCCTTGCCGTCCTTTCCGCAGAGGCGGGGGCGGACAAACTGCGGGTAAACCCCGGCAACATCGGCGGGGAGAGGGAAATTTCCCTCGTCGCCGACGCCCTTCGCGCCCATCACATTCCCGTCCGCGTGGGGGCAAACACGGGGAGCATCGCGCCCGATTTCCTGCAAAAGTACGGCAGAAGTGCGGAAGCTCTCGTCGAGAGTGCCCTGCATGAGGCTGCCCTCTTCGAGAAGTTCGGCGTGCAAAATATCGTCCTCTCGGTGAAGGCCTCCGATGTCCCTTTGACGGTAAAGGCCTATACCATGCTCGCGGGCAGGACCTCATATCCGCTGCACGTGGGGGTCACCGAGGCGGGCGGGGGAGAGGCCGGGCTGATCAAGGGAAGCGTCGGGATCGGTGCCCTTCTTCTCGCGGGCATCGGCGACACCATCCGCGTCTCCCTCTCCGCCGATCCCGTCGAGGAGGTCCGGGCCGCACACGGCATCCTCCGTGCCTGCGGGCTGGAAAAGGACTTTGTCGAAGTGGTCTCCTGCCCGACCTGCGGTCGGTGCGAATACGACTGCATGGGGCTTTCCTCCCGCGTGCAGAGGCGGGTGGAGGGCGTCAGAAAGCCGCTCAAAGTCGCCGTGATGGGGTGCGTCGTCAACGGCCCCGGCGAGGCGAAAGAGTGCGACCTCGGCATCGCGGGCGGAAGAGAGTACTGCGTCATCTTCGAACGGGGGAAGGAGAACTTCCGCGTACAAAAAGATCTGGCCGAGGGCGTGTTTTTCGACCGTCTCGAGCAGCTTCTCAAATAATCAACAAGCGATAATTTTTACGGAACGGATATGTCATCGAAGAGCATCGAATATCTTGAAGAGATCAGGAAGGCGGAGGGGCTTTCCCGCGCCGTCCTCAGAAAGATCGTGGTGGAAGGGGGCGAGGCCGTCTTTCACCTCGTCACCGATACGAATTATACGCAGGAGGACGTCCGCTATGCGAGCGAGGTCTCCCGCCGCTATAGCAGCGGGCTGAACGCGACCGCGCGCGTCGTCAAGTCCGTCCCCGACGAGGAGGGCGTTCGCCGTGCGATCGCGGATATGCTCGGGGAAAAATTCCCCGCCTTCGCCGCCTTCGTCTCCCCCGGGGACATCTCCGTCTCTCTGGACAAGAGCGGGGGAAGGTTCTTCATCGGCGTGAGCGAGATCGAACGCGCCAAGGGGAAGGAGGACGGCATCGTGGACGCCGTCTCCGCCCGGCTCAACAGATCCTTCTGCGGCTATTGGACGGGGGAACTTCGCCCCGTGCAGAAGATCGGCGGCGAGATCGAAGGGGACGCACCGCCCCCCGAAGAATACATCGCTGCGCCCCGCTTTTTCGAGATCTGCAACTTCTCCCCGATCGACGGTGCGGAAGTCTCGCACGCCATCTACATCGCCGACCTCGAGAAGGAGGTGCAAAATGTCAGCGTCTGCGGGACGATCGGCTACATCGAGGAGCGGCAGTCGAAGAGCGGCAAGCCCTATTTTTCGTTGACCGTCGCCGATGCAACGGGGACGCTGCGCGCCCGCTACTTCCCCCGCAAGGCCGTGATCGAGAAGGTGCGGGCGATCTCCGAGGGGACGAGCGTCGTCCTTTCGGGGGACAACGAACTCTTCAACGGGAGCCTCTCCTTCCGAGCAAAGGCCATCGACCTCGGCACCCCGCCCGAAGGGTTTGTGCCGATGGAGCGTCCCTCCCGTCCCGTTCCCGCAAGATACAGGACGGTCTTTCCCGCCCCCGCCTCCGACCTCGTGCAGGCGGATCTCTTCGGCACGACGCCCCTCCCCCAAGATCTTAAAGAGGGCAAATTCGTCGTGTTCGACCTCGAGACGACCGGCCTCAACAATACCCCCGGCAGCGCGATGGACCACATCATCGAGGTGGGCGCGGTCAAGATCGAGGGGGGCGTCATCACGGAGAAATTCTCCACCTTCGTCGCCTGCCCCGTCAAGCTCTCGCAGGAAATTATTTCGCTCACGGGCATCAAAGATGAAATGCTCGTCGGCGCGCCCACTGTCGCCGACGTCCTCGCCGATTTCTACAAGTTCACTGCGGGCTGTACGCTTGTCGGCCACAACGTGCAGTTCGACTGCCGCTTCATCCGCTATTACGGCGAAAAGGAGGGGTTCCTCTTCGACCACCGCCAGATCGACACCGTCACCTTTGCCCAGCAGATGCTGCGCCTTTCCAATTACAAACTCAACACCGTCGCGGATCACTTCGGCTTCACCTTCAACCACCACAGGGCGTACGACGACGCCTTCGTCACGGCGAAGATCTTCATCGAGCTTGTGCGGGAAAAGGGCGGCCTCCCGAGATGATCGAATTTCTTACAAATTTTTCCGAAATTGCGTGTAAACGCTTGCATTTGCCTGTAAGATATGTTAAAATAAGATTACTTGATCGATGAAAAGAGATTGAGAGCGGGTCGCCGCTCTCAATTCTTTTGTAAGGGACTGCCCTGTTTCCGAAGGAGCAATAAGGTGAAAGTCAAACCCATTTCCGAGATCATAGCCTATCTCGCACCCATCGCAAAGGATACGGGCGTGGAGATCGTGGACGCCGCATGGGATATGCGCCGCCGCGCGCTCACCCTCTTTATCGACAAGGAGGGCGGCATGGATCTTGTGACCTGCGAGGCCTTCCACCATGCCGTGGACGGTCCCCTCGACGAGCTGGATCCCACCTTCGGGGCGGCCTACACCCTCAACTGCTCCTCCCCGGGGCTGGACCGCCCGTTCAGGACGGAGCGCGACTTTGCCCGCCACATCGGCGAGAAGGTGGAAGTGCATCTCTATGCCCCCTTTGAGGGGAAGAAGTATTTCGAAGGGGAACTTTCCGCCTTTGAAGAGGGCAACGTCCTTCTTAAGACGGAGGAGGGTACGGTCTCCATTCCCTTCGAAAAGTGTTCGAAGGTCTGTCTTTTGATAGAAGTATAGAGATTTTTGCCCGCCGTTTCATGGCTCTTCGCATGGCGGCAGGCTCACAAAATAACATCACAACAAAAACATTTGGGAGAAAGGTTATGGTCAACAAGGATTTCTTTGCGGCTCTTGCCGACTTGGAGCATGAACGCGGGATCGGCGAGGAGGTGTTTATAAACGCCCTCTCGAGTGCCCTCGCTTCCGCCTACAAGAAGCAGATGTTCGGCGAGACGGCCAATGTCGAAGTGCGGTTAAACCCCGAGAAGAGTACGATCCGTTTCTTCCTCGTGCGCACCGTCGTCGAGGATACCGACGAGGAGATCGCCGACGGGGAGATCATGCTCGAGGACGCGCTCGCGATCAAAAAGACGGCAAAGGTGGGGGATGTCCTTTCGGAGGAATTTGTCCCCAAGGACTTCTCGCGTATCGCCGCCCAGACCGCAAAGCAGGTCATTTTGCAGAAGATCCACGAGACGGAGCGCGACAACACCCTCTCCGAGTTCTCGGATAAAGAGGGCGAACTCATGACGGGCCTTGTACGCAAGGTGGAGGCCGCCAACGTCTACATCGAACTCGGCAAGGGTCAGGTCGAGGGCATCATGCTCCCGCAGGACAAGGTGCGCGGCGAACGCTATGTCACGGGCGAGAAGCTCAAAGTGTATGTGAAGAAGGTGAAGAGCGGCGGAAAGAACGCGCAGGTCCTCGTTTCCCGCGCGGCCCCCGGCCTCGTCAAACGCCTCTTCGAAGAGGAAGTGCCCGAGATAAAGGCGGGGACGGTCGTCATCAAGTCCGTCTCCCGTGAACCGGGGCACCGCACCAAGATGGCGATCGCCACCATGGATCCCCGCGTGGATCCCGTGGGCGCATGCGTCGGCAACAAGGGCGCGCGCGTCAACGCCATCGTCGATGAGCTTGGCGGCGAGAAGATCGACATCATCCCGTGGAGCGAAAATCCTCTCGAATTCATCGCGAAGGCCTTGGCCCCCGCGGCTGTCCTCTCCGTGACGCAGACGGGGGAGCGGTCCGCGGTCGCAGTCGTCCCCGACGAAAAGCTCTCCCTCGCGATCGGAAGAGACGGACAGAACGCCCGCCTCGCCGCCCGTCTTACGGGCTGGAAGATCGACGTCAAGAGCGAATCGGCGGCGGAGAAGATGGACCTTGCGACCCTTCCCGAAGAGGGTGGGGAGGAATAAATGACGGCGAAGGGCAAGATCCCCATGCGGACATGCGTCGCTTGCCGCAAGGAGATGGAAAAGAGGGAGCTTCTGCGCATCGTGAGAACGCCGGAAGGGGAGGTTATGCTCGACTTTTCGGGAAGGCTCGCGGGGCGCGGGGCATACGTCTGCAAGACGGAGGCGTGCATCAGGCTCCTCGCAAAGAGGAAACCGCTCGCAAAGGTTTTCTCCGTGCCCGTTCCCGAGGAGGTCTATGCCCGCCTCGAGGAGGAATTCCTTGGCGCAAAAAATTAAAAGTTATTTGGGCTTTGCCCGCCGTGCGGGCAAACTCACCCTCGGGGTGAACGCGGCAAAAGCGGAGCGGGGGAGGGTATTCCTCCTCGTTGCCGACCGCGCCGCCTCGATGAATACCAAAAAAGAGATCGCCTCCCTTTCAGAGCGGTTTTCCTGCCCGCTCATAGAAGTGGAGGATCTCGCCTCTCTCACGGGCAAGGCATTTTGCAAACTTGCCGCCGTGCGGGAGGAACATCTCGCAGGCGCGATCTTGCAGGACATCAAAGAATAACGATTCCGTTCAAACGGAGGAATGCATGGCATACGAAAACATCGAAAAATTGGCCGTACTCAAGACGGACGAGGCGACCGCTTCCCTCAAGGAGACGCTCTCGAAGAGCGAGAAGAAGCTCTCCGAACTCCTCAAAAAGCTCGCGGCGGTAGAGGCCGCCGAGGCAAAACGCCGCGCCGAAGAGGCCGCAAAGAGGGAAGAGGAGGAGCGTCTCGCCGAGGAGGCGGCAAGAAAGGCCCGCGAGGAGGCGGAGGCCAGGCAAAAGGCCGAAGAGGAAAAGCGCGCCGAAGAGGAGCGCGAACAGGCGGCGGCAAAGAAGGAGGAGCCGAAGGCAAAGGCGCCTTCCGGGGAAGCTCCCGCAAAGCCCGCCGCAAAGCCTGCTCCCCAGACGCCCGCCGGATCCGCACAGGTCCTGCGGCCTCGCCGTCCGCAGGGCGGAACGGCTACTGCAACGCCCGCAGGGCAGAGGACCTTCCGCCCCGACCAAAAGCAGGGCGCGCGGGCGACCTATACGCCTCCCGTCCGTCCGGGAACAGCGGCGGGAAGGCCCACCTTTGTCCCGAGGACACAGCCGCCCGCACGTCCCGGCATGGGCCAGCGTCCCATGGGCGGGGTGCGTCCCGCGCCCGTTCCCATTCCGACGGGTCCCCAGCGGAGAGAACCGCAGAAAAAGTTCGATAAATCGTCGTATGTCGAAAAATCGCGCGGCCCCGCCAACAAGCGCGCCCTCCAGCGTCAGCAGGGGGCGAGCATCGGCGACTTCGACAAGGAGAGCGGATACAGGAAGGCCCGCTTCGGCAAGAAGGTGAGGAAGGAGACGCAGACCGTCAAAATTGACCATGCCGTCGTCACGAGCCGGGATATTCCCATCAAGGTCCTCTCCGAAAAGCTCGGCATCTCCGCCGTCGAGATCACCAAACGCCTCTTCAAGGAGGGCGTCATGAAGACGGTGAACGAATCGGTGGACTACGACAATGCCGCGTTCATCGCCCTCGAGCTTGGTATCGACCTCGAATACAGGCCGGAAAAGACCGCGGAGGAGACCCTCATCGAGGAACACGGGGCGGACGAAGGGGAGAACCTCGTCGTACGCGCTCCCGTCGTCACCGTCATGGGGCATGTCGATCACGGCAAGACCTCCCTTCTCGATAAGATAAGAAGTACCAACGTCACCGCCGGCGAGGCGGGCGGCATCACGCAGAGCATCGGTGCCTACACCGTCTCCCTTCCCGGGGACAGGAAGATCACCTTCATCGATACCCCCGGCCATGCGGCATTCACCGCCATGCGCGCAAGGGGCGCGAAGGTGACGGACATCGTCGTCCTCGTCGTTGCGGCGGACGACGGCATCATGCCCCAGACGGTGGAGGCGATCGACCATGCCAAGGCGGCAGGGGTCCCCATCATCGTCGCCATGAACAAGATGGATAAGCCCAACGTCTCCCCCGATAAGGTGAAGCAAGGGCTGATGAATTATGACCTCGTCCCCGAGGAATGGGGCGGCGACGTCATCGTCGTTCCCGTCTCCGCAAAGACGGGGGAGGGCATCGACGAGCTTTTGGAGAGCATCTATCTTCAGGCAGAGATGCAGGAGCTTCGCGCCAATCCCGACCGCCGTGCAAAGGGCGTCGTCATCGAGGCCAAGCTCGACAAGGGCAAGGGGCCGATGGCGAGCGTCCTCGTGCAGAACGGTACCCTCCGCACGGGCGACAACCTCATCTCGGGCACGACGATGGGCCGCGTCCGCGCCATGATCGACGATCAGGGCAGGACGGTCAAGGAGGCAGGGCCTTCCACCGCCGTCTCCGTCCTGGGCCTTGAGGACGTCCCGAATGCGGGCGACGCCATCTTCGCCGTCGAGGCCTCCCTCATGAAGAAGGTGCAGGAGGAGCGCAAGGACAAACAGCGTCAGTCCCTCGACCTGCAATCTTCGGGGAAGAAGTCCTTCGAGGAGATGTTCAAGGACATCGAGAGCGGGAACTTAAAGCACCTCAACGTCATCATCAAGGCGGACGTGCAAGGCTCCGTCGAGGCCGTCCGCGCCTCCCTCGAAAAGCTGGACAACGAGGAAGTCAAAGTCAACGTCATCCGTGCGGCGGCGGGCGCGATCACCGAGAGCGACGTCTCCCTCGCGGACTCTTCGGGGGCACTCGTCATCGGCTTCAACGTGCGTCCCGACGCCAAGGCAAAGACGCTCGCGGAGCGCAGCCATGTGGAAGTGAGGATGTATCGCATCATCTACGAACTTCTCGACGAAATGGAGGCCATGCTCAAGGGCATGCTCGCCCCCAAATACAAGGAGACGCTCATCGGCAAGGCGGAAGTCCGCCAGACCTTCCAGGTCTCGGGCGTGGGCACCGTCGCAGGATGCCTCGTCGTGGAGGGAAGGCTCATCCGCGGCGGGAAGCTCCGCATCTACCGCGACAATATCATGATCGTCGAGGGCAACGCAAAGACCTTGAAACACTACAAGGATGAGGTGAAGGAGATCGCCGCGGGCCTCGAATGCGGCTGCGCGATCGAGGGCTTCAACGAAGTGCGTATCGGCGACTTCATCGAATGTTACCTCATCGAGGAGGTCAAGGCGTGACACGGCGCACCGAGCGGCTGGACAGCGAACTGAGGAAGGAGATCTCCGCCATTTTATCGGGACCTCTGAAGGATCGGGACCCCCGCATCTCGGGGATCGTCAGCGTGACGGAGGTCATCGTCTCCCCCGACCTCAAGACCGCGAAGGTGTACCTGAGCGTATTCGGCGGCACCCCCGAGAAGAACAAAGAGACCTTCTCCCTGATAAGAGAAAACGCGGGTTTCGTGAGAAAGCAGCTTGCAAGCGTCATGCGCCTTCGCACCGTGCCCGAACTCACCTTTTTGCCGGACGAGAGCTTCGAATACGGCGCGAAGATGGACAAGCTCTTCTCCGATCTACACAAGGACGACCAATGAACAGCATCGAAGAAATCGCAGGACTTCTCAAAACGAAAAAAAGCGCGGTCATCTTTACGCACATGCGGCCCGACGGCGACACCGTCGGCTGCGGCATGGCACTCGGCCGCGCTCTTTCTTTATGCGGCCTCAAAACAGAGGTCGTAAACGAGGGGGAGATCCCCGAGAAATTTTCCTACCTTCCCGCCGTGCGGGAGATCAAAAGAAGGCCCTCTCTGGACGCCGAGCTATACATCACCGTCGATACGAGCAGCGAAGGGCGTCTCGGCCTTTTGGAGCAGACCTACCGCGCGGGGGCAAAGAGAAAGACGACCGTCAACATCGACCACCACATCTCCAACACCCGCTACGCAAAGTATAACTTCGTGCGCGAGCGTGCGAGCAATGCGGAGAACGTTGCGGAGCTTATTTCGGCCCTCGGCGTCAAAATCGAAAAAGAGATCGCCAACTTTTTGATGCTCGGCATGGTGACAGACACGGGCGGATTTTCGCACAGCGACGTCGGGGGGGAGACCTTCCGCACGGCTGCCCTCCTTTCAGACGGGGGCGCGAGCGTGCAAAGAGCTTCCTACGAGACGCTCGGCAGGCAGTCAAAGGAGCGCGCAGAGATGTATCTCGACGTCCTCCATAAGCTTCGCTTCCTCTCAAACGACGCCCTCGCCGTCGCCGTCATCTCCATGGCGGAGCTTTCCCGCTTCCGCCAAAAGCCGGACGCCACGGAGGGCATCGTGGACTTCGCCCTCACCATCGACCCCGTCGAAGTCAGCGTCTCCCTCCTCGAGGTGAGAAAGGGACAATATAAGGCCTCCTTCCGCTCCAAGGGAAAGGTGGACGTCAACGCCGTCGCAAGGATCTTCGGCGGCGGCGGGCACAAACTTGCCTCGGGCTGCATGTTCTTCGGCGAAGAGGAGGACATCCTCGACAGGATCCGCTATGCCGTCTGGCAGCACATGGAGGACGCATGACGGGATTTTTGTGCGTCGATAAGCCGTCGGGGCGGTCCTCAGGCTTTATCGTCAACGTCATCAAAAGGATCACGCAGACCCCCTGCGGCCACATGGGCACCCTCGACCCCTTCGCCTCGGGCGTCCTGCCCGTCGGGGTGGGAAATGCCACCCGCCTCTTCGAGTACTTCCTCTCCAAGAAGAAGACGTACCGCGCCACCTTCCGCTTCGGCGCGACGACGGACACGCTCGACCCCGAAGGGGAACCTTGCGTCGGCGGGGAAATTCCCTCCGAAGAGGAAATTTCGGCAGTCCTTCCCCGTTTTATGGGAGAGATCGAACAGGTCCCGCCCGCATACAGCGCGAAGAGCGTGGGGGGAAGGCGCAGCTACGAACTTGCAAGAAGGGGGGAGGAAGTGACCCTTGCCTCCAAAAAAGTGCAGATAGACGCCCTCAAGCTTCTCGGAAGAGAGGGGGAGGACGCCTTCGAATTCGAGATCACCTGCGGGGCGGGCACCTACATCCGAGCCATCGCCCGCGACCTTGCCGCCTCTTTGGGCACCCTCGGCTATTGCACCGCGCTCCGCCGTACGGCGAGCGGCATTTTCACCGAAAAGATGGCCGTTCCCTTTGAGGAGATCACCCCCGAAACATGGCAAAATTACCTCCTGCCCACGGACATGGTACTGCCATTTTCCGTCATGGAGGTGGAGGACGCCCGTTTCTACAACGGCGTTGCGGTCCCCGTTGATGCCGCCGACGGCATCTATAAAATTTATCGCGACGGGCAGTTCTACGGCACGGGAGAAGTGGAAGGCGGCATCCTCCGCGCGGGGAAAAAGTTATGTTGAAGATCACGTTCGGCGAAAAACTCGACGTTCCCTGCGCCCTCGTCCTCGGCGGCTTCGACGGCCTGCACCTCGGCCACCGCGCCCTCCTCGATGCGGCGAAAAAGACGGACTTTCCCGTCTGTCTCTCGACGATGATCGGCGGCAAGGGGAAAGTGCTGTTCACGGCGTTGGAGCGGGAGCATCTCTTCTCATGCGCGGGCGTCGATCACATTCTCGAGATCCCATTCACGGAGGAGCTGAAAGAGACCTCGGCCGAAGATTTTCTCAAGAAGCTCTTCGAGACCATTCCCGCCGAAGTCGTCCTCTGCGGCGAAGATTTCCGCTTCGGAAGGGGGGCAAGAGGGACTGCCGAACTCCTCAAATGTTATGCAAAAACCGTGCTCATCCAAGAGACCGTGAAGATCGCAGCGAAGGAGAGCGGGCGGGTGGAAAAGCTCTCATCGACGCTCTGCAAAGCCCTCCTCGAAAGGGGGGATCTTCCCGCCCTCAATGCCTGCCTTGCGACGGACGACTTCTTCGGAAGCGCGTACTTTATCGAGGGCGAAGTGGAACACGGCCGCATGGTCGGCAGGACCTACGGCTTCCCGACGCTGAATCTGACACCTCCCGAGGAGAAACTTCTCCCTCCCGACGGCGTCTACGGCGGGCTTGCAGAAACGCCGAAGGGGAATTTCCCCATGATCCTCAACATCGGCGCGCGCCCCACATTCGGCGTCACGGAGCGGAAGCTCGAGGCATATTTGGACGGCTTTTCGGGCGATTTGTACGGAAAAAAAGTCCGCCTCTTCCCGACGCGCTTTTTCCGTCCCATCCGGAAATTCCCCTCCCCCGAAGCCCTCAAATCACAACTCGAAAAAGACATATCAAAATTAAAAAATTGAAACAGACAGGCTCGCTTGCCCACCCCTTGAGGGGTGGGTGTCACGGCTGCCTTTGCCGTGACGGAAGGGGTGCCAACCGCGTCATCCTGCCCCGCCGTCCACCGCGTCATCTTGAGCCGAAACGGCATCATGAAAACGTAACCGCGTCATCCTGAGCGGAGGCGAAGCCGAAGTCGAAGGATCCCCCCATACGAAGTCCGATGGCCACCTGTCATCCCGAGGCTCGAAGAGCCGAGAGGATCCCCCCATACGAAGTCCGCATTGACCGCGTCATCCTGAGCCGCCATCCACCGCGTCATCCTGCCCCGCCGTCCCCCGCGTCATCTTGAGCCGAAACGGCATCATGAAAACGTAACCGCGTCATCCTGAGCGGAGGCGAAGCCGAAGTCGAAGGATCCCCCCATACGAAGTCCGATGGCCACCTGTCATCCCGAGGCTCGAAGAGCCGAGAGGATCCCCCCATACGAAGTCCGTCACCAAAAACGCGGCACCCATGTCCGCGACACACCCATCAGAAAAGGAGAAACCCATGATAAAATTCGGTCCGAGCGGCAACAGCATTTCCTTCGAGGAGGAGGGACACAGGCACACCGAAGAGGCCGCCCTCTTTGTCAAGAACAGAGGCCTCGACTGCTTCGAATATTCCTTCGGCCGCGGCATCCGCATGACGGAGGAGAAGGCCCGCTCGATCGGGGACGCTTTTCAGAAGGCCGGCGTCGAGATCTCCGTCCACGCGCCCTACTTCATCAACTTCGCCAACCCTGACGACGAGATGGCGGAAAAGTCCTACGGCTACGTTTTGGACAGCGCGAAAATGCTCAAACTTCTCGGCGGACACCGCCTCGTCTTTCACCCCGCCACGCAGGGAAAGGACGACCGCGCCACAGCCGTCCTTCGCACCCTCGACCGTTTCAGGATCCTCCGCGATAAAATTTATCAAAGCGGCCTCGAGGACATCATGTTCTGCCCCGAGACGATGGGCAAGACCGCCCAGATAGGCACCGTCGAGGAGATCGCCGCCCTCTGCGAAGTGGACCCCGTATTCACCCCCTGCGTGGACTTCGGGCACGTGAACGCCCGCGAACAGGGCAGTCTCAAGCGGGAAGAGGACTACCTCGTCCGCCTCGAATATCTCATCTCCCGGCTGGGGTTTGCGCGCATGCAGCACTTCCATGTGCATTTTTCCAAGATCCAATACGGGGCAAAGGGGGAGATACGGCACCTGACGTTTGCCGACACCGTCTACGGCCCCGAGTTCGAACCCCTCGCCCGCGCCCTCAAGAAGCTCTCCCTCGAGCCGTACATCGTCTCCGAATCGGACGGCATGCAGGCCGAGGAGGCCGCCGAGATGAAGCGCGTCTATGAGAGCGTATGAAGCTCTTCCCGACGCTTTCAACAACTTTTTCATAAAAACCGTTGACTTATAGGGGACTGTTTGTTATAATATGGGTATGTTATCCGATAAACTCAAGAAACTCTATGGGCAAGTTGCGGAATGCGGGGCGGAAGTCGCCGTCATCGAGAGCGATTTCCTCCGCAGATATGTCACCGGCTTCTATTCGACGGACGGCTACGTCGTCCTCGAAAAGGACGGATGCACCGTTGTCGCCGACCCCCGATACTTCGAGGCGGCGAAGAGGAAGTTCCATGGTGGCCGCATCCGCGTCGTGGAGGGGGCCATCCGCGAAGTTTTCGAACTTCTCAAGGGCTATACGAAGGTGGGCCTTCCCTATTCCTTCGTCACCGCCGCATCCCTTCGCAGATTCGAAGGGGAAGGATTGGAAACGGTGGACATAAGTTCCGCTCTCCGCGCGCAGATGCTCGTCAAAGAGGCGTGGGAGATGGACCGCATCGCCCGTGCCTGCGACATCGCGGAGGCAGCCTTCAACGAGCTTCTCGGCGACATCAAAGAGGGCATGACGGAGACGGACGTCGCCGCGATCCTGGAATACTATATGCGGGCATTCGGCGCGAGCGGGACCTCCTTCGATACCATCTGCGCCTTCGGCGCGAACGCCAGCATGCCGCACTACGAGACGGGCATGCGCAAACTCCGCTTCGGCGATCCCGTCCTCATCGACTTCGGTTGCAAGTACGAGGGGTACTGCTCGGACATCACCCGCACCTTCCTCTTCGGCGACGATAGAGATCACGAAGAGTTCAAGAAGGTCCACTCCATCGTCCTCCTCGCCCACGAGCTTGCGAAAGAGCGTATCGCCGCGGGCATGACGGGGAAGGAAGCGGACGCGATCGCCCGCCACTATCTCGAGTCGAAGGGCCTCGGCGGCATGTTCACCCACTCCCTCGGCCACGGCGTCGGCCTCCAGATCCACGAGGCTCCCAATCTCTCGCCCCGCAGCGAGGACGTCTTGGAAAACGGGATGGTCTTTTCCATCGAGCCGGGCGTCTACATCCCCGGGGAAATGGGCATCCGCATCGAGGATACCGTCCGCCTTGCGGACGGAAAAGTCCGCTCCTTTATGAGCGAGACGAGCCGCAAGGCACTCATTATTCTTTAAGTTCGGTTAAAAAATCGGTCAAACGATAAGGAGATACATTTATGGCACAGATCTTGGCAGGCGATATCCGCAAGGGCACGACGTTCGAATACAAGAGCGGCGTCTACACCGTCGTCGAATTCCAGCACGTCAAGCCCGGCAAGGGCGCAGCATTCGTCCGTACGACGCTCAAGAACGTCGTCACGGGACAGGTCCTCTCGGACGAGACCTTCAACCCGACCGCAAAGCTCGAGACCGCGCAGGTCGAGACGAAGAAGATGACCTATTCCTACAACGACGGCGAATTCTACTACTTCATGGACGACGAATTCAACCTCACCCCCCTCAATCACGATCAGGTCGCCGATGCACTCAAATACATCCGCGAGAACGATATCGTCACCGTCCGTTTCCTCTATGACAACGCCTTCTCCGTCGAACCCGAGAATTTTGTCGAACTCAAAGTCATCGAAGCGGAACCGGGCGTCAAGGGCAACACCGCGACCAACGTCACCAAGGCGGCCAAGGTCGAGACGGGAGCCACCTTCCAGGTGCCGATGTTCGTCAACGAAGGGGACACCATCCGTATCGACACCCGCACGGGCGAATACATGTCGAGAGTGTAACATGAGATTTGTCGCACAGCGCGTTTCGCATGCGACGCTTTCCGTAAACGGCACGCCCGTCTCCGAGATCGGATACGGGCTTATCGTTTATTTCGGCGTTCAGGCGGGGGACAGCGAGGAGAAGGTGGAAAAGTGCATGCAGAAGGTGGCCGCCCTCCGCATCTTCGAGGACGAGGCGGGCAAGATGAACCTCTCCGTCCGGGAAATCAAGGGGGAAGTTCTCCTCGTCTCGCAGTTCACCCTCCTCGGCGATGCGTCGCACGGGAACAGGCCGAGCTTCACGCTTGCCGAGCGGCCCGGGCGCGCAAAGGAGCTTTACGACTACGCCCTCCGCTATCTTACCGATCTGGGCGTTCCCACCCGCGGGGGAGTGTTCGGGGCGGACATGCACATCGAGCAAATCAACGAAGGCCCCGTCACGATCATCTTTGAGATCTGAACTTTCTCAAAGCCTTCGGCAAATAAGGAAGGACAAGCTGTTTTTTGGAGGCAGTATGGGACTTTTTTCCCGCATACGGGCGTTTTTTTCAAGGAAAAAGCCGCAGCCCGTCCTCGGCATCGCCCTCGGCAGCGGGGGCGCGAAGGGCATGGCGCATCTCGGCATCTTAAAGGCCTTTGAGGAGGAGGGCATCACCTTTTCCGTCGTCACGGGGGCGAGCATCGGCGCGATCGTCGGGGCACTCTATGCGCAGGGCTATTCCTCGGCGGACATGGTCGGCATCGTCGAGAGCCTCAATACAAAGGAATTTGCAAAGAATTTGCGGCCCTTTGCCGATCTCTCCTTTGCCGAGAGCTATCTCTCTCCCTATGTCGAGGGGGATATTTCCGAGCTGAAAAAGCCCTTCGCGGCCTCCGTCACCGATGCAAAGAGCAACCGGAACGTCATATTGCGTTCGGGAAAGACCGCCCGCGCCCTCACCGCCTCAGCCGCAATCCCGCCCTTTTTCCGCGGAGTGGAAATCGACGGGGTCAAATACTACGACGGCGCGTTCTCCAACGCCGTTCCCGCCGACGCCTGCAAGGACCTCGGCGCGGAGTTTGTCGTCGGCGTCGATCTCGCCGCCTTCACCCGTCCTGAGGAGGAGAAGGGGAGGCTGAAAAAACTTTTAGGCTCTGCGATCAGCGCGATGACCCCCGTAAAATACCTCGACGACTGCCGCACGCGGGGCTATGAACATTCGGATTTCATGCTTCGGCCGAATCTTCTTTCCTTCAGCGCGACTGACGTCTCCCGCGGTGCCATGGCGGAGATGTACGAAGTGGGATACAGGGAGGCAAAGGAGCATATGGCGGAGATCAGGGCCGCCATCGAAGAGGCAGCACGTGGAAAAAAGAAAGAGAGAAAAAAGCGCGGCTGATCCCGCAAAAGAATTGGAGGAGATCAAGGCGATCTCCGAAAAGCGCGGCAAAAGGCTCTCCCGCCGCAGACTGATAAAAAAGTTCGCCGTCTATTTTTCCTCCGCCGCGGCCGTCCTTGCCATCGCTATCCTTGCCTACTTCTTTCCCTACCGCGACCTTCTTCCCGCTCTCGCCGTTCCCGCACGCGGGGAAGGGGAGACGCGCATCCATTTCATCGACGTGGGGGAAGGGGACGCGACCCTCGTGGAATTTTCGAGCGGGGACGCCCTCCTCATCGATGCCGGGTGCGGCGATTTTTTGAATAGCCAAAAGATCCTCCGCTACCTTCGCGGGGTAAACTTTCGCACCCTCTCCGTTGTCGCGACGCACTCGGACGGGGATCACTGCGGCGGCATTGCGGATGTTCTGAAAGAATTCAAGACGGAGAAGCTCTATCTCCCCGTCATTCCCGCCGAGACGGGCGCGTACCAAAGGATGCTCGACGCCGCCGGGGATAAGAAGATCCCCTTGGGCAAGCTCACCCGCTACGATACCATCGAGGACACCTCGGGCGCGTACATCGTCTGCCTTTCGCCGCACGCGATCGACGAGACGGACGAGAACGACGCCTCTGCGCTTCTGTATATGAATGTCGGGGGGATCGATCTCCTCTTCGGCGCGGACATCTCCTCCGTGCGGGAGAGAAGATTGCTCGATGAATACGCACTCGACCCCACCATTTTCGATAGCGGGAACTGCAAAGTGGACCTATCAAGCATCGACATTCTCCGTGTCTCGCATCACGGCTCGGCCTATTCCTCGGACGGGGAGTGGCTCAGCCTCCTCAATGCGGAGATGGCGGTCATCTCCTGCGGGGAGGACAACCGCTATGCGCACCCCTCGGAGGAGGCGGTGGGACGTCTCGCCGCCAACACAAATGAGATCTATCGCACGGACGAGACCGGCGACATCGTCGTCACCATTTCGGACGGCGCGTATTCCGCCCAAATTCTGGGCAAACGGTGAGGAGAAACAATGAGGATCACGACTTCGGGAGAATCGCACGGCAGGGGCCTCTTCGCGATCATAGAGGGGCTTCCCCATGGCCTTGTCTTGGACATGGGTGCCATTGACGACGCCATCGCCCTTCGTCAGAGGGGCTTCGGAAGGGGAGCGAGGCAGGACATCGAGTGCGACAAAGTTGAGATTTTGAGCGGCGTTTTTCAAGGACAAACGACGGGCAGTCCCGTATGCCTCGCCATTTGGAACAAGGACGAAAAAGAGCTTCCTCCTCTCACGGCGGTGCGCCCCGGGCACGCCGACCTTGCGGGAGCGTTGAAATTCAACACTTTGGACGCGCGGCAAATTTCCGAGCGTGCCTCCGCCCGCGAGACCGCCATTCGTGTGGCGGCGGGGGAGATCTGCCGCCAGTGCCTTGCCGCCCTCGGCATTCATATCTCGGGCTATGTCGTCTCCATCGGCCGTGTCAAGGACGAGGGGACCTATCCCTTTGAAACGCTCTCCTCCCGAGACGGCGAGACGGGGATGCTCGATAGCGAACGTTCTCTCCTCGCAAAGGCGGAGATCGCAAACTGCCGTGAAGAGGGCGACACCCTCGGCGGCGTCTGCGAGGTGCGCGTGAAGGGCATTAGAAGCGGCTTCGGAAGCTGCATGACGCATGCGGAAAAGCTGGACGCCCGCCTTGCCTCTGCGGTTTTGAGCATACAGGCCGCGAAGGGCGTGGAGCTGGGCGCGGGCTTTGCGGGATGTGCGATGCGCGGAAGTGATTTCCACGACGAAATTTTTTACGAAGATGGGCGGGGATATTATCGCAAAACCAATCGCGCAGGCGGCATCGAGGGCGGCATGTCGAACGGGGAGGAAATTGTTCTTCGCGCCGCGATGAAGCCGCTCCCCACCCTTCGGCGCGGCCTTCAAACCGTCGATATTTGCACGAAACATCCCACGCTTGCCGCGGCGGAGCGGGGGGATACCTGCGCCGTCTTTGCTTTCGAGCGCGTCGTGGAGAGCGTTGTCGCCTCCGAGCTTTGCGCCGCCGTCCTCGAACGGTTGGGCGGGGAAAGTGTCGATCTTCTCAAAAAACGCTACGGGGAGCTGCCCCAATGAGCGATCTGCATTTCAAAAGCGAAAAGAGCGTCTTATTCCCCGTAGACGCCTTCAAAGAACTTCCCGCCCATATCGAGGGCAGGCCCTTTTTTGTCACGGACGAAAACGTCTCCTCCCTCTACAAAGACCGCATTGAGGATGCCCTCAAGACGAAGGACGGCTATACCATGTCCGCGGGTGAGGCTTCAAAAACGCCCGAGACCCTCCTTCGCATCCTCGGGCAATTGAAGGAAAATAACCTCACGCGCCGCGACACCCTCGTCGCGGTCGGCGGCGGTGTCGTGGGGGACGTCGCAGGCCTTGCCGCGGCCCTCTACATGCGCGGCATGCACTTTTTGTATGTTCCGACCACCCTCCTTTCCGACGTCGATGCCGCCATCGGCGGAAAGAACGCGGTAAATTTTTGCGGCGTAAAAAACCTTCTCGGCACCTTCTATGCCCCCGATCATGTCCTCATCGATCCCGCATTTTTACACACCCTTCCCCGCCGCGAACTTCGTTGCGGTCTCGGCGAGATCGTCAAACACGCCGCCCTGTGCGAAGAGCTTTTTGACAAATTGAATGTGCAAAGAGACCTCTTCGACCTGGAATTTCTCTCCTCGCTCATCCCGCAGAATATTGCGATCAAACGCCGCTTTGTCGAGGCCGATCCCCTGGACAGAGATGTTCGCCGTGCCCTCAATCTCGGGCACACGACTGCGCACGCCATCGAGCTTGCGGGGACGCATCTCTCCCATGGCGAATGCGTCCTCTGCGGCATCCGCATCGAGGCGGAGCTTGCAAGGTGGCACTGCGCCGCAGACGAAGGCTATCTCGACGAACTCGATGCTCTCGTCAAGCGCGTTTTGGGGGAGAGCAACTGTGACTTCGACCTATCCCTCGCCGCCCGCCTCGCCCGCTTCGACAAGAAGAACGGGGAAAACATCGTCTGCATCTGCCCGAAGGCGAGGGGGGAATATGTGCGATTGGAGCTTGCGCCCGAGGAGTATGAAAAGGAACTTCTCGAGATCGGAGGCGCGCTGTGATCCGCCTCGCCGTCGTCGGGGCGGACGTCTCCCGCTCTTTAAGCCCCGCCTTCCACACCTTCCTCATGAGAGAGCATTTCCGCACGGAATGTTCCTATGAGAAGGTGAGCATCCCCGAGCGCGACTTCCACACCCGCATCGAGGAATTTTTCGAACGCTACGACGGCCTGAATGTGACCGTCCCCTATAAGGAGGAAATTCTCTCCCACCTTCATTCCGTCGAGGGGGTGGCAAGCGAGCTTGCCGCCGTCAATACCGTCCTCACGAAGGCGCGGAAGGGGTTCAACACGGACGAAGCGGGATTTTCCCTCATGCTCTTAGACGCGGGCATGGATGTCGCAAAAAATCGCGTCCTCGTACTCGGCGCGGGCGGGGCGGGCAGAAGCGTCGCTCACGCCCTTGTCCAAGCAGGGGCAAACGTCTATGTCTACGAGAAGAACGCTTCCCGCCTCGGGGAGTTTCATCGCCGCCTTCCCGCCTTCACCCCGCTCAAAGTCCTCCCCGAGGGTAGCTTCGACCTTGTCATAAACTGCACGGGCGTGGGGAGCCGCAAGACGGAGGGAACGCTTCCCACCGTCCGCTTTGCGGAAAGAGAGGAGAGTGCAGAGAGCATCTTGCAATTTTCGGGCGGTGCCGTCGATCTCATCTACGAGCCGCCCCTCACCGAATTTTTGCGCGTCGCAAAAGGATACGGAAAGCCCATTTTGAGCGGCGAAGGGATGCTCTTTTTTCAAGCGTATTATGCGGACTGCATCTTTCTCGGAGAGCAGGCCTCCGAAGAAGAGGCCCGCGCACTCTATAGACAATATAAGGATAGGGAGAACACATGAAGATCTTGATCATCAACGGCGTCAACCTCGGCCTCACGGGAATCCGCGAGCGGAAGATCTACGGGGACGAGACCCTCGAGGAGATGAATGCGAAAATAAGGGCATTCGCCGAGGAGAGGGGGCACGAAGTGGACTTCTTTCAAAGCGACATCGAGGGGGAGATCTGCACCGAGATCGGGAAGGCCTCCTCCCGCTATGACGGCGTCGTCATCAACGCGGGGGCATATTCGCACTATTCCATCGCCATCCGTGACGCCCTCGCTGCCCTGTATATCCCCGCCGTCGAGGTGCATATGTCCAACCTTCTCTCCCGCGAACCTTTCCGCCAGACCTCCGTTCTTTCGGAGGTATGCAAGGGAACGGTGTTCGGCTTCGGCATGAAGGGCTACCTTTTAGCCTTGGAGAGCTTCTTTTTATGAACTATGTCCTCATCGGCATGCCGGGGGCGGGCAAGACAACGGTCGGGAAACTTCTCTCCCATATGACGGGGAGGAGATTTGCGGATACCGACGAAGTGCTGGCCGCCCGCTTCGGCGACATTTCCGCCCTCTTTTCAAAGAGGGGGGAAGCGTTCTTCCGCGCGGAGGAGAGAAAGCTCTGCCGCGAGATCTCGGAGAAAGACGGCCTTATCATCGCAACGGGCGGCGGAACGATCTCCGACCCCGAAAACATCGCCGCTCTCCGGCAAAACGGCACGCTGATCTTCCTTCGCGCCCGCGTTGAAACGCTCGTCTCCCGCCTGCAAACTTCTCCCTCGCGCCCCCTTCTTCAGGGGGACTTGGAGGAGCGGTTAAGGCACTTGGAAGGGGAGAGAGGGGAGCAATACCTTCGGGCGGCGCATCTTGTCATCGACACGGACGGCCTTTCTTTAGAGGCCGTCGCACAAAAAGTTTTGGAGGGCATCGCATGAAATACGCACTCATCTCGGGCGGCACGCGGGGCATCGGCCTCGCCGTCGCGAAGAAGTTCTTCGAGGAGGGCTACATTGTCCGCGCACTCTATTCCTCCGACGAGGAGGACGCAAAAAGGGCGGCAGAGCTTCTTCCCCATGTGCAATTCGTAAGAGCGGACGTCTCCGATGAGGCCGCCGTGAAGGAGGCGTTAGAGGATCTTCCCCACATCGACGTCCTCGTTGCAAACGCCGGCGTCGCCCTTTATTCGCAGGTGCAGGACACTTCCTTCGGGGAATACCGCCGCGTCATGGACGTGAATATGGGGGGCGTCTTTCTCCTCTGCAAACACGCCCTCAAAAAGATGCTCTCCCTTGGCGGTTCCATTGTCACCGTCTCCTCCGTCTGGGGGGAGAAGGGGGGAAGCTGCGAGAGCGTCTACTCCGCATCCAAGGGGGCGGTCATCGCCTTCACGAAGGCTCTCGCAAAGGAGCTTGCCCCCTCTTTGATCCGCGTAAACTGCGTCCTCCCGGGCGTCATCGATACGCGCATGAATGCCCGTTTCGCAGGGGATGAACGCACCGCCCTCATAAGGGAGATCCCGCTTTCGCGCATGGGAACGGCCGG
Source organism: uncultured Clostridia bacterium (assembly GCA_947629675.1). Classification (GTDB taxonomy): domain Bacteria; phylum Bacillota; class Clostridia; order Christensenellales; family Borkfalkiaceae; genus Gallimonas. The sequence goes on from CANREM010000003.1 coordinate 22,901, forward strand.
AGAGGTCGCCTCCGCCGTATTCTTTCTGGCGGAGAGCGCGTATATCACAGGCCAGACGCTTTGCGTAGACGGGGGATTTTCCCTCTGAAATGCGGCAAAATACGCGCCTGCATAGTACAATGCGTGACATAATGATAAAAAAACGGGTAATTTTGGAAATTTTCGGAAAAAATTTCTCTAAAAAAGAGGAGTTTTTTTCATTTCGTGCGAAATAAAGAATGTGATGAAAGAAATGATAAAAGAAAAAACTTTTGAAAAGGAAGCGGCGTTTCTCGCGCCGTACGCAACACACTCGAATGCGACGCGCGGCAGAGTGCGCGAAGAGGAGCCTTGCGCCATGCGCACCGACTTCCAGCGCGACCGCGACCGCATCATCTATTCCAAGGCGTTCCTTCGCCTCAAGAATAAGACGCAGGTGTTCTTCGCGCCCGACGGGGATCACTACATGTCCCGCCTCACGCACACCCTCGATGTGAGCCAGATCGCCCGCTCCATTGCGCGCGGTCTCTCCCTCAACGAGGACCTCTGCGAGGCGATCGCCCTCGGCCACGACCTCGGCCACACGCCCTTCGGCCATGTGGGGGAGAGGGTACTCGACCGCGTCTCCTCCTGCGGCTTCCACCACCACGAGCAGTCCCTCCGCGTCGTGGACAGGCTGGAAAAGGACGGCAGGGGCCTCAACCTCACCTATGAGGTGCGGAGCGGGATCCTGAATCACACTCCCGCGGGCCATCCCGAGACGCCCGAGGCGGAGATCGTCCGCATGGCCGATCTCATCGCCTACATCAACCACGACATCGAGGACGCCGTCCGCGCGGGGTATTTAAGGAAGGAGGACCTTCCCAAAGGTCCCATCTCCCTTCTCGGCAGCCGCAGCTCCGAGCGCATCAACTCCGTCATCGAGGACGTCCTTTGCGAATCGCAGGGTTCCCCCGACGTCAGGATGTCTGCCGGAATGCAGGCCGCCCTCTCCGAACTTCGCACCTTCATGTTCGTCAATGTCTACGAACAGGCGAACAAGATCATACAGGAGAGTGCTGAGCGCATGCTCGGCGCGCTCTATACATATTTCATGCAAAAGCCCGAAGAACTTCCCGCCCTCTATCTTACCGTTGCGAAGGAGGAAGGGGAGCCGCGCGCCGTGTGCGACTATCTCTCCTCCATGACGGACAGATACGCGATCGGCCTCTTCAAACAGCTCTTCGTGCCGCGCGAGGGGGTCGTATGATCGGGGGAGATTTTTCCGATTTTTTGCGCATCCTCAAGGAAAAGAACGACATCGTAGACGTCATCGGCTCCTATGTGAAGCTCGAGCGGCGGGGATACAGCTATTGGGCATGTTGTCCCTTTCACCACGAAAAGACGCCCTCCTTCGCCGTCAACGCCGCCGACAGGTACTATCACTGCTTCGGCTGCGGGAAGTCGGGGGACGTTATCACCTTCATAAAGGAATACGAGAACGTCGATTTCCGGCAGGCGGTGGAGATCCTTGCCGCCCGTGCCGGGCTGGAAGTTCCCGCCCTCGACGACCGCTCCGCCGAGGAGGCCGCCGAGAAGAAGAAAAAGCGGGACAGGCTGTATGCCCTCATGCGGGATGCGGCACGCTTTTATCTCAACAACCTCTATTCGGGCAGGGCGGATCCGCACATGGAATACATCGCAAAGCGCGGCCTTTCGCCCTCGACGATGAAGAAGTTCGGGCTGGGGGCGTCGCTCGACTACAGCGGCCTTCCCGCCTACCTTCTTGCACAGGGCTACACCCCCGAGGAGTGCGTCGAGAGCGGCGCGTGCGTCAAAACGGACGACGGCAGGCTCATCGATGCGGAGGGGGAACGCCTCATCATCCCCATCATCAACAACCTGGACGAAGTCATCGCCTTCGGCGGGCGGGTCCTCAGGCCCACCGACCGTGCAAAATATAAGAACACCCGCGAGACCATCCTCTTCAACAAGAGCAAAAATCTTTTCAACATCAATCTCGTCAAGAAGGAAAAGCGGGCGGGCGGGATCCCCAGCCTCATCATGGTGGAGGGGTACATGGACACCATCTCCCTCTATCAGGCGGGATTTCATAACGTCGTCGCGAGCATGGGCACCTCCCTCACGAAGGAACAGGCAAGGCTGTGCAAGCGATATACGGAAAGCGTATATATCAGCTACGACGGCGACTTTGCGGGGCAGAAGGCAAACCTCCGCGGCCTCGACATCTTAAAGGACGAGGGGCTGAAAGTGCGCGTCGTCCCCCTGCCCGACGGGCTGGATCCCGACGACGTCGTGAGGACGCAGGGAGAAGCAGGCTATCAGAGCTGCCTCGACAAGGCGATGCCGCTCATCGATTTCCGCATCCTCGCCGCGCAGAGGAAGTACGACCTTTCCGACGAATACGAAAAAAGGGAATTTGTGGGCGAAGCTCTTGCCATCGTCAAAGAGGCGGAGACGGAGACGGAGCGCGAACAGCTCCTTCGCCGCATCTCCGAACTTTCTGGCGTCAGCAACGCCGCCCTCGTGCGCGACCTCGACAGGAGCGTCCCGAAGAAGAGGACGGAGGGGGAAAAGGCTCCCCCGCGCGAGGAGAGCGCGGACGGGGACAAGAAGGCCGCACGCTTCGTGCTTGCCTGCTGTCTTTTGTCCAAACCGTATGCCATGGACGAGGACCTTTCCGCCCTCGATTTTGCGGATGAGGAACATCAAACGATCGCCCGCTATATCATGGACGGGAGGAAGGCGGGCGGATTCCGCCTCGCGGGACTCTTTGACATCATGTCCCCCGACGGGGAACTTTCCGAGATCCTCAACCTCGACTTCGGTGACGAACTCGAAGGGGAGCGGGCGGAGAAATATTTCCGGGGTTGCAAACAGACCTTGGAGCGGCGGTCGCTTCTTTTACGTATCGCAAAGGAGCGCGCCCTCTTCGAAGAGGCTACGACGCAGGAGGAGAGAAGAGAAATTCTTCTGCGCATCAACGAATACACGAAGAAACTCAATCAGCTCAGGAAACAAGGGAGGTAGAGCATGAACATGACGGAAGAAAAAATGAACGATCTCATCCTCGGGATCGCGTCGGAATACAAGATGAAGGGGAGCATCTCCACGAATGCCCTCTGCGACGCGCTCGAAAAATATGACCTCTCGCCCCAGCAGATGGAGCGGGTCTACAAGGTCTTGCCCGAAATGGGCATCACCGTCTATGATGAGGACGAGCGTGACCGCGAACTCTTCGAACAGGCCCTCTCGGATATCGGGCTGGACGATCCCGTCAAGATGTATCTCAAAGACATCGGCAGGGTCCCGCTCCTTTCGGGAGACGAAGAGATCGAACTCGCCCGCAGGATGCAGGAGGGGGACGAGGCCGCGAAGCGTCGTCTCTCCGAGGCAAACCTTCGCCTCGTCGTCTCCATCGCAAAGCGGTACGTCGGGCGCGGCATGCTCTTTTTGGACCTCATACAGGAGGGGAATTTGGGCCTCATGAAGGCGGTGGAGAAGTTCGACTATCAGAAGGGCTTCAAGTTCTCCACCTATGCGACATGGTGGATCCGCCAGAGCATCACCCGTGCGATCGCCGACCAGGCCCGCACGATCCGCATCCCCGTCCACATGGTGGAGACCATCAACAAACTCACCCGCGTCTCGCGCATGCTCCTCCAGGAGAACGGCCGTGAGCCGACCCCCGAGGAGATCGCCGTTGCAATGGGCATCGACGCGCAGAAGGTCATCGAGATCCAGAAGATCGCACAGGATCCCGTCTCCTTGGAGACCCCCATCGGCGAGGAGGAGGATTCGCATCTCGGCGACTTCATCGAGGACGACAAGACGCAGACCCCGGGGGACAGCGTCACCTCCATCATGCTCAAGGAACAGCTCCTCGGCGTCCTCGACACCCTCACCCCCCGCGAGGAGAAGGTCTTGCGCCTCCGCTACGGCATCGATGACGGCAAGCCCCGTACCCTCGAGGAAGTGGGCAGGGAGTTCAACGTGACGCGTGAACGCATCCGCCAGATCGAGGCGAAGGCCTTGAGGAAACTCCGCCATCCCTCGCGGAGCAAGAAACTGCGCGACTTTCTCAACTGATGAAGGAGCGTATTTCGAATATCTGCTCCCTGCTCTCCAAGGCAGAAGTCTTTGCCGACGTCGGCTGTGACCACGGCTATATGGCGGAGTATATGCTCCGAAACGGCCTCTGCGGGAAGGCGTATATCACCGACATCAGCGCGAAGAGCCTCAAAAAGGCGGAGACGCTTCTCGCCCGGTATATCGCCGATGGACGGTGCATCCCCATCGTCTCCGACGGTCTCGACGGCATTCCCGAAAAATGTGACTTCGTCCTCATTGCGGGAATGGGCGGCGAGGAGATCGTCAAAATTTTATCCCGCGCATACATCCCTTCCCGCTTTCTCTTCCAGCCCATGAAGAACAGCGAGAAGCTCCGCCGCTACCTCGTCGAAAAAAGGGCGAAGATCGAGCGCGACTACACCTTCTCCGAGGGGACAAGCTCTCGCAAATACTACGACCTCATTGCAGGGTCGGCAGACGGGGGAGATACATATTCGGAGCGGGAGTTCCGCTTCGGGCGGGACAATCTCAAAGGCTGTTCTTATCCCTTCCTTTTGCAAATGCAGGAGGAACTCGAAAAGACGGAGGAAAGACTTTCTTTTGCAGACAGCGAAGAGGGGAGAACTTCCCTTCTCAACAGAAAACAAGAACTAAAGGAGACCATCCATGAAGTGCAAGCAAATCTACGAGATCGCAAATAGCCTCGCACCCTTCTCCCTCTCCGAGGAATACATAAAAAAGCTCGGCTATCACGACAACAGCGGAATTATCCTCGACTGCGGGGAGGAGATCCGGGGCATCGTCTTTTCGCTCGACCTCTCCAAAGCGGCCGTCTCCGCCGCAAAGAATGCGGGGGCGAACTGCATCTTCACCCATCATCCCGCCATCTGGAAGGGCGTCATGAAGCTCGAAGAGGGGGGAAATGCAGACAACATCCTGACCTGCATCCGCGAGAAGATCTCCGTTCTCTCCGCACATCTCAATCTCGATGCCGCGCCGGGCGGGATCGACGAGAGCCTCATGAAGGGGCTGGGCGGAGAGAAACCGCTCGCCGTTTACGAAGAGCTGACGGGCGGCGGGTACGGCAGAGTGTATACCGTGGAGAGAAGCACCCTCGAGGAATTTGTGGAAAGGGCAAAAGACACCTTTTCGACAGATCGGGTCATCTCCTACGGCAGCAAGAAGGTGCGGAAGGTGGCAAGTTTCTGCGGCGGCGGCTTTGAGGAAGGCTCTCTCGCCTTTGCCATCGAAAAGGGCGCGGACACCATCGTCTCCTCGGATGCAAAGCACCATCTCATCGCGGAGGCGGTGGAAAGGGGACTCAACGTCGTCCTCCTCACCCACTACGCCGCGGAAAACTACGGATTTTTGCGCTTTGCGGCGCGCATGAAGTCAGAACTTCGCGGGAGCGTCCCCGTCTATTCGTTCACGGACGCCCGTTTGATTTGAGCAAAAATAAATAAGGAGCAACACATATTATGCCTGTATCGAAGGAACTTTTGGAATATCAGAAGGTGGACGGCTCGCTTCGCAAGATCGAGCAGGAGATCGCCTCGAGCGAGGAGCGCAAAAAATACTTGCAGGCGCGCAAGGTGATGAAGACCGCCCTCGACAAGCTCGACGCCCTCGACCGCCACGCCGCCGAACTCATCCGTCTTCGCGAGGAGCTTTCCGCAAAGGCGGAGGAGACGAGCAAGAAACTCGAGGAGTACGACGAGATCGACGAACTTCTGGATGAGGGCGCGGACGTCGCCTTCTACAAGAAGAACGCACAGGGGCTTTTGGAACATCTTCGCTCCGTCAAGGCGGAGCTTACCAAACTTCTCTCCGAGATCGATGCCATCACCGCCGAATACAAGAAGCTCATGGAGCAGGGCAAACAGGCGAACAAGGTCTACAAGGAGAACAAGGAGAAGGCGGAAAAGATCGAGGGCTCGCATGCGGGCGACATGAAGGAGATCAAGGCAAAGCTCGCCGAGATCGGAAAAAATATCGACCCCAAGATCCTCGAATATTACAATAGTAAGCGGAAAGAGGGCATTTTTCCCGTCGTCGTGCCGCTGAGCGACTGGATGTGCGTGTGCGGCGTCGAACTTCCCCTTCTGCACAGGAGCGAACTTGCGGGCGGCAACATGATCGAGTGCGAACATTGCCGCAGGCTCATCTATAAGCAATAACATGAGGCGCGGCCGACCGCATACCATGAAGGTATGCAAAATGTTCTTGCAGTCGTCGATCTCCGAAGGTTGAGGCGCAACGCCGCGCTCATAAAAAGTTATGCGAAAAGGCCGCTCATCGCCGTCGTGAAGGACGACGCCTACGGCCACGGTGCCATCCGAATTGCACACGCGCTTTCAGACATGGTATGGGCGTTTGCCGTCGCGACCGTGGACGAGGGGATGGAACTTCGCACCGCGGGCATCCAAAACGACATCCTCGTCCTCACCCCGCCGACAACGCATTCCGAGGTCATCCGGATGCTATTTCACGACCTCACGGCGACGCTCTCATCCACAAGGTTTTTCCACCTCTTGAGGGGGCTTGAGGGCGTGCGGGCGCACATCGCTGTCAACACGGGGATGAACCGCTACGGGGTCCGCCCCTCACAGCTCTCACAACTTCTCAATGCGGCATGCTTGCACAAGGTGCGCATCGAGGGCGTCTATTCCCATCTCTTCGCACCTTCAGAGACAGACGCACTTGCCGGGCAGAGTGCAATTTTCGTTTCCGCATGCGAGAGAGTGAAGAGGTATTTCCCGCATGCCGTCTGCCACCTTTCGGCAACGGGCGGCATGCTGAAAGGGGCGTGCTTCGACGCTGTCCGCGCGGGCATTTCCCTCTACGGCTATCTTCCCGAAGGCTTCGAAAATTCGCTCTCCGTGCGGCCCGTCATGAAGCTCTACGCGACGGCCGTCGAGAGCAGGAGACGGGTGGGGAGCGGCGCGGGCTACAACTTTGCCCCCGAAAACGCCACACATTTTCACACCCTCCGCGTCGGCTACGGCGACGGATTTTTCCGCGAAGGAGGGCTTGGTTCCGTCGGAAATCTCTGCATGGACGCCTGTGTGCGCGAAGGGAAGGCAAAAGCGGGCCGCCGCGTTCTCATCTTGAAGGACGCCGCCGCATACGCAAAGGAACACCGCACCACCGCCTACGAGGTGCTTGTCCGCATCGGAGCGAGGGCGGAGAAGAAGTATATAACCTGAAGTTTACAGGAGAAAGTTTTTGCGCATCATTGCAGGAAAACACCGCGGCAGGGTACTTGCCGCCTTCAAGGGGGAGAGCGTCCGTCCGACCTCCGACCGCGTGAAGGAATCGCTCTTCCAGATCCTCTCCGAAAGGCTCGTCGGCGCGCGCGTTCTCGACCTCTTTGCGGGGAGCGGCGCGCTCGGTCTCGAGGCCCTCTCCCGCGGGGCAAAGTACGTCGTATTCAACGACGTCTCCCGCGAGAGCCTTGCCCTCTGCAAAAAGAATCTTGTTGCCCTTCACGAGGAGGGGGAACTGCACGCGCAGAACTTTTCCGAGTGCCTTAAGACGGTCTCGGGGAAATTCGACCTCATCTTCGCCGATCCGCCCTACAGAGAGAATTTCACGGAGGAGATCCTGCGCCTTGTAGCGGAGCGAAACCTTTTGAATGAGGGCGGGCTTGTCGTCTTGGAGAGCGAGCGGGAGGAAGCGGCCCCCGAAGGGTGGGAAGTCGTTGATAAACGCCTCTACGGCAGGACGAAGATCTACATGTTCCAAAGGAGCAACTTATGAAAAAGTGTGTATTCGCGGGCACCTTCGACCCGTTCACCGTCGGCCATGAGGACACGGTCAGAAAGGCCCTCACCCTCTTCGACGAGGTGGTCATCGCCGTCGCGGAGAATAGGAAGAAGCAATGCCTCTTTTCTATAGAAGAGCGTGCGGAGATGATCCGCTCCGTCTTTGAGGGGGAGCCGCGCGTCAAGGTCGTCATCTGGGAGGGGGTCATCGTCGGCCTCCTCAAGAAAGAGCATACGCCCTTCTATGTCCGCGGCATCCGCAATACCGTCGATCTCGAATACGAGACGGCCGATTTCTATGCGAGCCGCGATCTCGATAGTGAGTTTGTCGAACTCTTCATCCCCGCCGAACAGCAATACCGCCACATCAGTTCCACCCTCGTCAAAAACGCCATCTCCTTCGGCACAGACTTTTCGTCCTATGTGCCCGAGGCGGTCTATACCTATATCAAGAAGAGAAACGCATAAGATGTTTACAAGGCAGATACGCATCCCTTCGGCAGAAGAGATCAGAGAAGAACTTCCGATGACGCCCGCCCTCCGTGCCATAAAAAAAGAGCGGGAAAGGCTCATCGAGGATGTATTGACGGGGAGATCGCAAAAATTTCTCCTCATCGTCGGCCCGTGTTCCGCACACGAGCCGTCTGCCGTTTTGGAGTACGTTCGCCGTCTTTTGGCACTTCAGGAAGAGACTTCGGAAAAACTCGTCCTCATTCCCCGCATCTATACGGACAAGCCCCGCTCCAAGGGAGTGGGCTATAAGGGGATGTTCTTCCAGCCCGACCCCGAAGAGGGGGAGGACATCCTCCGCGGCATCAGGGCGAGCAGAACGCTCCACCTTCGCGCCGTGGAGGAAAGCGGCCTCACCGCGGCGGACGAGATGCTCTTCCCCGAGAATATCTCCTATCTCGACGACGTCTTGGGCTATGTCGCAGTGGGGGCGCGCTCGGGCGAAAACCCGCTCCACCGCCTCGTCGCGAGCGGGCTGGACCTTCCCGTCGGCTTCAAAAACCCGATGAGCGGCTGCGTGCAGGCGATGCTCAACTCCGTCTATGCCGCAACGAGGAAACAGACCTTCCTTCTCGGCGGATGGCAGGTGGAAACTTCGGGCAACCCCCTTGCCCACGCAATTCTTCGCGGCAGGGTGGACGAGGAGGGGAGAGACGTCCCCAATTACTCGGAAGATGTCATCGAAAAGGCGGCCGCTTGTTTCGAAGAGCTTGCCATTCCCGCCCCCGCCCTCATCGTGGACGTCAATCACTCCAATTCGGGCAAGCAGTTCGAAAGAGAGATCCCCATCGCAAGGGAGATCATGGGGATGAGGAAGTCCTCCGAAGTCTGTAAAAAAGTTATCAAGGGCCTCATGATCGAGAGCTTCCTCGAGGAGGGGAGGCAGGACCGCGCCCTCGCGTTCGGCAGGTCTATCACCGATCCCTGCCTCGGCTGGGCGGACACCGAGCGGCTCATCCTCGAGATCGCAGAAAAGGTCTAAAAGAGGGCGAGCGACAGGCAAAAGCATATCCCCGCCGAGCATACCCCCTGCAAAAGTTTTACCGCGAAAAAGGGGAGCATCTTCACCCCCGCCCGCGTGAGAAAGGCCGCCTGTTGAACGAGGACGCACACCCCGCCGAACGTCACGAAAAAACAGCTCAAAGCGGCGGATAGCGGCGAGGGAGAGCCGGAGAGCGCGGCGCACCCCGTTGTCATCTCCAAAAGCCCGCAAAGAAGTGTCGTGACCGCGGGCGGGACGCAAAAAGCGGCACCCATGTCCGAGATCATCGCCCCAAAAGCGTAAAAAATTGCGATCGCTGCACCCACGCAGAGGACGGAGAGAACGGCGTTTAAGAGGGTATCCGAAAGGTCAATATTCTTTGCGGGAAGTCGCAATTCTTTTTTCCGCTCATATCGCTTTCCGATGCGGAGAAGCAGGCAAACAAGCCAGATCCCCGCAAGGTGCGAGGCATATAAGATATACCCTATGGCGGCGTTTTTCCACATCCCGCACCCGACGGCACCGACAAGGAATGCAGGCCCCGACGTCGTCGCGAGGGCCGCCACGCGGAACCTCTCTTTCTCCTCCAGCCTTCCGTTTTCCGCAAGGTCCATCACCGTCCGCGCGCCCACGGGATAGCCCGAGAGCGCGGAAAGAAGGGCGGCGCATCCGCCCTCGCCCGAGACCGCGAACAGCTTTCCCATGACGGGGGAGAGAAGATGGGTGACCTTTCTGTAGACGGGAAGACGGGTGAGGATGGCGGTGAGGAACATAAAGGGCAGTGTCGCGGGGAGAACGCTCACGGCCCACAACTTTATCCCGTCGAAAACTTTCCCCGCATAGCGCGCGGGGAAACAGAGAAAAAGAATAAGGCTCAAAAGTATCGTGAGGGTAAGGAGGGCGCGGCCCGCCCGTCTTGCGATCTTCATATTCAAACGGTATGCAAGGAAGTGGTGGAATATGAGAAAGAAACTCGGCTTCGCGCTTGGCGCGGGAGGCTCCCGCGGCGTGGCGCACATCGGCTTTTTACAGGCAATGGAGGAGCATGGCATCCGTCCCGACTTCATCGCGGGTAGCTCCATGGGCGCGGTCGTCGGCGGCGTGTATGCGGCGGGCGTCTCCCCCGAGAAGATGCACGCCCTCGTCAAGGACCTGAAGCTCCGCAGTATCGCCTCCGTAAACTCCGTACCCATCCGCAAGAACGGCCTCATGAAGATGAAGCGGGCGAGAAAGCTCCTTGCCTCCGTGATGGGGGAGAGGACGTTCGAAGAGCTGCAAATTCCCTTTTCCTGCGTTGCGACCGACCTTCTGCAGGGGGAGAGCGTCCGCCTTGCAGAGGGGAACGTCATCGACGCCATCATCGCCTCCAGCTCCATCCCGGGGATCTTCACCCCCGCAAAGATCGGCGAGTACGAGATGCTCTCCGACGGCGGTATCTTAGACCGCGTCCCCGCACGGGCCGTCAAGGAGATGGGCGCGGACGTCGTCGTCGCGGTGGATGTCCTCGGCAGTCTCATGGAGAAGAAGTCTACGGGGAAACTCGTCAACACCTTCCTCCGCTATATCGACGTGATGGACTCCCGCATCACCCTTTTGGAACGGGGGAGAAGGGAGTATATCTCCCTCTGGCTGGAGCCGGATCTCGGCGGAATGGACCAATATAAACTCAAGCAGACGGAGTTTGCCTACAAGCGGGGCTACGAGCTTGGAAACGAACATGCGGAGGAGATCAGAAGGCTCATAGAGCATTGAGGCCCGATCTCTACAAAACTTCATTTTTCGGCATTTCCCGACAGGAAATGCCTTTTTTCGTGCCACGAAAGCATTTATAATGCCCCTTACGGAGCGGGAAATGGTCGTCTACATCGAGTATGCGTTTCTCGAAAACTTCATGATCGACGGGGCACTCTTGTTCCTCGCCTTAAAGTGCGCAAGGGAAAGAGCGAAGTGGTACCGCCTGCTTCCCGCCGCCCTTTTGGGGGCGGTGGAGGCCATCGTATATCCGCTCCTTCCGCTCCCCGTCTGGGCGGGGTATCTCGTCAAAATTCTCTTTGGCCTCCTCCTTCCCATCATTGCCGTGAGCGGAAAAAAATTCACGCCCTATCTTGTCACGGCGGCCGCCTTTCTCTTTTTCACCTTCGCCCTCGGAGGACTTCTCACGGCGGTCTATTCCTTCTTCAAAGTCAGCTATCGCGAGGGAGAGGGGTATCTCATCGGCCGCGCTCCCGCGGGTCTCGTCCTCGGGGGGACGCTCGTCTTTTGCATCGCCGCATTTCTCCTTGTCAGACGCTTCTACCGCTTCGGAAGGCTCAAAAGAAACCTTCTCCCCTGCACCCTCACGGCGGGGGGCCGCGACGTCCATTGGCAGGGCTTTGTGGACAGCGGGAATATGCTCACCTTCCGCGGAAAGCCCGTCTGTGTCGTCTCGCCCGCGGCGATCTTCGCCCTCTTCGGCCGGGGTGCAAAGGAGGAGGGAAGGATGACCGTCACGACCGTCAACGGCACAAAGAATTCCCCCGTGTTCGCATGCGAGAAAATGTGCATCACGGCGGGGAAGAAGAGCCTTTTGCGGGAGGGCGTTTACCTCACCGTCGGCGATGTCGGAAGCAAATATCAGCTCATCTTGAGCAGCGCGCTCATGGAGGCGTAAATGAAGATCTTTTCCAGATTGCTCGCATATCTTCTCTCCAAAAAGGGGAGCGAAAACGTCGTCCACTACCTCTGCGGCAACGAGGCACTGCCGCTCCCTCTCTCACAGGAGGAGGAGACGGAGATGCTCGGAAAACTCGAGCGCGGGGAGGACGCCGAACGCATCAAGGCGATGCTCATCGAGCACAACCTCCGCCTCGTCGTCTACATCTCCCGCAAGTTCGAAAACACGGGCGTGGACGGGGACGACCTCATCTCCATCGGCACGATCGGCCTCATCAAGGCGATCGGCTCCTTCCGCTCGGACAAGAACATCAAGCTCGCCACCTATGCCTCCCGCTGTATCGAAAATGAGATCCTGATGTATCTCCGCCGCACGGCGAGGCTGAAGAGCGAGATCTCCTTCGACGAGCCGATCAACTCCGACTTCGAGGGGAACGAACTGCTCCTTTCCGACATCCTCGGCACCGACTGCGAGACGGTGTACGGCGGCGTGGAATCGGGGGTGGAGAAGGAGCTTCTCCGCGACGCCCTCTCCAAACTTCCCGATAGGGAGCGCAAGATCATGTATATGCGCTTCGGCCTCGGCGGCGGGGAGGAGATGACGCAAAAGGACGTCGCCGACGCCCTCGGCATCTCCCAGAGCTACATATCCCGCCTCGAGAAGAAGATCATCGAACGGCTCAAAAAGGAGATCTCCAAACTCGTATAGAAATTTTGCCGCATAACTTTTTGCAAGCTGCAGACACTTACCTGAAAGATACATAAGAAGCGTTGCTTCTTTCGGAGGTAAAGATGCAGAGCAGAGTGAGTATTTGCGGCGTGGACACGGCGGGGCTTCCAAAGCTCTCGCAGAAGGAGAACGAGGAGCTGATGGTGCGCCTCAAGGCGGGAGACAAGGCCGCCCGCGAGAAGTTCATCGTGGGGAACATGCGCCTCGTCCTATCCCTCGTAAAGAGGTTTTGGGCAAAGAACGCGCATGCGGACGACGTCTTTCAGGCGGGCTGTGTGGGGCTAATCAAGGCCATCGAGAACTTCGACCTTTCCTTCAACGTGAAGTTCTCCACCTATGCCGTCCCCATGATCATGGGGGAGATGAAGCGGTATCTGCGCGACGGGAACTCCCTCCGCGTCTCCCGCTCCATCCGCGACACCGCCTACCGCATCCTCAAGGTGCGGGAGAGCATCGAGGAGCGCGACGAGGAGGCGACGATCGAAAAGATCGCAAAGGAGATGGAGGTGCAGGAGCGGGAAGTCGTCTACTGCCTCGACGCCATCTCCGATCCCGTCTCCATCTATGAGCCGGTCTACAATAAGTCGGGGGACACCTTGCAGCTTTTGGACCAGCTCTGCGACGAGACGCAGAGCGACGAGGTATGGACGGAGCGCGTCGCCCTCCGCGACGCCATCCTGCGCCTCACGGACAGGGAGCAGAAAATTTTGCGCCTTCGCTACTTCGAGGGAAAGACGCAGACGGAGATCTCGGCGGAAGTGGGCATCTCACAAGCACAGGTCTCCCGCCTCGAAAAGAACGCCCTCGAGTGCCTCAAGCGGGAAATTTCTTGAAAATCGTCAAAATCCGAAAAGTTTCGGCATATAGTACGATGTGGAAACGAGCTATTGCGAACTCAAAAAGAAGGAGACGGTCAACCTCATCGACGGCAAACGCCTCGGGAAGATCACCGACGTCGTCTTTACCTTTCCGGATGGGAAGGTGCTTGGCGTCGTCGTACCCGGGTCGAAGGGCTTTCACTTCGGAAGGGCGGACCTCTTTATCGACCTTGCCTGCGTCAAGAAGATCGGCGTAGACGTCATTTTCGTCGAAGTGAGATCCGCGCCCAAACCCGAAAAAAAGAGGGGCAAGTGGGAGGAAGCACCTCCGCCTCCGCCCCCGCCCCGCCATGGGGACAGAAGAGACTACGGTGAATATGAATAAAAAGTAACCCGTCGGCTTAGCCGGCGGTTCTTCATTTTCGGGCATAGCCCTTGATTACTAGTCCGTGCGCCACGCGCACATGTGACGACCTGCCAGTCGGCGCGATTGTTACTTGCGACCCGTCCCAACGGGTCTTTATCCTTGCCCACCCCTCGAGGGGTGGGTGGCACAGCTGCCCTTGCCGTGACGGAAGGGGTGTCGTTTATATTGCGGTGATGTTTCGACACGCGCGTACCGCGCGGCTCAACATGACGAATAGAATAACACCCCCTCAGTCTCGGCTTCGCCTCGACAGCTCCCCCTCAAGGGGCAGCCAAGGGACATTCTTCCCTTTCATTTCTCTACATTTCTTTTTCTGTTCATCGGCATAGCCTCTTTTGAACCACGCGACTATCGCGTGGTTTTCGTTTACAACAAAAAACGGCGTGAAATCGCCGTTTTTACGCTTTTATAGAGTACTATGCGTGGCATAATCGATTGATTTTCCTGTTATCTTCTCGTTTTCTCAAGATTTTTGATAGCAGTCGCACGCCCTTCCGTCCGGCAAAAATCCCGTGTCCGAACACTTCGTGCAGACGAACTTCGGCGTGAAATCGCGCTCCGAGAGTCGGAGCCTTGCAAGTGCTTCCGCCCGTTCTCTTCTCGCCTCTTCGACGCGCGCTTCGATCTCGGGAAGGGTATGGGGGGAGAAGATCTCCGCCTTGGCAAGTTCGATCTCTCCCTTCTTGATCGCGGACTCCGCCCGTACGAACTGTTCGTCCCGCGCGGCGATCGCCTGTGCCCGCTCCACGTGGCGCATGGCATTCTGCCTCCTCACCGCATAGAAGCGTTCGCGCTCGCTCCTTGCGTCTGCGGCGACGGCCGCCTCCGATCTGACGGCGGGGGAAACCTGCGGACGGGCGGCCTCCTTTTCGGGGATCTCGGAGGGGGTAAACGCTCCCTGCCGCTTCCACTCCGAGAGGAGCTTGTTCATGTAGGGAAGAGGGGAGGAGGCTGCCGCGCTCCGCCTTGCCGCCTCGAGGATCATCTCGTCCGAGAAGTTCCAGCTCCGCCACACCGCCACCATGTCGAGTGCGGCCTTCGTTTTTTTGATGACTCCGCACACCGATTGGATGGAGCCGAGGAGCTTGAGCTGCCGATCCCTTGCATTGCAGTAGTCGCGCACCCCCGCCTCGTCCACGATGCCGCCGAAATACATCTCGTCGAGCAAGGAATCCATCTCCGAAAATCCGTAGGAAAGGTGCATACAGAGGGTGGCAACGAGGGTAAGGCTGGCCTCGTCATAGCCGCGCTCCGTCCATTTCTCCGCATATTCCTCCGCATAGGGGCGGGGGTTCTGCACTTTGACGCCGAGCTTTCTCGCGACCTTAAAGACGATGGAGGTCAGCTCTTCCCTTCTCGCAAGGTATTCTCTTGCGTCCGCCTCGGAGGTGGCGTCCTTCTCGATGAGTTCGGAAATCAAGGCGTCGAGGGTCGCAAGCGAGCCTTTTTTCAGCGTCTCGCAGCAGGCATAGACGACGGAGTAGGAAACGCCCGCCTTTTCCCACTTTTCGAGGAGGTCGTAGTCCCCGTCCTGCGGCTTTCTGAAGATGCCGAGGAGGGTGAAGATGCGGGAGAGTTCCTTTTCGTGGACATTGAAGTCGGCAAGTTCCGCCTCCACCTGTTCGTATGTAAATTTATAGCTCTTTGCGAGTTTTTCCGCCTTGTTGAGAATGTGCGAAGAGGAGAGGCGCGCCCCGTCCTTTTTCGCACAGTAGTCTACGACGAGGAGGAAGGCCTCCTGTTCCATCGGGGTGTTTTCCAAAAATTCGAGGACGCGCTGCTGCTCGTAGGGGCGAAGGTCCTTTCCCGCCCTTTGCAGAATTTTGAAGAGTTCGCGGTTGAACTCGAGATACTTCTCCGCGCGGATGGGTTTGGGCTTTCCGACGGCCGCCGAAACGGGCAGATATTCGATGTAAAGGGGATCGCGGGAGAGAATTTGCACGAGGCCGCATTCCTCCCAGAAGCCGAAGATGTCCACAAGTTTTTTTGCGGGAATGCGCAGAAGTTTTGCCGTGCTCTCCGCATCGAATTCCTGTGCGCAGTTGCAGAGATACAGCCCATAGAGATAGGCGCGGACGGCGTCCCCGCTTGCCTCGGGCAGATACTTTGTGATGAACTCGTTTTCAATGCTCGTGAAACTGCGCTTTGTAAAGTCCTTGGAAAAGGCGCAAAACGACATCAGATCTCCTCCGAAAAACCTATGGTTTTTCTGCTCTCAACATAGGTCACAACGCTTGCTTTTTTCAAACAGGCGTTGTATAATAGTATAGCATGACCGCCCGGAAAAAGCAATGCGTTTTCCCGCGGCAAAAAAATTTTTCTTGAAGAACAAGCGAGCATGAAGATCTTACATACATCCGATTGGCATCTCGGGAAGCGTCTCATGGAGCGCGAACGCCTTTCCGAACAGGCAGAGGTCATGGAGGAGATCGTCTCCGTCTGCGAGGAAAAGGGGGTCGAACTCGTCCTCATCGCAGGGGACATCTTCGATACCTATCTCCCTTCCGCAGAGGCGGAGGAACTGTTTTTTGCCACCGTCAAGAAGCTCGCAAAGGGCCGTGCGGTCGTCATCATCGCAGGCAATCACGACGACGGGGTGCGCCTTTCGGCGTCCTCGCCTCTCGCGGCGGAAGAGGGGGTCTACCTCTTCGGCGGACATAACGCTCCGCCCGCCGTGGGGAATGGCCCCGTCCGCGCCGCCGAAACGGGGAAAAACTATGTCATCATCCAAAACGGCAAGGGGGAGCGCGTCTACATCAACGCCTTTCCCTATCCCAACGAGGCGCGCCTCAAGGAGATGAAAAGCGACGAGAGCTACACCGAAAAGACCGTCCGCCGCATCGCGGAGGGGGAGGAACGCTACGACGGCAGCATGCCCTACATCCTCGCCGCCCACCTCTTCGTATCGGGCGCGGAGACCTCTTCGAGCGAGCGCGACATCTCCCTCGGCGGTGCCCGCGTCGTCCCCGCCGACATTCTCCCGAAGAGCGGCTATACCGCCCTCGGCCACATCCATAAGCTCCAGAAGGTCGCCGAAAACGCCTACTACAGCGGCGCGATCCTGCAATACGCCTTCGACGAGGCGAATACGGACAAGTGTCTCCTCCTTCTCGAAACGAAGGGGTCGAAGGTGGAACTTACAGAGAAGATCCCCTTGAAATCGGGCAAAAAGCTCGTCCGTTTAGAGGCAAACGGGGCGGGTGCCGCCGTCGAACTCCTCAAAAAATATTCCGATGTCTTTATCGAACTCACCCTGCACCTTACCTCCCCGCTCACCGCGGCGGAGACGGAGGCCCTCCGGGAGGCAAACGATGGGCTGATCTCCCTCAGGACGGAGGTCATTGGCGGAGAGCAGGAGGACATCGTCTCCCGCGCAGACCTCAATGCAGGGGAACTATTCACGCAATACTACCGCAGCATGTACGGGCAAGAGCCGGACGCCGACATCAGGACGCTCTTTCTGCAGCTTCTCGGGGAAGGAGGGGAGAAATGAGGCCGATCTATCTGGAATTTTGCGGCGTCAACTCCTTCTCGGAGCCGGCGAAAATCAACTTTGACGAACTTCTCGAGTACGGCATCTTCGGCATCTTCGGGGACACAGGCTCGGGAAAGAGTACCATCCTCGACTGCATCGGCTTTGCCCTCTTCGGGGCGGTCAGCCGTTCCCGCACGGGGAGCATCGCGGACATCATCAATTACCGTCAGGACGCCGCCTACGTCAAATTCGAATTTTCCATCGTCTGCGGCGGGAAGCGCAAGACCTTCCGCGTGGAGCGCGAACTCAAGCGCAAGAACGCCTCGCAGACCGTCCATGTCTATGAGGCGGGGGAGAATGGCTATGTCGCCGTCGCCGACGGCTGCCGCGAGAGCAACGCCTTCCTTCTCGACGTCATCGGGCTGGAACAGCGCGATTTCGAGAAGTGCATCGCCCTGCCGCAGGGGGAATTTGCACAGTTCGTCAAGGCCCAGCGGGGGGAGCGGCTCAAGCTCGTCTCACGCCTTTTTGACCTCGAGGCATACGGCGAACAGCTCACGAGGAAGGTGAATAGATACTGCGCCGATGCCGCAAAGGAGCGGGCGGTCGCAGAGGCCAAACTCGAGCCGTATGCGGACGTCTCGGAGGAGAAGAACAAAGCTCTTTCCGAGGAGATCGAACGTCTCCGCAAGGAGGAAGCGGGGGCAAGAGCGGCCTTCTTTGCCGCACAGGAGGAGGAGAAGAAGCTCACGATCCTCTTCGGAAAGCGGGAGGAGGCGGAGCGCAACGAAGCGATCCTTCGCACGCTGGAGGCAAAGCGGGAGGAGATGGAGGAACTCGGCCGCGAGATCGACCGCCTCGAAAAGGCCGCCCGCGTTCTCTCGATAGAGAGGGAGGGGGCAGAGCTTCGCGCCCGCCACGACCGCGCAACGGAGGACCTCGGGCGCGCAAAGGAAAAACTTACCGGGGCAGAGAGCGTCCTCTCCTCTTTGGAGGGCTACGACGACGAGGCCGCGGAGAGGGAAATAGAAGGTCTCACGGAGCTTTTAACGAAGGCCGTCTCCGCCGAGGAGATCCGCATCTCCTGCTCCCGCGCCGAAAAGCGGCTTGCGGAGATCGCGGGAGAGCTTGCCAGGGAGCGGGAACGCTTCAAGGGATTTGATTACGACCAAGAGAGAGCGTCGCTCGAAGAAGAACTCGACGCCCTCGGTGCGGGCGATCCGCTCGAATATGTGGAAAAACACGGCAAGGGCGCACTCTTTTTCGAAGAGTACGACAAGTTTGCGGGAGAGCTGGAAACGCTCGCCTCCCGCCATAGAGAAATTCAGGAGGACGCCTCTCCCCTCATCGGGAGCTACCGGAAAGAAGCGGAGAGGGGTCGTATCGCAAGAAGCACGCTCGGGGAGGATCTCGAAGCGGCGCGCCGCGCGTCCGAGGATGTCCGCCGCCGCCTTCAGATGCTCGAACAGCAGAAGGGACGGTGCGATCTGCACGTGCGGCAGGTACAACAGCTCGGCGACGAATTTACCCGCCTCAAGGGGGAGATCGAGGGCTATCGTGCCCGCCTCGGGGACGCCCCGGACAGGAAGGCGGTAGAGGAAAAACTCCTCCTTTGCAAGCGCGTCCGCAGGGAACAGACGGAAAAGATCTCCCGCGCAAAGGAGACGCACGCCGCGGCAAAGACGCAGCTCGCCGCCGCCGAGGAGCGGGTGCGGGGGACTTCGGCCGCCTTGGAGGACGGGCGCAGACGCTTCCGCGCCGCCCTCGATGAGGGAGGGTTCCAAAGTCTCGAGGAGGCAAAGACGCTCTCCGCAAAGCACGGGGATCCCTTGGAGGCAAAGAGAGGGCTGGACGGCTATCGGGCACAGCTCTCCGCAGCACTTGCAAGAAAGAAGGAATACGAAGGCATCGACTTTTCCGCCGCCACGAAAGAGACCCTGCAGGCCGCTTCCGACGGGTGCGCCCAGCTCGAGACGCAGCTTGCCGCCGTCACCCGCCGCGTCGCCCTTGCGGAGGGGGACTTGGAGCGCGGCGTCCGCTCCCTCGAGATAAAGAAACAGCTGGAAGGAGAGCTTGCCGCCGTCAAAAGAAAGAGCGAGCTTTCCGAGAAACTCAAGAGCCTTCTCGACGGCAATAAATTCATGGAATACGTCGCGGAGGAATATCTGCAGACGGTCGCAAAGAACGCGAGCGGGAGGCTACTCTCCCTCACGGACGGCAGATATTTTCTGCGCTACGAAGGGGGCTTTTTTGTCGGAGACAACTTCAACGGCGGAAAGCTCCGCGGGGTACACACCCTCTCGGGCGGAGAGACCTTCCTCGTCTCCCTCTCCCTCGCGCTTGCGCTCGGGGCGGAGATCTGTTCGCGGTCGCTGCGTCCCATCGAATTTTTCTTCCTCGACGAGGGGTTCGGCACCCTCGACGCCCACCTCGTGGACACGGTGATGGACAGCCTCGAAAAACTTCGCGGGGAACATTTCTCCATCGGCATCATCTCGCATGTCGAGGAGCTGAAACACAGGATCGACAGAAAACTCTGCGTCGTCAAGGCGACGGAAAAGCAGGGTTCGAAAATAACGGTGGAATGAGGTAAAAGTTTGGCTAATGTGATCTTGACACCCGTCACGCTCTGGAGGGATTTCGACGACACCCTCCCGCCCGAAGAGGAGATCCTCTCCGAGAGGAGACAGCGGGGCATCATCTATCGCGACGTCACCTTCCTCGGAAGGGAGACGGGGCAGGGCCGCGTAAAAGTTTACGCGCGCTATATCTTCCCCGCGGAGGCGGTGAAGTTTCCCGTCGTCATGATCCTCTTCGAGGCGGGACTTCCCTTCGACGAGAGCTTTATCGCACGCTTTGTAAAGGACGGCTACGGCGTCCTCGCGGTGGACTATTGCGGACAGCGGCCCGAGAGCCTCTATACCGAATACCCGAAGTGCATCGACTATGCCAACTTCGTCCGCGCCGGGCGGCGGCTCGAACATTGCGACGATACCGCCAAAGAGACCTCGTGGTACGAATGGGCGGCGGTCGCCCGCTATGCGGTAAAATATCTTCGCGCAAAGGAGGAGGTGGCCTCCGTCGGTGCGATCGGCCTTCGGACGGGGGGCGAAGTTCTCTTCAAGATCGCACCCTATGCCGCACTCGACTGTATGGTCTCCGTCTGTGCGGCGGGATGGCTCGCCTACCGCGGCATCGAGAAGTTCGGCGGCGAACGCCAGCCGGAATTCGACGAGGAGAGGCACCGCTTCATCGCGGGCATCGATTCGCAGAGCTACGCGCCCCACATCGCCTGCCCCGTTTTGCTTCTCTCCGCCATCAACGACAAGGCGTATAACTACGACCGCGTCTGGGATACCTTCTCCCAGATCGCGCCCGCCGTCGAAAAGGCACTCCTCTATTCCGCGCACGGAAACGGCCTTCTCGGCACCCATTCCCTCAAGGACATCGATCTATTCCTCGCAAAACACCTCAGGAGGCGGGACGTCTTTGTCTCCCGTCCCATCGACTTTTCCATCGAGGAGAACAAGAAAGGGGAACTTCTCGTCCGCGCGAAATTCGATCCCAAGGGGGAGATCAAGGAATTCGGCATCTTCTATACGGAGAACGTCGCCGCCTTCAAGACCCGCGACTGGACGCGTGTACTCGGCTCGCACGACGACCTCAGGCGGGGCGAGGGGACCGTCCCGCTCCCGCTCTATTCGGGAAGCAGCGAAGCCCTCGTCTATGCCTTCGTGAACTATGCAAACGACTTTTCCGTCACATCCAAGATCTCCGAGATCCATGTGACAAAGACATACGCAAACTCCAATCGGCTGAGCAGGATCCTCTATTCGGAGGAGGACGGCAGGAACGGTTTCACCTCCTTCCGCCGCCGTGCCCGCGCCGTCGCCGACTGTTTTGCCGAGGACCCCATGGCGATCAAAAATCTCCCCGGGTTCGGCGGGATCAAGGGCATTGCCGTCGGCTCGGGCATCATCTCCTACCGCGTGGGAGAGCCTCGCTTCCGTCCGCCCGAAGGGGTGTCCTTCCGCTTCGACGCATGGTCCAAGGTGAACACCCGCCTCAAAGTCGTATTCTACCGCGACGAAGAGGAGCTTGCGGGCTTCGGCTGCGAGATCCCGATCGCGGGCGGCGGCAAATGGAAGGGGATCCTCCTGGAGAGTTCCGACCTCAAATCGGAGACGGGCATCCAGCTCGGCAGCTTCAACGGCGTCGTCTCCGTCGTCTTTATGTCGGATGACGAAGTTCTCATCAACAATGTTCTTTGGATCTGAAATGAAACGCAATTTACTCACAACGCACCGAAAGGCATTCGGCATGCGAACGGAGGGGATATGACAGAGCGTCCCGAACTTCTGGACCCGCGAAAGAAAAAACGCTCCGGGCCGCTTTGGTCGCTTCTCTACGTCCTGATCGCCCTCATCATCATCTTTCTTGTCGGCCTTCTCCTCGTGACGACCCGCTATCTCAACGTCGAGGTCTCTGGCGCGTCCATGGAGAACACCATCTATGACGGAGCAAACCTCTATGCCGCCAAATACAGCGGAAAGGCAGAGCGGGGCGACATCGTCGTCATAGACGTCTCCGACATCAAGCATTTCCACGGAAAGGGAAGCGACGTCTATATCATCAAACGGCTCATCGGCGTGGAGGGGGACAAGATCCGCATAGACAGCGGCGAGGTGTATATCACCTATGCGGGAACGGAGGAGGAAGTCCTCTTTCCCGACCCCTATGCAAAAGGGGAGACGACGCCGCGCCCCAACGCCCGGGACGGCTTTCTCTACACGGAATGGACGCTCCAGGAGGGGGAGATCTTCGTCCTCGGCGACAACCGTACGGTGTCGGACGATTCCCGCGTCGTGGGGCCGCTCCCGAGGGACAAGATCATCGGCGTCGTTCTCGATTGGAATTTCCGCTCTCCCGAAGGTTGGGAGGCATTCTCGAGCGCGTTCATCAAAATGTATCTCGACATCGTTCGATTTTTCTCATAAAACATCGCTAAAGGAGGAATTTATGGATATCCAGCTCACTGCAGACAGCACCTGCGATTTAGGCGATAACGCCGTACTTCGCGGCGTCGCCTTGATGCCGCTCTTTGTGATTTTGGG
This sequence comes from uncultured Clostridia bacterium, assembly GCA_947629675.1. Lineage (GTDB taxonomy): Bacteria > Bacillota > Clostridia > Christensenellales > Borkfalkiaceae > Gallimonas. The sequence continues at coordinate 45,423 of CANREM010000003.1, forward strand.
TGCGGACACCTATCTCGACGGCGTGGACATCACCCCGCAGGACATCTTCGACCATGTGCAAAAGACGGGCAAGCTTCCCAAGACCGCCGCACCCAGTGCGGAGGAGTACGCGGATTTCTTCCGTCCCTATGTGGAAGCGGGCAAGACGGTCATCCACTTCAACATCTCTTCGAAGTCCTCCTCCGCCCATTCCTACGCATCGGAGGGGGCAAAGCAGTTCGGCGAAAAGGTCATCGTCATCGACACGAAGGCCCTCTCTTCCGGGCAGGGACTTCTCGTCATGAAGGCCTCGGACATGCTCCGGGAGGGGAAGAGCGCGAAGGAGATCGCTGAGGCAGTCAATGCCCTCCGCCCGCTCGTCAACACCTCCTTCATTCCCGACCGCCTCGACTATCTCTTCAAGGGGGGAAGATGCTCACGCATGCAGATGTACGGGGCAAACCTCCTCAAGATCCATCCCCTCATCGAGATGGAGGACGGGCAGCTCGTGGCGGACAGGAAGTACCGCGGCAGCATGCAGAAGTGCATCGCAAGCTACATCGACGACTTGGCGGCGCAATATCCCTCCTACGACGATACGCGCTGCTTTATCACCCACAGCACGGCAGACCCCGAACTCGTTGCCTTCGCAAAGGAGAAGGTCGCCGAAAAGTTCCGCTTCAAGGAAGTCCTCGAGACAGTCGCAGGCTCCGTCATTACCGGCCACTGCGGCAGAAACACCTTGGGCGTGCTCTTTATCGCAAAATAATTTTCAGGAGAAAAAAGATGGAAAGAAAGGACGTACCCGAACAATACAAATGGCGTGTTTGCGACATTTTCCAAAGTGACGGCGAATGGGAAAAGGCTTTTTCGGAGCTTGAGAAGAAGATAGACTTTGCCCGTTTCAAGGGGACGCTCTCAAATGCAGAGAACATCCTCGCCTACTTCCGTGCGGATGAGGCGTTTTCAAAGGAACTTCTCCGCGTCTATCTCTATGCCTTTTTGAAGCACGACGAGGATGTGCGCGTCACGAAGTACGGCTCCTATATGGCGAAGGTCATCAGCCTTCTCACCCGTGTGGGACAGGAGACCGCCTTTGCCATCCCCGAAATAACAGCCCTTCCCGACGAGACCCTTCTCACCCTCGCCAAGGACGAACGTCTCAAAGATCACGACTATCTGCTCCGCCGCCTCATTGCGGAGAAGAAACACATCCTCTCGGAGAAGGAGGAACGCCTTTTGGCGCAGGTGAACGAGTCGCTTGACGTCGCAAACGACGTGTTCGAGATGCTCGACAACGCCGAGCTTGACCTTCCCGAAATAGAATACGAGGGGGCAAAAACCCGCCTCTCTCACGGCCTCTACAGCGTCATTATGAACGGTTCGGACAGGGCAAAGAGGAAGGAGGCGTACGAAAAGTACTATGCCGCCTACCGCAAGATCATCGGCACGCTCGCAACGACCTACTTCGGAAACGTGAAGGGGGACATCTTCCTTGCCCGTGCCCGAGGATATAAAAACTGCCTCGAAAAGGCTCTCTTCGAAGAGGACGTCGATGGCGGCGTCTACCAAAATCTCATCGACTGCGTAGACGAGGCGACCCCGCTCATGCACCGCTATATGCAGCTCCGCAAGCGCGTCCTCGGCTACGATAAGATGTATATGTACGACATCTATCCCTCCCTCGTGGAGGACGCCGACCTGAAACTTTCCTACGAGGAGGCTTATGAACTCGTCCTCAAGGGGCTTTCTCCCCTCGGAAAGGAGTATATCGATCTCCTGAAGAAGGGCCGCGACGAGGGCTGGATCGACGTCTGCGAGACGGAGGGGAAGAAGGGCGGTGCCTATTCCATCGGTATGTACGGCTTCCATCCCTATGTCCTACTGAACTATCAGAAGACGACGCACGACGTCTTTACCATCGCCCACGAGATGGGGCATTCCCTCCATTCCTACTATTCCAATTGCATGCAGCCCTATGCGAAGTCGGAGTATAAGATCTTCGTCGCGGAAGTCGCAAGCACGGTCAACGAAGTACTGCTCCTCAAATATCTTTTGAGGACCACCGAGGACGAGAAGCTCAAGAAGTATCTTCTCAATTACTTCATGGACATGATCCGCACGACGCTCTTCCGCCAGACGCAGTTCGCCGAATTCGAGGAGAGGGCGCATGCGATGGCGGAGGGGGGAGAGCCGCTCAATAAGGACAACCTCTCCGAACTGTATCTCTCCCTCAACAAGAAATACTACGGCGACGCCGTCATCCACGACGAAAATATTGCCATCGAATGGGTGCGCATCCCGCACTTCTACCGCTCCTTCTACGTCTACAAATATGCGACGGGCATCACCGCCGCGATCTGCATCGCAAACCGCATCCTCCGCGAAGGGGAAAAGGCGGTGGAGGACTACAAGCGGTTCCTCTCGGGCGGATGTTCGCAAGATCCCGTCTCGCTCCTGCGCATCGCGGGGGCAGACCTCGCCACAAAGGAGCCGTTCAAGGCGGCCATGGCGGAATTCAAAGACGCCCTCGAGGCCTTTGAAGCACTCTCTTGAAATCTCACATAAGGAAGTACCACAATGCCCAACAATCAAATGCCGCACAATCTTGACGCCGAAGCAGCCCTTCTCGGGTGTCTCCTCATCGACGAGGTCGTGCAGTCGGAGATCTTGGAATCGCTCCGCGAGGAGGACTTCTACCAGGAATCCCATAGGCTCATCCTTGCCGCCATGAAGAAGGTATTCGGCGGCCACAAGACGGTGGACGTCGTCACTCTCACCGATCAGCTCGACCGCGACGGAGAGCTTGTCCGTGCGGGTGGTCTGCAGGCGGTCACCGAACTCTCGGAGAACACGCCCTCGGCGGCCAATTATAAACAATATCTCGCAATCGTAAGGAGGGACAGCATCAACCGCGCCCTCATCCGTGCGAGCCGCGACATTATCGAGAACAGCCAGAAGGGCGTCGAGGAACGCGACGCCATCGCCTATGCCGAAAAGCTCGTCTACGACATCTCCCGCCAGCAGGACGGGACGATGCTCACAGGTCTTTCGGACGGGGCCGTCATCCACGAAGTCATCAAAAAATTCGAAGATATCCAGGGCGATCCCAACGCCTTCCGCGGACTTGAGACGGGATTCAAGCACCTCGACCGCATCACGAACGGTCTGCAGAAGTCCGACCTCATCGTCATCGCCGCCCGACCCGGCATGGGCAAGACGTCGCTCGCCATGAACCTTGTCGAGAACGCCTGTTTGCGCAAGGGGAAGGTCGCGGCAGTATTCTCCCTCGAAATGCCCCGCGTGCAGATCGTGCAGAGGCTGCTCTGCGCGCATGCGGGCGTGAGCATGGAGAAGGCTCTCTCGGGAAAACTCGTCCAAAAGGAATGGAAGAATTTGATGCTCGCGGGGGATCGCCTTCAGAAGAGTAAGATCTATATCGACGACTCCTCCCGCGTGACGCCCGCCGAGATCCTCTCCAAATGCAGGAGGCTTGCGGCGAGCGAAGGGGGTCTCGACCTCGTCATGATCGACTACATCCAGCTCATGGGCGGCGAGGCGAAATACAACGGTTCCGACTTCAACCGCCAGCAGGAGATCGCCTCCATCACCCGTGACCTCAAGATCATGGCGAAGGAACTCAACGTCCCCGTCATCGCGCTCTCCCAGCTCCGCCGTATCCAGACGAAGGAACCGCAGCTCTCCGACCTCCGCGAATCGGGGGCGATCGAGCAGGACGCGGACATCGTCATGTTCATCAACCGTCCCGACGTCACCGCTACGCAGGAGGACTTGGCGCGGGGCAACGTCGTAAAGGGAGCGGCGGAACTCGTCATCGCAAAGCACAGGAACGGCCCGCTCGGCCGTATCCAGCTCCGCTTCCTGGGCGAGACCACCCGCTTTGTTGACGTGGACGATCAGGACCGCCCGACGGAGGAGCCGATCTTCTCCAAAAAGTCTGAGGAGGAACTTCCCTCGGCGGAGGAGGCCTTCCCTCCGCAATCGGACGACGGGATCCCGTACTGAAAAATGGAGACGCGCATTCTCAAAGCGGAGGGGGATGCCCTCAAGGAGGCGGCCGCCCTCATCAGGAAGGGCGAGGTCGTCGCCTTCCACACCGAGACGGTGTACGGCCTCGGCGCGAATGCCTTTTCGGATGAAGCGGTAAAAAGCATCTTTTCCCTCAAGGGAAGGCCTGCGGATAACCCGCTCATCGTGCATGTCCACCAAGGCTATGACATCGGAAAGCTCCTTGACGGCGAACCGCCCTATGCAAAGGTCCTCCGGCGCGCCTTTCTTCCGGGGCCGCTCACGATGGTATATCCCTCAAAGGGGAAGGTCTCGAAGTTTGTCTCCTGCGGCCTTCCGACCCTCGCCATCCGCGTCCCGTCCTCACCCGCGGCACAGGCATTTCTTCGGGAAGCGGACCTTCCCGTCGCCGCGCCCAGCGCGAATATTTCCAAACACGTCTCGCCCGTCACCGCGCAGCACGTCTTTGATGATTTCAACGGGAAGATCCCGCTCATCCTCGACGGCGGCGCATGCACGGGCGGCATCGAAAGCACCGTCCTCGATTGCACGGGAACGGTTCCGCAGATCTTGCGCGAGGGTCTTGTGACCCGCGAGATGATCGCCTCCGTCGCGGGGGAGTGCGGTGTCTACCATGCGGCAGTTGGGGAGAAGCCGAAAAGTCCCGGCATGGCGTATAAGCACTATTCTCCCCGTTGCCGCACCGCGTATGTCAAAACTTTCGGGGAGGCAACTTCTCTCTATGACGAGGAGGAGACAAAGGGCGGGAAGCCCTGCATCCTCTGCGAGAGCGGCCTTATATCCCGCCTCGGCGGAAGATGTTTTCTCGACCTCGGAGCAAGCGGAGAGGAGATGGCACAGCGTCTCTACGCGCTCCTTCGGAGGGCGGAGAGGACGGCGACCCTCCTCATCGGAATTGCCCCCTCCATGGAGGGCGGCGTGATGGCGGGCGTTCTCAACCGCCTGACAAGGGCGTTCGGAGGGGATGTATGAAGCACAGGACGATTTTATTTGTATGCACGGGCAACACCTGCCGTTCTCCCATGGCGGAGGCGGCGATGCGCGTCGAGCTGAAAAAGAAGAAGATCCGCTGGTATCGCGTGCAGTCCGCGGGGCTAAAGACGGAAAACGGGCACCCCATGTCCGCGAATGCCATGCAGGCTCTTTCGGAAGCGAAGGTAAAATTTGCCCCCGATTTCACCTCGAAGATTCTCACAAAGGAGATGGTCGAAGAGGCATATATGGTCATCTGCATGACGGAAAATCAGCGCGCCGCCTTAAAAGACTTTCCAAACGTGACCAGCTTTTATGCACTCTGCGGAAGGGAGATCCCCGACCCCTTCGGGCAGGGGATAGACGTCTACCGCGTGACCCTCCGCACCATCCGCGAATGTATGCCCCTCGTCGTACGGCTTGTCTGCCCTCCCTTGGAGGAATGACCCAAACTTCTCATTTCGGAGATCATTTATGAAGATTGCCATCGCATGCGATCACGGCGGCCTTTGCCGCAAACAGCAAATTGCAGCCTACCTTGAAAAGGAGGGGTACGAAGTAATGGACTTCGGAACAAGCTCCCCCGATTCCTGCGACTATCCCGATTTCGCACTCCCCGCGGCCGAAGCGGTCGCAAAAAAAACGTGCGAGAGGGGGATCCTCGTCTGCACGACGGGCATCGGCATGTGCATCGCCGCAAACAAGGTGCGGGGCGTCCGTTGCGCGCTCTGCACGGAGGAACACGGGGCGGAGATGTCCCGCCTCCACAACGATGCGAACATGCTCGCCCTCGGCGCGGCCATGGTGGACGAAGACAAAGCTCTTTCCATCGTCAAGACTTTCCTCGAGACGAATTTCTCGGGGGAGGACCGTCACATGCGCCGCATTCAAAAAATTTCCGACATCGAACAGTCACACCTTATTTAGCACTTTGCGGAGGACACCTCCTTGCTCAAAAAGGCACTTTGCGATAAGATCAAAGAATCGCTCTCTTCCATTTTACCCATTGCACTCATCGTAGTCGCCTTGTCCATCGTCCTGATCCCGCTCGACGCAGGATTTTTTGTGCTGTTCCTCATCGGCGTCCTCCTTCTCATTCTGGGGATGGGGCTATTCACGCAGGGGGCGGACATGTCCATGCTCGTCATCGGCGAGAAGATCGGCTCCGCCATGACGAAGTCCAAAAAAGTTTGGCTCATCGCGCTCCTCTCCTTCATCATCGGCGTCATCGTGACGATCGCCGAACCCGACTTGCAGATCCTCGCGCGCCAGGTTCCCGCGGTCGCGGAGAGGACGCCGCTCGGCAATTACCTGCTCATCATCGTCGTTGCGGGAGGCGTCGGTATCTTCCTCGTCATCGCGATGCTCCGCATCATCTTGAAGATCCGCCTCTCCATCCTTCTCATCGCCTTCTACGCGATCGCGTTCATCCTCTGTATCTTTGTCTCGCCCTCCTTCTGGGCGGTCTCCTTCGATGCGGGCGGTGTGACGACGGGGCCGATGACCGTCCCGTTCATCATCTCTCTCGGCGTCGGCGTCGCCTCCCTGCGGGCGGGGAAGGGGAGCAGGGACGACTCTTTCGGCCTTGTCGCCCTCTCGAGCGTGGGGCCGGTCGTCGCAACGCTCATCCTCGGCCTCATCTTTAAGGCGAACGGGATCGAGTACGACATCGACAGCGCGCTCAGGATTCCCGCGGGCGTCGGGACCACCCGAGACGTCCTCTATGAATATGCGGAAGGTTTCCGCGTCCATGCGATGGATGTCGCCGTCGCAGTCAGTCCCATCATCATCTTCTTTCTCATCTTCGAACTCGCCACCCGTTCCTTCAAAAAACGGCAAGTCCTCCGCATCCTCTTCGGCTTCATCTATACATACGCGGGGCTTGTCCTCTTTCTCACGGGGGCGAATACGGGCTTCATGCCGGTAGGGAGGATGATCGGTGAAGAACTCGGTCGCATTGCGGGAGGGTGGCTCCTCATTCCCGCAGGCATGCTCATCGGCTACTTCGTTGTTGCGGCGGAACCCGCGGTGCACGTCCTCAACAAGCAGGTGGAGCGCATATCGGCGGGTGCCGTCTCCGAGAGGGCGATGAAGCGCGCCCTCTGCATCGGCGTCTCCATCTCACTCGGTCTCGCCATGGTGCGCGTTCTAACGCACATCAATATCTTATGGATCCTGCTCCCCGGCTACGGCGTCGCGCTCCTTCTCACCTTCTTTGCGCCGCCGCTCTACACGGGCATCGCGTTCGACTCGGGCGGTGTCGCGAGCGGGGCAATGGTGTCATCCTTCGTCCTGCCGCTCGCCTTCGGCGCGTGCTATGCCTTAAACGGCGGGTCGCAGTTTATCATGACGGACGCCTTCGGCTGCGTCGCATTCGTCGCCCTGACGCCGCTCATCACCATTCAGATACTCGGCATCTACCACCGCATCAAGACGCGCAAGATCAAGCGCAACTTCATCGCGGCAGAAGAAAAAATTCTCATCTACGAGGTGGATTGATGGGAAGAAAAGTTCGCATCCGCCCGAAAATTTTATCCAATGCACCCGTAACGCGCGACCTCGCCTCGGGGACGCTCCGTCCGAAACTCCTTGTGAGCATCGTCAATCTGAAGGACGAGAAGCGGCTCAAGGAGATCTTGGATGACTGTTCGGTGGGCATCACCTATCAACTCACGGGGACGGGCACGGCGCAGTCCGCCGTACTCGATTACCTCGGCATCGCCGAAACGGAGAAAGCCGTCCTCTTCTCCCTCTTTCCCGAATCGGACGAGGAGACCGTCTTGCGGCTTTTACGGGAAGAGATGACCTTATACCTTGCGGGAAAGGGGATCTCCTTCACCATTCCGCTTGCGGGCGTCTCGCAGACGGTGGCGGACGGCATCACGGGAGCGGCGACCAATAAAGTCATGGAGGGGAGCAAGATCATGAGAAGTTCGGATAGAAAATATGACCTCATCGTCGCCTGCGTCGGGGCGAATTTTATCGAGACGGCAGTAGACGCCGCCCGTTCCAAGGGCGCGGCGGGGGGAACGTTCATCAGCGGCCGCGCGATGCAGAACGCCAAGGCGGAACAGTTCGTGGGCATCTCCCTCGTGAAGGAGCAGGAAGTGCTTTTGATCCTCTCGAGAAAGGAGGCAACGCCCGAGATCATGGCAGCCCTTTCGGACAGCGTCGGGGCGCAGACGGAGGCCGCGGGAGTCATCTTTTCCCTTCCTGTAGACAGGACGGCGGGCATCTCCGCCGCGGAGGAGACAGAACTTGCCTTGGCTTCAGACGGGGAGGAAAAAGCATGAGCCGCCTCATCCTCATCGGCGGGGGAGAACTCAAAGAGCGGGAAACTTACACGATCGACGCCTACATCGCCGAAGAGGCGAGAAACATTGCGGGCGATCGGCGGCCTACGGGACTCTTCATCCCCACCGCCAGCCACGACTGCATGCCATACTATAATACCTTCCACAAGGTGTATACGGGACTGTTCGACATCAAGACGGACGTCGCCTTGACGGTCGGAAGGGAATTGGATCCCCAAAAAATGGCGGCAAAGTTCGAGAGGGCGGATTTTCTCTACGTCGGCGGGGGCAACACCGTCTTTATGCTCGAAAAGTGGCGGGAGAGCGGACTTCTTGCTTACATCGAAAAGTTTTACAAAGAGGGGAAGCTCATCTGCGGGCTGTCCGCGGGAGCAATATGCTGGTTCGAGGACATGTATTCCGACTCCGTCATCGAGGGAGAATACGCAATGCACAAGGGCCTCGGCTGGGTGAAGGGGAAAATTTCTCCCCATTATGACGAAAGAATGCTTGACTTCGACAAGATCGTCCTGTATAATAAAGAATGCGCGTGGGGTCTCGAGAGCCGCGCCGCACTCGAGATGAAGGACGGCAAGCCCGTTTGCAGCATATCGAGCGGCGGCAAAGTGTGGATGCTCGACGGCTCCGACGGGGAGAACCTCGTCAAAAGGCAGTTTTGACCGCGCGCTTCGGCCCCCGTGCCGAATAAAAGTAGCGGGCAAGGTTGCCGCAAAAAGCGGCGCAGCGGGTTTGACCTCCGCCTCGGCGTTTTTCCCGTGCCGAGTAAAAGTGACGGGATCCATATGCGGATGTGGCGAAATTGGCAGACGCGCAGGTTTCAGGTTCCTGTGGGAGACCATGCAGGTTCAAGTCCTGTCATCCGCACCAAAGCGGCGGGAGAGGCAACAGCCTCTCCCGCCGCTTTGGTATGAAACGAACACATGACAGGACTTGAGGGTGGAGACGATTGCGGGAGCAATCGGTTTGCGGGCGAATTGTTTGATTACAACAAAAGTTTGCCGCAAACTTGACAATTGATAATTGTCAACCGGGGCGCGCCGCCAAAGGCGCAAGTCCTGTCATCCGCACCACTTGGAACGTAAGTTGAACCATTTCAGCTTGCGTTCTTTTTTATTGCAAAAAGCGAGGGCAAACAGTCCTCGCCTTTATATTTCGCTAAATTGAAATTTACCTCTTTTTCATCTTCGGCATTGGAAGGTCATCATACATGGCCTCAAATAATCCTGTCAAATAAACCTTATCGTCCACATTGTCCACATTGAGCATTTCCTTTGCACCCTCATATGGCAAGGAATACTCTGCTTGGGGCAAATATGCGATTGCAGATCTCACGGGGTATACGAGCAATCTATTATCGTAGATACCACCGACAAGTTTGCCTCGATAGTAGATCAGAAATTCACCCATCATAGGCTTGTAGGTGATGTCCTCTAATTCGGATAATTGTTCCAAAATGAAATTCAAATATTCCTTGCTGGACGGCATGATCTCTCCGTTAAATTACCTTTATCAAATTATATCATAATTACAGGATAAGTATTTCATAATTACAAGATAATGATTTCATAATGAAAAGGAAAGTTTTTCCGCATCTGTCTGTTTCCGCTTATAGGGGACGGGCAATGCTTTCCGTTCGGGCGGGGTGGCTTTATGCAGAAAGACTGCACAAAAATCCGCGACAAAATTCTTTCTGTCGAAGATCGCCCCCAAGACAAAGGCGATGAACGTGATGCCGTAATAGAGGGGAATGGCATACCACAGAACGGGCGTATAGACCCTTCCCGCGCCTCCGAGGAAGATCGAGGGGGAGAGAACTTCCACCGCAGCGATGAGGGCGTTGAAGGGGGAATTGTTTGCGGGCGGCCCCATAAGCCCCGCGGCATTGGCGGACATGAGGCTCTGATAGAGATCGGAAGCGGCTCCTCTATCCGTCATGAGCAGGACGATGGTATTGTTGAGAAGAATGAAGGCGAGCATGCCGACAAAGTACAGCCCGAACTTCCAACCGTCCCGATGACAAAACTCTGTCCTCTTCCAGAGTACGGGGAGCAGGGAGGTCATGAAAAGAAGTTCATGACAGGTATAAAAGCGGATAAATTCCCAGATGACGTTCGGCGCGAAGATATTTTTCCCAAAGAACCAAAACGGGACGATGAGGGCGACCGCCCCCGAGATCGATCCCACATAGGCGATGAATTGCCGCGCACTTCTGCTTTTTCCGAAGTGGAAGAGGGGAGAAAAGAGGATGAGGAAGGCACAGATGTTGTAGGCCGTGTTGTCGAGATGAAGCCCCCGGGAGAAGATATGCGGATAGATGATGTGCTTGAAAAAGTGCTGAAGGATGTTGAGGGCCATGAGGAGGATGATGACGTTGCGCTTTGTCACTTCCGAAGCATGGCGGAGTGGGAAATAGACCGCAAAGACAAGCCCCGCCGAGACGAGCAAGACCAGGATATGGGAAGCGGAAAAAACCTCAAGGACCATCCCGTATTTCTCCGAAAGTAAAAATAATATCTTCATTATAGCGGACGACCGCTATAAAAGTCAACTGCTTTTCGACGGCGCGTAATACGTAACGTCCTCATCTCGACATAGGTGACCCGCTTCATCCTGAGAGAGCGTAGCGACCGAAGGATCCCGAGGATGAAAACATGGACTTTGATATACAGTACGGTGCTTCCAAATAACGTCATGTTGAGCTTGTCGAAACATCACCTTATTTTATAATGCGGCGATGCTTCAACTACGTTCAGCATGACGATTCAGAAGCATTCCGACTTCGTAATTCGGGATTCTTCGGCTTTGCCTACTTCGGGGCTTTGCCCCTCGTGCCGCCCTTAGATAACGATCAGAAAGTGCGGGCGGGGCAGAATGACGCTTCACTTCTTCCCGATAAATATGAGCGGCACGAGCATTTCGCCGGGGGTGAGCGCGGCATGGTGCCCCTTGAAATGGTGGGAGAGGGCATGGTGGAGCATGACCTTGTCCGTTTTGGCTACAGCGATAAAGTCCCCGAGAAGGGCGGCATGTTCTCCTGAAATCTCTCCGAAGAAGTTCTCACGCACGAGTTTTTCGGACGGAATGAGTTCAAAGTCTTGCCCGTATCTTTCCCTGAAATAGGCCTTGAACTTCTCCGCGCAGCCCTCCTTTAGCTTGAAAGCCGTTGCGCGGGAGTCGAGATAGGGCGGCCACAAGAGCATGGAGAAAAGCACCTCATCCCGATAGATCTCGATATTTTCGCCGATATCGACCTGTCCATGGTCGGCGGAGATGATAAGAAGGGTATCATCAAGGCTTGCAAAGAGGTTTTCCAACCCCTCATTGAGCTTCTCGATGAGCGTCTTTGCCTCCATGGAAGTCACGCCGAAGCGGTGCATGGTGGCGTCAGGTTCGTCGAAGTAGGCATAGATGAACTGCTTCCCGTCCATTCCGCAGATGTTTCCGATGATGGAGAGCATCTCCCCGAAATCTCCCCACACATAGCGGTTTTCATCGTCGCCGTCCCAATAGGCGGGGACGACCGCGCTCGCCCTTCGACCCTTCAGCCCTTTATAGAAGGGGACGACGGGGAGTTTTCTCTTCACAAATCCCTTCTCGATCGGGATGCGGGTGGAAGATTCCGTCTCGGGGAAGAGGTCCACGCTCTTTGCGATCTCCTCGAAGTAAAGGCTCCACCCGAGCCAGCCGTGTTCCATCGGATATTTCCCCGTGAGAAAGCTGGTCGTCGCGCATGCCGTGGTGGAGGGAAAGACGGTGGTGAGAACATCCTGCATGTTTCTTCTGAGGAAGCTCTCCTCGGGCAAATTGACCTCCATCGGATGGACGCCGAAGGCATCCAAAATGAGGAACACGATATTTTTATAATTTTTCCGAAGCTCCTCTTTTAAGACAGGAAGAAGGGGCTTCCCTGTCGGAAGTCCCAAATGCTCTGCCAGCGTCGCCGTCAGAGAGACGATGCTGTGCGAAAAATCAGGTTTGACAAACTCCTTTCTCACATTTCCTCCTTGGCGGCGCGATCCATCGCACGCTTTTGGTCGCGCTCCTTTAAGGCTTGTTTTTTGTCGTAGGTATGTTTGCCCTTGCAGAGAGCGATCTCCACCTTCACGAGGGCGTCCTTGAAGTAGATTTTGAGGGGAACGAGGGCAAACCCTCTCTCGTTGACCTTCCCAACGATCTTGGAGATCTCGATGCGGTGCAGAAGGAGCTTTCTGTCCCTCCTTGCATCGCGCGTAGAGAACGCACCGCTCTTGTCATAGATGGCGATGTGCATGTTCTTGAGGAAGATCTCGCCGCCGCGCACTTCGCAGAAGCTTTCGCCGAGGGAGGCCTTCCCCGCACGGAGGGACTTCACTTCCGCGCCCTCGAGCGCGATGCCCGCCTCGTATTTCTCCTGTATGAAATATTCGAATGAGGCGGATTTATTGACTGCAATGATTTTCATATGGCTCCCGATTTTTTCAGATAAGGACGAATTGCACCCGCCGCGAAGAGAGGTCCGCATGTGCAACTTTGACCTTCACGGCCTGTCCGAGATGATAGATGTGTTTATTTCCCGTAAGGAGGAAGTGTTCCTCCTCGAATTCATAGCGGTCGAAAGGGAGCGTCTCAAGAGGAATGAAGCCCTCCACCCCGTTTTTCAGCTCTGCAAACAGCCCGAAGCTCGTCACGCCCGAAAGCACCGCGTCATACTCCTCGCCGACTTTATCCCGCATATACTCTGCGATATAGAGGTCGTCCGCATCGCGCTCTGCGTCCTGTGCATTGCGTTCGCACATGGAGGACTGCACGGATGCCTCCTTGACAAAGCTCTTATATTGCGCCCTCGTCGCGGCCCCGTCCTTGAGCATTCCCTTTATGATGCGGTGGATGCAGAGATCGGGATAGCGGCGGATGGGGGAGGTGAAGTGGCAATAGCTCTTTGAGGCAAGTCCGAAATGTCCGACATTTTCGGGGGAATAGCGCGCCTTCATCATGGAACGAAGCATCACTCTGTTGACGATGGGAAGGAGGGGCGAACCTTCGAGAGGGGTCAGAATGTTCTGATAGTCGCAGGGCTTGACATTTTCCGCATGGAATTTTGCGGGAATGCCGATCCCGTCGAGGTACTCCTTGAAGGATGTCGCCTTCTCCGCGGAGGGTTTCTCGTGAATACGGTAGATAAAGGGGGCGTCCATTTCCTCCATCATTTCTGCGACGCTCTCGTTTGCAAGCACCATGAAGCATTCGATCATCTCGTGCGCGAGCGTGCGCCCCTCATCGGGGAGGGAGATCTTGCCTTGATCGTATATGATCTTTACTTCCTTTGTATCGAGAGAGAGTCCGCCGCGCTCCGCTCTTGCCCTTTTGAGGATATTCGTCAGTTCCATTGCGGTGTCCACAAAGGGGAGGAGGCCGGGATATTTCCGGACGCTCTCCGCCCTGCGCACATACAGTTGCATGATCTCCGTATAGGTCATGCGGTGCCGGGAGCGGATGACGGAGGGGAGGAGCTTCTTGCCGAGGACTTTTCCGTCCCCATCGACGGTCATGATGCAGGAGAGGGTGAGACGGTCCACGCCCTCATTCAGAGAGCATATGCCGTTCGAGAGTGCGGGCGGGAGCATGGGCAGGACGCGGTCGGGGAAATAGACGCTCGTCCCGCGGGCGAACGCCTCTCTGTCCAATGGGGAATTGCGCCCGACATAGTGGCTGACGTCGGCGATGTGAACGCCGAGTTCGAACTTATCTCCCATCTTTTTGACGGAGATCGCGTCGTCGATGTCCCGCGTATCTTCGCCGTCCACCGTGACGATCAGCTCCCCGCGGAGATCTTCTCTTCCCTCCGTATCTTCCGCCCCGCGGCTCGCCGCCCGTTCGGCCGCAGCGAGGACTTCCTCGGGGAATTCCTCTTTGAGACCGCGCCCGCGGATGAGGGCAGCTTCTTCGGTAAACAGCTCCCCGCTTGTTCCGAGAATTTCAACGATCTCGCCCGTTGGGGTGCGGCCCTCGAAGGAGGTTATTTTTGCGACCGCCTTTGCGCCGTTGCGGCAGCCGCTGTTCTTTGCAAAGGGGATGAAGATCTCGCGGTCGAAGCGTTTGTCATCGGGGTCGAGATAGCCCGCTCTGCGTGCGCGGTGATAGGTGCCGACGACCTCCTTGATGCCATGGGCAATGACGGCGAGGACTTCTCCCTCATCGTCCGAACGCCCGCCTGTCTTGATGGCAAGGACGATGTCGCCGTGGATGGCACCGTTTAAGGCGCGGTGGGGGATAAAGAGATCTTCTGTCCCGCCCTCGGGGGTGAAGAAGCCGAATCCGCGCTCGTTGCCCGTGATGGTGCCCGTGAGCGCGCCGAACTGTTCCTTTGTCCCGAATCTCCCCAAGGAGTCGGTGAGAAGTTCTCCCTCACGCACAAGGGTGAGAAGAATTTTTTTGAGCGCGAAACTCTCCACCCGTCCCACATGGATGGCACGGGCGATCTGTTCGCAGGTGAAGAGGGGAAACGCGCCCTCTTTGATATTGGAAAGCAGAGTTTGTTTGATGTTCAAGATCTCACCTTTTTGATAAAAAAGCGGGTAAGCATGAAAGCTCACCCGTTATCGCTTGCAAGTTTCCTCAGGTGTTGAGGCCCCAGATCGCAGGGATCTGGATGATGAAGAAGATGACGGCACACACGCCGAGGATGCCGAGAAGGATGAACGTCCAGAGCTTGAGCTTGGACTCGACGGAGCGGCCCTTATTCTTCCCGTAGAAGGTCTCGCTCGAGCCGCCGAGTGCGTCGATGCCCTGCGAGTTACCCGGGGTGGCCATGACGAGTATGATCGCTGCGAGGGCCGCAAGCCCCATGAGGATGATAAAGATGAGACTGACTGCACGGTATGCCGTGTATGAGGCGTTGTTCCCGCCGAACGTCTCGGCTTTGATGAGAAGATCGGACACAAATGAAAGCAAATTCATAGCGTTTTTTTCCTTTTATGACCAAAATACAAATGTAAGTATAGCATAGTTCGCAAAAAATGACAACTTATTTTTACTTTTTTTCGGAAAAATTTAAGGAAAACATTTTCGCGCCGTCTCCCTCCGACCGTTGACAAATCACCTTTCGGATAGTATAATAAATTTTATGGGCAAACTGCCTTTGTTTTGCCCCGGAGAAACATCGACTCAAGCACGCACAAGGAGAACATATGAACTACAAAGCACTTGCAGAGCGGCTTCTTCCCGGAGAATATCCTCCGCTTTCCCGGTACGAGGAGAAATACCCGCCGCGCGACCTTCCCGATGGGGCGGAGGTCACCCGTCTCGCTCCTTCGCCTACGGGATTTATCCACCTCGGGAACCTCTTTGCCGCCATCGCAAACGAGCGCATCGCCCATAGAAGCGGCGGCGTCTTGTATCTTCGCATCGAGGATACCGACCTCAAACGCAAGGTGGACGGAGCGGTGGAGGCCGTCATCAACGCCCTCAGATATTTCGATATCAAGTTCGACGAGGGCGCAGAGATCGGCGGCGACGAGACGTATGCTCCTTGGTATCAGAGGGAGCGTGCCGAAATGTACCGCGCCTTTGCAAAGCACCTCATCGAAGAGGGGAGGGCATATCCCTGTTTTTGCACGGAGGAGGAACTTTCCGCTCTTCGCGAGGAACAGACTCAAAGGAAGGAGATCACGGGCTACTACGGAAAGTATGCGAAGTGCCGCAACCTCTCCGAGGAGGAGATCTATCGCAACCTCGATGCGGGGAAACCCTTTGTCATCCGTCTGCGCTCCATGGGAGATCCCGCGAATAAGATAAAATTCCGCGACGCCGTGAAGGGGGAGATCACCGTCACCGAGAACGATCAGGACGTCGTCATCTTAAAGTCGGACGGCATTCCCACCTACCACTTCGCCCACGCCATTGACGACCATTTCATGCGCACGACGCTCGTCATCCGCGGGGAGGAGTGGCTCGCGAGCCTTCCCATCCACATCGAACTCTTCGACGTCCTCGGCTTCCGTCGCCCGCGCTACGGGCACAACTGCTCGCTCATGAAGCAGGACGGCGAGACCAGAAGAAAGCTCTCCAAGCGCAAGGACCCCGAGCTTTCTTTGGAGTTCTACCGGAAGGAGGGGTACTTTGCCCGCGCCGTCAAAATTTACATGCTCACCCTCCTCAATTCCAACTTCGAGGAGTGGTACCAAAAGAACCCCGACGCTCCCCTCGAGGAGTTTCCCTTCAAGGTGGAAAAGATGTCAAAATCGGGGTCGCTCTTCGATCTCGATAAGCTCAACGACATCTCTAAAAACGAGCTATCGAAGCTGTCGGTTGCGGACATGGGTGCCTTCTTGAAGGTCTGGGCGGAGGAATTTGGCACCGAGGAGCAGCGGCATTATTTCGATGATGAGGAAAAGCTCTCCCGCGTCCTTGCCCTCTGCATGGGGGTGGGCGGAAAGAAGAGGAGAAAGGATTTTATGACCGCCTCGCAGGCGATGGAGACTATCCGCTACTTCTTCGAGCGCACCCCGCGCACGGACGAATACCGTGTGGAAAAGGCGGAACGGTGCGGCATTCTTTCCGACTTCCTCGCGACTTACAGCCCCGCGGACGATGCACAGGTTTGGTTTGAAAAGGTGAAGGCGATCGCGGGAAAACACGGCTTTGCGACGGATATGAAGGAATATAAGCTCTCCCCCGAAAGTTTCAAAGGGAGCGTCGCCGACGTTGCCGAGGTTCTGCGCATCGCGACGACGGGCAGGGCGAACACCCCCGACCTTTGGACCATCATGCAGATCTTGGGCGAGAATGAAGTACACGGAAGATTAGAGAAGGCAAAAGATGAGTAAAGCAGATCTCATATTTATTGAAAATTGCAAGGACATCCTTGAAAACGGCACTTGGGATACGAACCTTTCCGTCCGTCCTCATTGGGAGGACGGAACCCCCGCGCACACGGTGAAGAAATTCGGCATCGTCAACCGCTACGATCTCCGCGAGGAGTTTCCGATCTTGACCCTCCGCCGCACCGCCTTCAAGAGCTGCATCGACGAACTTCTCTGGATCTGGCAAAAGAAGAGCAACAACATCCGTGACCTTCGCTCTCACATCTGGGACAGCTGGGCGGACGAGAACGGCTCCATCGGCAAGGCGTACGGCTATCAGCTCGGCGTCAAACATGAATACAAAGAGGGGATGTTCGACCAAGTCGACCGCGTTCTCTATGATTTGAAGCATGACCCCGCCTCCCGCAGGATCCTCACGAACATCTTTAATTTTGAGGACCTTCACGAGATGCACCTCTACCCCTGTGCCTACTCCATGACCTTCAACGTCTCGGGGGACACCTTGAACGGCATCCTCAACCAACGCTCGCAGGATATGCTCACGGCGAACAATTGGAATGTCGTGCAGTACAGCATCCTTCTCATCATGATGGCGCAGGTGAGCGGCCTGAAGGTAGGCGAACTTGTGCATGTCATCGCCGACGCGCACATCTACGATCGGCATGTCCCCATCGTCGAGGAGATGATAAAGAGGGCACCCATGTCCGCGCCCAAGCTCTCGGTAGACGATTCCATCACCAATTTTTACGACTTCACGACGGATAGCTTCAAGCTGGAAAATTACGAGTTCCACCCGCTTGACGCAAAGATCCCCGTCGCCATTTAGGAAGGAAAAGAGGATGCGCGCCATTTTTCATGCAGACAAAAATTGGGGCGTCGGCAGGGCGAACTCGCTCATGTTCGATCTCCCCAAGGATATGAAGTTTTTCCGCGAGACCACGTGGGGGAAGGTCGTCGTCATGGGGCTGAACACCCTTCGATCCCTCCCCGGGGGAAAGCCGCTCAAAAACCGCACGAACATCCTCCTCTGTCCCGAGACGCAGGAGGGGATCACGACCGTCCACGACCTCAAAGAGCTGTTTGAGGCGTTGAAGAATTTCCCCGAAGAGGACGTCTTTATCATCGGCGGGGCGAGCGTCTACCGCGCGCTTCTTCCCTATTGCACGGAAGTACTCGTGACAAAGGTGGACGCGGACGGCGGCGCGGATGTGTTCGTCCCGGACCTCGACGCGGATCCTTCCTTTGCGCTCATAAAGGAGAGCGCGCCCGAGGAGGACAACGGGTACACCATCCGCTTCTGCACCTACCGAAACGAGAACGTCAAAAGCATATAAGCAGTAAGACGGTTTGTTCGCGCAAGCCGTTTTTTGACAGGGAAAAAAATTTTGTGATATAATAAAAATATGGATACCAAAGAGTGCAGGGCAGACGACATCCTTTTGGAGCCGCTCGAGGCCTACAAGACAAAATACGAAGGCGAATTCTCCCGTCGCTGCGAGGAATATTTTAACGGTCTTCTGGGAAAGTCCGGCGTCGATGTCGAAGAAAATCGTGCGACCGTCGCAAAGTACGATGCGGAGTCCCGCCTTGCGGACGCGGCGGCAAAGAGGGCCGCAGGTCAGAGGTCGCTCCGCACCTTCTTCATCTGTCTCATCGTCCTCGGATCGCTTCTTCTGCTTATCGGTATCATTTTCCTCATCGAAGGCAGCATCGCCGCGGGAGCATCGCTCACTGCGATCGGCCCCGCACTCGTTGTCGGCTTTCTTCTCTTTGTCTTTCTCTACAGTAAGCCGCGCATCAAGCGCAGCAGCGAGGAGGAAAAGTTGCACCGCACCGCGGCGGGGGAGCATCTTCGCGAGGCCTGGCGGCAAATGGATGCTCTCAACATCCTGTTCGAGAACAACGTCACCAAGAAGCTCATCGAAGAGACGGTCCCGCTCCTTGAACTCGACGAATACTTCGACGTCCGCCGCTACGACTATTTGAGCGGCAAGTACGGCTATGGCGGAAACGGCGATCCGAACGCCTCGACGATCGGGATCCTTACGGGGGAGATCGTCGGCAATCCCTTTGTCGTTGACCGCGTCCTCGTCCACACGATGGGGACGCACACCTATTTCGGCTCCATCGTCATCTCGTGGGTGACCTATGAACACGACTCGGAGGGGCACTCCAGACCTGTTACGCATACACAGACGCTCACCGCCTCTGTCACCCGTCCCAAACCCTACTACCACAGGGAGACCCGCCTCGTCTATGGGAACGAGGCCGCGCCCTCCCTGCACTTTTCAAGAAAGCCCTCTCACGTGGAGGATCTTGGCGAAAACGCCCGCGAGAACAAGGTAAAGCGGGGCGTCAGGAAGATCCGAAAAAAGCAGAAGAAGGCGATGAAGAGCGGCAAGAATTTCACCGAGATGGGAAACGAGGAGTTCGACGTCCTCTTCGGTGCGGTCGATCGTGACAACGACGTGGAGTTCCGCCTTCTCTTCACCCCGCTTGCACAGAAGAACATCCTCGCCCTCCTCACGGACAGGGACCGCTTCGGCGATGATTTTTACATGCGGAAAGCGGGGCCGCTCAACTACATCATCTCCGAACATTCCGCAGCGTGGGATATGGACGAACAGCGGGAAAAATATCTCTCGTATAGCGTGGATCTTGCAAAGAGGAACTTCATGCAGTTCAACGAGCAATATTTCCGCTCTCTCTACTTCGACCTCGCGCCCCTTCTCTCCATTCCGCTCTATCAGCAGCACAAGCCGCACGAATACATCTATCAGGACCTCTATCCCCGCCACTTTACCGAACAGGAGACGGAATGCTCCGTCAACCGCATCGAGGAGAGCGCGTTCGCTCCCTTGGGCGCGGCGACGCCCAGCATCCTCAAGACGACGTTCCTCCAAAAGGATGGGGGAAGCGACCGCGTCCGCGTCACGGCAAGCGCGTACCGCGAGGTCCCGCACACCGATTTTGTGCCAATGCTCGGCGGCGACGGCCACATGCACAGCGTTCCCGTCGATTGGATAGAATATGTGCCCATCTCCGCAGATACCGACGTGGAACTCAAACACATCGGACTCTCCGATCGGGAGTTTCGGAGCGCGGCCTCGGGCGGGAGTTTTTGCGAAGCCTTCCAAAAGCACTCGAAGTACGCATATGGCTACAACCACGGCATTTTGTGCTGTGTCGTCCCCGAAGAGGATTCCGGGTTCGATAAGGATTTCACCATCGAAAAATAATTTGAAAAATAAAGGAAAAAGGAGATATCAAAATGAACGAATTGGATGAACTCACAGGCCCTGTAAAGCAGGAGGGCAACGACGTACATGTCATCGCAAAACAGCTCCCCGTCACGGTCGGGACAGGATCAAAGGTGTTCGACGTCATCTGGTGGTTCCTGCCTCCCATTATCGGTGGCATCATTTGGCTCATTCTCAAGCGCAAGGCGCGCAGCTACTTTTTGCAGCTCCAGCAGAAGATCCAGCATGACGCATCGCAGATCGACAATTACCTCGAACAGCGCGTACAGATCCTGCAGAATTGCGCCCGCCTCCTCGATAAGGCGATCGATCTCGACAAGGATACCTTCGAAAAGATCGCTGCATACCGTAGCCGCGTGACCCCCGAAGGGGACGAGGAGAGAAACGCATTGGCACAAGAGGTCGGCACGCTCGCCCGCTCTGTGAGCATTGCTTTCGAGAATTATCCCGAACTTCGCGCCCACCGCGAGATCGCGGACGCCATGCAGCAGAATTCCTACCTGCAGCGCGAGATCACCGCTGCCCGCGAGGTGTATAACGACACCGTGAACACATGGAACCGCGAGATCTACGCCTGGCCCACCAAACAGATCGTGGCCGCAAAAGCGGGCTACACGACGCGCATTCCCTTCATCGCTGATGAGGAGACGCGCGAAGCCGCCCGCGGCAACTTCTTCTGATCTTTGGCGGACAATCGCAATAATGATCGCAAAAGGAAGGGCGGGGATGACCCCGCCCTTTTCGCGTACTTGAAATTTGATTTTCCCCTTACGGTGCAGGGGGAGCGGGAGGTGCCGGAGGCAGGGGAGGAGGAGAGGGAATATCGCTTGCGGGATATCCGACTGAGATCTCTCCGTCTGCGGAAACTCTCACCTCGATCGTCGTCAATCCTGCCGAGAGTGTGAGGACATATTCATCACCGTCATAGGAGACGGTGTATTCCGTACACATCGTCGTAAGAGCGTCATAGAAGAAGAGGGGAGCCTGCCCGTTTTCCTTGGGAAGGCAGATGAGCTTATGTTCCGCGCCCTCCTCGTCTGTGAGCGTCTTTTCACCCGTATAGGCGAATTTGGAGAAGTTCCACTCCGCCGCATCTTCCGTGACGCTGTCCTCGCCGCATACGGCGGTGATCTTGCCGTTTTGCAGCGTCAGCGTGACGGTGATCTCTCCAAAGGGAATGGTGTTGAAATCGATCGCGGAGAGCGTGAGGACCTGTGCATCCGCCTTGACCTTCTCCGTGACGGTTGCGGCGTTCCCATCGATGGACGCGCTCACCGCGAGGGGAATATTGATGCCGATGGTCGTCACATTGACCTCTATTGTATGCTCGCCTACGGTATAGACGCCCACAAACTTTTTGAGATCGACTTCGTTTGTATTCTTTTGATAGGTCGTTCCCGAGAGCGTCGCAGTGCCATCCGTAAATTCCACCGTGTATTTTACATTCTCCGAAGTGTAGGTCGCGACTGCCCTGTTTCCGTCAACGGCGACGGGTGCATCGAGGTTGACTTCCACTCCGTCCAAAAGCAAGGTGGCCTTATCTGTGAGTTCCACCTTCTTTCCGCCGTCCGCCTCATAGACGCCGACAAAGGGCAAAAGCTCTGTGCGGCAATATATGATTTCCATGATCTGGGCGTATTGATTGTTGAAGATATTTACGAAGAGGTTCAGTTCACTGCCCTCGACGCCGAATGTGAACGCAACACTCTCGACGCCCTCCTGAAGCATGTAGCGCACGAGGTGGTAGGAGGTGAACTCTTGGTCGACGATCGCACTGTTGCTGTCCGTATAATCTGTAGAGGAGACCGTCATTTTTCCGTCTTGTCCGATGGAGACAACCTCGTCATAATAGGGGCCGTGATAGGTGAAGGACTTCCCGAGGAACGATTCGTAGCATACCTTGGAGATGTAGGAGATCGTTTCGATGGATTCGGAAAGATCATCGAGGGAATAAACATCATCCGCAAGTCCCATCGAGGAGACGACTACGGAGTGAAGGAAAATTTCCTCCCCATGTTCGGTCACAAAGGTGATCGCCGGAATGCCCAAATTGAGATCGAGGTCGAGGTAAAACGGAGCGTTTTCTGCGGCATAGGTACCTGTCAGAGTGACTGTATTTTTGGTAAAGTCAAAGGAGAGGGTAGAAGGCTGTGTCCCGCCCGTCGTGTAAACGTCGCTCTCTCCAGCGAGATATTCCTCAAACATTGCGGTGATCTCGGGAATATCCGATTCATCATACAGAACATACGAGAGTTCATACGCACCCGTGCTGTTCTTCTCAAAGCAGATGAAGGGGAAGCAATATTCTGTCGGCATGCAGACGAGGGCAAACTTGTCGAAGAGATAGCCGACCGCCGCAAAGCCCTCCACAAAGTCGGGGAGTTCTTCATGCGTGAGGTATGCAAATTCTCCCTTTGCGGATGCGGGGAATATTTCGTGATCTTCCGAGAGGTCGGTCATGGCCCAATCATCCGCGACCTCCAAACCGAAGAGACAGTTGGAGAACCTTCCGACGTAGACGTCTTTCACTTCGTCGAGAACGAAGATCCCGTCCTCACCCGACATGCGGGAGAGGAGCGCGCCGTCCACATCCGTGTAATGCAGTTCGCACTTGCTCGTTCCCACGTTGAATTCGATGACGATCTCGCCATCCCGAACGACGGGGGTCGCGGGATATTCCGTTCCGTTGTATGTTGCCTTGTCTGCACTTTCAAAGACAAGTGTGTTGCCGGCATTGTCCGACCACTCGCCAAGGAGGACATCTTCGCGGAAAGGATATACTGCCGCAGGGATGCCGTCCGTCAGGAGGACATCTCCCTCGGGGCGTGTCTGATAGAGGTAATTCTTATCTGCGGCCGTGAAGGCAAGGCCGCTTCCGTACTCTGTTGCCTTGGCCGAGGCGTTCACCGTCTGTCCGCCAATGGTGACTTTCCCGTCCTTGTAAGAGAGGAGGGCACTGTTGCCGTCGAGGAACTTCCCTTCCGCAACGTTTTCCGTATAGGGAAGAAGGTCATAGACCATATAATCATATCCGTCGTCGAAGTGGGCACCGCCTTCCTTGAGGGTAATATTGCCATAAGGATATCCATAGGAATCCATCGCAAGGGTGACCTCTGCTTTGCCATCTTCACCGATGGAAAAGACGGTCGTTGCAGTACCATCAGTCTCGAGGGATTCGTTGGTATAGAGCGAATATTCGTCCCAAGCAAAGCCGTTTTCGCCATATTCCGATGAAATCATATAATAGGTAAACGAGTAGGGATCGTCGGGTGCCCATGCGCCCGCAAACGGCTCCGCGCTCGCAAGGAAAGTGAGAACGACCTCCTCGCCCTCCTTCATTTCGAGCGCGCCCTCGTCGCTCAGCGTGAGCGTGTAGGTATGTTCGCCCGCCTTGCAGGAGATCACGGCGTCTTCACCTTCTCCCGTCATGGAGAGGACCTCAAACCCGGAGAATCCGCTCCCCGTGATGGTGCATGCCTTGAGATCGAGGGTGTGGCCGAGGGAGACCCACTTCTGCGCAAAGATGCCGCAGTCGATCGGCTCGGGCTTTTCGATATCACCCGTATCGCCTGTGTCACCCGTATCGCCTGTGTCACCCGTATCGCCTGTGTCACCCGTATCGCCTGTGTCACCTGTATCGCCGGTATCGCCGGTATCGCCTGTGTCACCTGTATCGCCGGTATCGCCTGTGTCACCGGGAGGCGTCAGAGGGTCACTCTTTATCCCGCATGCCCCGAGTGCAAATGCGCAGGAGACACCGAGGCACAACGTAAGAAGCAATATGAGAAATTTTTTCATGTGTTCCTCCTTTTCTCAATGTTTATAAATTTAACCTTATCAAAAATGTTATATAATAACAAGTATTCTTACAATAGTCAATTTTGTTTTGTAAATTTTTCACACTTTACATTTTTTTGTATAAAAGCAACATAGGAGAAAGAGGGAAAACATTGCAAATATATGCGTTTTTTTGCAAACAGCCTCTTTTTTTGTTGTCAAAAAAAAGGAAAAGTACTATAATCTTCTATGGTCTCAAAGGGAATTTACAAATATGATCAGACAAGATTTAAGGAACATCGCCATCATTGCACACGTTGACCACGGCAAGACGACGCTCGTCGATCAGATGCTCCGCCAGAGCGGCACCTTCCGCGCCAATCAGGTCGTGGAGGAGCGCGTCATGGACAGCGGGGATTTGGAGCGCGAGCGCGGCATCACCATTCTCGCAAAGAATACTTCCATCCATTATAAAGGGGTGAAGATCAACATCGTCGATACCCCCGGCCACGCCGATTTTTCGGGCGAAGTGGAGCGCAGCCTCAAGATGGTCTCGGGCGTCCTCATCCTCGTGGACGCCGCCGAAGGTCCCATGCCTCAGACGCGCTTCGTCACGCAGAAGGCCCTCGAGATGGGGCATAAACTCATCATTGTCATCAATAAAGTGGACCGCCCCGATGCGAGGACGGCGGAAGTCGTCGACGAGGTCCTGGAGCTTCTCATGGACCTCAATGCCTCGGACGAACAGCTCGACAGTCCCATCGTCTACTGTTCGGGAAGAGCCGGCACCTCCTCTCTCGAGATCGGAAGGGCGGGGACAGATCTCATGCCGCTCTTCGATACCATCATCGATCATTTCCCGCCCCTCGAGCTTGACGAAAAAGGCCCCCTGCAGATCCTCGTCTCTTCCATCGATTATAACGACTATGTGGGGCGTATCGGAATAGGCCGCATCGAGCGCGGCGTTGCACGCCACGGCGCAGACGTCACCGTCTGCAATTATAACCATAAGGAAGTGCATGACCCCGGGAAACTCGTCAATCTCTATGAGATCGAGGGACTCGAGCGCGTCCCCTGCGAGGATGCGAAGGCGGGCGACATTGTATGCTTTTCGGGTCTTGAAAAGATCAACATCGGCGACACAGTCTGCGCAAGCGACTGCGTGGAGGCCGTTCCCTTCGTCAAGATCTCTGAGCCGACCGTCGAGATGATCTTTTCCGTCAACGATTCTCCGTTTGCGGGGAAGGAGGGGAAGTGGGTCACCACCCGCCATCTTCGCGACAGGCTGTACCGCGAACTTCTGCGCGATGTGTCCCTCCGCGTCGAGGACACCGATTCGACGGATTCCTTCCGCGTGAGCGGGAGAGGGGAAATGCACCTCTCCATCCTCATCGAGACGATGCGCCGCGAAGGGTACGAATTTCAGGTCAGCTCCCCCAAAGTCCTCTATAAGGAGATCGACGGGCAGAAGTACGAGCCTGTGGAACGCCTCATCGTGGACGTGCCGGAAAGCTCGACGGGCTGTGTCTTTGAGAAGATGGGCACCCGCAAGGGAGAACTTCTCCACATGAACGCGGTCGGATCTCGCATGCGCCTCGAATTTCTCATCCCTGCCCGCGGCTTATTCGGCTATAAGAGCGAATTTCTGACGGATACGAAGGGCGAGGGCGTGATGAGTTCGGTATTCTACGAATATCAGCCCTACAAGGGGGACATCCAGCGCAAACAGACGGGGTCCCTTGTCGCATTTGAGACGGGGGAAGCAGTCACATACGGTCTCTTCAACGCACAGGGAAGGGGGATGCTCTTCATCGGCGCGGGCACGGAAGTTTATGAGGGAATGGTCATCGGCGTCTCCCCGAAGGCGGAGGATATCAATGTGAATGTCTGCAAGACCAAGCATCTCACCAACACCCGTTCCTCCTCTTCCGACGAGGCACTCCGCCTCATCACTCCCAAGAAGCTTTCCCTCGAGGAGGCACTTGAGTTCATCGGCGACGACGAACTTCTGGAGATCACTCCGCAAAACGTCCGCATCCGCAAGCGCATCCTGAACGGCGAACTGCGCGCAAAGGCACGTGCAAAGGCGAAATTAGGGCAAAGTGAATAGTACTATGTCAGACATAATATAGCAAAAAACCTCGCACATTGCGGGGTTTTTTCTCTTCGCATAATCAGGCCGCCCTCCGCATACGATAAGACATGCAAGATACAAAGCAAAGCGTTCTCACCCTCGAACAGCAGCAAAAACTTTCCATTTCCGGCGTTGCCTCCGTAGACAGCTTTACGGAGAATGCGATCCTTCTTTCCGTCAACGGAAAGCGCGTGCAGATCTCGGGAAGCAAACTCAAGGTCCTCGCCTTCTCGGAGGGGAGCGGAAATTTTGTCGCAAGCGGGGAAGTTACGTCCATCAAGTTCGGCGGCGACAGATCGGGTTTCAAAAAACTTTTCAGGTAAATGGTATGCGGGAGCAGGTCTATTGCTTTTTATTCATGCTCCTCATCGGTGCGGCGGGGGGCTTTTTCTACGATCTCTTTGCCTGCATCTATCGCCCTTTTCATGCAAGATGGGTGCGGTATCTCGTAGATTTTCTCTTCTGTGCCGCGTTCGCTTTTTCCGTTCTTTGCCTGTCCGTCCGGCTCGCTCTTCCCACCCTTCGCGTCTACATGCTCGCCTCCATTCTGCTGGGCGTATTTCTGTATGAAAAAAGTTTTCATAAAATCGTTGCAATTTTTCTTGAAAAGATATATAATGTTTACAGAGGAAGAACGAAAAAGGAAAGACGGATATGTCGAAAAGGCTTTCGATGCCCGAAGAAAAATCAAAGAGGATCGCTGTCGGCGCAACAATAGGGGGCGTCCTTCTTGTCATATTGCTCGTCGTGATCATCGTCGTTCAGTTTGTGCAGATGGGCGTAAGACAGCGGAAACTCAACGAATATAAGGCCTTGGAGAGCAAACTCGAGCAGGAGATCGAGGAGGGCGAACACGATCTTGAATACTACGATTATTGGTTCAAATACATGTCCGCGCTCCGCATGGGCTACGTTCCCCCCGAATCTCAAAAGTGATCGATACATTTCCTATGGTCGCAATTCTCGATATCGGTTCAAATTCCGTTCGTCTCATGCTCTGGGCGGACGGAAAATCTTTATATAAGAAGGTTTCCACTACCCGTCTCGGGGAGGGAGCCTCGGCGAGCGGCCGCCTGTCAGACGCTGCGATCAAGCGCACTCTTTCGGCGATCGACGCCTTCTCAAGGGAGGCAAGAAGCATCCGCGCACCCATCTTTGCCTTTGCGACGGCGGCAGTCCGCTCCGCCGAAAACGGCAGAGAGTTTTGCGCCCTCGTGAAAGAGAAATGCGATATCGACGTGGATGTTGTCTCGGGGGAGGAGGAAGCATCCCTCGGCCTTGGTGGCGCACTCCCTCCGGATAGTGACGGCGGAATCATCGATATCGGCGGGGCAAGCACCGAGCTTTGTTTCCGTAGGAGAGGAGAGATTACTTTTCGGACAAGCCTTCCCGTCGGCTGCGTGAGCCTCTTCGATTCCTGCGGGGAACAAAAGGATGCCCTCGAAGCGAAGATCGACGCCGCACTTTTCCCGCTTTCCGGCCTTGCTCCCGTAGGGGCGATCTATGCGATCGGCGGCACGGCCTCCACGCTTGCCTCAATAAAACTCGCCCTCCCCGCTTACGACGCTTCCCGTTTGCAGAACTGTGTGCTTGAGATCGAATGGATGCGGAGCGAGGCAGAGACGCTCCTCGCCCTGAAAAGGGAGGAGAGGGAGTACATCGTCGGGATGGACAAGTCCCGCGCGGACATCATCGCGGGCGGGGCGTTGCTCCTTGCTAAGATCATGGAAAAGCTACACCTTCCCGAGGTCTTGTTCTCCGATCGGGACAATTTGGAGGGATATCTCCGCATGAGAGGTCTGGGATGAGCGGAAGGACAAAACGCATCCTATATGCGATCGTGACGATCTTCGGTCACTTGGCCGCACTTGCAGCGGCGGTTTTGGCGTGCTATTTTTCCACGCCGAGAAACATGCTTGTCCTCGGCATCTTCGGCATCTTCTACGCCCTTCTTCCCTTGAACGTCTTCATCCACGAACTCGGGCACATCTTCTTCTGCCTCATCATGGGAATGCGGCTCGAAGGGGTGAAGGTGGGCCGTTTCCTTTTCTATAGGGAGAAGGGGAAACTCAAATTCCGTTTCTCCGCATGGGGGAACACGGCGGGCGAATGCGCCATCTGCCCCAAGTCGGAAAGGGGGGTGCGCGGCAAGTTTTTGGCGGCGACGCTTGGCGGTGTCATTTTCAATTTTCTCTATGCGGCGGTCTTTTTCCCGCTCTACTTTCTTCTCCCGCAATACCCCGTCCTTCTGTTTTTCGAAGCGTTTGCCCCGCTCTCCCTTCTCGAGGGGATCGCAGCGATTCTTCCCGTCGAGCTTACCGCGGGCAAGACGGACGGCCTCGTTGCCTTGGGACTCATCCGTGGCACCGCGGAGGAAGAGATCGCTCTCCGCGTCCTGATGGCGCAGGGGATCCTGTATAAAAAGAGTTTTTCCGAAGTTCCGCATGAACTTCTCTTCGATGCGCCCACGGTGCGGGAGGACCTCACCTCTTTGCACGCCCTTGAGCTTATGTGCATGCAGTCTCTTCTCTGGGAGGGGAAAAAAGATGAGGCATGGGGAATCTTGCAGAAAGCGACTTCGAGCGATGAACTGTTCGAGGAGGAGAAGGGGGAATTTGAACGCTACCGCACCGCCTTCAGCGGGGGATTTGTCAGGGAGAAATGCCCGCTTCACGGCGTGGAGCTTCTCGAGGAAAAGCTCGAACAGGAAGCGGGAAAATAAAAAATTCTGCCCGAAAAGCAGAATCATCAGAATACTTTTTCCGTAAATACGGTCAAATCTCGGCTTGCGAGAGCGAAAGTAAATTATGAAGTTGTGATGCGCACTCTTTTAGTCGGAAAGCCCGAGGAGATAATCCGAGGTAACATTGAAATAACGTGCAATCTTTGCAATGTTGGATGCCGTCGGGTCGCTCTTGTTCGTCTCCCAATAGCACACAATCCCCAAACTGACGCTCAGATCCTTCGCAACAGTCGCTTGTGAGAGGCCTCGTTCTTTTCTCAGTTCCATGAGCCGTTCTGCAAAAACTTTCATATGAAAATATTATACTAAATTTCATTTGTAAATGCAATCATTTTTCGAGAATATTTTCCCGAAAAAATACAAAATTTCACCAAATATCGCGGGGGCATGTCTGCGAACAAAGGAAAAAATACAATTTTCACAAAAAAAATTCGAAATGTTGAAGGGTACTTCGAAGAGGCATAAAACGGAACGCTACAGACAGTTGAGGCTGCGAAGGATCTCAAAGAAATTTTCAAAGGTCTTGTCCGCGCATTCCGCCCCGCGAACGGCGATCACTCCTTCTTTCAGGCCTGCGACGGCGAAGGCCATCGCGATCCGGTGGTCCCCGAACGAGGATACCGTTCCGCGCGGGTTTGCATTCGGATAGATCGTAAGAGAGTCGCCCTCTTGCTCACAATCCGTCCCGAGAGCTTTCAGGTTTTCAAGTACCGTTTTCACTCGATCGCTCTCCTTGAACGCACTCCTCATAAGCCCCGAGAGACGGGAAGGCGTCCTTGCAAAGAGAGCGAGTGCGGCGAGGGTGGGCATCTGGTCGGCGAGATCGGAGACGTCCTCCGTGAATCCGTCGAAAGCTTCAACTTCTCTCCCGTCCGCGACAAGCCCTTCTTCCGTCTCGAAAATACGCACTCCGCGCTCCTCAAGAAGGGAGAGAAGGCGAATATCTCCCTGAATGCTCTCCCGTCTTAACCCCCGTACGGTGACTTTGGTGCGGCAGAGGAGAGCAACGGCGTAAAAATAACAGGCCGCGGAGACGTCCGGCCCTACGCAGAAGCGGCAAGGTTTCTCCTTGATGGGAAGGATGCAAAAGCTCTCTCCCTCCCGCACAAAGTCGCCGCCGAAGGCGCGGATGACGCTTGCCGTCATTGCAAGATAGGGAGAATTTTTTCCCTCGCCCGTGAGCAAGACCGTGAGCGGATTTGCTCCCACCGCACCCGCGAGCATGGCTCCGCTCGCAAATTGCGTGCTTTGAGAGCAGTCGCAAGCAATGTTGTTCGTCCCGATCCCGGCGGATCGGATGCAGAGGGGAAGATGTCCGCTCTCTTCGGGGAAGCAAATTTCAGCTCCGCATTGTTTGAGTGGGGCAACGTCCATGGGGCGGGAACGAAGTTGCTGCTCTCCGTCAATAAGATATTCTCCGCCGAGGAAGGACAGGATGGCCGTCAGAAAGCGCGCCGTCGCCCCCGAAGAGCGCACATCGATCACAGCTTCGTTGCGCAAATTTTGTGTTCCGTGTACGAGAAGTCCCTCGGGGCATTCCTCGATCTTCACCCCGAGAGCGGAAAGCGCGCCGATCATCGCCCGCGTATCACCCGCCAATTTCCCGCAGGAAATCAAAGTTTCACCTTCGTGAAAGGCGGCAAGAGGGAGCGCGCGGCAGAGGATGCTCTTGGAAGCGGGCACCTCGACGCAAAATTCTTTTGTTTTCAAGGGCTGAATGCAGACGTCCATGACAAGCAAATTATAAAGGAAGATTCCGGAAAAGTCAAGATGCAAGTCATAAGAAGCAACAGAAAGACGTTGAGCCTCTCCATTTCCCGCGCGGGTGAAGTCGTCGTGCGCGCGCCCTTCCGCGTCCCTGAGAGCGAAATCGGGAAATTCATCCTGCGCCACGAGGGCTGGCTGAAAAAACATCTCGCGGAAAACAGGACCGCCCCCGATTTTTCGGACGGTTGCGAAATTCCCATCGCCGGGAAGGTCTATACGATCTGCGAGGGACAGCGTGCCCGCATCGCGGGGACGGAAGTTTATCTTCCGAAAGAGGGGCGGGAGGAGACGCTGAAAAACCTTCTCCGCCGCATCGCCCGCATGCGCATGAAGGGTTTTCTCGACCGAATTTGCTCGGACCAGCCCCTGAGTTATTCCAAGCTCGCCATCACTTCCGCCCGAGGACGGTGGGGGTCCTGCAGTGGAAAAAGCCACATCTCCTTTTCCTTCCGCACGGCATTTCTGCCCGACGGTCTTTGTGAATACCTCGCGGTGCATGAACTCTGTCACACCCTTCACATGGATCACAGCGCGGCGTTCTGGCGGGAAGTCGAAAAAATTCTTCCCGACTATAAAGAAAGGAGAAAGGCCCTCAAGGGCTATCTTTGGGCAATGAATTGTCTCTGATTCTCATCAAAATAGTCTTTGCACAGTACTATGTCACGCATAATCGAAGGAAATTTGTGTTATAATTTAATTCTCTCAATATTTTGTATTCGTGGAAGCTCTGCATATTTCGCGGAAAAATTTTCTATTATTTTATTTACAAATTCGAATAAGTAGGATATAATGAAAGACGGTAGTTTGTATTTTATTCGCATCGTTACATGCAGCGAGGGGAAGGAGAGCGTCTTTACCGCTCCCGTCGCACTTGTCCGGGAGGCGGACGGCTTCACCTTTTCTTACGTAACTTACGGCGGACCCACGAAACTTTTCCTATCCCATAGCCGCCTTCTTATGGAGCGGCAGGGGGAGAATGCCTTTTCCTGCATCTTCGAAGAGGGGAAAGAGGGCAAGATGCTCCTCTCTTCGGGGAATTTTACCGCTTCCCTTCCCGTCAGGACGAGATCGCTCAAGATACTTCCCACGCAGGAC
Organism: uncultured Clostridia bacterium; assembly: GCA_947629675.1. GTDB lineage: Bacteria > Bacillota > Clostridia > Christensenellales > Borkfalkiaceae > Gallimonas. The sequence continues at coordinate 77,315 of CANREM010000003.1, forward strand.
ATCTTTGAAGCACAACTTGCATACGATTTGAAATTTGACGAACATTTTGTATCATTCACCCTTGACATCCATATCTTTTCTGGAGGCCCCATGAAAATCGTCTATTTCGGACATTCCTGTTTCGCGCTTCAAAGCGGCGCGGGCACGACCGTCGTGACCGACCCCTACGGCGACGTCGGCCTCGGGAAACTCTCTCTTAGCGCAAATATTCTCACCGTCAGCCACGGTCACTATGATCATAGTAACATTTCCGCCGTTTCACACGTCTATCTCTTTGATAAGGCGGGCGAATACAAGCATGACGGCATATCCATTGACGCCTATCCCTCCTTCCATGACCAAAGAGGCGGCGCGCTTCGCGGAAGAAATCTTATCTTTTCCTTTGAGATCGACGGGTTTCGCGTCGTCCATCTCGGAGACAGCGGAGTGAAGGCGGAAGACCTTCCGAAGGGGCTTTCTCCCGACATCCTGCTTCTTCCCGTCGGCGGGAATTATACGATCGACGCGACAGAGGCAATGCGCTACATCGAGCATCTTTCTCCGAAGATCGTCATCCCCATGCACTACCATGTGGAAGGTCTTACCGTGGATATCGAGGGCGTGGAGCATTTTGTCCGTCTTGCGAAGGAGAAATATCCCGTCGAATTTGCGGGATGCGAATGGAGGGCGGAAGGCCTCCCCGAAACAACAAAAATCATCGTTATGGAGCGTAAAAAATTATGAGCGGTTCACCGAAAGAAAAGGAACTTTTCGACTATCTGAATTCTCTTCCCATCCCTATGCTGCGTGTGATCGGAAGGGAGAAGGGGGTATCGCAGCCCTCTTCCTGCAACAAGGAAAAACTCATCACGGGGATCGTGAACATCCTCATCGGTGAGGCACAGCCCTCGCCCCGTTCCAAGCGCGGGGCACCCGTCAAAAAGTCCTTCGTCGACCCAGAAGTCTGGGAGATGCTGGATAAGATCTCAAAGCGGTATCCCGACCAAGAGGAGGACGAGGAGAAGAAGGATGTCAAGCTGAATGTGGAATGCGCCGACAAAGAGGAGAGCGGCTACACCCAGCCCGTCAATACGGGCATTCTCGAGATCACGCAGGCGGGGTACGGGTTCCTTCGCGCGAAGAATTGTCAGCCCTCTGTGGACGGAGATGTCTTTATCCCCGCACCGATCATCAAAAATTTGCACCTTCGGCCGGGCGATTTTATCGCCTGCACCGCAAAGCCGAAGCTCAAGAGCGATTCCGCGGCGGTAGAAGAGATCCTCTCCGTCAACGATCTCCCTGTCGGGAAGTTCGACCGCCGTCCGCTCTTCGATTACCTCACGGCGAAATATTCCAAGGAGAAGATCGCCCTCTCCGAAAATTGCAATGAGCCTTCGCTCCGCCTTTTGGACCTGTTTGCACCCATCGGCAAGGGGCAGCGCGCCCTCATCATCGCACCTCCCAAGGCGGGCAAGACCACCCTTCTGAAGTCGGTCGCACACGCCATTTCCGAAAATCACAAGGAGATCCACCTCATCATCCTTCTCATCGACGAGCGGCCGGAGGAGGTCACGGACATGCGGGAGAGCGTCCCCGGGGCGGAGATCATCTATTCCACCTTCGACGAAGGGGCGGAACATCATATCCGTGCAGCCTCGCTCACCCTCGAGCATGCCAAACGCCTTGCAGAGTTGGGGAAGGACGTCGTCATCCTCCTCGATTCGCTCACCAAGCTCACGCGGGCATACAACTATGTCGTAGAGAGTTCGGGAAAGACGCTCACGGGCGGCCTCGATGCGGCGGCATTTGCGGAGCCGAAACGCTTCTTCGGCGCGGCAAGAAACACCGTGGAGGCGGGGAGCCTCACCATACTTGCGACCGCGCTTGTCGAGACGGGCAGCCGCATGGATGACATCATCTATGAAGAATTCAAGGGAACGGGCAATTCGGATATCTTCCTCTCCCGCGATCTCGCCGAGCGGAGAATTTTCCCCGCAATCGACATCCGCCGTTCGGGTACGAGAAAGGAGGAGATGCTCCTATCCCCCGAAGAACTTTCCGCCGTCTATAAGATGCGCGAAAGGGGGCTTTGCGAAAATGTCGCTGGGCTGATCGATATGATCAAGCGCACGGAGAGCAATGCAGACTTTGTCGCACGCCTCCCCGAATGGCTCAAAGTTTACAAGACTTCTTAAAAGGAAGGGAGGAAATGTTATGATCGTCGGCATCGATTTGGGCGGCATGTCCGCCAAGGCCGCAGTTCTCGCAAAGGACGGGACGCTCAAGGGCAAGACGCGCGTGCAGACTTCCGCGACGAATTCCCCCGAAGAGACCGCCCTCGCCCTCGCCCGCCTCGCGGAGCGCGCCGCAGAGGCCGCAGGGGTGGAGTTTTCCGAGGTGGAGGCTATCGGCATCGGTTCTCCCGGGGTCATCGACAGCCAAAACGGCGTCGTCGTGCAGTGGTCGAATTTCGGCTGGAAGGATGTTCCGCTCGCCGCCCTCGTCGCGAAATATTCGGGCAAGAGGACCTTTGTTTTGAATGATGCCAATTCCGCCGCACTCGGCGAGGCAAAGTTCGGCGCGGGCAAGCGGTTCGACGACTGCGCCCTCGTCACCATCGGCACCGGCGTCGGGCTGGGCGTCATCATCGGCGGGAAGCTCTTCGAGGGCTTCCGCGGCGCGGGAACGGAATTCGGCCACATGGTCATAAGGCAGGGGGGAGAACTATGCACCTGCGGAAGACGGGGCTGCTTTGAGTGCTACGCCTCGGCGACCGCCCTCATCCGCCTCACCCGCGAAGAGATGCAGCGTCGTCCCGCTTCCCTTCTTTGGAAGTATGCAATAAGTTTGGAGGGCGTGAACGGAAGGACGGTCTTTGATGCTGCAAGAGAGGGGGACGACGGCGCGAAACGCGTCCTCGACGAATACTTCTCCGTCCTCGGGGAGGGCATTGTCAATCTCGTGAATTTGTTCCGCCCGCAGGCTGTCCTCATCGGTGGCGGCGTCTCCGCAGAGGGGGAGAATCTTCTGACGCCTCTGCGCGAATACATCTTCCCGCGCCTGTATGTCTTGGACTATGCCCCCGTCGAACTGCTCTGCGCCACCCTCGGTAACGACGCCGGCCTCTACGGTGCCATCATCAACGCCCAAGAGAAACTATAAAAGCGCGGAATAATTTTCATCGTCATTCCGAGCTTGTCGAGGAATCACAAAATTTATGGCTTCCCCCTTTGTAAGGGGGAAGCTGTCACTTTAGTGACTGATGAGGGTTGGCTTCCCAATGGGATGTACCGCGTCATCCTGCCCCGCGCTCCCGCGTCATGCTGCCCCGCGCGCACTATTGTCTACTAAGCGCGGCACGAGGGGCAAAGCCCCGAAGTAGCGCAGTCGAAGCATCCCCCCATACGAAGTCCGTTACAAAAAATCCGATAAATCTTCCAAAAATCTTGCTATTTTTCCCGTCCCGTGCTATACTGAATTTGCGCCACAATTGAATATTGATTTTAGTAAATGGCTACAATAGGCAAAGTTGTATCCTTTTTTTCCGTTTACTAAAATCAAGGAAAAACTATTGTGGCGCAACACATCGGGATACTCTCTGCGGGCGTTCCCAATGTGGAGCGTCCTTATTTTTTATGTCGGAATAACTTTGATGTGTCATGTTGAGCGGAGCGGCTTTGCCGCGCAGTCGAAACATCTCAAAATATAGAAAGGAGAAAGGAACATGAAACACAAATTTTTGCTCATCTTGCTTGCCCTTGCGAGCGCACTTTGCCTCGTCTTCGGCCTTACGGCTTGCGGAAAGGCCAAAGACGCACCCAATCAAGGCGGCACCGAGCAAACCACGCCGGGCGGCACTCAAAGTGGCAGTCAAGGCGGCGGCAACGAAACAAAGCCCGGCGGTTCGCAAACGCCGTCGAAAAAGACCTACGACATGAGTGCGGTCGTTTTTGCAAACGTCACCGTGACATATAACGGCGAACCGCAATCAATTTTTGCGACCAATTTGCCCGAAGGCGTCGCCGCTACTTACGACGGCAACGGGATGACGGACGCAGGCGTCTATACCGTCACGGCGCATTTTAAGGGGGATGAGAAAAACTACAAGCCCATTCCAGACAAAACGGCGAAACTTACAATCGAAAAAGCCGAATACGACATGAGCGCGGTCATATTTGCAAACGTTACCGTGACATACAGCGGCGAACCGCAATCAATTTTTGCGACCAATTTACCCGAAGGCGTCGCCGCAACTTACGACGGCAACGGGATGACGGACGCAGGCGTCTATACCGTCACGGCGCACTTTACGGGCGAGGACACAAAAAACCATGAACCGATCACGGACAGAACAGTCACACTCAAAATCGAAAAAGCCGAGTACGATATGAGCGCGGTGGTCTTTTCCGATGTCACCGTAACTTACAACAAGCAACCACATTCCATTTTGGCGATAGGCGTGCCCGCGGGCGTTACGGTCGAATATGATGGCAATAAAAAAACGAATGCGGGTGACTACATCGTCACGGCGCACTTCACGGGAGAGGACACAAAAAACCATGAATTGATTGCAGACAGAAAGGCGACCCTCAAAATCGAGAAGGCCGAATACGATATGAGCGCGGTGACGTTCGACGACCTCACCGTAACCTACGACGGTTCCATCTACTATGTCACGGCGAAAAATTTGCCCGACGACGTGGAAGTTTCCTACGACAACAACCGCAAGAGCACCGCGGGCAATTACACCGTAACGGCGCATTTTAAGGGCGACAGTCAAAATTATAAGGAGATTCCCGACCGCACGGCGCACCTCGTGATCAATAAGGCGGAGTACGACATGAGCCGTGTTGAGTTCGAGGACGCTGAATTCTCCTACGACGGCGAGCCGCATTCGCTCTATGCGAGAAATCTTCCCGACGGCGTTACCGTTACCTACGACGGGAACAATCAAACGGAGGACGGCGAGTACACCGTAACGGCGCACTTTGCGGGCGACAGCCAAAATTATAAGGATATCCCCGACCGCACGGCGAAGCTCTCGATCGTTCGGGATTTCTACGATATTATCTATCACTTTGTCGGCGACGGCGTGGAGAACGCCAACCCGACAACGGTCTCCCGCAATGCAGGGGAGACGCCGCTCCTTTCGCTCGAATGCAGGGGCTATGAGTTCGTGGAGTGGTGTAGCGACGAGGCGCGGGAAACTCCGATCAAAAGCATTCCCGCCAACCCCCGCCAAAATTACCATTTGTATGCGAAGTGGGCCTCTCCGTTCCGCCTCGTGGACGGCACGCTCTATACGCTGACGTCGGAAGGGAAGGCGCAGGAATACCTTGCGATCAACAACGGCATTGAGGGCGTCGAAGTGACGAAGATCAATGCAAGGGCATTCAACAACTCGCTTGCGACAGAGATCGTCTTGCCCGACAGCGTTACGGAAATCGGGAAAAACGCATTCTATAACTGCGGACATCTCGAAAGCCTTACAACGCCCGTGGTCGCGGGGATAGACGAAATGGATTCGAATACAACATATTATCCGTTTGGATGGTTTTTTGGCACAGATAATTTGAGTAACACGGATACTCTTTACATGAATGTTTTGGCATCATATATATATTGTTCTGCTTCTAGTTCAAGTCCGAACTATTTTAATGCTTATGTGCCAACCTCGCTTTGTCGGTTGACGATTCACGCCGCGACGCTTGGGAAATTTGAAGAAAGGGAAAATAGGGTGTCCTGCGATGTGTCGATATTTGAGAACTTTTCCATGCTCAAATCCGTTTGGTTTGGAAAGAATGTGATTTTAGTTGGATCTGATGAATTCAAAGGGTGCACCAATCTCTCGGAGGTACACTTTGAGAATCCGAACATTCAAATTGATTCTACTGCCTTTGAGAATACCGCCGTCTATTCCAACAGTACCTATCGGGAAACGTATCGGGAGGGGGATAATCAGTATCGGGGAATATACCGTGACGGTGTACTCCTTCGTGCGGAGAATGTAGATAGCGACGGGGTCTTTAAGATCAAACCGGGGACGGTTACAATTTCGGGCGGCGCATTTGCTACGCTCAAAACTTCGCTCAAGGAAATTGAAATTCCCAACAGTGTGACCTCGATCGGAGAGAGAACGTTCTATAATTGCAGCAGCCTTGAAAATGTGACGATCGGAAACGGTGTGACCTCTATCGGAAGGTATGTGTTCTCTGGTTGCAGTGGACTGACGGGAGAGTTGAAGATTCCCGATAGCGTGACCTCGATCGGAGAGCGTGCGTTCGAGGGTTGCAGCGGGCTGACGGGAGAGTTGAAGATCCCCGACAGCGTGACCTCGATTGGAAATAATGCGTTCTCCAGTTGCAAAAGGCTTGAAAGCGTAACGATCGGGAGCGGCGTGACCTCGATCGGATTTGATGCGTTCGATGTTTGCAGCGGGCTGACGGGTGTCTATATCACCGACCTTGCGGCATGGTGCAGGATTGATTTTAATGGTTACTATTCCAATCCACTCAATTATGCGAATCATTTATATTTGGACGGAAACGAAGTAAAAGATCTGACGATCCCTTCTGAAATCACGGAAATCAAAGCCTATGCTTTCTATGGTTGCAGCGGGCTGTCGAGCGTGACGATCGGGAGCGGCGTGACCTCGATCGGAGATTATGCGTTCTATAATTGCAGCGGGCTTGAAAGCGTGACGATCGGGACCAGCGTGACCTCGATCGGAGAGTATGCGTTCAGTGGTTGTAACGGGCTGACGAGCATTGAGATCCCCGACGGCGTGACCTCAATTGGAGAGCATGCGTTCTATAATTGCATCGGACTGGAAAGCGTAACGATCGGAAGCGGCGTGACCTCGATCGGGGCATATGCTTTTGCGTATTGCACCAGCCTGACCGATTTGATTTTTGAAGCTCCAAACGGGTGGCAAAAGGGATCTTCTCAAAAGCACAACTTTGATGATCCGCTTGTCGCCGCATTGTACTTCACAGCGGATAGTGAATATATGAACTACGGTTGGAAGCGTGTCGATTGACCGCACCCAACAAAATTCAGCTTTATCGGCACAGGCGAAAAAGATAAAACAAAAGGAGAAAAGATTATGAAAAGCGAAAATGTAGAACAGCTTGCAAACCTTTTTAAGGATAGAATGATTTTCCCCGACAATGGAAGAGAGTTTTTGAATACAATTATAAAATATCTATTGCAAGAGCATGAAAATGGATTTGGTTGCGAGAAAGAATTTCAATTTGAACTTGCATGGGCAATTCGTCAGATTTCCGACATGCTGAATTTAGGATATCGCGTTTACTTTGAGTATGTGGCAAAAAATGCCTATCCAACAAGTAAAAAGAGAAATTACATTGACCTTGCAATAGAGGATCAAAACAAGCAACTAACCTTCATAGAATTAAAACATAAGCTGACGCGCCAAGCTGCATATCCTTACAATGTTTATCTATTCTTAAAGGATGTAGCTCGCCTTGAAACCTTAAAGAAACAGGCTCATGGATTCGCCGTTTTTTTAACAGACGGGGATAGGTATAGCAGTGGGGGCGAGAATTCAAACGCTTGGAGCGATTTCTGCTTGAAAGGTAAACTCGAGAAGCAGTTGCGGAGATATAAAGGACATTATGACAAATATAAACCCTGTCAAGTGGAATTGACGAACGAATATGATTGCGATTGGGAGCCAAAAGGGCAACAAGGGAAGGCTCAATATTTAATTTGGGACATCAAATAATCATTAAAAAATTTTTAATGCAGGCGGGGCAACATGACGTGATTAGTGCGGAATGGCACCCCCAACTCTTCATGCTTAGCCGCCGAGGTGGATACCATGTCCGCCTCGGCGGTTTTGTTTTGCTCGAGAAGGGGGCTTCCCCCTTCGCAAGGGGAAGCCTTGCGGACTTCGTATGAGGGGATTCTCTCAGGGCTGCGCGCTTCGGAATGACGCGGTAGACCGAGGAGGGAATGACACGTGCCCCTTGGCACCCCCTTGAGGGGGGAGCTGTCAAGGCGAAGCCGAGACTGAGGGGGTGTTATTCTATTCGTCATGTTGAGCTTGTCGAAACATCACCGCAATATAAGCGACACCCCTTCCGTCACTCGCATTGCTCGTGACACCCACCCCTCGAGGGGTGGGCAAGGATAAAGACCCGTCCGGGACGGGTCGCAAGTAACAATCGCGCCGACTGGCAGGTCGTCACATGTGCGCGTGGCGCACGGACTAGTAATCAAGGGCTATGCCCGAAAATGAAGAACCGCCGGCTATGCCGGCGGGTTACTTTTGATTATATGGTTTATTGCTTTTTCTTGGGGCGGGTGAGGATGTAATAGCAGACGCCGAAGATGACCATTCCGAAGAGGAAGATGATGGGGACGACGACGAAGGTCGCAAGGTAGGAAGTGGACGTAAAGTCGATCCTTGCCGAGAGAGCCACGATGAACACGATGACGATAGAAAGGCAATAGCCGACGACTGCGTTGATGATCGCAGGGCCGTTCCTTCGTATCGAGCGTGCGCCGTAGCGGTTCGCATAGGCAAGCCCGGTGACGAGGAGGACGACGATGCCGATCGCCCACATGATATAGGGGAAGAAGGCGGGGATGCCGTATTTCTTTCTCACTGCCATCACGATCGCACCTTCGATGATGCACACGAAGAGGAGGACGATCGCGGAGAGGAAGAGCATCTTGCCCTTATGGATGGTATTGACGACGTCCTGTTCCTTTTTGACAGGCAACTGGCCGCCCGTCGTCGTAAGGCGGATGCCGTCGCGGTTAGCCCGCGTTTCGAGGTCGTGGAAGTCGATGCCGTCGAGCGAACGGGCGCGGGGCGCGGATTGCGTTTCGCGCTCTCCCTGCGTGGCTCCTGCGTAGATGTGCTGCACGACGGAGCGATATTCCGTCGAGGGGGGAGTTGTCCCTTCCGCGGGAACCTCCTTGGGAACAGCATAGGTAAGCGTTGCGTCCGTCTCCTCCTTCGAGGGAGAGTTGACGAGGTCGAGATAGTTCTTATGAAGGAGCTGCTGTTCACGGCGACGGAAGATGGCCTCCTGCTCCTGCTTGATTCGATGCTCCTGTTCCACCAGCTCCTGTGCATGCGCCCTGCGCTCTGCGTCGATCTGCTCGTCGCGCTGGCGTAAAAGTTCGGAAAAACGGTTGCGCTCGCGGTTGTAGAAGGCTTCCCGCTCGTTGAATTGCTGTTCGCGCTCCTCGATGATGCGTTTTCTCGAGGCCTCTTCCTCGTCGAGGATGCGCTTTCTCTCCGCTTCTTCGGCGGCGAGAGTGGATTTCTTCGCGGCCTCTTCCGCCTCATAGGCGGCGCGCCTCACCGATTCCACTTCCTCATAGGCGCGGCGGCGTTCATTCTCCTCGGCGTCCAACTTCGCCCTGCGCGCGGTCTCCTCTTCGTCGAGGATGCGGCGGCGTTCGCTCTCCTCCGCATCGAGGGCGGAGCGGCGGGCAGCTGCCTCCTCTTCAAACGCACGCTTGCGTTCGTCGAGACGGGCAAACTCCTCTGCAAGGGCGGCCTCCTTTTGTTCCTGTTCGGCGTCGGCGACCTGAATTTGCTCGGAGCGCATGGCCTCGAGGCGTCTCCTCTCGTCCGCAAGGGCCTGTTCGCGGGCCGCAAGCTCCTGTTCACGCCAGACCTGTTCTCCTTCGACAGCCTCGCTGCGCGCCTTCATCTCATCTTCAAATGCCTTGCGCTGTTCTTCTAAAGCCTTTCTCTCCTCTTCGAGGGCGGCGTTCTTCTGATCGTATTCAGCGGCAAGGTCGGAGTTTTTCTTCTCGAATTCCTCGTTGAGCGCGGCGTTCTTCTGATCGTACTCAGCGGCAAGGTCGCTGCTCTTCTTTTCGAATTCCTCGTTGAGACGGACGCGCTCCTGAGGGTCCTCAAAGACAGGTTCGAAGTCCAGCTCCTCGCCTTCGCCCTCGCGGGAGGGGACGCGGGAAGTGGAGCTGCGCAGAACGCGCATATCCACCTGCGTGGGAGCGGGGTTGCTGAAGTCGAAGTCCTTATCGGAAATGAGCGAGTCGATGACGGTGCGGGAATATTCCCACTCCGATTGGTTCTGCTCGGAGACCGCTTTGCCCTCATCGGTGAGGGAGAAGTATTTTCTCCTGCCGCCTGCGACCGACCCGCCCCAATAGGAGGTGACGTAGCCGCTCTTTTCCAGCCTCTTCAAGGCACTGTAGAGGGAAGGTTCCTTCAAAGAATATTGCCCGTGGCTCTTGCGTTCGATCTCGGCCATGATCTCATAGCCGTATTTGTCGCCGTCGTAGAGCGCGCGCAAAATGATGGTATTGATGTGCCCGCGAATGAGATCCGAACTGATGGATTTTTCGTCTTTGTTTTCGCCGTCATTCCCGGTGGTAACTTCATCGTCCATGACATTTCCTCCTTCGTTTTCCTTATTATACAACAAATCGCATTTTTTTGTCAATAGATATAGTACTATGTCAGACATAATTTTTATAAAAATTTAAAGTTTTTTCATAAACTTTGCCGCAAAGGCATACAACAGCTTGATGGGGATTTTGAGGGGAACGCTATTTCTTGTGGGCGGAGCGATCGGCGCGGGATTTATCTCGGGTGCGGAACTTCTGCGTTTTTTTCCGTCTGCACAGTACTTTGCACCCGTCATTTTCTCTGCATGTTTTTTTCTTTTATTCTCCTCCGCGCTCCTTTTTCTCGGGAGAAAACACGGGGGATACAGGGGGTGCTTGGACGCCCTCTTCAAAAGGGCCTCTCCCGCCGTTCGGGTAGTCCTCTCTCTCTTCGCGCTCATACCCTCCGCGGCCATGTTGGCGGGGCTGGATAGCCTCTCTCCCGCGCTCTCGCCGCTTTTCTCCCTTTGCGGTCTCGCACTGTGCGTTGCCGTCCTGAAAAAAGGTGCAAAGGGGATCTCATATCTGAACGCCTGCCTTGTGCCGCTGCTTCTTTTTTTCATCTTCTATTTCGGCGGGAGGCATTTGGGAAGGCCGACTTTTGCCGTTCGCGGAACCTTCGGGGGCGCGCTCTATGCGGGTCTCAATCTCTTCATGGTGACGCCCGTCCTCCTTGATGCGGGGAGGGAGATGAAGCATATCCTCCCGTCCGCAGCTATTGCCGCAGCCGTCATCGCCATGGCCTCCCTCGCGGTCCTCGGGAGCGTGCATGCGGCGGGAGAGGGGGCAATGCAAGCCGAGATGCCCTTTTTATATGCGATGCGCGGAAAGACGCTCTTTTCCATAGCGGCGGCACTCGCCATCCTCACCTCGCTCGCTTCCTCCCTCTATCCGCTCCTTTCCCTTTGCGAAGAGCTTCCCCATGTAAAAAAGACCGCCGCAAAGACAGGAATGCTCTTTGCGGCGTTTGCACTTTCCCGCATAGGACTTTCGGGGATCGTGACTTATATTTACCCCGTCGAGGGGATATTGGGTATCGTATTTTCAGTTTTCGGTATTTTTCACGAGCAGTTTCTCGAGAAGGACGACGAGAAAGTACATCCCCGCCGCAAGCACGCAAAGGATAAAGGTCGCACTCATCACAAGGTCGAGGCGGAACACCTGCCCGCCGTAGACGATGAGGTACCCAAGTCCCGCCCGCGAGACGATGTATTCGCCCATCACGGAGCCGATCCACGCCATGCCCACATTCACCTTCAGCATGGAGATAAAGGCGGGGAGCGAGGAGGGAATGACGAGCTTTGTGAGGAGCTGCAGTTTGCTTGCCCCCATCGAGCGCAGAAGGAGAATTTTATTTTTATCTGTCTCGATGAAGGCGGAGAGCATGTGCATGATCGCGACGATGACGCCCACGATGACCGTCATAAATAGAATGGCCGAACTCCCCGTCCCGAACCAGATGATGATGAGAGGCCCGAGAGCGATCTTGGGGAGAGCGTTGATGACGACAATATACGGCTCGAGGACCTTTCTCACCGTCTCGCTCCACCAGAGGGCAAGGGCGACGCCGTAGCCGACAATGACTGCGATCGCAAATCCCACGAGCGTCTCCCAGAGCGTCGTTCCGATGTGATAGAAGAGGGTGCCTTCCCGGTAGAGGGATGCGATCGTCTTGGCGATGCGGGAGGGGGAACTTACGAGAAAGGCGTCCACCCAGCCGAGCTGCGTCGATAGCTCCCAAAGTCCGAGAAGAAGGGCAAGTAACCCTATGCGAAGCGACCATACGAGGGCGATGTTTCTCTTTCTCTTTCGCAAAAACAGTCTGTGTTCCGCGGAAAAATTGCGGTTTCTTTTGCTTTTCATCCGTTCAACTCCTTCCATAGTATTTCGAACCACCCCGAAAAGCCGCTCATCTCCCTTCTCCGCATGGGATTTTTTTCGCCGCCGAAGTCGAGGGTGTGTTCGTGTGTCACGCGGGCGGGACGGGGGGAGAGGACGAGGACGCGGTCTGCAAGAGAGATCGCCTCCGAGATGTCGTGGGTGATGAGAAGGGCGGTCTTTCCCTCGCTCCGGATGATCTCCGCGACGTCCTCCGTCACGTTGAGGCGGGTCTGATAGTCGAGCGCGGAGAAGGGTTCATCGAGAAGGAGCAGATCGGGATCCGTCGCGAGCGTACGGATGAGCGCGGCGCGCTGCCGCATGCCGCCCGAGAGCTGCGAAGGATAGCTCTGCAAGAAGTCTCCCAGCCCGTATTTCTCCGCGAGGGCGCGGGCGCGAAGGCGGTTTTCCTCCGTATTTTGATGTTTGATCTCGAGCGGAAGATAGATATTTTTTTCGATCGTGCGCCAGCGGAAGAGTTCATCCTTTTGCAGCATATATCCGCAGCTTCCGTGGCGTTCGATGCTTCCCGAGGAGGGCTTGAGAAGCCCCGCCGCAAGGGAGAGGAGGGTGGTCTTTCCGCACCCCGATGGGCCGATGACGGCGACAAACTCTCCCTCGGAGACAGTAAAGCTGAGTCCTTCCGCCGCCTTGGTCTCCCCGCGGGCAGTGTGATAGATGAGGGATACATCGGAAAAGAGCAGCATTTCCTTTTTCATATGCAAACCTTCCGTAAGTAATTTAGAGAACTATTTTTTGAGGGCTGCGTATACCTCTTCTACATAGCTGTTATCGACAAAGAGGGAATAATCCGCCCGCTCGGGGAGTTCTCCCGCCGAGGCAATGATGTCCTGAAGGCGTTCGAAACTCTCTTTCGTCATCACCATGTCCGTCGCCCACGAATCGATGCGCTGATAGTTGCCGATGCCTGTCGCAAGCGATTCGAGGGAGGTATCCGCAAAGTGCTTCTGAAGGTAGGGCGCGATCGTCTCGGGCGTGCTGTTTTGGGCAAATTCCACCCCCCTGAGCATTGCGCGCAAAAATCCCTTTGCGGTCTCTTCATGTTTTTGGAGCCATGAGCGTTTTGCGATAAAGCTCGTATAGGGGACGACGCCGCTCTGTGATCCTACCGCCGCGACGATGTAGCCCTTGTTCTGCGCCTGCACGTCGGAGGCGGTCGGCTCGAACATCGTACAATATTCCGCCGTTCCCTCGATGAAGGCCGCGGTCATGTTGTTGAAGGAGACGTCGAAGTTGAGTTTGATATCCTTGTCGGTAAAGCCGTGTTCGCGCAGGATATATTCGAAAGTCATCGCGGGGACGCCGCCCTGGCGGCCGGCTAAGATCTCCTTACCCTTGAGGCTCTCCCAGGTAAAGGTATCCGCTTCATCCTTTCTCGAGACGAGGAAGGAGCCGTCACGCTGCGTCAGCTGTCCGAAGACGGTGGGAATATCCTTCGTGCCGCCGAGGGCGACATAGAGGGCAGCTTCGGGGCCGCAGAACCCAATCTCCGCACCGCCGGAAAGCACCGCCGCCATCGTACTGTCCGCACCGCCGCCGTTGGTAAATTGGATCTTGATCCCTTCCTCCTCGAAATATCCGAGGGAATCCGCGAGATACATCGGGGCATAGAAGATGGAATGGGTAACTTCGTTGAGACGGATGGTTTTGAGTCCGTCGCTTTCTCCGCCGCAGGCGGAGAGGGGAAGGAGGGCAAATAAGGCCGCTCCCAAAATTGCAAATGTTTTTTTCATAGAACGCTCCGTAAAATTGGAATAATATATCTTATGAAGGCGAGCGTTTAATTGACAACGCAAAAAATTTGCGGTATAATCAAACGGTAGTACATTTTTAAGAGATGGTTTATGAAGGAAATGCAGACAACGTATACCCCCGGGCAATTCGAGGATGCGATCTACGAAAAATGGCTTAAAAGCGGCGCGTTTTCCGCAAAGATCGACCCCGACAAAGTCCCTTTCACCGTGATGATGCCGCCCCCCAACGTGACGGGGCAGCTGCACATCGGGCACGCCCTCGACGAGACGATGCAGGATATCGTCGTACGTTTCAAGCGCATGCAGGGATATGCCGTATTATGGCAGCCCGGCGTTGACCACGCCTCCCTTGCCACAGAGCATAAGATCGTCGAAAAACTCCGCGAAGAGGGGACAACGAAGGAAGAACTCGGAAGAGAAGAGTTTCTGAGAAGGGCCTGGGCATGGAAGGAGCAGTACGGCGGCAGGATCGTCGAACAGCTCAAAAAGCTCGGCTCCTCCTGCGACTGGTCGCGTCTCGCCTTTACGATGGATGAGAAATGTTCGCGTGCCGTCCGCGAGGCCTTCTTCCGCCTCTACGAAGCGGGGCTGATCTACCGCGGGAGCCGTATCATCAATTGGTGTCCCGACTGCAAGACCGCCCTCTCCGACGAGGAGGTCTCTTGGTCGGAGGATGCGGGGCATTTCTGGTACTTCAAATATCCCGTCGAGGGTTCGGATGAATTTCTGACGATCGCCACGACCCGTCCCGAGACGATGCTCGGCGATACGGCCGTCGCCGTCAATCCCGCGGACAAGCGGTATGCCTCTCTCGTCGGAAAGACGCTCATCCTTCCCCTTGTCGGAAGAAGGATCCCCGTCGTCGCAGACAGCTATGTCGATCCCGCATTCGGAACGGGTGCGGTGAAGATCACCCCCGCACATGACCCCAACGACTTCGAAGTGGGCCTTCGCCACGATCTTCCCATGATCCGCATCTTGAATGATGACGGAACGATCAACAAGGAGGGGGGCGTCTATGAGGGCCTCGACCGCTATGAGGCGAGACGCCGCATCGTCGAGGACATGGAAAAGGAGGGGCTTCTCCTAAAAGTCGAGGCGCACACCCACAACGTGGGGCATTGCCACAGGTGCAATGCGACGCTCGAGCCGCTCGTCTCCAAGCAGTGGTTCGTCTCCATGCAGACGCTTGCAAAGCCCGCCATCGACGCGGTCGCCAAGAACAAGACGAAGTTCACCCCCGACCGTTTTGCGAAAATATATTATAATTGGCTGGAAAATATCCGCGATTGGTGCATCTCCCGCCAGCTTTGGTGGGGACACAGGATCCCCGTCTGGTACTGCGCGGATTGCGGCGCGGAAGTGGTCACCCCCAAGGACGACCCGACCGTCTGCCCGCACTGCGGCGGCACAAATCTTTCGCAGGATGAGGACTGCCTCGACACATGGTTCTCCTCCGCGCTCTGGCCGTTCTCCACGCTCGGCTGGCCGGAAGAGACGCCCGAGTATAAATACTTCTACCCGACCGACGTCCTCGTCACGGGGTACGACATCATCCCGTTCTGGGTGATGCGCATGATGGTCTCTGGCCTTCGCTACACGAAGAAGGTCCCGTTCCGCGACGTCCTCATCCACGGCCTTTTGCGCGACGATCAGGGGCGGAAGATGTCCAAATCTCTCGGCAACGGCGTGGATCCCATCGAAGTCATTCAAAATTACGGTGCGGATTCTCTCCGCCTCGCCCTCATCTCGGGCGTGGCACCCGGCAACGACACCCGCATCTCCAATGCGAAATTCGAGGCCTCGCGCAACTTCCTCAACAAGATCTGGAATGCCTCCCGCTTTGTCCTCATGAACGTCAAAGAGGAGATCTCGGAGGACCTTTCCAAGGTCAAACTGCAGCCCGCAGACCGCTGGATCATCTCACATCTCATGACGACGGTGCGCGAAGTCACCCTCGCCCTGCAAAAGTACGACCTCGGCATCGCCGCCGACAAGGTGATGTCCTTCGCGTGGGAGGACTTCTGCGATTGGTATATCGAACTCTCCAAACCCGCCCTCTATGGGACGGACGATGAGCGCAGACGGCAGACGCTTTCCGTTCTCCTCTTCGTATTGAGGAATACACTGAAACTTCTGCACCCGTTCGCTCCCTTCATCACAGAGGAGATCTGGAGCTATCTTCCGGGCAACGAAGGCCTCATCCTCACGGCGGATTTCCCGCGGTATAATTCCCGTCTTGCCTACCGCGAGGAGGCGAAGTCCTTCGAGGGCATCATCGAACTCATCAAGGCCATCCGTGCCATCAAAGTCTCGGTGAACTGTCCGCCCGCAAAGAAGGTACACGTCTATCTCGTCACCGATCCCCGTCAGCTGCAGGGGGTAAAGCGGCTCGTCGGCCTCAACAAGCAGTCCATTCTTCGTCTCGCGGGAGCGAGCGAGGTGGAGTTTTCGGAGAGCGGCGAAGCGGCAGGGGATAAGACGGTCTCGCAGGTCGTCTCCATTGCCCACATCTTTGTGCCGCTCGGAGAACTTGTCAATATCGAGGAAGAGCGCGCCCGCATCCAGAAGGAGCTTTTGAAGGTGGAGGAGGAGATCGCCCGCGCAAGCGGCAAACTCGCCAATCAGAACTTTGTTGCAAAGGCTCCCAAAAAACTTGTGGACGACGAGCGGGCGAAGCTTGAGAAATACATGGATATGAAGCAAAAGCTCGCTGTCCGTCTCGCCGCGCTCGCATAAATAAAGTACACTTCTTTTAGCCATCTTTATGGAATGGAGGAAAGCATGAAAGACTTCATCGTAAACGATGAGGGGACCCTCGAAAAGCTGCTCGCAAGAGTGCGCGCCGCGCAAAGGAAGTTCTCCACCTATTCGCAGGAACAGGTGGACGAGATCTTCTACCGCGCCGCACTCGCAGCAAACAAGGCCCGCATCCCGCTCGCCAAAATGGCGGTGGAGGAGACGGGCATGGGCGTCGTCGAGGACAAGGTCATCAAAAATCATTATGCCTCCGAATATATCTACAACGCCTATAAAAACACCAAGACCTGCGGGGTCATCGAACACGACGAGGGGTTCGGCTTCACCCGCATCGCGGAGCCGATCGGCGTTATCGCCGCCATCATCCCGACGACGAATCCCACTTCGACCGCGATCTTTAAGGCCCTCATCTGCCTGAAAACGCGCAACGGGCTTGTCATTTCACCCCATCCGCGCGCAAAGAATAGCACCATCGAGGCGGCAAGGATCGTCCTCGAGGCGGCAGTCGAGGCGGGTGCGCCCGAGGACATCATCGGCTGGATCGATATGCCGACCGTTCCGCTCTCCGCCATGGTCATGCGCGAGGCGGATATGATCCTTGCGACGGGTGGCTCGGGCATGGTGAAGGCGGCATATACTTCGGGAAAACCCGCCCTCGGCGTGGGCGCGGGGAATACGCCCGCCGTCATCCATTCTTCGGCGGACATACGGCTTGCCGCCTCCTCCATTCTGCATTCCAAGACCTTCGACAACGGCATGATCTGCGCCTCGGAACAGTCTGTCATCGTCATGGACGAGGTGTACGAAGCCTTCAAGAAGGAGATGATGCTCCGTGGAGCGTACTTCCTCTCCGAAGAGGAGACGGAAAAGGTGCGGGGGACGATGTTCATAAACGGCGGCCTCAATTCCCGCATCGTCGGCCAGACGGCAAAGACCATTGCCTCGCTCGCGGGTTTTGAAGTGCCCGCTACGACAAAAGTTCTCGTCGGCGAAGTGGAGAGCGTGGACTTTTCCGAGCCGTTCGCCCACGAGAAGCTCTCGCCCGTGCTTGCGATGTATCATGCAAAGACCTTCGAAGATGCCGTAAAAAAGGCGGAACATCTCATCGAGGACGGCGGCCTCGGCCACACTTCCTCCCTCTTTATCGATGTTCACAAGCATAGGGAGGAGGTCGAATATTTCGCATCAATTCTCAAAACTTGCCGTATCGTCCTCAATACGCCCTCCTCGCACGGCGGGATCGGGGATCTGTATAACTTCAAATTTGCACCCTCACTGACGCTCGGATGCGGCTCGTGGGGCGGGAATTCCGTCTCCGAAAACGTGGGCGTCAAGCACCTCATCAATATCAAAACCGTTGCGGAAAGGAAGGAAAATATGCTTTGGCTCAGAACACCCGAAAAGGTCTATTTCAAGCGCGGCTGCCTCGGCGTCGCCCTCAGGGAACTCAAAGAGGAATATGCGAAAAAGCGGGCATTCATCGTCACGGATAAATTCCTCTTCGAGAGCGGCTTCACAAAGCGTGCGACGGACATTCTCGACGAGAACGGCATCATCCATGAAACTTTTTCCGGCGTCACGCCCGACCCCACCCTCGCCTGTGCGAAGGAAGGGCTTGCCCGCATGCGGGAGTTTGCCCCTGACGTCATCATCGCGGTGGGAGGCGGTTCGCCCATGGACGCCGCAAAGATCATGTGGGTGATGTACGAACATCCCGAAGCGGACTTCGAGGACATGGCGATGCGCTTTTCGGACATCAGAAAGCGCGTCTATAAGTTCCCGCATATGGGGGATAAAGCCCTGTTTGTCGCCATTCCCACGACTGCGGGCACGGGGAGCGAAGTGACGCCCTTTGCCGTCATCACGGACGAAAAGACGGGCGGCAAATACCCGCTCGCCGATTACGAACTCATGCCCGACATGGCAATCGTAGACGCCGACCTCATGATGAATATCCCGAGGGGCCTCACGGCGGCATCGGGCATCGACGCTCTGAGCCACGCCCTCGAGGCGATTGCCTCCGTCATGGCGACGGATTTTACGAACGGCATGGCGAAGGAGGCCGCAAAGCTTCTCTTCGAATTTCTGCCCCGCGCATACGAGAAAGGGGCGGAGGACGTGGAGGCGCGTGAACGCGTAGCAAACGCCGCGACGATCGCGGGCATTGCCTTTGCAAACGCCTTCCTCGGCGTCAGCCACTCGATGGCACACAAACTCGGGGCATATTTCCATATTGCTCACGGCGTCGCGAACGCCCTCATGCTCGAGGAGGTCATCCGCTTTAACAGCGCGGACGCGCCCACGAAGATGGGTACCTTCCCGCAGTACGCCTATCCGCAGTGCAAGCAGCGTTATGCGGATCTCGCCCGCTATGTCGGCCTCGAAGGGGAGACGGACGACGAGCTTGTAGAGGCTCTCATTGCAAAGGTAAAGGAGCTTCGCTCGGCGATCGGCATCCATGCGACCATCCGCGAAGAGCTCGAGGGGAAAATCTCGGAGGAGGAATTTCTTGCAAAGCTCGACGAGATGTCGGAAGCCGCCTTCGACGACCAATGCACGGGCGCGAATCCCCGGTACCCGCTCATCTCCGAGATCAAAGAGATGTACCTGAATGCCTACTACGGGAGAGATAAAAAATAAAGGGGGGGAAATTCTCCTACTCAAGCGCGTTTGCAAAGTACTATGCGTGACATAATATATGAATTAAGGCATAATATAAGCACCCTTTCGAGGGTGCTTAAGTTTTGCAACGAAAAATTTGTGTCGGTGGTATTGATATGAAATAAATGTGGTTCGCTCAAATTATATGTTCTCGTGGAATCAGCCACTTGTAGGGCGGTTATATCTTTTTCTCTTCAAAGATTTGTTTCCTGTTTTTTACGCGGTACTCCTCGGTGGTGACGGAGGCCTCCTTCTTGAATGCGCGTGACAATCGTTCTTCTGTTAGACCAACCTTCTTGGCTATTTCGGAGAGGGGAAGATCAGTTTCCGTAAGAAATTGTTTTGCCGCCTCAATGCGTTTTTTCTGCAACAACCTTGGGAGATTGCAATGAAATTCAGACTGCAGACAAATACGCAGAGAGTTGATGTCGGTATCAAGTGCGCGACTAACAGATTGCAATGTCAGCTTATTACCTAAATTGGAGGAGATGTATTCCTCGAGCCTATCCTTTAGGCTCGAGTCTATGACGACAACTTCTTTGAGGCAGGATTGAACACCGAAGGAGATGAGCGACAGGGCATCCCGGATGAAGATCTCATCGTAGACGGGCAAGCCGCTACGGAATTGTTTGACATGGGGATTGGCGGTCTCCTCAAAGTAGAACCCGGAAAGCACGATGTAGGCAATGGTGATACCGTCGGAAAGAGTTTCGCCGATCACCTCCGAGGTCTTGTCGGCGAGAGGACGAATGGCGGGGTATCTCAAATTGGGAAGTTCGCGCCGTTTTTCCCAGGCCTCAGCCTGCTCCTCTGTTTCCACTCCCCCAGTCGTTTCAATGAGGCGAAATTGTGGGTCGAAAATGGAAACGGCCATATGCAGCAATGCTCCGATCTTTCCAAGCCAACCTTTAAGTCCGGAAGGATCTTGTGTATCATATCGGACATAAATCATCTGTATTGCTTCCTTACTTGTGTTGTTTTCTGTATTGCATGGGCGTGATCCCCGCATTCATTTTCACCTTGAAAAATTGTGAAAAGACGCTCGGTTTGCTGAATCCAAGCTCATCGGAAATGACAGTTATGGGCTTCTTCGTGTTTGCAAGCATCTCTTGCGCGCGCTGGAAACGCACCCTGTCAATGTATTCGTGTGGCGTCGTCTTAAAATTTTTCTTAAAAAGGGCATAGAGTTCATGATAGGGGATATGAAGATCCGTACATATCGTCTCAACGGTGATCTTATCCATCAGATGACTCTTGATGTATTCTTCAATTTGCTTTGTAAAAGTGTTTTGGATGGTGTGGAATAACCTTTCGTTACGGATATAACCTACGAACATTTTCAAAAGAAGAAGTGTGGACGTAAGCTCTTCTTTATCCAAAAGCTCAAGCCTATTCCAAAGTGTCATCATCTCATCTTTGTCAAGACCATATTTTTCTGCGGCTTCGATGACGGTTTCCTTGGAAGAATATTCTCCCCGTTCGTCACGGAATTTTCCGATCATGATATAGCCGACCAATGTATTATCGACATAGATAGGCGTCACTGCTTCAGCGAGTCCTGCATGGCAACGATAAATATACGGCTCCGACTTTTTTTCGGATTCTTTTGCATGCCTTCGATTGCATTCTCTGCATTTTTCAAGACGTATGGGATCGCTTTCGATGAGAGTACAATAATCTTCCCATTTCCCGACATCAAGCACTGGCTCCAATTCGTCGTTGAACAATGTAATGACAACGTGCGTGATCTTGTAGAAGAGCGTCATTACTTCTTTGAGCTTTTCTAATTCATGCGTAGACATAGTTCTATTATAACACGTATTTTTTTATCTTGCAAGAACGTAACAAGGATGCGAGAAAAAATATTTAGAAATCATATATTTTCATATCGAATCAGGGTAGAACAGAAAATATAGTTATGTTAAAATTCAAGTACTATTTTTATAGGGCTATTAGAAGATGATTTATCGTGAAATCGACGCGCTCATAAAGTATGCCGAAAAGAACCTGCTTCTCCCGAAGAAGAACGCCGACTTTGTGCGCAACAATATCTTCCGCCTGCTCGGGCTAGACGCCTATCCGGGCAACGGTGAGGGCGTGGGGGAAGTTTTGGACGAGACGCCCGAGAAATTGCTCGACGCGTTCGTCTCCGCTTGCACGGCGGATGGGCTGTTTTCTCCCGACGAAGCGGGCTGCTATTGCGACGCCGTCATGGGCGAGCTGATGCTTTCCCCCAAAGACGTGCAGGACATCTTCGAGAAAAAGCGCGAGGAAGAGGGGAGCGAAGCCGCCCTCAGTTGGTTTTACGATTACAGCGTCAAGGGCGACTATGTGAAAAAGGCCGTCCTCGACAAGAACCCCCGCTTTGCCTCGCAAGGACTCATTATAACAATTAACAAGGCGAAGCCTGAGTTCCGCGACCCGAAGAAGGCGGTCAGCGGCAATTCCACCAAGACGGGCTACCCCAAGTGCAATATCTGTCACGAGAATGAGGGTTTCGCGGGAAGATCGAAGCGCACCCTCCGCACCATCGATATCACCCTCGGTGGGGAGCCGTGGTTTTGGCAGTACTCGCCCTACGGGTATTTCAGAGAGCACGGCATTGCGGTCAATTATACGCATACGCCGATGTACATAGACCGCGGCACATTTACGAGGCTGATGGACTTTGTGGATATGTTTCCCGCATATTTTATAGGGTGCAATGCGCCGCTTGAGCGCATCGGCGGGAGCGTGCTCGCCCATGACCACTATCAGGGCGGCGGGGAGATCCTTCCCATGCACAAGGCGGGCGCAACTTATATTTTGCGAAGTCCGAAATATCCGGATGCAGTCGTCGAAGTCTTAGATTGGCCAGGAACGGTTTTGAGAATTGTCTCCAAATCGCGCCAAGATATTGAAGAGATCGGGGAAAGCATTCGGGCGAAGTGGGTCGCTTATGAGGACCGCGCGCTCGGCATCATTCCACAGGACGAGAAGGGCGTCCACAATGCGATCAGCCCGACCGTCGTCAAAACGCAGCACGGCTACGAGATGAGCATCATTCTCCGCAGCAATATCACGAGCGAGCAGTATCCAGACGGTATCTTCCACGCACATCCCGAATATCACATGATAAAAAAAGAGTCCATTGGCCTCATCGAAGCGCAGGGGCTGTTCATTCTCCCCGGCAGACTTGAAAGAGAACTCGGCGAAATCGAGGTGCTCATCGCGGAGGGGAAACCGCTCCCTGAAACACTTCAAGATTTCAAGCTCGTTTACGATGACGTCGTAAAACGTGTGGGGTCAACCTCGGACATGGGTATGGTGAAAGCCGCCATGCGCGAGGAATTGGGGGCAATTTGCAACGCCATTCTCGAAAACACCGCCGTCTTCAAGGATAAGCGGCAAACGGTCGCATTTATGAACGATTTGGGGTTTGCGCTATGATAGATACCAAGGATTACAAATACGAAGTCTCGGCGGCTGGGAGGGTCAACCTCATCGGCGAACACGTCGATTATTGCGGCGGGAAAGTTTTGCCCTGCGCACTCTCCTTAAAGTGCAAAGTCTATGCCCGTCCCAACGGGACGGATTTTATCAATCTGAAATGGAGCAATATGTCCGACGAGATCTCCCTTGATATTCGCGATTTGAATGCGTATCGGGAATACAAACACGCCAAGTATCAGGCGGGCTGCGCCTACCTTTGGCAGGAGGCGGGGCATGAAGTGAAGGGGTGTGACCTTCTCATCGACTGCAAGGTGCCGTTCGGAAGCGGACTTTCTTCTTCTGCGGCGATCGAAGTCGCAACGCTTGCGGCGTATGCCCTCATCGCGGGGGAGACGCCCGACCCCGTCGAGATCGCCCTCATTGCCCAGCGCGCCGAACAGGAATATGCGGGCGTGAATTGCGGGATCATGGACCAGTACGCCTCTGCCTGCGGCAGAGCGGGCATGGCGATGCTCCTTGACTGCAAGACCTTAAAATGTGAATATATCCCCGTTTATACGGGGGAATATTCCTTTGTCATCATCAACAGCAACAAGCCGCACGATCTCGTGGAGAGCAAATACAACGAACGCCGCGCGGAGACGGAAGCCGCGCTTACGCTTCTTCAACGCCGCTTTCCCATCGAGTGCCTTGCAGATATGCAGCCGTTCGTCTTACGGACATATAAGACGATGCTTCTTCCTTCCATTTACCGCCGTGCACAACATGTCGTCGAGGAATGCGCGCGGGTGGAGCTTGCGACGGAGGCGATGAGAATGGGGGACATGAAGCGGCTCGGCGGGCTTCTCACTGAATCGCATAAGTCCCTCGAAGAGCTGTATGAGGTGACGGGGCGGGAACTTGATAGCCTCGCCCATGCCGCATGGGATCACCCCGCTTGCGCGGGCGCACGCATGACGGGCGCGGGTTTTGGGGGATGCACGATCAATCTCGTAAAGAGTGCCGCCGTCGAGGAGTTCAAGCGGAAGGTCTGCGCCCGCTACAAACGCGAGACAGGCTACACCGCAACATGTTACGACGTGGATATCTCCGACGGTCTCCGCTACCGCGAGATATAAAAAGCCGTCGCATCATGCGACGAGAAATGTATGAAATATGATAGGAGGCAGGGAATGAAAATCTTAGTGACAGGCGGGGCGGGGTATATCGGCTCGCACACCTTGGTGGAACTACTTGATGGCGGGCATAAAGTCATTGTGCTCGACAACTTCTCGAATTCTTCGCCCGAAAGCATCAAGAGGGTGGAGAAAATTACAGGGAAGAAGGTCGCCCTCTACGAAGGAGACGTGCGCGACAGAGCCTTACTTTCCCGTATCTTCGAGGAGCATAAAATTGATTGGGTCATCCACTTCGCCGGGCTGAAAGCGGTGGGGGAATCCTGCCAAAAACCCGTCGAATACTACGACAACAATATCGGCGGCACGCTCGCACTTTTGGAGGTCATGCGCGGACATGGGTGCAAGAGAATCGTTTTCTCCTCGTCTGCGACAGTCTACGGCACGCCCGAAAAACTTCCTCTCGACGAGACTTGCAAGGTGGGCGGTACGACCAACCCTTACGGCACTTCCAAGTACATGCAGGAGCTGATTCTAAAAGACGTTTTTGCCGCAGATCCCGCATGGACGGTCGCGCTTCTGCGCTATTTCAATCCCGTCGGTGCGCACGAGAGCGGACTCATCGGCGAGGATCCAAAGGGTATTCCCAATAATCTCACGCCCTACATTGCCAAGGTCGCGATAGGCGAACTCAAAGAGATCGGCGTCTTTGGGAACGACTATCCCACGCGGGACGGAACGGGCATTCGCGACTATATCCACGTCGTCGATCTTGCCAAGGGTCACGTCGCCGCGATTGAAAAGCTCAACAAGGCGGGCGTTTTCACCTACAACCTCGGCACGGGGAACGGGTATAGCGTCCTAGAAGTCATCCACGCCTTTGAAAAGGCTTGCGGGCATCCGCTTCCCTATTCCATAAAGCCCAGAAGGACGGGTGACATTGCCGAGTGCTATGCCGACGCTTCCAAGGCGAAGGAAGAGCTTGGCTGGCAAGCACAGCTCGGTATCGACGAGATGTGCGCCTCTCTTTGGAATTGGCAGAAGAAGAACCCCAACGGCTATCGCCCTTAGGACGAATGTTCTAAGGCCTTCTATATTTCCTCTATGCGTCGTCTGCGGAGATTCCGCAGGCGATTGCAGGAGAGGGGCTTACGAGCGGAGATTGTTGTATGATTTACTGAACGGTAAGACGAAGGCACACCTGTGCTTTTGTGGAGGGGATCTATGGCTTTGATCAATGTTTTCAAAATAGAAACAAATCAATATGATGATTTTATAAAAAGGTTGCGAGACCTCTGCGGCGATCCTCACAAAAAGGATATCAGCATTTTCGGGTTGAATCTCCATACAGAACTCTATGTAAAAAACGATAAGATTCCGCAAAAAGTCGGCTGGAAGTGGGTTTTACAGGATTTTTCTGTAAATGCCATTGAAAAAGAGAAGCAGGCTTGGTCTGTGATGGTGTCAAAAGTCGGGGAGGCATACTATGCTTTGACTTTTGGCAATGCTTTCTTCCATGTAGATAAATTTTCTGATAAGGATTTTGCTTTTTCAATAGGAAGGAAATTCGATTATAAACAAATTAAATCGACTGCACAAGCCAATCCTGATTCTAATCGTAATAAAACAATAGTATCATATCTGAAAAACGATAAATTTGAGTATACCAGTGGTGAGTCATTTATAAAGATAAAGGGGAATGTTAAACTCGCCGAGGATTTCTCTCTTTTCAAGGAAAATATTGAAATCGGCTCATCAATCAAATTTGATGTCAATGAGCCGACAGTGGAAAAGTGTTTGGAAATCTTGCTATATTTGAATGATCTTGCCCAGAAAGATGATGTCACCAGGATCCCAATTTTTATTAAGGTGAAAGATGATCGTTTGAAAGAGGAATTGGACAAGCACCTTGCGGACGACATTAAGCATGGGAACTTTACAATGTCTTTTTCTGATTTCGATATCATCGGAACACAGGAGTCATTTTATAGTGTTTCTCAGGGATATACCATCAGATATAAGCATAAATCCAAAGTTGTTGATGCGCTTACAGAAGATAACCTTAAAGCTTTTTGCCAAGAGAAGGAATTGGATTATGATGATGTTGTGCTTTCTCTGTATATTGTAGTCAAGGCAAATGACTTTGAAGAAGAGCGTAGCATCAAGGAACTGATAGACTATACCGATGAGGAGAGACGGTGTGTTCTTCTTAAGGGGGAGTGGTACCAATATAATAATGATTATCTGGCAGAATTAGATGAATCAATGGACGAGATTGATGTATTAGAGGATCAGAGGTTCAACTGGACAGATGAAAGGTATGATGCATTTTTATATCAAAAATATGCCGAAGAAAAAGATTCGGATCAGTATAAGGGGATGAGTGAGACTGCAATCAATGAATTTCTGAGAAGAAAATATTATCCTGAAAGAGCATACAACGAATACATGGCGGCTACACACGGCTATTTGCTTTTAGATCGTAAACTTATACCAATAGAAAACCATAAAGTAGAGGTAGCAGATTTATATAGTAATGGGTGTATGATTGCCGTTAAAATGGGCGACTCATCATCAAAGCTCTGCTATGCCGTTGATCAGATTGAGGCATCTGCCAAAGTTGTAAAAAAGAACAAGATCAAGTTCGAGCAACCAATCGAAAGAGTGGCCGTCCTCTTTGTTTTAGATCGAAAGAACGCTTTGCCAAAGGAGAACGGCAAAGTTGCCCTGCGACACCTCAAAATGCTTGTTTTGAAAAATAGGCTAAACGAATGGAAGAGGGAAATGAGACTTCTTGGTTTCATCCCCCAGGTTTATATCGGATATCGAACATAAACCAATTCGTGAACTTATAATTTCATTGCTTACAACCGCTATACCTCAGCGGGTTGTATTTTCACTCCATTTTTATAGCAATCGTCTGTGGAGCAATTTGCAGACGATTGCTGAGGGGGTGGTTAACTAATTTGGTTACATCCGCATTATCCCAGCGGACTGTATCACCTCCCACTATATAGCGTCGCCTGCGGAGCGAGCCGCAGGCGATTGCTAAAAAAGGAGAAATCCGGAGAAACATGCAAACTGATACGGCATTGGGCATCGAACTCGGCTCCACGCGTGTCAAGGCGGTCTTAATTGACAGTGATGCGAACCTCTTGGCAGAGGGCAGCTGCGCATGGGAAAATCGCTTTTCGGACGGCTTTTGGACCTATTCCGAAGAGGAGATTTGGCGCACGCTTCAAGCCTGTTTTGCAAACTTATCGAAAAACTATGCGGAGAAGTTTTCCGCGCCACTTGAAAGAGTGGATGCGATCGGCGTCTCCGCGATGATGCACGGCTATCTTGCACTTGGGAAAGACGACAATCTCCTCGTTCCCTTCCGCACTTGGCGCAACACGAATACGGGGGAAGCGGAGGAGGAGCTTACAAATTTATTTGATTTCAACATTCCCATGCGTTGGAGCGTGGCGCACTTCTTTTCGGCAGTCTTGAACAAAGAGCCGCATGTGAAAGAAGTTGCTCAACTCACGACGCTCGCGGGATACATCCACTTTAAGCTCACGGGCGAGAAAGTCTTGGGCATCGGCGACGCATCGGGAATGTTTCCATGTGACGAAAGGGGATACCGGAGGGACCTTCTTTCCGCGTTCGACGAGCTTCTCAAATCGAAAGGGCAGCTTCTTCATTTTGAAGATCTTTTGCCCAAAGTTCTGCTCGCGGGAGAGGATGCGGGAACGCTCACAAAGGCGGGTGCGCGCCTTCTCGATCCTACAGGGACCTTGCAGGCGGGATCCGTCTTTTGTCCGCCCGAAGGAGATGCCGCGACGGGAATGGTGGCGACAAACAGCATCGCCCCCTGTACTGCAAATGTGTCCGCAGGCACAAGCGCATTCCTTATGGTGGTGCTGAATAAACCTCTTGAACATCTGCATAGAGAGATAGATATTGTATCCACGCCCTGCGGAGAGCCGGTGGCGATGGTGCATGCAAATAATTTCACCAATGAGCTTAATGCTTGGTGCGATCTGTTCTCGGAAGTGGCGCAGCTCACGGGCGGTAGCTCAGACAGCTTGATGTTAAAACTGTTCGATGAGTCATTGCAAAGCGATAGGGATGTCGGCGGACTCATGGGCTACAACTTTCTTTCCGGAGAACCCATTGTCGGTTTAGAGCGCGGAGATCCGATCGTCATCCGCGGCGCAGAGGGCGAATTTAACCTTGCAAACTTTATGCAGATGCAGATATATTCCGCGCTCGCGCCGCTTGCCATGGGCGCGGAAATTCTCTTTTCCGAGGGCGCGACGATTCGAGAAATCTGCGGACACGGCGGTTTTTTCAAGGCGGGCGCGGTGGCGCAGACGGCAATGTCGGCGGCACTCGGCGTCCCCGTCTCCGTGATGAAGAATGCGGGTGAGGGCGGCGCATGGGGCATGGCGATCTTAGCACTCTACCGCGGCAAAACGCTGCCGCTCGAAGCGTTCCTTGCAAAGATCTTTGCAAAAGCGGAAAAATCAACGCGAACGGCTCCTCAAAATGAGATAGATAAATTTAATCAATTTTTGAAGAGATATAAAACGGGTTTGGCGGTCGCAAAGGCCGCCGCTGAGGGCGCACTATGTTAGAAGAACTCAAAAAACAAGTCTACGAACAAAATCTTGCGTTGGTGCAACACGGATTGGTCGTCCTCACTTGGGGGAATGTGAGCGGCATCGACCGAGAGAGGGGGCTTGTCGTTATCAAGCCGAGCGGGGTCCCGTATGCGGACATGGTACCCTCCGATCTCGTCGTAGTCGATTTAGAGGGCAATATCGTAGAGGGGAAACTTCGCCCGTCGTCTGATACGCCGACGCACCTCGAGCTGTATAAGGCGTTCTCGAGGATCGGCGGCGTCGTCCACACGCATTCCGCCCATGCGACGGCGTTTGCGCAGGCGGGGATGCCCATCAAGGCATACGGTACGACGCACGCGGACACCTTCTACGGCGACGTTCCTTGCACCCGCGCCCTTACCAAAGAAGAGATCGAAGAAAACTATGAGCAAAACACTGGCAAAGTCATTGTCGAAACCGTCAAAGACTGTGAGGCCATTCCCGCAATTCTTGTGAAAAATCACGGTCCATTCGTATGGGGAAGGACATGCGTGGAAGCGGTGGAGAATGCCGTAATCCTGGAAGAGGTTGCGCGTTTGGCCTTATTCACAGAATCTCTTGATCCGCATACGCCGAGAGTGCAACGGTATTTATTGGACAAGCATTACTTCCGCAAACACGGAAAAGACGCCTATTACGGGCAGGGGGATAAAAAATGAAAGAGAAAATCGTCTATTGGATCACGGGGGCGCAGACGCTCTATGGCGAGGAAGTGCTTTCCCACGTCGCTGAGCATTCCAAACAAATGGCGGACTATGTGAGCGCAAAAATGCCCGTCACTGTCAAATACCTTGCGACATGCAAAAGCTCGGAGGAAGTGGAAGTGGCGATCAAAGCGGTGAACTGCGACGAGAATTGCATCGGCGTCATCGTCTGGTGTCATACCTTTTCCCCCGCGAAAATGTGGATCAAGGGGCTGAAAAAGCTCCAAAAACCGCTCTGCCATTTCGCCACGCAGTTCAACAAAGAGCTACCTTATTCTTCCATCGACATGGACTTCATGAACGAAAATCAATCTGCCCATGGTGACAGAGAATTTGGCTATATTTTGGCGCGGATGCGCCTTCCGCACAAGGTTGTTGTCGGGCATTTCACTGACGAACGAGCATTGCACGGGCTTGCCCATTGGTGCATTGCCGCTGCCGGCTATGCGTTTTCCGAGGGGGTCAAAGTGTGCCGTTTTTCGGATAACATGCGCGGCGTCGCCGTCACCGAGGGTGATAAGGTCGAGGCGCATATCAGGTTCGGCTGGCAGGTAGACTATTTCCCTATTGGTGAACTCGAAGAGGAGATCGGGCGGGTCACGGAAGCCGAAACAAACGCTCTTCTTGACGAATATAAAGAAAAATACACCCTCGCCACGGAGAATGTTGCCGCTGTCCGCGAACAGGCGAAATATGAGATCGCAATCGAGCGATTTTTGAAAAAACAGGGCGGATACAACGCCTTTGTGGACCACTTCGGAACGCTTGGCGGCCTTAGACAGCTCCCCGGGCTTGCCGTGCAGGACCTTCAAGCAAAGGGATATGGCTTCGGACCCGAGGGGGATTGGAAGGTTGCTGCCCTCGGCGTGATCATGAGCTACATGGCGGGGAACAGTTGCACGGGCATGATGGAAGATTACACCTACGACCTTTCGCGGGATGCCGTCCTCGGCGCACACATGTTGGAGGTCTCTCCGCAGTTCGCAAAGGACAAACCTCGGATCGAAGTGCATCCGCTCTCCATCGGCGGGAAGGAAGACCCTGCGAGGCTTGTGTTTGAAGGCATTTCCGCACCCGAGGCCATTGCTGCAACCATGGTGGATATGGGCGGGCACATGCGTCTCATCTTGCAGAAGATCGAACTCATTCCCTATCCCGAAAAAATGCTGCACCTTCCTGTGGGCGGACTTATGTGGCGGTATGCGAATGGCTTCCAAGAGGGCGTCGCGGCGTGGCTGTATGCGGGCGGCGCACACCATAGCGTCGTCTCGGCGAAGGTGACGATGCAGGAAATGCTCGACCTCGCCGAAATGTGGGGAATCGAGGCAGTTGTCATCGACGGATACACTGACCTTGCAACCTTAAAGAGGCAGCTCGCCGTCGGCGATAAAATTTGGAACGTATGAATATGGAAAAATCATTCAAGGATAAGGACATCTCGCGATTTGTAATTCAAAGCGAGGGTATACAAGCAACGATCTCGCGTTTGGGCGGGGCGATCGAATCCCTTCAAATCAAGGGAAAGGATGGCACTTGGCGCGAGGTGTGTCTGCATTTCGACAGTCCTATTGAGCGTATCAAGAGCGATACATACGCGGGCGCGGTCATCGGGCGCGTTTGCAACCGCATCGCGGAGGGGAAGTTTTCGCTGAATGGCAGGACGTATTTCCTGCCCCGAAACGACGGGAAGAACACCCTTCACGGCGGGAAGGACGGTTTTGACAAGCGGCTATTTAACCGCGAGGGATATGAACCGCACGCCTTAACTCTTTCGCTTTTAAGCTCTGACGGCGACCAAGGCTTCCCGGGGATGCTCCTCTTGCGCGTTTTTTACACTGCCGAGGGAAGCTCGCTCACCGTGCGCTTTTCGGCGGTCTCGGACGAGGACACTGTTTGGGCACCCACCATTCATCCTTATTTCAACTTTGGGGAAGGCATTGACGAGACCTATCTCCAAATCTATGCCGATTCCTATACGCCCATGGAAGGGCGGCAAATTCCGACGGGAGAGATAAGATCCGTCGAGGGGACGCCGTTCGACTTTCGAAAGCCGAAGAAGATCGGGGAAGAAATCGGCGATGAGATTCTAAAACCCACGCATGGCTACGACCATAACTTTGTCCTGCGCGACAACCATGCCGCGACCGCATACAGCGAAAAGAGCGGCGTCAAACTGGATATCTATACGGACATGCCCGGGCTGCATTTCTATTCGGGGAACTTTTTGAAGGGGAATACGGGGACGCATGAACTTGTTCCCCGCGAGGGCTTCGCGCTTGAACCGCAGTTCTTCCCGAACGCGGTGAATATCAAAAAATTCCTGCAGCCGATCCTCAGAAAAGGGGAGAGGAAGACCTATTTTATTCGCTTCACATTCACTTGATAAAGCTTTTCACCGGATATGATCGGAGGACGTTCCTGTGCGGGACGTTCTTTTTTTGACTGAAAATCGGTGAGTTTCATACAAAAAATTGTAAGATACTTGCGCAATTATAGTAGCGTATCACAAAAAATTTTTAGATTTTTTCATTTTTTTTCAGAAACGATATATTTTCTGCAGAATTTGAGGTAGTAATGAAAAATCCGTTATGTTATGATAAAACCGTAAAATCGGGGAAAGGGGCTCTTTCTATGCTTTTTTGGGAAAAGGGACCCTCGGAAATTCCCCCAAAGCATCATCCGGAGGCACAAGCGTGGAAAGCAAATTGGCACTCAATATCATTCATCGTCCCGAACTTTCACCCGAATATGCGGAGCGTGCGCTCGGCGGCAAACGGGACGTGCGGGACGAATCCCTCGACATTTTCCTCTTTCAGCAGGAAAGCGCCCACGAATGCGGGCTGAAAACTACCATTCAAATTACTTACGCCTCGCTCTTTTCGGATAAGATCGTCGAGATCGCAAAGGAGCACCACGAGAAATACGGCGACGAGATCGGTCTCTCCCTCTTGGGGCTCCCCTGCAAGCAGTTCAAGGAGAAGTACAAGACCGAGGACTTCTGCATTTGGATGTTCGACGAAGAGACAAAAAAGCAAATTGTGGATGACTGTTTTGGACTCTTCCACGAGAAGTTCGGCTTCTATCCCGAGTCCACGGGAAGTTACTTCCTCGACGCCTTTACAATCAACTATATTAAAGAAAAATACCCGAGCGTGAAGTGCGCCGTGGCGACCTGTTGGGAAGAGGGGCCCAAGGCCTATCATACTTGCAACAACTCGTGGTACACCTTCATGGACGGCGGTCCGTGGAATCCGTGGATCCCTTCCAAAGTCAACTCGCACTGCCCTGCAAGCGATGAAGAGGACGACAGCGGCATCGTCGCCATTCCGCACCTTTCGCGCGACCTCATGGCGTGCTTCGACGGGAACGGCTCCAACTTCGGTACCCACCCGCAGAATGTTCTGCGCGGCATGATCTATTACGAGGACGAGAAGGGGACGGAATATCCCTATCTTTATAACCTGATCGATCAATATCGTCATCTTGCAAAATACAATCGTGGCTTCTGCTACAACATGGTTTTTGTCGGTCCCGGTTGGCTGAACAAGGCGGGCAGGTGGGAATCTCCCTATGAGTGCCTCGCCAAGTCCTATAAGGACATGATGAAGTACTACGGCAAGCTCAAAGAAGAGGGCAAGTGCGTGGATATGACGATGAGCGAGCTCGCCGATTACTACCGTGAAACGCACCCCGATTACCGCCGCGCCGAGTGCGCCCTTTGGAAGGATATCCTCTACGGGAGCGACAAGGAGTACTTTTGGTATGCGGATCCGAATATGCGTTGTTGCCTCGACTTCAACCAAGGCGGCGCCATGATCGACCTTCGCCCGTATGTAGGGCGCATCGAGCAAAAGACGGGCATCGGGACGGAGAACGTGTACGACGCTTCCTACCCTTACCTCATTCAGGCGAATTACCGCGCGGGGTATTTCACCCACTACGCAGGCGCGGGGACGGTCAAATCCTGTAAGGTAAGTTATCACGGGAAGACTGCCGACTTGTGTCTTTGCCG
Organism: uncultured Clostridia bacterium; assembly: GCA_947629675.1. Lineage (GTDB taxonomy): Bacteria > Bacillota > Clostridia > Christensenellales > Borkfalkiaceae > Gallimonas. The sequence goes on from CANREM010000003.1 coordinate 110,678, forward strand.
CACGATGGCGGCCTTCGAAAGGGTCGAAGGCGGCGTGAAAATTACGGCAGACCCCGTCACGGTCACCCTCGACGGACTTGATATCGCCATCCGCTCGGTATTCTTCTTCGAAGAGGGCACGGGCAGGATGATGACGCGACGTAAGATTGTCAATGATTTGCGCGGCGAGAAAGTCACCTTCGAAGAATACCTGACGGGAGGCTTCGGTACGACGGAATATCAGCCCGACATGACGAAAGTGACACTCGGCGCGGGTAAAAAATGCCTCGAATATGCCTATCGCGGGAGGTCGGTCTCGGGCATGGGAAGTTCGTATGCCGTCCTGCCGCCCGTTTCGATCCGTATTGAACTGGGCGGAGATGCGGACGAATTTTTGGCCGAGGAGGGCATTGCATTCTCTCCCGTCTATCACTTGAAAGCAAGAAAAACGACTGCAAAAGGAGGGATCGAGACATGGCTCAAGCTACTAAAGGCAGATTGAATTACCGTTGCCCGGAATGCTTCAAGCGGGACATCGACATGGATATGTTCTTCGATGAGGAAAAAAATGAGTACTACTGCCTCCGCTGCTGTTTCCACGGCAATGAAGAGGAAGTATTGAAGCGCAACGAGAGTTTTAAGAATAAGTACGGAAGGCTCCGTGAGCGCGTCGTGGATTTCGGCGCAGACAACGAGCCGCCGAAATTTGTAGAACACAAGGCAGGAGAACAATAAACTATGGATTTTGGAATTGACGTTTCTACTTATTTGGAAGAACTTGAACATGGGGCCAAGTACTTTGACGGAGATAAGGAAGTGGATCCGCTTGATCTCTTCCGCATGAATGGCGTCGGAGGGATGCGCATTCGCCTTTGGGTGAATCCGAAGTCAGAGGACGGCAAACCTTACCTTGCGGGCAACTGCGATCTTGGTAACTTTCTCCGTCTTGCCAAGCTCGCGACGGGTAAGGGATTTAAGATCATGCTTGACTTCCATTACTCGGACTTTTGGGCAGACCCCGGCAAACAAATCATCCCGAAGGCTTGGCGGGGACTCGGTCTGGAAGATCTCGCCGATAAGGTCTATACCTACACCGCGGATACGCTCAAAGCGATCAAAAAAGAGGGGATCGATCTCGAATATATCCAAGTCGGCAACGAGATCACGAACGGCATGCTCTGGCCCGTCGGGAAGCTCATCGAACAACCTGACGGCTCCCGCACGAACTATGAAAGTCTTGTCACGCTATATAAAGCGGGCGTTAAGGCGTGCAGGGAAGTATATCCGAAGGCCGCGATCATCTTGCACCTCGAGAGAAGCTACGATCAAAAAATCTATAACGAATATCTGACGCACATGCAGGAGGCGGGCGTCGATTACGACATTATCGGCTATAGCTACTATCCCTATTGGCATGGAACGTTCGATATGTTCTTTGCGAATGTCGATATGTGCAAGAAGTTTGGGAAGCGGCAGATGGTCGTGGAACTCGGCTATGCGTTCACCGCGGAGGACTACATAAAGAATGAGCATGGCGGGGCGCAGCTCATCGTCAGCGAGGATAATATGGCGACGCTCGGCTTTACCCAAGAATATCCTCTCTCCCGCGAAGGGCAGGTGCATTTTATCGAGGATTTCGTGAAACTTGCCAAGCAGCACGGGATAGAGGGCGTCTACTATTGGGAACCGCTTTGGATCCCCGGAGACGGGATCTGTTGGGCTTCGGAAGAGGCAATGGAATACACGGGCGACGCAAAGCGATACGCCGAGGCGGGGAAGAAGAAGTCTACGCGCAACGAATGGGCGAACCAGTGTCTCTTCGACTATGAAGGGCGCAAACTGCCCGCATTCGATGCATATAAAGTCAAATGACCCGTAAAATCTCGGGGCAGGGGTGCCCCTGCCCTGTCTGTACGATTACCCATCGTACAGAAAATATCTAACAGAAACGACAAGTCATTCGTCTTGTAAAATATAAAACAAAAAAAACAAAAAGGGGATACCGACATGAAAAAACGTTTTTTGGCACTTGGCATGGGAGCTTTGATGCTCCTTCCCGCCCTCTGCGGCGTAGCGGCCTGCGGCGGTAATAAGGACAGCAAGACCTACAATATCACCGTCTGGGTAGGCGAGGGGACAGACACCCTTACGAAGCAGCAGATCCAAAGGTTCAACGAGACCAACGAGGATGGCGTGACATTCAATGCGAGCGTGCGTATCGTCAGCGAGTCGAAGGCGGTGGGCGACGCTTCGTCCAAACCGCAGTCTTGCGCCGACATCTTCTGCTTTGCCCAGGACCAGCTCGCAAGGGCGGTCTACGGCAAACTTCTGGCTCCGCTCAATAACGGTTCGGTCAATGCAATCACGTCGAGTTGCGACGAACGCTCGGTCGAGGGCGCAAAGATCGGCGGCACGATCCGCGCCTTCCCGCTTACATACGACAACGGGTATTTCATGTATTACGACAAGCGCGTCGTCAAAGAGGAGCATATCGGAAGTTTGGAGGACATTCTCGCCGACATCGACGCCTACAAGGGGGAGGGCGGCCTTCCGAGGAATTTCTCCATGAATCTCACCGACGACGGCGGAAGCTGGTATTCGGCCTCCTTCTTCTATGCGACGGGATGTGAGTCGGAATGGACGACGGACGATGAAGGCAACTTTATCGACTACAGCGATACCTTCAAATCGGAGAACGGCCTCATTGCCCTCAAGGGTATACAGAAGGTCTTGAAATTTTCGAAATATCATGCTTCTGCCGAAGTCTCCGACTTCAAAGCGGGCATCCCTTCCGCAGTTGTTGTGAGCGGGATCTGGGGCTACAATGCCGCAAAGAATGCCCTCGGAGACAATCTCGGGATCGCGCCGCTTCCCTCGTTCTGGGTGGATGCGAACGGGAACGGGCAGAAGGATGAGGGCGAGAGCTATCAGCTCAAGACCTATCTCGGCAGCAAATTCATGGGGATCAAACCGCAGTCCGACCTTTACCGCGTGGCCTATCTTCAGAAGCTCGCGCAGTTCTTGACGAACGAGCAGTGCCAGAAGGAGCGTTATGAAGCAGTGGGCTGGGGTCCCTCCAACAAAGCGGCAGCAGCTTCGGCCTCTTCTCCTGCACTCAACGCCTTGAAAGAATCGGCGACAACGCCGCAGGGCCAATATCCGACCGGTTGGTGGGCGAAGCTCGATGTCATGGTCGGGAACGCGAAGACGAGTGCGGGCGATGACGCCTCGCTCAACGCTCTTCTCACTACATACAGCAACGCATTGAACGAACTCAAGAAATCGTAAAACGGAGAACATTTCGATGAGCAAGAGGGAAACTATGGAGCTGGCGATCGGCGGCGAAATGCTCCCGATGCATCCTCTCCTGAATTTTAAGTATCAGGGCGAAAGATATGCGGCATTTACGCCCGCCGACAGCGCGGACCCTTCCGAGGAGGGAGAGGTCGCGCTTACGCATGTAACGACGAAAATTGAGTCATCCAATGGCTCCGTCGATTTATCTGCAATAAAGAGCAATGACAATTTAGAGCGCAAGCTTTTACTCATATTGTCCACATGCATCATTTACTTGGTCTTGGCACTTTGTATTTCGTTCACAACGCTCGTCTTTGTGCTATGGCCCAAATTCTGGTGGATCGGAATGATGTTGATTATCATCGGTGTGGTCGCTCTTATCATGCTTTTTCCGCTCCACATTGCTTATGCACAACTTCGAAAACAGCGAAGGTTGCAAGGACTGCAAAAAGTAACTTGTTATGAAGTTGTCCCCTGTGAAGGAAATGACCCGATCTTTGCCGAGTTTGAGATTCGCTATCAAATTCTTGAAAAGCTCTCAAAGAATCAGCAGCTCTCGATGTTGGAGTATCAACGTCTGAATTTCCGGCAGAAATTTTTATATAAGTTGAAAATGTTCTTCCGTGGCATCCCGAGGTGGTTTGCCCGCAAGTTCAAACGGCTTGGGCTTCGCCTCAAAGCCTTCGGCATCTCCATATGGGAGAATATCAAGGACATCGGGAGGACCTTCAAAAACGGGAGTTGGAAGACGAGAGTTTCCTACTTATTCATGGGGTTTGGCAATCTCTCGCACAGGCAGGTATTACGCGGAATTCTCTTTTTCCTCTTCGAGGCCAGTTTCGTTGTATTTATGGTCCTCTCAGGTGGGCATTGGCTTGGAAAATTCGGCACATTGGGCACGACGGCATACGAAACCGTCTATGATCCGGAACTCGGTGAGGCGACAATACGCGTTGATAATTCTTTCAAGATCCTGCTCTACGGACTTCTCACGATCTTCTTTATCATCGCCTTCATCTATACCTGGAGATTGAATGTCAAACAGTGCCGCATCCTCGATGAGATCACGGCAACCGGCAAGCGGGTGAAGTCGAGCAAAGAGGATATCCAATCTCTCGCCGACAACGAATTTCACAAGACGCTTTTATCCCTCCCCGTACTCGGCATCGTGATGTTCACCGTCCTGCCTATCATCTTCATGATCCTCGTCGGCTTTACAAATTACGATTACCATTACGACGGTTACGGTAACCTATTCACATGGTGCGGACTCGACAACTTCAACACGTTGTTTGCGTTCGGCTCCAAGCTCTCCCTCGCATTCGGCGAGATCTTGGCTTGGACGCTCATCTGGGCGGTCGTGGCGACCTTCTCCAACTACTTCCTCGGCATGTTCGTCGCGATGATGATCAACAAGAAGGGGATCAAGATCAAGAAGTTCTGGCGCACCATCCTTGTCATGACGATCGCCATCCCGCAATTTATTTCCCTTCTATATGTGAGTAACCTCTTTGCGGAAAACGGTATCGTAAACGCAACGCTCATGCGCTGGGGATGGATCAAAAATCCCATCCCGTTCTGGGGAAACGGAACGCTCGCCAAGGTCATGGTGCTTGTCATTAATATATGGGTAGGTATCCCGTACCTCATGCTTATCACGACGGGCATTCTGATGAACATTCCCGCGGATCTCTATGAATCGGCGCAGATCGACGGGGCGAATGCCTTCCAGCAGTTCTGCAAGATCACGATGCCGTACATGCTCTTCGTCACGGGGCCATACCTTTTGACAAACTTCGTGTCTAACATCAACAATTTCAACGTCATCTATCTTTTGACGCAGGGTGGACCGCGGCACTTCGCTTGGGGGGAGGTCGGCGGGTATGTCGCCGGCGATACGACCATCCTCATCACTTGGCTCTTCGGTATCACAACGGGAAGCGAGGCGTCCTATAAAATGGCCTCCGTCATCGGTACGCTCATCTTCCTCGTTGTCTCCATCATCTCGCTCATCGTCTTTACCATCATGCCTTCCACCAGAAGGGAGGAGGACTACGCATGACGGACAAAATGTTTGAAGTGTTCGAGTTCTATCCGGCATCGGAGGAAAAACCGCAGGAGATGGTCGAGATCGTGACCGGGGAAGACACCTTTGAAATTTCGGCCATGCCTGAAGCACCCATTGCAGACATCATCCTTGCGGAGACACCGGAAGTGAATGCCGCAGAGGAGAAAAAGAAGAAGCGCATTTCGCAGAGGACGAAAAACAGGATCTCAAACACGATCATCCATATCGCGCTCGCCGTCATGTGCGTCGTGTGGATCTTGCCCTTCATCGGCATCGTGTTCGAATCCTTCCGCTGTGAGAGCACGGGGGTCGTGGGATACATCCTTCCTAAGCACTGGGGCTTTGACAACTATGTTCGCCTCTTCAAGGAAACGAAGTTCCCCACATGGTTCGGCAACACCCTGCTGATGGGTGTCGTGACGGCGGTGGTGCAGACCGCTTTCCAGCTCGCCGTCGCATACGTCCTTTCCCGCTTCCGCTTCAAGGGGAGGAAGTTCCTCATGAATCTCATCCTCGTGTTCGGGATGTTCCCCGGGTTTATGACCCTCATTCTCCTCTACACCTGGATGCACGACTGGCATCTGACGGACGCGAACGCGCCCTATGGCCTCATCATTATCTATGTCGCAAGCTCGGGCATGGGGTACTATATCGCGAAGGGCTTCTTCGATACCATCTCCAAATCGCTCGACGAGGCGGCGCGGGTGGACGGCGCGACGCGCATGCAGATCTTCTTCAAGCTCATTCTGCCGCTCTCCAAGCCCATCGTCATTTACACGGTCCTCATGGGGTTCATGGGGCCGTGGGGGGACTTCGTCATGGCGTCCTTCATGGCGAACAACGAGACCGGCGGTTATAACGTTGCGGCAGGCCTCCAATGGCTCATAGACGAACCTGCAAAAAAGGACATGAACTATACGACCTTCTGCGCGGGCGGCGTCGTGGTGGCATTTCCCATCACGGTCCTGTTCCTCCTGTTGCAGAAGTATTATGTCGCGGGCGTCACGGGCGGCGCGGTCAAAGGATAAGGTGAAACTATGGCAGAAGTTGTATTGGAAAATGTAAAAAAGGTTTACGGCAAGAACGTCGTTGCCGTACAGAATTTCAACCTCACGATCAAAGACAAGGAATTTGTCGTCTTCGTCGGCCCCTCGGGGTGCGGCAAATCAACGACGCTCCGCATGATCGCGGGCCTCGAGGACATCAGCGAGGGCACGGTGAAGATCGGGGGCAAGGTCGTCAACGACCTGAAGCCCAAAGACAGGGACGTCTCGATGGTCTTCCAGAATTATGCTCTCTACCCCAACTACACGATCTTCAAGAATATCGCGTTCCCGCTCACGCTCATGCGCGTGCCCGTAGAAGTACCTGTGACGGATAAAGACGGGAATGTGACGGGCGTCAAGATCAAGACCAGAAAGCTGACGAGCGAGGAGATCGCAAACAAAGTTGGCGAAGCTGCAGAGATTCTCGGCATCACCGAATATCTCGGGCGGCGTCCGAGGGAACTTTCGGGCGGGCAGAAACAGCGCGTCGCGATCGGCAGGGCGATGGTGAAAGATGCCGCCGTGTTCCTTCTCGACGAACCTCTTTCCAACCTCGATGCGAAGCTCCGCGCCCAGATGCGTTCCGAACTCATCGAATTGAGGAAGAGGATCAATACGACCTTCATCTACGTCACCCACGACCAGGTGGAGGCAATGACGCTCGCCGACCGCATCGTCATCATGAAGGACGGCGTGATCCAGCAGGTGGGAACGCCCACGGAGCTGTTTGATATGCCCGCCAATCTCTTTGTCGGCGAGTTCATCGGCTCTCCCAAGATGAACACCTTTAAGACCCGTCTCGAGCGGGACGAAGAAGGGTATTTCGTCGAACTTTGCGGCGTGAAAAAACGCATCGGCGGGGTGCGCGGCGAGGCACTTGCGGCAAAGAACATCGAGCCGCAGGACGTCGTCATGGGCGTCCGCCCCGAACATATCACGCTCTCCAACCACGAGGACAAGGAGGCCATCCCCTGTGTCATCGGCGTGAGGGAACTCATGGGCAGTTCGCTCCATCTCCACGTCAAGACGGCTACAGAGGAGGAACTCATTGTCTGTGTGCCCACCGCGCCCTTCACGCTCGCACAGATCGCAAAGCTCGTGACGGGCACGCGGATCTATCTCACATTCGATAGTAAATCAACGCATTTCTTCAACGAAGAGACGAAGGTCAATCTTCTCGTCGAAGATGCCCCCGTCGCTTCTTCCGAGGAGAAGCAGCAAAAACAGGAAGAACAGCCGCACAAGAAGTGGCGCAGAATTTCATGAGGTGTAGGAGGAAACCATGAAAAAGCTGAAAAATACACTTATATCCATCATTCTCGCGTTTTGTATGCTCCTGCCGCTTGCGGCATGCGGAGGGGACAACAATGCGGCCGATATCGAGAGCGTTGAGCTTGACCGTGCAGAAATCAACCTCAACGTCGGCGAGCAAATTACGCTCACCTATATCGTCTTCCCGCAGGGAGCCAGCACGAAGGACACGAGATGGCTCTCGTCCGATCCGAGCGTAGCGACTGTCCAAGATGGCGTCGTCACGGCTTTGAAAGAGGGTTCAGCCCTGATCAGACTCAGCATCGGCGGCAAATCATCGCAATGCAGGATTAACGTCATAGACCCGTCGCTCATCGGCGGTGCGGCAACAGGCGTTTCGCTCGACAAACACAGCCTTAAACTCATGCAGATTGGGGCAACGGGCAAATTGGAAGCGACGGTAGAACCCGATGACGCTTCGCAGGCCGTAACATGGTCGTCATCTAACACGGGTATCGCAAAGGTTGAGAATGGTACCGTTACGGCCGTTTCTTCAGGACGTTGCGTAATAACCGTCAGGACGGCGAACAACTATTTCGACAGTTGCGTCGTGGAGGTTGAAGGAGAAGTCGCAGATCCTGAACTTTATGTGGGGCAGATCACCTCTCTGGCGGGCCGTGAAGCGGGCAGTGAGCATCCCTTCATCATGGCGATGGACTCCTCAGAACTTCTCTCTGTCGAGGCGGCTCGTAAAGAAAGCGGCCTTACCTTCAAGGATTTTGACGGTAATGAAGCGGATGTTTTGCAAGTATTGAAGGACAACGGCATCACGGACATCCGTATCCGCGTCTGGAACGACCCTTACGCCGATGCCGCAAAACAGCAGGGCTATGGCGCGGGAAATTGCGATGTCGAAAACGCCGTAGAGCTTTCCAAACGTTGTGAAAAAGTGGGGCTTGGTGTCATCATCGACTTCCATTACAGCGACTTCTGGGCAGACCCCGCCAAGCAGAAGGCTCCCAAGGATTGGGAGATCTATGCGAACAATATCGACGGGAAAGTCACCGCGCTGAAAAAGTTTACGCAGGATGCTCTCGAAGAGATCAAGGGGACGAACGTCAAGATCACGATGGTGCAGGTCGGCAACGAGACGACGGGCGGCATGGCAGGCGAAACTGATTGGACGAAGATCTGCAAGCTCATGAATGCGGGTGCCGAGGCGGTGCGCGAAGTGACGGATACCGTCGCAAACGGCGGCGCAAAGGTCGCAGTGCATTTCACCAACGCCGGTTCCAACAATTTCATGGAGAAGGCGAGGACGCTCTCCGACAACCATGTCGATTACGACGTATTCGGAAGTTCCTGGTATCCCTATTACACTTCGGCAGGATCTCTTTCGGGACTTGTCAGCCAGTTCAGATCCATCCATGACGAATTCCATAAGGAAGTCATGGTGCTCGAGACGGGCTATGCGTGGACGAGAGATGATTTCGACGGCTGCGGCAATACCGCCCTCGAAGAGACGACACAGCCTTTGACCGTGCAGGGCATGTCGAATTCAGTGCGCGAAGTCATCGAAGCGGTGGCCAATCTCGGCGATTATGGTCTCGGCGTCTCCTATTGGGGCGGCACGTGGGTCGCAGCGAGCATGAGCACGGATGGCAATACCAACCGCGCGCTCTGCCTCGAACACGGCTGCGGTTGGGCGACCTCCTATGCGCACAACTATGACAGTTCCGCACCCTCGCCGGTGGGCACTGCCAAAACACCTACGAGCGGCGGCACGATGGTGGATAACAACGCCTTCTTCCGCTCCGACGGCTCGCCCATCGAGGCACTCAAAGTGTTCAAGTATGTTTGGGAAGAAGGGCACACATCCGACCTTCACGCCGACTATCTGGAAGATCAAGAACTTTATTATACGGTCGGACAGGGGACGATTGAACTTCCCAAGACCGTGAATGTTGTTCTCAACAATGGTTCGGCGATGGAAACGGATGTTGTGTGGGCGATCGAAAAAGCCGATCTCGAAGAGTATATCAACGAAGTCGGCACGTATCAGGTAGAGGGCACGACCAATTTCGGCGGCACTTGTTACTGCTATGTATGGGTCACGAATGTCAACCTCCTCACGGGCGGCAGCTTTGAGGAGGATCAGGGCATCGCGAAGTCCTACGGCTCGCAGAACGGCGGCGCGATCTACCTCAGCAATATGGGGGACTGGGCGGCCACCTACAATAACAGTGGCAGCGGCAACCTGCAACTTTACGTCAGCAACGAATCGCAAAACGCCGTCATGGGAACGAACAGCTTCCACTTCTGGGATAGCGGAAAGGTAGACTTCAAGCTCTTCCAGATGGTCGATATGTCCAAGATCACCGAAAACGGTAAGTACACTTGCAGCTTCGAACTGCAGGGCGATCAGGGCGAGAAGATCGACGTCCACGCCTATATCACAGTGACGTATAAAGACGGAAGCACGCAGACCTTCGAAGGCAGCAAGCTGACCCAGCTCGACGGCTGGACGCATTGGCAGCGCACGCAGGCGAGCGTCACGATCGAGGATATCGCCAACATCGCGAGCATCGAAGTCGGCATCTCCGTCTACTCCGATCCCGTAGGAGAGGGGCCTTGGGGGAACATTGATAACGCACAATTCTACTTCGAAGGCTAAAACGGATATTATATCCGAGATAATAAGTACGTGACAATAAGTTTGGAAGGAGGTAGCTCCGATGGTTTGACTTCATTGATATGGGGGGAAATTTAGCAAAATCTGCATCCCGGGTTCGAGATGCGAACTCACCGAAAGGGAAGGGGGATCGCGCCCTTAACGGCGAAATAATAATAGGAGTAATTTTATGAAAAGGACCAAGCACTATTTGATTGCATTCCTGTGTTTGCTCTCGGTTTTAGCCCTTAGTTTATCGCTTGCAGCATGCGGGATTGTCAAGAAGGAAAAATTTTCTGTAACAATTGCCGACTATGATACGACTAATGGTAAAGTAACTCTTTCTCCCGAAGCAGAGGACGGCAAGTATGAGAAGGACACCGAGATCACCGTGACCGTCGAAGCATACGAAGGCTACGCGCTCGACACCTTCACGCTCAGTACGGATGCGAATGCCGCGCTTGATGGCGAAGGCAAGTTCGTATTCAATGTAATTGCCGATACGACGATTACCGTTACCTTTAAGGCAACAACTGTTCCCGTAGAGAGCGTCACTTTGGGGTCAAATACCCTTGAACTTGAAGTGGGCGGAAGGACAGAAGATGCCACCGCAACGCTCGTTGCAAATGTGCAGCCCGATAACGCAACGGATAAGACCGTGACTTGGACGTCAAGCAATCCCGCCGTTGCCACCGTGGAAGGCGGCAATGTGACGGCTCTGACAGCAGGCGAGACGACGATCACCGCGACGGCAGGCGGCAAGAGCGCGACCTGCACCGTGACCGTTACCCAACATACCCATACGATTGATACCGAGAAGGGTTTGCAGAATGACGAAACATCCCACTGGCATGTCTGCAAGACCTGTGGCGAGAAGATGGATGAGGCTACGCACAGCCTCAAGATCAACGAGGCAAAGACCGCGTTCAAGTGCGAGCAATGCGAATACGAAGTCGCTCACACGCACGACACCGAACTCCGTAACACGGGTGACGATGGCCACAAGACAGTTTGCAAGACCGAAGGTTGCGGCTACGAAAGTGCAGTCACCGCGCACGCCGCGGCAGAAGGCGCTCAGTGGAAGCAGGACACCGAGAACAATCAGCACTATAAGGAATGTGTCTGCGGTGCACACGTCGAAGTCGCTTCGCACACCGCCAAAGACGATGAGTGGCTCAAAAACGAAGATAACACCAAGCATTATCAACTCTGCATTTGCGGAGAGAAGGTAAACGAAGCCGAGCATACCGCGAAGGACGATCAATGGCATCAAGATGCTGAAAAGGGCGAGCACTACAAAGAATGCGTCTGCGGTGAACACGTCGAAGTCGCTTCGCATACCGCGAAGGACGATCAATGGCATCAAGATGCTGAAAAGGGCGAGCACTACAAAGAGTGCGTCTGCGGTGAACACGTCGAAGTTGCCGCGCACTATAACGAAGATGATGAATATGTAAGCGATGGCGCTACGGGGCATCACCAAGTATGCACGGCGTGCGAGGCGTCCTTCAATCAGGGTCAACATGAGCTTGATAGCGAATACACGTCTGAGCAGGGAGGGCATTATCAGGAATGCTTAGACTGCGATTATCATACAGACCTTGTGCCTCATACAAATCCCAACCCAGGCGGGAAATATACATGGTATAAAGATGAGGACAATGGCTATTATCATGGGTTCGATTGCTCTACCTGCGAATATGCAGTGCGGATTGATCACTCGAATTCATACAAACAGGATTATACTCAAGATGATGGTGAGTATAGATACTGCGATGAATGTGAGTATCGCGAGAAGATAAAGAATCATTCCCTTAATAATATCACTTCGAACAGCAACGGCACACACAATGTGGCATGTTCAAATCTTCTGTGCACTTACAAAAAGGAAAACGTGACTTGCTCTATGACTTGGACCACACTCGAAGATGCCGTCTCCGGTCATAAAGGGGAATGCTCCGAGTGCCATTATACGGTTGAGCGTGAAGATCATGTTTTTAACACTGACAAAGAATGTTCTAAGTGCGGGTACAAAGATACCGGTGAACATACATGCAAGGACGAACCTGTAAATGGATTCTATGATGGCTTGTGCGATACTTGCGGCAAAATTATTGATAATTTCTGGACTGTTTCGTCGGCGGGTCAAATAACTGCCTATGGCGGAACGCAGGCGAAGGTAATTGTTCCGGCGCAATACGAATCGTCAAAATCAATTGTGAGCTTTACGAAAGATGTATTTGGCGATAATGCGACAGTAACCGATGTCATTATCTCCAATGGGGTTTCTTTCCCCCAAAGTTACGGTTTCGCTAATTGTACAAATTTAGAATCCGTTGTAATTTTGAATGAGAGCGCGAAGAGCCTTCCTTCCCTGTTTTTTAGTGGTTGCGCTAAATTGAAATCAATTGTTTTGCCGAGCAGCATTACGGAAATTAAAGTTGCAGCGTTTGGACCAGACTCGCGAAACTCCAATGGCTTTGCTGAATCCTTAACAATTTATTATTTGGGACAGGCAAATTCATTAAAGAAAACGACTTCTAACACAACGTACTCAAAAGCAAATGAGTTTCTGACCAATGCAACGGTACTTAGCTACAATAAAGATGGTCAAGCGTCAGCAAAAAGTACAGAATGGCATTGGAAAACGACAGATGAATCCGGTAAAGTTATTCCCGAAGGTATTCTTCCGGAGGCATGGAAACAAGTCGTGTCTTAATGACATGACTGTCTGATTGGGCAGAGTCAAATAATTCAAGGGAGATGAGTCCAATGGTTTAGGTTAATATTGTCCGAGGCAAAATGGTATACTCAATGCCTCAATCCCGCTTCATGCGAAGCGGCAAGAAAATTCTACACAAGGGGGTGGTTCCGATGGAATAATTCACATGAAGCAATGTTACCCGGCACGAAAGTGCCATAGCCTGGGACCTTCAGTCTCAGGAGCACATCAGTCTGCAAAGCAGACAAATCTAAATTTATATGAGGTGAATAACCATGAAAAAGGCAATTAACAAGACAAATTTGATTGTTGCGCTTCTCTTTGCGTTTATCGCTTGCCTCACCGGTGCAACAATGTTGTCACTCAGTGCAAACGCGCAGGAAGAACAGCCTAAATCGACTGTTGAATTCACTTCGTACACATCCGTCTTAGGAATTGGCGAAGAATTTGAATTCGCCGCGTTGGTCACGAACGAAGACGACACCACAAGTACGGAAGTTGAGTGGTCTTCGAGCAATTACGATGTCTTGGATATTGATGAAACCGGTCTTGCGCTTGCTCTTGATGCGGGGAATGCTACCATTACAGCTACGGCTCCGGATGGTGCATTTGCTTCGATCGATGTCCTCGTTTCGGATGAAGCTATTCGCGTTAACAGCATCGAGGTCTATCCCGAGGTTCTTGAGCTTGGTGTCGGTTGGACGACGAGAATGAGCTATACGATCCTCCCCGACGATGCCTATGAGCAGAGAGCAACCTGGGCTTCGGACGATCCTTCCGTGATCTCGATCGACCAAAATGGTAATGTCGAAGCTATGAAAGCGGGTACGGCTACAATCACCGTTACCAGTATCGACAACCAAAAGACGGCGACCTGCACAGTTGTGGTCTATGAAGATCTTGTAGAGGCGACGCTTACCCCCGATACGCTTGTGACAACGATCGGACAAGTTGAGAACAACACGATGGAACTTATGGCTCCGGATGAAGTGACCTTCGTTGATGAGAGCTATCATTGGTATTCCATGGACGATTCGATCGCTTCAATCGATCCCAATGCGGATAAAATCGGTACGATTTACTCCTGGAATTTTGGCACGACAACGATTTATGCGGTCGCACACGGTTCCGACGGGAACGTCTATGCCGCTATGGGTACCGTCCATGTAACGGCAAGCTATTTCTACATCACAGGTCTTTATTCCGACCTCGATGATCCCGAAGGAGATCCTTGGGTGACCTACAACACGGCAGAAGCCGCAGAAGCCGCAGGCGTGCTCCTTGGGCAGTCCGCGACCGAGCCTTACGTCTACTCCATCACCCGCGACTTCTGGGCAAACGACTACTTCCAGATCATCCACGGCGGAATCGATGATGATTGGACGACGAAGATCACTTCCACCTCCTTCAATGAAGAAGGATCGACGATGGCATATGTCGCGAACACTGCTGATTCGTTCGGCGTTTCAGACCTTGGTACATACACCGTGACGCTTGACCTCAGGAATGGCCGCGCGCAGGTTACAATCGAAATGGTTGAGCTCAGCGTAACGTCCTTTGATCTCTCGATCGGTGAAAGCTCCAAATCCTATCTCCAGTATGTCTGTGCGGAAGAGGGTGCGGAAGAAGATGCTGCCCGCAAGATGGTGATCAATGCTTATACCATCCCCGAAACTGCGGTGATCAATCCCGCCGACGTGATCATCTCGACCGATCCGAGCGTGTCCCAGTACGTGACGATCGAACACGAAGTAATCACAACACAACTTCCCGATCAGGAGCTCCCCGAGTATTCCATTCAGATCACGCTGACGCTTCTTCCTGCTTATGAAGAAGTAAAAGACATGACCACTTTCCGACTGATCGTTGAGATCGATAATGGATTTACGACCCTCGAAAATCCCACGGATAACATCACCATTACGATCCTTCCCAATGGCGTGGTTTATGCTCCTGTAGAAACTGTCACTTTCACAAATCCGGAAGGATATCTCGTGAATGTGAATAATGGGGCGACCGAATGGATCTCCTCGACGCCTATCGAAGCGGTCGTGAATACAGACGCCTCTGTGCAGGGTGTTGTCTATTCCGAACTTTCCGATCACATCTACATCGAGTATCGGGACATCGATCCGAGCGAAGAAGTGGTAGACCTTAGGCCGTTCGTTCATGCGGACGCGCTTGGCACCTATAAGATTTATGCAACGTCTCTCGGTGCGAACAAAGATGGCGAAACCGTCACGGCAGAGACCACGGTGCTTGTGACGTCGCTCATCGAAACTGAATCGGAAGAGGAAACGACCTATTCGACCGGCTTCTATCTCATCGGCGTGCTTGATGGCGAAGAGGTCGAAAATTGGACCTCCATCATTCCCGAAAAGCAAAACTTTGAAGGCAGCGACTTTGCGAATTGGACTCTTCCGGTTGTTGCGGGTAGCAACAATAAGGTCTACAGCAACACCTTCAATCTCCGTGAGCACGATCGTTTCTCTATTGCCTTCCTCGGCATGGACGGCAACTGGGGCGGGATCATCAACAATCATTACATGAATTGGGGAGAATCCACCGGCAGCACCTATTGGGAGAACGGCATCAACATCGAGATGTCCGAGAACGGTAGGTACACGATAACGCTCAATCTCAGCGGCGAGGGTCCTTCGTTCACGATCGAGCGCATCGGCGACTACAATCCCGACGTAGCTTATCGCATGTGGCTCTACATTGTACGGAGCGGTGATGCTTGGGATGGCGCTGTGAGCGAAGAAGCAAATGTGATCTTGAGAGTTGGCTACATCGACATCCTGAACGGCAAAGCACAGACTGGGTTGGAACTTACAAGCGAGGCCTTTGACTTCTATCAATTCTATATGGACAATCACGAAGGCGTATGGCCCACCATTCAGTTCGTTACGGCGATCGACTGGGATTATCCGACCACCGAAGAAAACAACTACGGTATCATCGGCGGAGTGTTCCAATCCGCTACATGGTATGGCGAAGTGCATCAGGGCGTGACCTTTAGTGGCGATGCTTACATTGCAGCCGCTGACGTGAAGGAAGGCGACGAAAACTACTTCACAAACTATAGGAGCCAGCTCTACTGGGTAGGCGAAGGCGAAAACCACGATGAGATTCCCGCTACCCAAGAAGGGCAGATGACTGTTGTCTTCAAGTTCACGTTTGATGAGGGCGGCGTTCTTACAAACGTTGCGCTCAACTTCGTGAAAACCTCGGAGGTTCCTGCCGAATAAGATTCGGCCGAAACTTTCACCTCACCGTTTGTCCCCACCTTGTAGGTAGCAATACCTACAAGGTGTTGAAGGGCAGGGTCCAACTGAAAATCTGCGCCGGCAGCAATGCCGACGCAGTATTCGGTAAGGTCGCAGGTTGTTTGGTGGGGGAAGGGAGGGTGAAGATCATGAAGACGAGGAAAACACATCACAGATCCCTGTTGCTTTTCTGCACCTCGCTTTTTGCTGTTTCAATCGCCTTTGCTGTTGCCGCATGTGGAGTAGTAAAGGATGACGATGATAAAGACGATCCAAAGGGTGAGGCGGAATACTACTTGTCGCTTGCATCTGAAAGCTGGCAAGTTTACGATTCGAAAGAAAGCATCCCCGAACGGTTGCATTTCCAAACCGACGGGGACGATGAATATAAATTGACTATCCAACTTGATGAAGGGGAGCAATTCACCGTAAACAAGCTGGACAGCGATGAAAAAATCGGTTATAGCAACGTTTTCACGACCGCATCTGACTTGACAAGCGGCGAAAACGGAAGTATCAAGGTGGCGCATAGCGGTACCTTTGTTCTCGTTTATAACGAAACAGAAGAAACATTGAGCTATTCTTATTCTGCACCTGCAGCAGTTCCCGTCAGCGGAGTGACGCTCGACCAAAAAGAACTCACATTGGAGTTAAATGAGCAAACGACGCTTACGGCAACAGTTGAGCCGCAGAATGCGGAGAACAAAATTGTATCTTACAGTTCAAGCGACGACTCTGTCGTCACCGTCACAAGCCAAGGCGTTGTGACCGCCGTAGGATACGGCACAGCTGTCGTTACAGTTACAACGGCGCAAAACGGTAAAACAGATACTTGCAACGTTACTGTTGTCAAACATGTCGCTTCGATGAGATTTTCTTCCGAAGAGCTGACGTTGATCGCGGGCGGGAATCCCAAGGAGCTTTCTTTGGTATTTTCACCGTCCGACGCCACTTTTAGAGATGTTGACATAGAAGTGACAAGCGGCGAGAGTTTCATCTCGATCGAGGACACAAGCGAGGGTTATGAAATCAGCGGCCTTGCAGAAGGTACGGCAACGATTAAAGCAACCCTGAAAGAAGATCATGATTTTACTGCGACATGCACCGTGACGGTCTTGAAGGCCGGTACCGTGCTTGCGAGCATCGAGAATAATGTTCGGGTTATGATAAACGGCTCGGTCACGCTCAATGCCACGGTTGAAAACGGCACGATAGACAGTGTCAACTGGTCTATCGCAAACGAAACAGTCGCGACGATTTCAGGCGAAGGCTCAGAGGCGACCGTTACGGGCGTGGACTTCGGCTCCACCGTTGTAACAGCTAAAATCACCGTAGGAGGTACGACCTATACTTCGACTTGCGATGTGCTTGTCGCCGATGAATGGTATTTCATCTATGGCTACGGTCTCGGTAAAACCGATTGGGATTACGCTGATTATGTTGCCGATAAAGACGCCGCGCAACTCGATGAGCTGTTCTTGACCGAGCAGAGTAGGGGGATCTATACCCTCACCCGTCATTTCACGCCAAGCAACGGTTTCCAAATCATCTTCCCGAAAGTTGCAAGTTTTACGCAGCACGATGATTCGACGGATGATGATGTGTGGAGTAAAAATATTCCCTCTCATTGGGTCAATTCCTCATATTATTATGACGCGAGCAAGTCAGACCGGGCTTATATCAAAAATTCCACTGAATACTTCTGCGTAAACGCCGCGGGCATCTACACGGTCACACTCGACCTTACGGGAACGTCGGCAAAGGTAGGCATCAAGATGGTCTCGCTTGACGTCACAGATGTCCAACTTGCCCTTACAAACGGGAACTACGTTTTGAGTAACGGTGATACGGCTACGGTTTCGTTCTCCGTCTCACCCACCAATGCCGACTATACAGAGGAGGGCGTTCGCTTCTTCTTCACTTCCGACTATGCCGACCATGCCAAATACCTTACCTGCACGCTAAATTTTGCCGAGCATACGTTGCAACTGACCGCTTCGTCGGCTCCGCAGTCCTTCACAGCGACGCTGCATCTCACAGTGAACGGCGTGGAGCAGGTTTTGGAATTTTCCGTACTCTCTTCGTCCGACAACAAAGTTGCCGTGAGCGAGATCTCCTTTGAAGAGGAGAAGTACGAGTTCAACGTCAACAACGGTGCGGGAAATTGGACGACCACAGTCAAAGCGCTCGTCAATGCAGATGCAACAAACCAACAGGTGCGTTACTATGATGTGACAGATTACAGCGAATTATTGTCCCACCCGTCCGATGAACGCGCGATCGTCGATCCTGTATCGGGCGAAATCACCGCCCGCTCCTTGGGCACGCTCAAAATCAAGGCGGTCTCCCTCGACAATCCCGATATTACAGCGACGGTAGAAGTGCTCTTCTATTCCGATCAGATTTATTTGATCGGCGCCTCCTACGGCGGCTGGACTGCTCTTGGGCAGGGTTATACAAGTACTGATGGAACTGGTAGCGCGCAATACACCTTTACCGAGGTCAGCCATTCAAAGTATACTTATACTTTTACGCCTAAGCTTTCAGGAGATAGCGGAAAAATTAAGATCGTATTCCTCGGCATAGACGATGCGTGGACAGGCGAGATAAACTATTCGAATATCGTTACGGCGCTCTCTGATGCGAATTTCGGTTGGGAATCGGGCAACGATGTGGCAGCAGGCGATCAAAATAACATTGTCTTTATGCTCCGTGCCCAGTTTACGCTCACAATTGATCTCTCCATGCATGGGCCAGTTCTTCTCATCGACCGCTCAGGCAAAGATGTCGCCGAAGACTATACGGTTCAATGGAACGGCGGGACGCAGCTGAAAGCGGGAGATACCGTCACGGCGCGCCTCTTCAAAATTCCGCTTGAAAGCATTGCATCTGGTGAGCTCGAAGTTACCTATGATGGGAACGACAATTATATGAGCTACACCTACGACGAGGCGACCAACACCCTTACCTTCACCGTGCAAAAACAAGAGCATAAGGAGGACAAAAAGGTGACGGTATCTATCAAGGTGGGGGATACGACCAACACGCAAACCTTTACCATTGTCGCCGAGCATCATCTTGAACTCACTTGGGACAACGATAACCATTGGTACTATTGCACCGATAATGGTTGCGACTACATTGAAGATGATGAAGGGAACGCCGGCAAGAAGAGCGAACACGATCAGCAAAGTTCTTGGTCCTCGAATGCCGAGGGGCATTACTATGCTTGCAGCGGGTGCGGAGCCAAGTTTGGTTTGGTGCCGCATGTGTATGATTGCCCGGATGGCGTGTTCGATTTCTCTGAGGACTTGCAGAAGTGCAAGATTTGCAAGCACGATCTCTTTGAGATCAACGGAAACACCCTTGTCTACTATTACGGCAAAGAGGAGAGCGTTCAAGTCCCCGATAGCGTGACAATTCTCGGCGCACATGCTTTTGAGGGACATCAAGAGCTTAAAACTATTACATATTCCACCAGCTTGACGACGATAGGTGATTATTGCTTCGCGGGCTGCACGAATTTGAAGACAGTGCGCATCGGAAACTACGTGACCAAAATTGGTCAATATGCCTTCAAGGGGACAACGGTGCAACCCACTTGGGGAAAGGCTTTAAGGTTGACCAGTATAAATTCATACAGTTTTGCAGGGTGGCTTGGTACGACCTTTGAGATTCCGAGTGCAATAGAAACCGTGGCTAGCAATTCCTTTAATGATGCCATAAATCTCAAGAAAATTGTGATACCCGAGACTGTGAAGAACTTCAATTTTACCAATGTCTTTGATGGATGTACATCATTGACATTTTTGGATATTGCTGCTCCAAAAGTAGAACAGGTGGGTGGTTTTGAAGGTTGTACGGCGCTCGAAACAGTCATTATCAGAAGTGTTAAATTCTGGGAATTTTATGCGGATTCCTTTAAGGATTGTGATGCGCTCCAAGCGGTATATCTTGCGCGGCCCTTGAACGAGCTTTTGACTTGCAAATGGTTGTTCATGAACGGCGATAGTAATACAGGATCATCAAATCGATGGCTTAAAGGCAAAGTTTTTGCTTACTCTGAGAGCAATCCAGGCCCCGACCCGTGCGGCGACGAATCTGCTACTCTTTTCGGCTACTTCCGTGACTGGTTTGGCGGATATTGGCATTGGGACGAAAGCGGAGAGCAAGGCTTAAAGAATATTCAGCTTTGGGACACGGAAGAATCTGTCGCAATCCCCACAAGCATGCCTGCAATCCTGAACGACGATAAACGCGGATATCCGCAAGCGTAAATCTACTTATCCTCATCTTCATTTTCATCCCCTAACCTCTCTCCCGCAAAGCGCAAGCCGCGCGGGGGAGAGCAAAGGAGGGGAAAATCGTGCATCAACAAAACACATTCTCGATGCTTCAAAACCATGCGTCGAACAGGAGAAAATATGACGCCCGCGCAATATGTCGTTCTCTGCGCCGCTTGCCTCGGAATGTTCGGGGCAGTCATCGCAGCATTGCTTCCGCAGATCCTCGTCAATAAGAATAGAGAAGTGTATCTGCTTAAAAAGCAAGCGATCCTTGAAAGCCTTACATTTCTCGACGATTATATGGCACTATCTCTGCAAAAGGGGGATGCGAGAATCGTGCAGCGGGCAGAAGGGGAGGATCTCACGCTCCGCGCCCGCGATTGCCTCAACAAATTGCTCATAACCTGCAAAAACAAGAAGGTTATCGAGACGTTTTGCGCACTCATCTATCCGCAGGGTTATGGAAGGGAGGAGCCGAACATCGACGATTATATCTCTTTTAAGATCTTATGCCGGCGCGCGCTCGGTATCAGGACAAAACTTGCCCGGGATGCCGAGACGATCGCATTTCTCTCCGATCTGAATGCGTGCGGAGTAGGTGTATGCCAGATCCGTAAAAAAGAAGGGAACCCGCGGAAGAAAGTTTAGCCCTGGTTTGAAACACTGCTACATCGGGCGAATATCGATTACATAAGACATGAGAGGAAAAGACCTCCCACGGTTTCCCTCGATGCAGTCCATGAGATGCGCGATGAGAAGGACCTCGAGGATCTTGTGGAAGATCATGAGGACTTTAACTTTGCCGATGAAAGGTTGAGGAGTGCCTTTATGCGCCTGTCTCCATCGAAGCGCAAGATCTTGGTCTTGCTGTTTGTAAGAGGACTTGAACCGGACGCTGCCGCACGGGAGCTGGGATGCACCGTGCAGCACATTTATAATCTTCGGTCAAAGGCGATCAGAGACTTGAAGAAATATATGGGGATTCCTTGATGAACGATGAGGAACAATTTTCTGATTTGCTCAAAAAAAGCCGTCCGCGGCGATAAAGAGAGCATTGAGAAAATCATAGAGCTATATTCTCCGCTGATAGAGCACTGCTCTTATATCAACGGAAGGCCTGACGAGGACCTCAAACAATACCTACTGCTGAAAATTTATCTCAATATAGGCAAGTTTCATAGCGATTGAAGCATCCTGCGCGAATCGGGGTGCAACGGAATCGGATGCGGGCAACATTCAAAGCGGCAGTCAAATATGATTGCCGCTTTGATAAATGCGGGCGCGTTGCTTCGCCTGTCAAATTCGATCGCCTCTCGCGCCCGGCGTTACAATTTATTCCTGTAATTGAACTTCTTCAAGACCTTGATCTTCCGCGTCGTCGTAACTTCTGTATAGCGTTCTGTTATCGCGATATTGGAGTGACCGAGGATCTCTTGCACCGCCCGGAGATCCGCGCCGTTCGCCAAGAGGTTCGTGGCAAAGGTGTGGCGCAAAAAATGCGGCGTCGCTTTGGGGTTGATCTTTGCGAGGTCGCGGTATTTATAGAAAATATCTTCGATGGCATGGATGGAGATGGGGGAGTAGCTCCTGTTGACGAAGAGACAGTCATGCTCTACGGGAAGAGACTTCCGCAGATTGAGCCAAGCTTTCAGATTATCGACGGTTTCGGGGCAAGAGAGATAGATCAACCGTTCCTTCTTGCCTTTTCCGTGGATCAGAATGATCCGCGTGCGCAGATCGATGTCCTCCAAACGGATGGCCGCCGCTTCTCCGATCCTGATCCCCGTGGAGCAGAGCAGATCCAATAGGGCGACGTTTCGGATCGTTTGAAAGAATTGAAATCTTGAGAGAGGTTCTTCTCTCCGCCTTTCGACGGCGGATAAAAGTCTTTTGACGCCGTGGACGGGAATGGTGCGGGGGAGGACTTTTTCAGATTTCAGCTTAAATTCAAATTGAAGAAGGGGATTGCCCAGACGGTCATTCCGGTAGACATATTTGAAGAACTGTTTGATACTTGCAAGGTGCCTTTTTATGGTAGAAGTCTTATGTTTGGATGAGAGTTCGAAGATGTAATCCATGATGTTGCAGTCGGGGTGGGACCGTGCAAATCGGGCATATAATTCCAAGTCAGAGCGGTATGCCGCGAGCGTATTTTCTCCAAGATTTTTGCTGAACCGGCAAAAGGCCAAAAATCCCGGAATTTCATTGAAATAATCTTCCATATTTCGCAATTTCTCCTTGTTTTTCTATTGAAAATTATAGCGAAATATGGTAAAATATGGAAGAAGAAAAGCAAAACACGAACAATCATTTTCTATGAGGACTTCAAATGAAAAAAATGCGAATTGTTAATGGAATATTTCTTAAAAAGTATTTGGAAATAATTGCTTATTTTTTAGCGTTGTTTTCTATTATCATACCATTTATACCATGGAAAGATTATATAGTATGGCAAAGGGTCGTTGCAATATTAGTCATGCTAGTAATTTTGGCAATTGTTTTTCTTGTGCTTTATCTTTTAGCAAAGAAGATGTCTCATGTAACACTTAAGATAAAAAATACGAAATTTACGATTGAAGCGGGGGATTTATTGTCATCTGAAAATGAAGCCCTAAAAGTGATTCCTTTTAACGAATATTTCGATACGGTAGTAGATAATAATATTATTTCCGAAAATACTTTACATGGTCAATTTATAAACAAGTTTTATAACCATTCGCAAATCGCGATTTTAGATCAAGAAATTGCAGACAAATTGCAAGGGCAAGGGGCTGTAAATGCTTCTAGAGTTGTCGGGAAGAAGATCCGTTACCCCCTTGGAACAATCGTAGAAGTCTCCCATGGATATGCCTTGCTTTCTTTTTCTAAATTTAACAGCAAGAACGAAGCGTACCTGACGCGGGAAGAATTTTTCGATTGCCTCTTGTCGATGTGGAAAAACTTAAAACGGATCAATAGTAACAGAGCTATTATTCTTCCGATGATGGGGGCAGGCATATTGAGGATAAATAACGGCGCACTCAGCAAGCAAGAGATTTTGGAGACCATCATTTATAGTTATCTAATAAGTGGGTTTAATTCTAACAATGAGATCAAAATTCTTATCGACGAAAAGTCTCGAAAGGACGTCGATTTATATAAGCTGTCTGTGCAATATAAAGCATAATTCTTTCTATAAATAACTACTAATTATTGAGGTAAAATATGA
>CANREM010000004.1 GCA_947629675.1 uncultured Clostridia bacterium
GCCTACCGCATCACGGATATGCTCGTCAAGTACTTCACCGACATCATGGACGTCGGCTTTACCGCCGACATGGAGGAGAAGCTCGACGAGATCGAGGACGGCGGCAAGGATTGGCATTCCATCATCGCGGCCTTCTATCCCCCGTTCGAAGATCAGCTCCGCTTTGCGAATACGGACGGCGACGAGGTCACGGACATCCTCTGCGAAAAGTGCGGCCGTCCCATGGTCCGCAAGATGGGCAAGTACGGAAAGTATCTCGCCTGCACGGGCTATCCCGCCTGCTCCAACATCGTGAGCGAAGGGGAGATGGAGACCTCCTCCACCCCCTGCCCCAAGTGCGGTGCGATGATGGTCGTCAAGAGCGGAAAGTACGGGAAATTCCTCGCCTGCCCCAACTATCCCACCTGCCGTTCCACCCTTCCCTTCGAGGAGGAGAAGCGGGAGGACGTGTTCGCGGGCGTCTGCCCCGAATGCGGCAAGCCCACAAAGAAGCTCAAGACGCGCACGGGGAAGACTTACTTCGGTTGCAGCGGCTATCCCGACTGCAAGTTCATGTGCTGGGACGAACCCACGGGGGCGAAGTGCCCGCAGTGCGGCTCCGCCCTCGTCAAGACCGCACGGGGGAATGTCCGCTGTTCGGGGAAGGACTGCAACTATAAAGTCCCCTCCGAGCGCAAGGCGAAAGGAGCGTCCAAACCCGAGTGAAAGAGATCACCGTGATCGGCGCGGGCCTCGCGGGGAGCGAGGCGGCCTACTTTTTGGCGGAACACGGCGTGAAAGTTTTGCTCGTCGATATGAAGCCGAAGATGACTCCCGCGCATTCAAGCGAAAAATTCTGCGAGCTGGTGTGTTCCAATTCCTTAAAGAGCGACGACGTCTATGGGAACGCCTGCGGCCTTCTCAAGGAGGAGATGCGCATGCTCGGCTCGCTGACGATGGCGGCGGCGGAGAAATGCCGCGTCCCCGCGGGCGGCGCGCTCGCGGTGGACAGGGACCTGTTTTCCGCCTATGTTGACGAACATCTCCGCCGGCATGCCAATATCACCGTCCTCTCAGGGGAAGCGGAAGAGCTACCGGAAAGCGGCATCGTCGCGACGGGACCTTTGACGCAGGGGAAGCTCTTCGACGCCATCCAAAAGAAATTCGGCACACTGCACTTTTTCGACGCCTCCGCACCCATCGTCTCGGCGGAGAGCATCGACATGCAGAAGGCCTTCACGCAGGACCGCTACGACCGCGGCACGGGGGACTATCTCAACTGCCCGATGACCAAGGAGGAGTACGAAAGTTTCGTCACCGCCCTCGCATCCGCGGAGCGCGCAAAGCTGCATGAATTTGAAAAGGGGGAGGTGTTCGAGGGGTGCATGCCCGTGGAGGTCATGGCCGCGCGCGGCATGGATACCCTGCGTTTCGGCCCCTTCAAGCCCGTCGGCCTCACCTTCGAGGGACGGCGGCCGTACGCCGTCTTGCAGCTCCGCCGCGAGAATACGGAGGGCGGGAGCTACGGCCTCGTCGGCTGCCAGACAAACCTCAAATTCAGCGAACAAAAGCGGGTCTTTTCCATCATCCCCGCCCTCAAACATGCGGAATTCGAACGCTACGGCGTCATGCACCGCAATACATACCTCGAATCTCCCAAGTGCCTCAACGCCGATCTCTCGGTGAAGGGAAACCCCAATCTCTTCTTTGCGGGGCAGATCACGGGCGTCGAAGGATATGTCGAAAGTGCGGCGAGCGGCCTCATCGCGGGGTACCATGTCTTGGGGAGACTGCTCCAGAAGCCTTCCGTCCTCCCTCCCGCGACCACCGTCATCGGCGCGCTCTGCCGCTATGTCGCGGCGGAGAACAAGGACTTCCAGCCGATGAACGCGAACTACGGAATTTTAGAGGGCGGCTACGAGGGCGTGCGCGATAAGAAAGAACGGCGCAAACTCCTCGCCGAGCGCGCCCTCTACGACATCGGACGTTTCAAACGCGAATATTTGGGGTAAATAAAGTTATCAACGCCAAAAGCGGAGGAATGTATGATAGAATTTCACGGAACGACGATCTGTGCCGTCAAGCGGGGCGGCGTCACCGCCATCGCGGGGGACGGGCAGGTCACGATGGGCGAGCATGTCGTCTTTAAGAACACGGCTATTAAAGTCAGGAGAATTTACGGCGGCAAAGTCATTCTGGGCTTTGCCGGCTCTGTCACCGACGCCTTCTCCCTCTCCGAACGCTTCGAGGGGATGCTGAATAAATTTGCGGGCAACCTCATGCGCTCGGCGGTGGAGCTTGCCGACCTCTGGCGGAGCGACCAGATCGGAAGAAAACTCGACGCCATGATGATCACGGCGGACAAGGATACCCTTCTCATCCTCTCGGGGACGGGCGAGGTCATCGAACCGGACGAGGGCATCTGCGCCATCGGAAGCGGGGGGAACTACGCCCTCGCGGCCGCCCGCGCCCTCGCGCAGAACACAGATTTTTCCGCAGAGGAGATCGCGAGAAAATCCCTCAAGATCGCCTCGGAGATCTGCGTCTACACGAACGACCACATTATTTGCGAAACGGTTTGAGCGCGCATTTGCGTCGCAATGCTTTGTCGGGTTTGCGCACTCCTCGGTCACGTACGCTCAAGTACGCTCCCGTCGTCGTTTACGCACCCTTCGCGCCTTGCTTGCAACTTCACGCTCAAATTGCTCTCAACAAGTTTTTCGAGGTAATCAATCATGGACCTTTCCCCCAAACAGATCGTAAATGAATTAAACAAGCACATCATCGGGCAGGACGAGGCAAAAAAGGCGGTCGCCATTGCGCTCCGCAACCGCTACAGAAGGTCACAGCTCTCGCCCGAGCTTCGCGATGAGATCACCCCCAAGAACATCATCATGAAAGGTCCCACGGGGGTCGGCAAGACGGAGATCGCCAGGAGGCTCGCAAAGCTCGTCAAGGCCCCCTTCATCAAGGTGGAGGCGACGAAATACACCGAAGTCGGCTACGTCGGCAAGGACGTCGAGGGCATGGTCCGCGACCTTGTGGAGTGTGCCATCCGCCTCGTGAAGGAGGAAAAGACGGCCGAGGTCCGCGAGAAGGCGACGCGCGCCGCCGAGCAGCACATGGTGAAGCTCCTCGCCGAGATCAAGAAGAACGACCGCGGCGAACTTGACAGAAAGATCTTCGAGGACAACCTTTTATCCTCCCTCCAGAAGGGGGAATTCGACAACATGACCATCGAGGCGGACGTCAAGGACGAACTCAAGACGATGGAACTCGTCCCGGGCGGTGCCGCCATCAACCTCGGCTCCATCTTCGGCGAGATGCTCCCCTCCAAGCGCAAGAAGCGCAAACTCACGGTGAAGGAGGCGATGAAACTCTTCACCGAGGAGGAGGCGGAAAAACTCATCGACGACGACGCTGCCACCGAGGAGGCCCTCCGCCGTGCCGAGAACGACGGCATCATCTTCATCGATGAAATCGATAAGATCGCGGGCAAGGGCAATACAAACGGTGCCGACGTCTCCCGCGAGGGGGTCCAGCGCGACATCCTTCCCATCGTCGAAGGCTCCACCGTCATGACGAAGTACGGTCCCGTCAAGACGGACTACATGCTCTTCATCGCGGCGGGTGCCTTCCACGTCTCGAAGATCGAGGACCTCATCCCCGAACTTCAGGGCCGTTTCCCCGTCTCTGTGGAGCTGAAATCCCTCACGAAGGAGGACTTCGTGAAAATTTTGACGAGTACCGAGCATTCCCTCACCCAGCAATACGCCGTCCTTCTCGCCGTCGATAACATCGATCTGAAGTTTACCCCCGATGCCATCGACGCCATCGCGGAAATTTCCGAAGAGATCAACCTGACGAGCGAGGACATCGGCGCGAGAAGGCTGCACACCGTCATGGAATATCTTTTGGAGGACATCTCCTTCAACGCGGGCGGCGGCGACTATCCCGTCGTCACGGTGGAGATCAACCGCGCCTACGTCGAAGAGCATCTCAAAACCATGACGAAAGACAGAAATTTGAAGAAATACGTCTTGTAAGAGAGTGTAAAATCGCGTCATCCTGCCCCGCGCGCACTATTGTAAACTTAAGCGCGGCACGAGGGGCAAAGCCCCGAAGTAGCGGAGGCTTATGTCTGTCATACCGAGCCGAAGGCGAGTGTATCCCCTGATACGAAGTCCGCAGTCAACCGCGTCATCCTGAGCTTGTCGAAGGATCCCGAATTACGAAGTCCGAATTTTCATTGACGGGATTCTTCGGAGAGGGGCTGCTTCGGACATGGTATGGCCGTTTCGCCTCAGAATGACGCTGACCCCTGACTACGAACCACTAACTCCCCCAAGGAGGCTCTATGATCAACATACCCAAGGGCTGTAAGGACGTTCTGCCCGCGCAGTCGTACAAGTGGCAATACATCGAACGCGTCGCCCGCGAGACGGCCGCCTCCTACGGCTTCCGCGAGATCCGTACGCCGGTCTTTGAGCATACCGAACTCTTCTCCCGCGGCGTCGGCGAGACGACGGACGTCGTCACCAAGGAGATGTATACCTTCCTCGACAAGGGGGGAAGGTCCATTACTCTCCGTCCCGAGGGGACGGCGGGGGTCGCGCGCGCCTTTATCGAAAACGGCCTTGCGAGCGAGGCGATGCCCTTCAAGGCGTACTACCTCTGTTCCGCCTACCGCTACGAGCGGCCGCAGGCGGGGAGACTGCGCGAATTTCACCAATTCGGCGCGGAGCTTTACGGCGCGGACGGCCCTGCGGCGGATGCCGAAGTTATCACCCTCGTCGATCGTTTCCTCAAGAATTTGGGGCTGAAAAAGGTCTCCCTTCACATCAATTCCATCGGCTGTCCCACCTGCCGCGCGGCCTATCACGAGGCCCTCAAAGAGTACTTCCGCCCGCACCTTTCCGAAATGTGCGAGGACTGCAATGCGCGCTTCGAGAAGAACCCGATGCGCATAATCGACTGCAAGAACGAGGGCTGTAAGAAGTTTACCGCCCATGCCCCGCGCGCCATCGACTATCTCTGCGAGGACTGCCGCGCCCACTTCGAGGGGGTGAAGGCATATTTGGACGGCGCGGGGGTAGATTACAGCGTGGATCCCTCCATCGTGCGCGGGTTGGACTATTACACTCGCACGGTGTTCGAATTTGTCACCGATGCGGCGGGTGCGCAGGGGACCCTCCTCGGCGGAGGCAGGTACGACGGACTTTTATCCCAGCTCGGCGCAAAGCCCCTGCCCGCAGTCGGATTCGGGGTGGGGCTTGAGCGTCTTTTGATGGTCATGGAGGCGGAGGGGGCACCCATGCCCGAGACAGGCCGCGTTGTTTGCTATCTCGCGGGGATGGATGAAGCGGCAAAACGCCGGGCCTTCCTCCTTGCGGAGGAGCTTCGGACGGCGGGCGTCTCTTCGGAATGCGACCTCATGCAGCGTTCCCTGAAGGCGCAGATGAAGTATGCGGACAAGCTGGGTGCGCGCTTTGTAGCCGTCATCGGGGAGGAGGAACTCGCGGGCGGGTTTGCCACCGTCAAGGACATGCTCGGCTCAAGCTCCGAGCGTGTAAATTTCAACGATCTTGCACAATATCTCTCAAAGAGGTGATGATATGGTAAAGGAAATTACGGGTAAAGAACTCGACGAACTCGTCGGCAAGGGGGAGAAGGTCGTCTGCGACTTCTTCGCCACATGGTGCGGTCCTTGCCGCATGCTTGGGCAGGTCATCGAGACGCTCTCGGAGGAATTTTCAGACCGTGCGCAGTTCGTCAAGGTGGACGTGGATAAAAACGGCGACCTTGCCGCCTCGCTCGGCATCTTCTCCATCCCCGACGTCTTTGTCTTTTCGGACGGTGCGGTGAAGGCCCACAACTTGGGCTTTGCTCCCGAGGAACAAATGCGCGCCTTCCTCGAAGAAAATATCTGAAAAGAGGCAAAAAACATCCGTCCCCCTTCCCGCGTGCGGGAAGGGGGACGGCTTTTATATATCATATTTTATTTTGCGGAACGGTTGATGAGCTTTAATAGTCCATAGACCTGTTCGATCTCCATTGTGTCCATTTGGTTGAGCTCGTGGATGATCTTCTTGTATTGCACGGGATAGCGGAAGTCCTCCTCAAAAAACTCCGCGAGCGAAATGTGAAAGTATTCACAGAAGTTGAAAAGCCCTTCCAGAGAGGGGAGGCTCTTTCCGTTTTCGATCTGGTTGATATATTCCGTGCTCTGCCCAAGCTCTAAGCTCAGCCTTCTGCCCGATATATTGTGCGCAAGCCGTATCGCCGCGTACCGTTCCTTTATAAATCCCTTATCCATACCACCATTTTATAGTATGCACAAAAAAATTCCACATATTTTTTCTATTGATTACTTGACATACATATTATAAATATGTATAATGTTATGAGTAAATATTTTTGATAGTGACAATGAGGAGAAAAAATGCAAGAACTTATTGGTATGCGATTGAGACACAAAAATCTCGGGGAGGGCGTTGTGCTGTCCTGCAAAGAGGATTGGCTGACCGTGAAATTCGATTGCGGCACTGTGGCGTCTCTTCTCTTCCCCGACGTCTTCTTCGGGGACCTCGTGGCAAAAGACCGTGAAGATGAAGCGAAGATCAACCACGCGATCGAAACTTGGAAGGACAAGGCCTTGGGAGAAGGGCGCGGAGAAATCGCGCTATATCTTTCCGAAAGGGTGAAAGAGCGGGAAAGGGAGGAGGAAAAGCGTCTGCTGGAGGAGGAGCAAAAAAAAGCGGAGCGTCGCGAGAAGGATATGCGCATTGCACGGCTTTACGATGATGTTACAAAGGTGACGTGGAAGCACGTTGTCACGCTCGTGCTCGCATGTGTCGGGGCGTTCTTCGCGCTCATCGGGAGCATTCTCTGCCTCTTCCGATTTTTAGACCTATACGCCCCCATCATGGGCGGCGTGGGAACAAGCCAAGATGCCAACATCTACCTTTCCTTCTATGTCATTCTCGGCTTCGGCGGGATGGCACTCTCCCTTCTCGGAGGACTTTTGGTCTTCTTCCGCAAGGGGTTGGGGAAGGTCTGCGTCATCTTGGGACTTGTGATGCTCCTCAGCCTGCTCATCGAAACATGCGTTATGGCGCGCGGATTCGAGCTTGTCATGTCCACCCTTGTCCTTCTCGCGGATGTCGTTCTTCTTCCGGGGGCGGTGTTCGCCATGCTGGCTCCGACTTTTTCCACCGAAAAGCTAAACGCATATCTCGAAGAAAATATCTGAAAAGCGTTGCATTTTTGCTTTCCACGCGCTATAATGAGTTTAATCGAATATTCTTTGGGGCGGAGTGAAAGTCTCCACCGGCAGTAAAGTCTGCGAAGAAGCGGTCGCTTCCCGAACGGGTGCAATTCCCGTACCGACGGTATAGTCCGGATGAGAAAAGAAAAACGGAAGTTTCGCGCCCCTTCTCTATGCAAGGGGCGTTTTTTGTGCAAAGAATATCCGAAAAAAATTTTCAGAGGTATTCTTATGAACTTGCTCTCTATCAGCCCTGTCGCGGGCATGGGTATCGCGTTTTGCGTCGTCATCGCCCTCTTGCTCGTAGTCCTTCTTTGCGTTTCGCTCAAACTCAAGAAGGTCGGCGGGGCGGATCTCCGAAAGACTTTCGCCGCGCATTTCCGTCCGACGAACATCGCCTACATGGCACTCTTCACCGCCCTCGCCTTCGTCGTGACCTTCCTCGAATTTCCCATCTTCCCCGCGGCGAACTTTCTCAAATTCGACTTTGCAAACGTCTTTTTCATGATCGAGGGGTTTATCTTCGGCCCCGTCGAGGCGATCTTCTCCATCGGCGTGAAGGAACTTTTATGCCTTGCGAAGTCCTCCTCGGGCGGCGTGGGGGAGCTTGCGAACTTTCTGATGTCGTCGGCGTTTATCCTCATCCCTTCCATTTTATATCGTTTCAAAAAGGGCAAGTGGTGGGTGGCACTCTACCTTCTCTTTGCCTGCATTTTGCAGATCGGCGTGAGCGTCGTCGTCAACCGCTATATCAATTTCCCCTTCTACGGCGTCCTCTTTGGCTTTGACGGAGCGGCCCTCTTCAAGAGCCTCTGGCCGTTCGTCATCTATTTCAACCTCATCAAAGGTGTGGGTATAAGTCTTGTCGTCTTTCTCCTCTATAAGCCGCTCTCCCGCCTCATCAAGGCCACGGCCGAGCGGTTCGATCGCCGAAAACGCGCCTCGGCAAAAAGATAGCGCGCAAAACTCTTGCCAAATGCAGCCATATGCGGTATAATATCCGTGTATGGCTGTTTTTCGTTCACACTCCGAAGAGGAGACCTATGCCTTTGCAAAATCGTTCGCAAAGAGCCTTCGCGCCTTCGACGTCGTCTTGCTCGAAGGGGAGATGGGCGCGGGCAAGACGGTGTTTGCGAAGGGTCTCATTGCGGGCATGGGTATCTCCGATGAGGTCACAAGCCCCACTTACGCCTATGTCAACGAGTACGGCGGCCGCATCTTTCACTTCGATTGCTATCGGGTGGAAAGCGAGGCGCAGGCACTCGGGCTGGGGCTTTCGGACTATTTCGAGCGGGGCGGGGTCTGCATCGTCGAATGGGGAGAGAACATCAAGGGCCTCCTTCCCGCAAATTGCAAGCGGGTGAAGATCACGGGGCGCGGCAGCGAAAGGGAGATCGAATATTGAAATTTCTTGCGATCGATACGAGTGGCAAGCGACTTTTGACGGTTGCCGTAAACGGGGATAAAATTTCATCCTTCGACGGGGATTGCGCCATGCAGCACTCCGTCCGCCTCTTCCCCGAGATCGAGAGGGTGCTTACAGGTGCCGCCCTCCCGCTTTCCGATTGCGATTTTCTCGCCTGCGTCGTCGGCCCCGGTTCGTTTACGGGCATCCGCATCGGCATTTCCGCCGTCAAGGGGCTGTGCTTCGGTGCGGAAAAAAAGGCCCTTCCCGTCACATCCTTCGATGCCATCGCATACGCTGTAGGAGGGGAAGATAAGATCGCCGCCGTCGACGCCGGCCACGGCTATCTCTATGCCAAAGGGTACGGCCGCGCCGCCCTCGAGGCGGGCTACTATCCCGAGGAGGAAGTATTTTCCCTCGCAAAGGAGAAGGGCGTTCCCGTCCTCTCCGCGGAGGAGCTTCCCTACAAAACGCAGGTCGTCTCCCTCAAAGAGGGGCTTTTGAACTACTGCTTCGCCCATGGAGAGAAAACGGAGCCGTCCGACGCACTCGCCGCTGTGTATATCCGCCGGTCGAACGCGGAGGAGGGAAGATGAACGGCCGCGCCTGGACAATGGACGACCTCGACGCGATCGCCGCCCTCGAGGAGGAGTGCTTCTCCGATCCGTGGACCCGCCGCATGCTCGCCGATTCCTTCCTTTTGGAGGGATTCCGCGGCGTTCTCTTGGAGGAGGACGGGCAGATCGTCGCCTATGGCGGGGTGCAGATCGCATATGATGAGGCGGAGATCGAACTTGTCGCAGTGAGCGAGATGTACCGCCGCTGCGGACGGGGGACGGCCGTCATGGAGGACTTACTCAACATCGCAAGGGAGCGGGGCGCAAAGCGCGTCTATCTCGAGGTGCGCGTCTCCAACGCGAGCGCGCAGATGCTCTATCTCAAGTGCGGTTTCCACGGGCTGTACTGCCGCACGCGTTACTATCCCGACGGGGAGGACGCCATCGTCATGACGAGGGAGCTTTAATTGCGCCTATCATATTTGCAGCGGGGCGAGGGAAGGGACCTCGTGATGCTACACGGATACCTTGCGAGCAAGGAAACTTTCCTTCCTCAAATCGAATATTTCTCGAGGTTCTACCGCGTCACCGCACTCGACTTCGCGGGCATGGGTTGGGCGGACGCGCTCACAAAGCCGTTTTCCGTCGGCGACTATGCCGATTGGACGCTCGACGCGCTCGCCTCCTTGAAGATAAAATTTCCCCTTCTTCTCACCCATTCCTTCGGGGGAAGGGTGGCGATAAAACTTCTCTCCCGCGGGGACTACTTCGACAGGGCCGCCCTCATCGGGTGCGCGGGCATCGTGAAAAAGAGGGGACTTTCATATCATCTTCGCGTAAAGGCCTACCGCGCCGTCAGAAAGATCGCTCCGAAATACGCCGAAAGGCACTTCGGGAGCAAGGAATACAGGACGCTTTCCCCCGTCATGCGGGAGAGCTTTAAGCGCATCGTCAACGAGGACCTTCGCGAGGATGCAGCAAAAATTACCCGCCCCGTACTCTTCATAAACGGCACACGGGATCGGGAGACGCCCATATCTTCCGTGGAGATCCTGCATGCCGCCGTGAAGGGCTCGAAACTCGTCACCGTGGAGAATGGCGGGCACTTTGTGCATCTCGAGGATCCGCTCGCCGTCCAACTTGCCGTGGAGGAATTTTTCTATGCCGACCTATGAAACCTATCTCATCGTCGCGGCGCATGCGATCTCTTTCGCATGTATGCTTCTTCTTACGGCGTTGCCCCTTCTCGGCATCTTGCAGCAGGAGGGATACAGCGGGCGTTCGACGATGCGTTGGTTCTATAAGAGGGGGAACATCCTTCGGAGAAGATATTCTCTCCTCACGCTCGCGCTCATCCTCGTCACCGCCCTTTTGCCCCTCTGTTTCTCCTTTGCGGGGGTAGAACTTTCCCTCCTCGTTGCGACGGTGGGGTATGCGGGCATCTGCGCTCTCTTTGTCTATTCCTTCCGCTTCGCACTCAAGGTCCCCTTCAAATTTACAAACCGCGGGAGAAGGCTGTTTGCCGCCTGCTTTTTGCTCGTTGCGGCAATCGCATTCGGCCTCGGGATGGGGATGTTCTTTGCGGCGGAAGCCATCGGGAGCCGCATCGCCCATGCCCTTTTGCGCGCCGTGCCGCCCGCCCTTCTTCCGCTCGCCATGCCCGCCCTCCTCGTAGCGGCCAACTTCTGCATGAAGGGGTACGAAGTCCCGCACAGCCGCAAATTTTTGAAGCGTGCAAAGGGGATGCTCGCGGAGAGCAGTTGCATCAAGGTGGGCATCACCGGTTCCTTCGGCAAGACGAGCGTCAAGCACTTCGCAAAGGCCATCCTCGAGAGGAAATTCAGGGTCATCGCTACGCCCGCCTCCTTCAACACCCCCCTCGGCATCGCGCGTTGCGTCTCGAAAGGGGGACTTGACTGCGACATCTTCCTCGCCGAAATGGGGGCACGCCAGACGGGAGACATCGCCGAGCTTTGCGACATGGTATGCCCCGAATACGCCGTCGTCACGGGGATCTGTGCCCAGCACCTCGAGACCTTCGGCAGCATTGCCGCCATCGCCCGCGAGAAGGGCGTCCTCGCGCGCTATGCAAAAAGAAGCGTCATCGGCGCGACGGCAAGCGGCCTTGCGCGCGAAAATTCCCTTCTCGAAGGGAGAGATTTCGGCGCGGACAATATCGTCTGCACCCCCTCGGGAACGCAGTTCACCCTGCATCTTGGCGGGGAGGAGATCCAAGTGCATACCGCCCTTCTCGGCCGCCACGCGGCGGAGGACATCGCCCTCGCCGCGGCTCTTGCCTTCATCCTCGGCATGACTGCGGAGGAGATCGCGGCCGCCATTCCCGCCATTCAACCCGTTCCGCACCGCCTCGAACTCTGGGAGAGGAACGGCCTGCACATTTTGGACGACTCCTACAATTCCAATGTCCTCGGCGCACACGATGCGGTGGAGACGTTGAAGCTCTTCCCGGGAAAAAAGTTCGTCGTCACGCCCGGGCTTGTGGAGCTTGGAGAGCTTGAGGAGAAGGAAAACGCCTCCTTGGGCGCGACATTCGTGGGGCTTGACGGCGTCATCCTCGTGGGGGAGACGCTCATCCTCGCCGTGCGGCAGGGCTACCTCGATGCGGGCGGCGACGACAAAAATCTCACCGTCGTGCCCACCCTCAAAAAGGCGCAGGAGGTGCTTTCCGAAAAGCTCTCCGAGGGCGACGCGGTCCTCTTTTTGAACGACCTGCCCGATAAATTTCTCTGATTTTTCATCAACAAAAGATATTCACCAATGAGGAAAAATTTCTTCGGAGGTGATTTTTTTATGCAAAAAAACGTCGCCGTCTTTTTCGGCGGAAGCTCGAACGAGCGCGAGATCAGTGTCATCACGGGCCTTCTCGCCGTCAATCTCCTTCGGGGGAGCAAGTACCGCGTCATCCCCGTCTACCTTCGGCCGGAGGGAGGAATGACGACGGGGGAGTACCGGAACGTCTCCGACTTTGCAAAGGGAGGGAGGGGAAAGGAGACGCCCGTCCGTCTCGGGGAGAAGTGCCTCCTCTCCGGGAAGCGGGGGAAGGTTTTCGCGCCCATCGACTGCGCCCTCAACTGCTGCCACGGCGGCATCGGCGAGGACGGCACCCTCTCCGCCCTCTTTACATATTACAAGATCGTCTCGGCGTCGCCCGAGGCACCCATGTCTGCGATCGGCATGGATAAAACGCTTTCAAAGCTCATGGCAAGGGGCCTCGGCATCCCCACGGTGCGCAGCTTTACCGTCACCGAAAAGAAGTGGGAAGCGCGGGAGAGCGTCCTGAAGGAGGCGGAGGCATTCGGCTATCCGCTCATCGTGAAGCCCGCAAAGCTCGGCTCGAGCATCGGCATCAAGGTCGCAAGAGATGAAGGGGAGTTTATCGCCGCCATGGAGCTTGCCTTCCGTCTCGACAGCGTCGCCCTCGTCGAGGAGTATCTTGCAGGCAGGCGGGACATCAACTGCGCCGCCTGCAGAGTGGGCGGCGAGACCGCGCTCTCCCCCCTCGAGGAAGTCTTTTCGGGCGAGGAATTTCTCACCTTCTCCGAAAAATACGAGACGCATGCGGGGCGGCACAGCCGGATCCCTGCCGACCTTCCCGCGGAGCTTGCCGATAGAATCGCATCCTATACGAGGACCGTCTACGAGGCTCTCGGCGGCCGCGGGGTCATCCGCATCGACTTCCTTGTGAAGGGGGAAGAGGCCTTTTTCAACGAGCTGAACACCGTGCCAGGCTCTCTCGCCTGCTACCTCTTCGGCAGGAGCTTGACGGAGAACAGGTATTTCCTCATCTCCCTCATCGAGGAAGCGATGAGAAACCCGCCCCGCGAGAAGGAGACGCTCTCTTCGGGTATTTTGGAGAAGGGCGTCTTTGCGGGAAAGGGGAGAAAGCGATAAAAAAAGCCGCGGGCGGCAGTTTGCCGCCCGCGGCACTTCTATATTTTAGAGATCAATTTCTGCTTCGGGTATTTGCAAGCACGATGAAGAGGAAACGGAGGAAGTAGATGAGGGAGATGAGCATGGAGGCGACATAGGTCATCGCCGCCGCAGAGAGTACTTTTTTCACGCCCACGGCCTCCTCCCTTTGCAGAATGCCGTCCTCTATGAGCATCTTCTTTGCGCGGCGGGAGGCGTTGAACTCCACGGGGAGCGTGACGAGCATGAAGAGGACGGAGGCTCCGTAGAGCGCGATCCCCAAATACATGAGGATCTGTCCTGCCGAGATCGCACGGGTGGAGGAGACGAAGAGGTCGAGGAAGATCCCGACGATGATGAGGGGAAGGGCGAGCCGCGAGCCGATGTTCGCAATGGGAACGAGGACGTTGCGGATCTTATAGGGCACATACCCCCTTTTCTTCTGCATCACATGCCCGACTTCGTGCGCCGCCACCGCAACGGCCGCCACCGAGGCGGACCCGTAGGTGCTCTCCGAGAGGTTGACGATGCTCTTTGCGGGGTTGTAGTGGTCGGAGAGCGACCCGCGCACTCTGCCTACGGCGATGTCGTTGACGCCGCGGTTTCTCATCAGCCGCACGGCGGTATCGTAGCCCGTCATGCGGGAAGAGTTGGGCACGCGGTCGTACTTTGCAAAGGTAGAATGCACCTTCGCACTTGCGAATGCCGAGAGTGCCAGAAAGGGAACGAGGATGAGCAGGAACAGGAAATACGAATACATGAAACCACCTCATATATATTGTAACACAAAGCAATATATTTTAAGCAAAGAAACGTATTTTTCATCATACTTGCCCACCCCTTGAGGGGTGGGTGTCGCCTTTGGCGACGGAAGGGGTGGGGCATCGCGTCATACTGCCCCGCGCGCACTATTATCGATTAAGCGCGGCACGAGGGGCATCGCCCCGAAGTAGCGGTAGGTCAACCGTCATCCTGAGCGGAGGCGGAGCCGAAGTCGAAGTATCACATTATTCCTCATTCCGAGGGCGTAGCCCGAGTGAACCCCTACTCCGTGAGGGAACAAAGCCTCGTTCTCCAAGAGGGGATCTGCTCCGCGCCTGCGGCGTGTCGAGATGAGGAATGCTTCCAAATCGTCATACTGCCCCGCGCGCACTATTATCGACTAAGCGCGGCACGAGGGGCATCGCCCCGAAGTAGCGGTAGGTCAACCGTCATCCTGAGCGGAGGCGGAGCCGAAGTCGAAGGATCCCCTCATACGAAGTTCGAATAATACTGCGGTGATGCTTCGACACGCGCGTACCGCGCGGCTCAGCATGACGAATCGGACGCCCTTCTCGCGAAAAACAAAACCGCCGAGGCAGACATGGTATCCACCTCGGCGGTCTCCTTAACTTTTCACATTTTCTTTTTCAGGTTTACGCTTTCACCCACTCGGCGACGGCACCCGTCTCATCGTAGTGCCACCAATCATCATGGCTCTCCCATTCCTCCTCCGTCGGCGTCTCTTCGGAGTAGTAAAATACGCTCTTATCCGCAAAGAATTCGTCCGATCCTTCCACGATTTGTATTTCATTCCACTTTGTCTCCGTGCCGCAATAATATATTTTTTGCAGCGAATAGCAACCAATGAACGCTACGTACGAGATATTCGTCACGCCCTCGGGGATGACGATGCTCTCAAGCTCTTTGCAGGAGCCGAAGATTTCATAACTGTCGAGCACGGAAAGAACGCTGCCCTTTTCAAACGATACGCTCTTGAGTTTAGAACAAGCGTAGAATGTCTGTGTAACGAGCTGTGTCACGCCCTTGGGGATCACGATGCTCTCGAGCGAACTGCAACTATCGAACGCGTGCTGATTGATGGCGGTCACTTTGTTGCCTTCCTCAAAGGTCACCTTGGAGAGGGAAGTGCAATCCTGGAATGCATAATCTCCGACCGCAGTGACCTCCTTTCCGATCGTCACACTCGTCAGCATGGTGCAGCCGTCAAAAGCCGCAAACACGATCTTCCCGCCCTTTACGGTGACGTTTCTCAAGGAGGAGGGGATATAATAGGTGTAAGTTTCGCCCTGATAATTGAAGTCTTGATGTTGGGTCACTTTCTGTCCGCCCGAATAGTTCGTTTCCCCGAAGATGTAGCCGAATGTGTAATTCTTTTCCGTTTTCGAGGACGCTATCGGCCAGCCGACAAAGGGAAGCGTGAGGTCGCTGAGCGATCTGCAGCCCGTAAATGCCGCATAGGCAATGAGCCGCGTGTCATCTTTCACGACGTATTCGCCGACCGAAGTCTTGACGTTGAGGAGGCAGTTATTGACGTAGAGCGCGCCATATTCATCCCAGTTGCCCGCCTCGTTGTAGAGCGCGGTATTGTTGAGAACATTCTCGCCGATCTCGATCACGCTTTGGGGAATGGAGAGGCTTTCGAGGGCGGAGCAGTTTGCAAATGCGGAATTGCCGATCTTCTTCAACCCGTTGGGGAGCGTCACGTTCGTGAATTCTCCATATCCCGCGAACGCATAGGGCTTGATCTCGGAGATCGAGTAGCTCTTCAGATCGCTGATGGGCGATTGCCCCACATAGAGCGTCGTGCCCGCACCGAGGGGGTTGGCGGAGGCATTCTCAAAATCGATCTCGCACCACATCTTAAGTGAAGGGACGGTCACCTTCTTCAGCGCGTCGCAATTGTTGAACGCGCCCCTTTTGATCTCCTTCAGGCTCGAGGGAAGTTCGATGCTCTCGACTTCGGTGCAGTCGGAGAACAGATAGGCGGGAAGGATCTCCACATTCTGCCCGATGTTGATGTGTGTGAGACTTGTGCAGCCCTTGAAGATCGTCCCGGAATAGATCGATTGGGAACCGAAAGAGGCTGTATTTCCGTTCGTTGCATTCCAATTGACCGTTGTAAGGCCCGTGCAGTTGAGGAACGCGTTCCACCCGATCGATGCAAAGTTTTCGGAGAGCGTGATGCTTTCAAGCGATTTGCAGCCGGAGAACGCACCATCTTCGATCCAATGCGCAATGCTCATGTCAAACTCTCTGAGCGACGTGCAGTCCTTGAAGGCACTCTGTCTGATGACGAGTCCATACAAATCGCTTTTTTCAACGATCACGCTCTCGAGCTTGTCGCAGCTTTCAAACGCCTCATGCCCGAGATCGATATCGTAATGTATTCCGCCCTCAAACGTTACACTTTCCAGTTCATCGCAATCCCAAAATGCACACTGCCAAAGATTTACCACATTTTCGGGGATCCGAATGCTCTTCAGCGTGTCGCAGTTATAGAATGCATAGGAGTCGATTATCTCCACATTTTCGGGGATCACGCTCGTCTTACAGCCCGCGATCAGAGTATGCTGCTCCGTATGGATGATGCAATTTCCCTCCGAAGAATAGGTTTCATTCGCGGGGTCGACTTCCATCGTCTCAAGGGCATCGCAGGCGGAGAATGCAAATTCTCCGATACTTCTCACGCTGCTGCCGATCGTCACGCTCTTCAAGCCCGAAAAACCGTAGAGTGCGTAATCGGGGATATAACGGACGGTGTCGCCAAAGACGGCCGTAGCCTCTGCCGTACAACCCGCAAAGACAGGATCCTCTGTGCCGGTTGCGTAGTCACCGATCGAGGCATTCCAAACGACCTCCGAAAGGCTCGAACAGTTTTGGAAAGCCCCGCCCCCAACTGATTTTACGCTTTCGGGGATCGTGATGCTTTGTAGCGTCTTGCAATTGTAGAACGCATAGCTGCCGATCTTTGTAGCCCCCGCGATCTCCTCATCGAGCTTCGTGATTGGTGCCCCGTCGAGATAGAGCGTCCCGCCGTTGACAAGGGGAGTGGAATTTTCGTTATAAAAGTCGATCTCGCACCATGCTTTGGCATTTTTAATATAGACGTTCTCGATCGTTCCGCAATCCAGGAAGGCGTCATTCCAAATCTCCTTTACGCTTTCTGGGATCTCAATGCTTTCCAGTGATTTGCACCCGGAGAATGCCTGGGAATCGATCGTGGCAAGTTCACTTCCCTCCTCAAATGTCACGCTTGTAAGCGAAGTGCAGTCCGTGAAAGCACCCCCACAGAGTGCCGTCACGCCCTTGGGGATCGCAATGCTTTGAAGAGCGGTGCATCCTTGGAACGCTCTGAGTGCGGTCAATCGGCTGCCCTCTTCAAATGTCACGCTCCTGAGCAATTTGCAATTATAGAAAGAGCTGAGACTTTCTACGCTCGCGGCGACCCAAACGGTTTCAAGAGTATCTATCGAAAATGAAAAATCCCGGGAGGCATTTCCGCCTGTTATGATCATGTTCTTCAGCGTCAGCGGGAAATAATACCGCGTCAAGTATTCCACCCAATGATTGGAGGCCTTAAGTTCCTCTACGGGAGACTCTGCGAACGCATTTTCTTGGATCTCTGTCAAACTTTCGGGGAGTACGAGTTTCTTGAGCGAAGGACAATTCGCGAACGCGTTTGTTTCGATCGAAGTCACGCCCTCGGGAAGCTCTACGCTTTCAAGCATCTTATATCCGTAGAATGTGTCTGATTTGATCCTCGTGATGCCCGTGATGTCCTTTAATTCCGTGAAGAGCGTCCCATTGAGATAGATCGCTGTATTCATATTGCCGGCGATGGGGTTTCCTCCGGGCAGAAAATCGATCTTGCACCATGCCGAGAGATCTGTGATGTAGACACTTTCAATATTGGGGCAACCGAAGGCCATTTCTCCGATCTCGGTCAGTGCGTTTCCTTCGAATTTGACGACCTTAAGCCCATCAAATTCACAGAAGGCCCGGTCCGGGACGCGCTCGACCTTCTCCCCGATGATCACGGTCGCCCCGGCCGTGCAATCATCGAAGAAGCAACGGTAATCTTCAACGGGATCCTCACAAGCGATCGCATTCCAATTGACTTGTGCAAGTTTCTTGCAGCTCGAGAACGCGTCCATTCCGATCTTTTCCAAGCTCTCGGGGATGATGACGCTTGTAAGCGAGGGGCAACTTTGAAACGCTTCCCGCCCGATCTCTTTCACACCTTCCGGGATGTTGACGCTTGTAAGGGAGGCGCAATTCATAAACGCATACGCGCCGATCGTTTCCACGCTTTCCGGGATGACGACCTCCTCGAGATTACAACCTTCGAATGCGGAGGTCGCGATTTGGGTCACGGGATATCCTTCATGCTCGGCGGGGATGACGAGACGCGCTCCCACGAGTTCCGGCCGCATTCCATTGCCCGAGACGGAATAGGACTGCCCGTCCTGATTGAGAAAGAACCAAAGTTCCTCTTCCTCGCTTATATCGCTGCTGTCGCCGCTGTCGCCGCCGCTGGGTTTGCCGCCACCGCCGCCTCCGCCGCCGCCTCCGCCGCATGCGGCAACGCCGACACAAAGGAGAAGCGCGCTCACGATCGCAAGCAGGATGAGCCAAAATTTCTTCTTCATAATAAAACCTCCGTTATTGGTTTGATTTTGTGGCGTGAGTAAAAAAATAAGGGCATTCCAATGATGGAACGCCCGCACTGAGTATCCCGTCATTGTTGCCACACAATTACACCCATAAACGGATAAGAAGGATACACCAAATGCCGGTGTAGCCGTTTATGAGTGATTATGTAAATTGTGTGGCACTGTCAGTATAACACAACACGGGGCAAAATTGCAACGGAATACAAAAAAAATCTTTTTCGGTCGGCAGGATTTCCAGCGGCAGAGGGGCGTCCCCCTCCGAAAAACGATTGCAAAGCGTAAAAAAATTTGCTATACTCTTTGCATGGCAACGAACGGCTTTACCGATAAGGTCAAAATCAAACTCAAGGCGGGCAACGGCGGCGACGGGATGAATTCCTTCAAGGCCTACAAGGGCAAGCCCGCATGCGGTCCCGACGGCGGGGACGGGGGAGACGGCGGCAGCATCGTCTTTGTCGGCGACAAGAACATGCACGATCTCCTCTCCTTCCGCTATACCGCTAAATATTTTGCCGAGGACGGCGCGCGCGGCGGCTCCAACCAATGCACGGGCAGAAGCGGCGAGGACCTCCTCATCAAAGTCCCCTGCGGCACCCTGATCCGCGACATGGATACGGGCAAAGTGCTCGCAGACGTATTTGAGGACGGCGAAAAGGTCACCATTCTGCACGGCGGAAGAGGGGGAAAGGGGAACGTCCGCTTCACCACCGCACGCCGCCATGCACCCGATTTTGCCCAGAAGGGCGTCCTCACCGAACCGCACATGGTGATCCTCGAGATGAAGGTCATCGCCGACGTCGGCCTCGTGGGCTTCCCCAACGTGGGAAAGAGCACCCTGCTCTCCAAAATTTCCGCGGCGAAGCCCAAGATCGCCGACTACCATTTCACCACCCTGTCCCCCAATCTCGGCGTCGTGAAGTACTTCGACGAGAG
The DNA here is from genome assembly GCA_947629675.1 of uncultured Clostridia bacterium. GTDB lineage: Bacteria > Bacillota > Clostridia > Christensenellales > Borkfalkiaceae > Gallimonas. The sequence goes on from CANREM010000004.1 coordinate 19,528, forward strand.
CTTCATCGCGGCGGACATCCCCGGCCTCATCGAGGGCGCGGCGGAGGGCGCGGGGCTGGGACACGACTTTTTGCGCCACATCGAGAGGACCCGGCTTCTCTGCCATGTCGTGGATATTTCTGGGGTCGAGGGCAGGGACCCGCTCGAGGACTTCAAAGTGATAAACGAGGAGCTTGCCTCCTATTCCGAAAAGCTCGCCGCCCTTCCCCAGATCGTCGCCTTAAATAAGTGCGACATCTTCGGCGCGGAGGAAAATATCAAGAAGTTCAAAAAGAAGTACGGCAAGAAGTACGAAATTTTCGAGATCGCCGCCATCAACGGCACGGGGAAGGAGGAACTCGTCCGCGCCCTCTTCGAAAAATTGCAGACCCTTCCCCCCGCAGAGCGCATCCCCGCCGACGAATTTACCTTCGAAGAGGCGGACAACACGCAGTTCGAGATCTTTGTTGACGAGAACGATTCCTACGTCGTGGTGGGGGGACTCGTGGACATGCTATGCCGCAACGTCGTCTTGAACAACCCCGAGAGCATGAATTACTTCCAGCGCGTTCTCAAACTTCGGGGCGTCTTTAAGGAGCTCGAAAAGCTCGGCTGCACCCCTGGCGACACCGTCATCGTCGGCGACGTCGAATTTGAATATGTGTAAACCCAAAAACCAGCCTTCCCCCTTTGGAAGGGGGAAGGTGTCGCCTTTGGCGACGGATGAGGGTCAGAGCTGCCCCCTTTGAAGGGGGCGGCTCCGCCGTAGGCGGTGGTGGGGGTTGTGCTTCTAATTCCGTCATGCTGCCCCCGCATTGGGGTAACCCGCGTCATGCTGAGCTTGCCGAAGCATCCCCTCATACGCAGTCCGCTACCCCCTCCCGAGGAGGGGGGTAGGGGGTGGGTACGAATTCAGAAATTCGTCAGCCTGAGCTGTGTCGAAGGGTGACCACACTATGATAAGGTCATGCTTCGACTGCGCTACTTCGTGCCGAAAGTTCTTGGCACTCGTGCCGACCTTTGATAATCAATAGAAGCCTCGGTCGGGGCAACATGACGAATAAAAGGAGTAAAAACCATGCTTACATCCAAACAACGCGCACATCTCAAATCGCTCGCTTCCACCCAAAAGCCAATTATGCAGGTGGGCAAGGAGGGCATTTCCGAGAACCTCATAAAGTCCCTCTCCGACGCCCTCGAGGCCCGCGAACTCATCAAAGTGACCCTCCTTCCCGCGGCGGGAGAGGACGGGGTGAACCTCGCCGAAAACATCGCCGACCTCCTCCACGCCGAGCCCGTCGCCGTCATCGGCCGCAAGGCCATTTTTTACCGCCGCTCCTCCCGCGACAATATCGAGCATATCGAGTTTTAAGAATGCGACAAAACACTTGCCCACCCCTCAAGGGGTGGGTGTTGCTTTTTAGCGACGGAAGGGGTGTCGCTTCTAAATTCGTCATGCTGAGCGTAGTCGAAGCATCACCGCAACAAAGGCTTCCCCCTTCCAAAGGGGGAAGCTGTCCGTTTACGGACTGATGAGGGTTGAGCTTCCATTTGCCCCTCATCCGTCGCGGCTGTGCCGTGCCACCTTCCTCCCGAGGGGGGGGGAAGGCTTCCAAATAACGTCATGCTGAGCTTGTCGAAGCATCCCCTTATACGCAGTCCGTTACCCCCTCCGTGGGAGGGGGATCAAAGGGGGTGGGGCGGCAAAGAAAACGCAGTCCACCCCACCCATGTCCGAAACACGCCCTTCAAATTTGCATAAAAACCGCACAAAAAAAGGCCGCCCGCGGATCCCCTCCCGCCGACGGCTTCAACTTTCTACATATTCGATAAGATCTTCTACCCTGCAATGCAAAATTTGACAAAAATCATTCAGCTTGGCGGTGCTGATCCCACCGCCTTTTTTCATGCGGTCGATGGTCGCACTGCTGATCCCGTGCTTGTAAATGAGCGAATAGGTCGTCTCCCCGCGCGCCTTGAGCGTTCTCCAAAACGGTGCATAGCTTATCATGGAAATATTATAAAATCATGTCATATCCTTGACAATAGTCATATTTATGACTATAATATAGGCAGCTCGAATAGTTTTCATTCGGGAAAAGGAGAAAAAATCCTATGAAGAAAAAGTTTTTGCTCATCTTGCTTGCACTTGTAAGCGCACTTTGTCTTGTGTTCGGCATCACTGCGTGCGGTGAAGCTCAAAGTGGCAGTTCTTCCGTTGCGGGGAAATATTATCTCTATGAGAACAGTACTTATGACCACGACCAATGGATCAAACTTAAAAAGAAAACATGGACGACAAGCGAGAGCGATTCCGATGAAGGAGAGTACGAAGTTACCGGCACTTCCATTGCGCTATATACCGAGATGGCAGGAACGAAGGTGATTTTCTCCCGTGGGACGGTGAAGGACGGCGTACTTACTTTAGAAACAGGCGGCGTTACGCGCACCTTCTGCAAGAGCGGCGCAAAGCCGAACAACTCGCAGACCGACGACCATCCCGGCCACGATGAACCCGAAAAGCCGGAAGCGAGTTATAAAACCGTATCTTTCTTTTTGAACGGCGGTGACGGCTCGCTCGATTCTATGCAGTTTGAAGTCGGAAAAGTTATGGCGGATCTGCCCACACCCGAGCGGGACGGATATAACTTTATCGGTTGGAAAGACGCCTTTGGAAAAGCGTATTCTACATCGTCCGTTATGCCGAATGAAAATCTCGAGCTATACGCCCAATGGGAAAAGGTCATCAGCAGTTATGAAGATGACTTTGTTTCCTTAAAACCTGCCTCCGAAGGCTACAAAGACAGCACCTTCCCAATGACATATGGAGGACTTGTGGATAAGTTCGTCTATGTGGAACTTACGAGCGACGATTTGGGCGGCCCTTCCTATGTCGGGCAAGACAACAATTTCACCCTTCGTACGCTCGATTCGATGGAATATAAAGTCAACAGGGACTACTCATGGCAATGGTATCAGGGGAATTTCAGCACGCCAAACGGCGCACAACGCTTCACGCTTCAATACGGTAGCAACATTCAATTCGTCACCGTGAGTGACGGCTCGGGCGTCGTGCAACAGACCTATCTTCTCGATATCTATGTGAAGCATGATTACTATGTGAAGCTCTATACCGACTTCTATGCTAAAGAACCCTATAAGACCGTTCGTGTGATCGAAAACGAGAGGTTGGACGCGGATACGCCTGTTTATACACAGGGGAATTACTCTAAATTCGAGTTCGATTGCCGCAAATATTACAATGAAAGCACGCGCAAGTATGAGGAGTATATCTATTCCACGCCCGTGCAACACGATATCAAACTCTATCAGACTTATAAGCCCTATGCGATCGAGGCCGATTTGGACGAAGGAACACTCTCGGAGAAGTTGACTGTCGTCCCTTATACCGAGAACGCAACTTTGCCGACTCCCACGAAAGAAGGATACGATTTCCTCGGTTGGCAGTGGGAAAACGGCAAGTATTTCTCAGACATTACGGGCTATCTCGGCGTAAACTATCTGAATGCAGAAAATGTCGGCATGGAGCTGAAAGCCGTCTACGCTAAAAAGCAATTCGCCTATACGGTCGAACAGAAAGAAGATGAGGAGATCCATTCTGTTCTTGAAACTGTTCCCGTCGTCACCTATACCGACGAAACGCAGACCGAGATATTCTATATTACCTATGTTATCCGCGGCAGTTATGTCTCGCCCGAAAAGACGCCCTTCCATGAAGATAAGATCTTTGTGAATTGGCAGACTTACGACCATAAGACGGGAGAGAAGGAAAAGATCGCCTACGATACCCCTGTCACGGCTCCCATCGCACTCTTTGCAAACGAAGCTAATGCGTCGTATTTTAATGGGGCAACGGGAACGAGCAAGGCTTATAATGTCGTTCCGCTCAATGCGGCGAGAACATTTACAAGCGGTTCTATAAATTCAGAATACCGCGCCTATCTTCCCACCGACGGCGAATATACCCTCGAGATCTCGACGACGGGAGAAGTGGCTCTCACGGTATCGCAATACGGCTCTACACAATCGAGGAGCTACACTGTCAAATCTTCTACGCCGAGTACGATCTACCTGCAATATAAAGGTAGCGGCTCAACAATATTCCCCGACGGCGGATATATCACATTCTCCGTCACTTCTCTCAGTGGCTCTTTCACGACCCACCTTTCCGGTGCCACAACGAGAACCGAGGAATCCCCGCTCCCGTATGACGAACTACTCACCTACGGGGAAGAACATACCTTTACACTCTCTCCCGATTTTGTCGATAAAAAAGTCGCCGCGGGCTATATCTTCCCGGGTTGGTTTGACGAGAAGGATAATTCGTTGGGGGAAGATGATATAAACTTGAAGATCGAAAAGCCTGTAATTATGAGATGGAAAAGAAAGGCGATAGATTATAATTTGACGCTTATTTATGACAATACCGTCGGCGACGCAGAGGATATCCCCACAAGCTACACAGTAAAAGGCTTAAAACTTCCCGTGCTCATTGGCAAGAACAACAATAAACATATCAGCATTGGCTGGAAAGCGGAGGACGGGACGGAGTACACGGAAGAGATTCCGCAGGGAACGACGGGCGAACGTACCCTCACCGTCATTTGGGGCGTCACCGAGGGAAACCATACATGGAAAGATGACAATACCTGTTCTGTCTGCGGCGCAAAGAAGCCATACACGGTGAGCGCGGGCAGGACGAAGGTCTACTTCGGGGAATATCCGCAGACGGAAGTGACGAACGAGAACGACAGCGATAAGTCGCTCCGCAACAGTCTGAATATGGATGCGGGCGTCCCGTCGGCGGGAAATGCGGGCAAGTGGACGGATTACGGCTACTACATCAGCGGCTCGGTGCAGAGCTATATGTGGTATATCGACGTGGAGTATCAAGGGAATCGTTATCGTGGAGTTTACTTCACAAGTTACCGCCCGGATTGCACAACAAGGAGTTCTTCGACAAGCAATAGTTATCAGGACGACAACGGGTACTATATCAACACGGTGTATTGGTTCAAGTGGGAGCCGATTGAATGGCGCATCTTGGAGGAGAAGGACGGCAAGGCGTTTCTGATGTCGAATATTATCCTTGATAGCCAGCAGTACTATCATGAAGATTTTAGCACGCGTACGATCAACGGCAAGACGGTTTATCCGAACAACTACAAGGAGAGCGATATCCGCGCATGGCTGACAGGTACGTTCTACGAGACGGCGTTCGATGAATACGCGAAGGCGATCATCGAGACGACGACGGTGGATAATAGCGCCGCGTCCTCCACGGCATCGGGCAACAACTTCTATGCGTGCGAGAACACGCAGGATAAGGTATTCCTGTTGAGCTATAAGGAAGTTCTTAACACTTCGTATGGGTTCAGTTCGAGTGATTCAACATACGATATGGCGCGGTGGTTGAAGAGTACGGATTATGCGAAGTCTCAGGGCGTATATGTAAATACGGCGTATAACAGTTCCCGCGGCAATGGCTTGTGGTGGCTTCGCTCGCCGTACTACGCTGACTCGCACTTCAATGATAGCGAGAAGGCGTACCATGTCGATTCTGACGGCGACGTCGACGACGACGGCATGAGTTTTGTCGACCATACCGACCTCGGTGTGGTCCCCGCTTTGCGGATACGTTTATAAAATGCTCCCAAGGTAAACACTTCGGCATTGGCGCAGCATTGCCGAAATCCCTTAGGTTAAAATATACAAATCAAAAATTCAGGAGGTACTGTATGAAAAAGTTTTCTGCTCTCGTAATAGGTTTTATACTCGCCGTTTCCATTTGCTTTTTTGCAGGTTGTGAAGCCAACGATCCCACCCCTTCTACAACACAACCGACGGACGATACACCGGTAACGGTCATTGAAGGGCTATATAAATATACAGAGGTTTCCGGTGGGTATTCTATAGGATTGTGTAAAGGTATGTCGTTTTCAAAAAAACTTTCTTTGCCGTCTCAATTTCGAGGAAAAGAAGTGGTTGAAATTGCCGAGGAGGGATTTAAGGACGCGACTGCGCTTTTTACGCTCGAAATACCCAATACGGTTATTTTAATAGGGGCAAAAGCATTTAGCGGGTGTGTTAATCTTTATCGTGTTGTACTTGGAGAAAGTCTAGCTGCAATTGCTCCGGATGCTTTTTCGGGTTGTCATAAATTATTGGAAATTTATAATCTTTCCAAACTTTCTCTATTACCGGGAAGCGAAGGGTTAGGTTCCGTTGCCGCAAACGCCTTGAATATTTATAATAATGATGATGGTCAAAGCAAAATAAATTATGACAACGACTTTGTATTTTACACTGATGAAGATACGGTTTTTCTCATTGCTTATGTGGGCAATGATGAAAAGATTGTGCTTCCCACAAGTAATCAACAATATGTAATTTTTGACTATGCTTTCAGCTATTGTTCAATGACCTCTATTACACTACCAGATGAAATACCTTATATTGGGGAAGGAACATTTTATTCTTGTAAAAAACTTTTGGGTATCAATATACCCGATGGCGTGGCATCTATAGGGGCAAAGGTTTTTTACAATTGTAGCGCGTTGAAACAAGTCACGCTTCCCGATAGCATACTAACAATTGGCTCTGCGGCTTTTCAAAATTGCATTGCATTAGAAAACATTGAATTGCCCGACAAGTTGATTATAATCGAAGATAATACTTTTAATGGTTGTACCGCTTTATCGCAAGTGGCATTTCCAAGTTTTTTATTAGTAATTGACGAAAAAGCCTTTTGCAATTGCACTTCTCTCTTGGATTTGGAACTTCCGGAGTGTGTTATTGGAATAAAGAGAGAGGCATTTAGCTATTGCAGTGGCTTAAAGAGCATAATTATTTATAACAATGTGACGAAAATCGAATATCATGTGTTTTATGGGTGTATGAACCTTGCGAAAATTAAATATCAAGGCACAATGGATGAATGGAGCAATATTGAAATCAACAACAGAGTGGATAATATACGAGCCTTTAACATTGTTTGTACAGATGGGACCATTCAAAGAATACCTAATATGCCACAAGGCGATTCTCAATAACTACAATTGTAACCACATAAATCTCGGGCGGGAGGGGAGCCTTCCGCCCGAATGCTTTTCAATGTTCCATTGTTGCAAATTCCCCGTAAAAATTTCGTTAAATCCTTGTGTTTTTGAAAGGGATATGGTAAAATAATGCAGAAAATGTTTCCCATAGGGAAAAGGTAATCGGAGGATTTCAAATGCAATATTCACGCGAAGTGGAAAATATGTGTTGCGTTGCGAAGGGGCCGAAGCACGACCCCGCTCCCATTCCCGAAGAGGGCAAGTGGGTGTGCGCAAAGCAGATCACGGACATCAACGGCTTTACCCACGGCGTGGGCTGGTGCGCCCCGCAGCAGGGTGCCTGCAAGCTCACCCTCAATGTGAAGGGCGGCGTTATCCAGGAGGCCCTCGTCGAAACGATCGGCTGTTCTGGCATGACGCACTCGGCGGCAATGGCGGCGGAAATTCTTCCCCACAAGACCATTTTGGAAGCCCTCAACACCGACCTTGTGTGCGACGCCATCAACACCGCCATGCGCGAGCTGTTCCTTCAAATCGTGTACGGCAGAACGCAGTCCGCGTTCTCGGACGACGGGCTCGTCATCGGCGCGGGACTTGAAGATCTCGGCAAGGGACTTCGCTCGCAGGTGGGTACCATGTACGGGACCGCGGCGAAGGGCGTGCGCTATCTCGAGATGGCGGAGGGGTATGTCACCCGCCTCGCACTCGACAAAGATAACCAAGTCATCGGCTATGAATTTGTCTCCCTCGGCAAGATGACCGACTTCATCAAGAAGGGCCTTACCCCCAACGAGGCTTGGGAGAAGGCGATGGGGCACTACGGCAGGTTCGCGGAAGATCAGGGTGCGGTCAAATACATCGACCCCCGCAAGGAATAAGGAGGTGCAAAATGGCTCTGTTTGAAGGATATGAGAGAAGGATCGACAAGATCAACTCGGTTTTGAAGGAATACGGCATTTCCTCCGTCGAGGAATGCAAGGATATCTGCCTTGCCAAGGGCGTAGATTGCGATAAGATCGTGCGCGGCACCCAGCCCATCTGCTTCGAGAATGCGGTCTGGGCCTACACCGTGGGTGCGGCCATCGCCATCAAGAAGGGCTGCAAGAAGGCGGCGGATGCGGCGGAAGCCATCGGCATCGGCCTGCAATCCTTCTGCATCCCCGGCTCTGTCGCCGAGAACAGGCAGGTCGGAAGGGGCCACGGGAACCTCGGCAAGATGCTCCTTTCCGAGGAGACGGAATGCTTCTGCTTCCTCGCGGGGCATGAGAGCTTCGCGGCGGCCGAGGGCGCAATTTCCATTGCGATGAACGCGAACAAGGTGCGGAAGAACCCCCTCCGCGTCATTTTGAACGGGCTCGGCAAGGATGCGGCGATGATCATCTCCCGCATCAACGGGTTCACCTATTGCGAGACGGTGTTCGACCCCTACACCGAGACGGTGAAGGTCACAAATCAGATCGCCTATTCGGACGGGCCGCGCTCCAAGGTCAAGTGCTACGGCGCGGACAACGTTCCCGAAGGCGTCGCCATCATGAAGCTCGAGAAGGTGGGCGTCTCCATCACGGGCAACTCCACCAACCCCACGCGCTTCCAGCACCCCGTCGCGGGCACCTATAAGAAGTGGTGTGTGGAAAACGGCGTGAAATACTTCTCCGTCGCCTCGGGCGGCGGCACGGGCAGGACGTTGCATCCCGACAACATGGCGGCAGGTCCTTCGAGCTATGGCATGACGGACACGATGGGCAGAATGCACTCGGATGCGCAGTTTGCCGGCTCCTCGTCCGTCCCCGCGCACGTCGAGATGATGGGCCTCATCGGCATGGGCAACAACCCGATGGTCGGCGCGACCGTCGCCGTTGCCGTTGCCGTCCAGGAAGGCATGGCAAAGTAAGAAGCAAGCGGGGAGCGGGCGAACATGCCCGCTCTCTTGATATTTTGGGGGAAAGGTATGAAAAACATCTCACGGGCGATGAGCTTTTTCATCATATTTCTCATCTATGTGTTCGCTGCGGGTGCGGGCGTCGGGATCTACCTCGCGCTCCCGCTTTCCTTCTGGTTGAAGCTCCTCATCGCGGACATGGGTGCCACGGTTTTCGTCTTTATCTTCAGTCTGATCTTCAGGAACGCCTCCGTATACGACCCGTATTGGAGCGTCCAGCCCATCGTCATCGTGCTGGCTTTTGCCTTCCGCGAAGAGCCTCTCTCCGCCGTCCACATCCTGCCGCTCGTCGCTGTTCTCGTATGGGGCATCCGTCTCACGGCGAATTGGGCGTACACCTTCCGCGGGCTGGGCCATGAGGATTGGCGGTACCGGATGCTCAGAGAAAAGACGGGAAAATTTTACCCCGTCATCAACTTTTTGGGCATCCACATGGTGCCCACCCTCGTCGTCTACGGATGCGTGCTTCCCGTCGCGTTCACCTTTATGGAGAACCCCGCGTTCAATGCGGGTTGCGCCGTCTTTTTCGTTCTCTCCATTCTCGCCGTCCTCTTGCAGGGCACGGCGGACTGCGAGATGCACGCCTTCAGAAAGAAGGGCACGGGCGGATTTATAAGGAGCGGCCTCTGGAAATATTCCCGCCATCCCAACTATCTCGGCGAGATCGCGATGTGGTGGGGCGTTGCGCTCGCCTTCGTCTGCGTCATGCCGCACCGCTGGTACCTCATTGCGGGGGCGTTTGCAAACACCCTCCTCTTCCTTCTCGTAAGCATCCCGATGGCGGACAAGCACCAATCCCGCAAGCGGGGATTTAAGGCATATAAGCAAAACACCCGCATGCTTTTCCCCATCTATAAGAAACAAAAATAGGAGCGAACAATGCGTCTTTTCGATCATCTTGTCGCCGAGACCCGTCCCAAGGCAAATGAGAAGAACATCCTCTTCTGGCGGGATTACCGCGTCACCGTCCTCGGCGAACGGCTCTTCCGTCTCGAGCATAGTCCTTCGAAAAAATTCCGCGACGACGCCACACAGGTGGTATGGTTCCGCGACATGGTACCCACAAATTTCGTCACACATGAGGACGAGACCACGTTTACCGTCCGGACTTCGGCGTGCAAACTCATCCTCCGCGAGAAGCGGGAGGACTGCGCGGTGGAGCTGGACGGGGAGAAGATCGCACTCGACAATGGGGAGAACCTTCTCGGCACCTACCGCACCCTCGACGGCTGCGACGGCGACGTATACACCTATGGCAAGATCCCCGAAAAAATCAGGCTCGGCATGGGCGTATGTGCGAAAAACGGCGTCGCGCTCTTCGATGACGCCGCCTCTCTGACGCTCGGGGAGGACGGCGAAGTACACCCCGAATGCGGGGAGGGGACGGACGAATACATCTTCGCCTTCGGGAGCGACTACCGCGCCGCGGTGCGCGCCCTCTACATGCTCACAGGCCCCACGCCCATGATCCCGCGGTACGCCCTCGGGAATTGGTGGAGCCGCTATCACGCCTATTCGGATCGGGAGTATCTCACCCTTCTCGAGCGGTTCAAGGCATATCATGTCCCGCTCTCGGTCGCTACGATCGACATGGATTGGCACTATTCCTACTCCGTCGAGGAGGACTGCGGCCTCAAGGCGACGGGGCGCAACACCCGCGTCTATGGCGTCACTCCCGATAACGTCGGCTGGACGGGCTACACCTGGAATACGCACCTCTTCCCCGACCACGCGGGCTTTTTGAAGGAACTGTCCGCCCGCGATCTCAAGGTCACCTTGAATTTGCACCCCTCGGGCGGCGTGCGCTGGTGGGAGGCGCAGTACGAGGAGATGTCGCGTGCAATGGGGCGGGACCCTTCCAAATTCCTTCCCGTCGCGTTCGACTTCTCCGACCCCGCCTTCATCAACAACTATTTCGCCATCCTGCACAGGCCGTTCGAAGAGGAGGGCGTGGAGTTCTGGTGGGTGGATTGGCAGCAGGGGACGCAGTCCGCATTGGAGGGGCTGGACCCCCTCTGGGCACTCAACCATTACCACTATCTCGAGGCAAAGAGGACGCACGCCGCACCGCTCATCCTCTCCCGCTATGCGGGGATCGGGTCGCACCGCTATCCCGTCGGCTTCTCGGGGGACACCCTCATCACATGGAAGACGCTTGAATATCTCCCCGCTTTCACCGCGACTGCCTCCAACATCGGCTACACGTGGTGGAGCCACGACATCGGCGGCCATCAGCAGGGGGAGACGGACGGCGAACTCTACGTCCGCTTCATCCAGCTCGGCGTGTTCAGTCCCATCTGCCGGTTGCACAGTAGCTGTTCGGAGACGGTCACCAAGGAGCCGTTTGCCTATTCGAACGGAAGAGGGGAGATCGCCGCGAATTTCTTGCGCCTCCGCCATCGCCTCGTTCCCTATCTCTACACGGCTGCCCGCCGCACCCATACGGAGGGGATCGCGCTCATCGAGCCGCTCTACTACCGCAACAAAGAGGAGGAGGCGTATCGCTTTGAGAACGAGTACTACTTCGGCAGCGAGCTTCTCGTCGCCCCCGCCACCGAGAAGTGCGGCAGGGACGGCTATGCCCGCGTGAAGCTCTTTTTCCCCGAGGGCGTCTGGACGGACGTCTTTACGGGCGAATGCTTTGCAGTCGCTGCGGGCGGACAGAAAAAAGCCCTCCTCCGCACCCTCGACGAGATGCCCGTCTTTGCCAAGGCGGGCGCGGTCGTGCCCCTCTCCTTGGACGAGGGGAACGGGGTGAAGAACCCTGAAAAACTCGAAGTGCGCGTCTATTGCGGCGACGGCCATTATACGCTCTACGAGGATACCATGTCCGAGGATGGCGTGCGAGAATTCTATACCGACTTCGACATGGTAGCGGGAGATGGCATGCAAAAACTGCACATCTCCTCGCACGGGAATGAGGGCGTCGTGCCCGCAACGCGCAAGCTCCTCGTGCGCTTTGCCGACGTTCCCGAGGGGGAGGTAAAACTGCTCGTCGACGGAGAGGAGCGGGCAGCCGCGCCCCTGCTTTCGGACGAGCTTGCCGTGGAAGTTCCCTTCGGGGCGGGGAAGGAATATCTCATCGAAGCGACCTTCCCGCAGTCGACGATCGTGGATCGGCTCATCCGCTCCGCCCACCGCATTTTGACGCGCGCGGAGTGCAACAACGACCGCAAGGAGGCCGTCTGGCAGACCGTCCGCCGCGCCTCTACGCTCGCCGAATACACCTCGGCGGTTCGCCTCTCCATGCTTCCCGCCACGGTAAAGAGCCGCCTTCTGGAGGCCATTCCCAAACGCCGCCGAAGGGACAAAAAGACGGATTGACCGGCCGCACCGACGCCCCTGCGTCGGTGCTGTTTTTATCATAAATAAAAAAGCCGCCGCGGGAGGTGAAGCACGCGGCGGCGAAAGGGTCTCTTCCGGACATGGTTGGGGCAAAAGAGCCGAGAAGCTATTAAATCATCACGAGTTGCAAAGTGCCGAGGGCGGCCGCAAGAGCGGGAATAGAGACGGCGGCACCGTACATCACGAACTTCCCGTAGCCGTACTTCACCTCGTGGCGGGAGAGGATGGAACTCCACATAAGCCCCGCCAGCGCGCCCACGGGAGTGAGAAGTGCCCCAAGATTCGAGCCAATGACCGTCGCGAATACGGCGGGGAGCGACCCTGTTCCCTCGAGGACGGAGGAGAAGAACACGCTCATCGGGATGTTGTTCACGAGGTTGGAGGCGGCGAAGGAGGAGAGGCCGTATTTGAGGACGGGAAGGCTGCCCCCGAAGAAGGCGGCGATCGCGTCCGTCACCCCCTTTTCGTCGAGGGCGACCACCATGACGAACATGGCAAGGACGAAGGGGATGAGTTCGTAAGGGGCGCGCTTCACACAGCCGAGAAGGACGCGCGGCCTTTCCTTTTTTATAATAGAATAGACGCCCGTGAAGAGGAAGAGGCTTCCCACGGCGCAGAGGGCGACGATCCACATGGGGAGGCCGAAGTACGGTCCGACGGCGAGAAGGAGGGTACAGGCCGCAAGGTGGGCGATACCCACGCCGAGCAAAACTTTGTCGGGCATCTCGACGACCTCCTCGCACCGCTCGATGGGGGCGGAGAGCTTTTTGCGGAAAAGAAGCCATAGGACGAGCAGGGCGACCCCGCCCGCGCACACGGTGGGGGCGATCATGTATTCGACATAGGAAAAAAAGTCCACGCCGAACGCGCTCGCGAGATAGATGTTCGTGGGATTTCCGATGATGAGAGCCATGCTCCATGTGTTGGCGGCGGTAAATTCCGCGACGAGATAGGGCACGGGATCGATCTTCGCATGCTTTGCAAAGTAGCAGATGAAGGGGGTGAAGGAGAGGATGATGATGTCGTTCGAGGTGAACACGGTGAGCGCGGAGACGGTGAGGTAGAGGAGGAAGAAGAGCCGCCTCTGGCTCGTTCCCGACTTGCGCAGAACGACGTTCGCAAAGAAGTGGAAGAACCCGAGTTCGTCCAAAAAGACGGAGAGGACCGTCATCGAGAGGAAGAGGGCGAGAATTTTGAGAGGATTGACGGCGGTGTCCGCGATGAGCGCGGAGCCGACGGCCCCCGGGCTTACCTGTCCGCTCGCAAGGAGGACGCACGCTCCTATGAGGGTGACCACCCAGAAGGAGGAGATGCGGATCCTGCCGAGTTTTATCTTCGGAACGAAGAGTACGGCAAGGATCATGCAAAGACATGTCACGGCAAAGATGGTAAGCGTTGCGGCCATTTCTATCCTCTTTTCCCCCTCGGGGGAAACAACGGCGATAATTTTAGCACGCACCAAAGGGAATGTCAATCAAATGCGGGCAAAAGACGCTTTCGGCAAAAAAATTGTTTTTTCGACGAAAAAAAACAAAAAATCCCAAAAAAATTCGCCGATAAACCCTTCAAATCGTTGACACCCACTTGACGAAGTGCTAAAATAAACAAGGCTGTGTCTCCATGCACAGGCATTTGCCGCGTGCAAAACGTGCGTGTAGGGTTGAGGCGGGAAGTTACTGAAAAATCGAGGACGAAAGCCCCTCGGCAGATAATTTCCGCTGACAAATGTGGGACTTTGATTCCTGCGACGGACCGAGGCTTTTGCGAGAAAACACCGCAAAACGAGTGTTTTTTTGATGAGACAGCCTCGACACACACGGATGCGTTGATGCAGACTAACAAGTTCGTATAAGAGTTAAGGAGCAAAAAAATGGCAAGTCAGAAAATCAGGATCAAACTTTCGGCGTACGACCACGAACTCGTGGACCAGGCTGCGAGCCGCATCGTCGAGACGATGCAGAAGGGCGGCGCGAAGATCTCGGGACCCATCCCGCTTCCCACGGAGCGCGAGATCGTCACCATCCTCCGCAGTCCCCATAAAGATAAGGATTCGCGCGAGCAGTTCGAACTCCGCACCTACAAGAGGATCATCGACATCTATTCGCCCAACGCGAAACTGCTCGACAGCATCCATCTTCCCGCGGGCGTCGATATCAAAGTGAAGTTGTAATACTGCGCAGGCGGTATTCGCGATATATAAAAAGGAAAGGAGTGAACTTTATCTATGAGTAAAGCAATCATCGGCCGCAAAGTCGGTATGACCCAGATCTTTGCGGAGGACGGGAAGGTCATCCCCGTCACGGTCGTGGAAGCAGGCCCCTGCCCCGTCGTCCAGGTGAAAACGGTCGAGTCCGACGGCTACGCAGCCTTAAAGCTCGGCTTCATCGAGGCGAAGGAGAAGGCTCTCTCGAAGCCCGATCTCGGCCAGTTCAAAAAGGCGGGCGTCAAGCCCTGCAAAGTCCTCAAGGAAGTCAAGGGGCTTGAAGGTTACAAAGTCGGCGACTTCGTCAAGGCGGACATCTTTGCCGCAGGCGACAAAGTGGACGTCTCGGGCGTGAGCAAGGGACACGGCTTTACGGGCGTCATCAAGAGATGGAACCAGCACCGCTTGAAAGAGACGCACGGCGTCGGCCCCGTGCACAGGGAACCCGGCTCCATGGGATCCATCAGCGATCCCTCGCGCGTGTTCAAGCACAAGCACCTCGCAGGGCAGTACGGCGTCGAGAACGTCACCGTGCAGAACCTCGAGATCGTGCGGGTGGACACAGGGCGCAACGCGATCCTCATCAAGGGTGCCATCCCCGGCCCCCGCGGCAGCGTCGTGACCATCAAATCGACCGTGAAGTAAAAAAGGAGCAAGACTATGGCAAACGTGAAAGTTTATGATATGAAGGGCGCGGAAGTCGGCTCCGTCGATCTGAGCGACGCCGTCTTCGGCGCAGAGTATAACGAACCGCTCATCCATCAGGCGGTCGTCACATACCTTGCAAACCAGAGGCAGGGCACGAAGTCCACGCTCACCCGGACGGAAGTCCGCGGCGGCGGCGTGAAGCCCTACCGCCAGAAGGGCACGGGCAGAGCGCGTCAAGGCTCCATCCGCGCACCGCAGTGGATCAAGGGCGGCGTGGTGTTCGCGCCCAAGTCCCGTGATTTCAGCAAGAAGATGAACACGGCGGCACGCCGCGGGGCTCTCTGCTCGGCACTCTCCAAGAAGCTCGCCGACGGGGAACTTTTCGTCGTCGATGCCCTCAAGGTCTCCGCTCCCAAGACGAAGGAGATGGAGGCATTCAGGAAGGCTCTGAAGCTGGACAAGCGCACAGTCGTCGTCATGGACGAGCAGGACAGCGACGTCATCCTCGCGGCGCGCAATCTTCCGACCCTCCACACGATCTCCGTCGGCGAGATCAACACCTATGAGATCGTCGCGAACACCGTCGTCGTCCTCACGAAGGGCTCGGTGAAAAAACTTGAGGAGGCTTTGAGCTGATATGGTACCCGAAGATATCATTTTGAGTCCCGTTCTCACCGAGAAGGCGACGGACGGCATCGCATCGAAGAGATACACGTTCACCGTCCTCAAGACGGCGAACAAGACGCAGATCAAGATCGCCGTCGAGAAGATGTTCGACGTGAAGGTCAAGAGCGTCAACACGGTCACCCGCCGCGGCAAGCTCAAGAGGATGGGCAGGAACGAGGGCTACACGCCGACGGCGAAGAAGGCGATCGTCACGCTCACCGAAAGCAGCAAAGCGATCGAGTTTTTCAGCGCGTTGCAGTAACGGAGGAAACAGGAAATGGCTATCAAGAGATATAAACCCACGTCTCCCGCACGCCGTCTGATGACGGTGCATGTGTACGGCGAGATCGCGAAGGCGAAGCCCGAGCGCGCCCTCCTCGAAGATCAGCGCAAGTCGGGCGGCAGAAACAATGCGGGCCGCATCACCGTCCGTCACATCGGCGGGGGGAACAGGAGAAAGTACCGCATCATCGACTTCAAGCGCAATAAAGACGGGATCCCCGCCACCGTGAAGTCCATCCAATACGATCCCAACCGCAGCGCCAACATCGCGCTCCTCGCCTATGCCGACGGCGAAAAGAAATACATTCTCGCTCCCATCGGCCTCAACGTCGGCGACAAAGTGATGAGCGGCGCGAATGCGGATATCAAGGTCGGCAACACCTTGCCCCTTTCGGCCATCCCCGTCGGTACGACGCTCCACAACATCGAGCTCAAACCCGGCCGCGGCGGCCAGATCGCGCGGGCTGCGGGCATCTCCGCCCAGCTCATGGCGCGCGAGGGCAAGTATGCGACCATCCGTATGCCTTCGGGCGAAATGCGTCTTATCCCCGTCGAGTGCAGGGCGACGATCGGTCAGGTCGGCAACGTCGAGCACGAGATCATCCGCATCGGGAAGGCGGGAAAGACCCGTCACCTCGGCATCCGTCCCACCGTCCGCGGCGCGGTCATGAACCCCAACGACCACCCGCACGGCGGCGGCGAAGGCAAATCTCCCGTCGGCCATGCAGGGCCGGAGACCCCTTGGGGCAAGCCCGCTCTCGGCTATAAGACGAGAAAGAAGAAGAACCCGACGAGCAAGTTTATCCTCAAGAGGATCAATTAAGGAGGGAATGGAAAATGTCGAGAAGTGTCAAGAAAGGGCCTTATGTTGAAGCCAAGCTCCTTGCAAGGATCGAAGCTCTCAACGCGGCAAACGAGAAGAAGGTGCTCAAGACGTGGTCGAGAGCGTCAACGATATTCCCCCAGATGGTAGGGCACACGATCGCCGTCTACGACGGCAGGAAGCACGTTCCCGTGTATATCACCGAGGATATGGTGGGCTGCAAGCTCGGCGAGTTCGCTCCCACGAGAACATTCAAAGGTCACACGGCGAAATCCACTGCGCCCGGGAAATAAGGAGGATAGGTCATGGCAGGCAATATGAAGAAAAAGACCGAGAGAGTAGAGGAAAGACGTGAGAAACGCCCCTACGCGGTCGCAAAATATATCAGAGTTTCTCCCTATAAAGTGAGAACGGTCCTCGACCTCATCCGCGGCAAGAGCGTGAAAGAGGCGCAGGCCATCCTCGAGAACGTTACGGGCGGCGGCTCGGAGCCTACGAAGAAGGTACTCATGAGTGCCGTTGCGAACGCCGAACACAACCAGGGCATGGACAGGGACGACCTCTTCGTCGCCGAGTGCTATGCGAACGGCGGCACGAGCCTCAAGCGCATGCAGCCCGTCTCCAAGGGCAGAGGGCATGCGATCCTCAAGAGAACGAGCCACATCACCGTCATTCTTGACGTGAAGAAAGCGGAGGGAGAACTGTAATGGGACAGAAAGTTAATCCTCATGGGCTCCGTGTCGGAGTCATCAAAGATTGGGATACACAGTGGTACGCCGACAAGAAGGAATTCGCGGCATATCTCAAGGAGGACCACACCGTCCGCACCTTCATCAAGAAGAAATACTATGCGGCGGCCGTCTCCCGCATCCTCATCGAGAGGGCGGCGGGCAAGCTCGTCGTCACCATCCATACGGGCCGTCCCGGCGTTCTCATCGGGAAGGCAGGCGCGGAGATCGAGGTCATCAAGAAGGACCTTTCCAAGCTCGTCAAGGGCAAGCAGGTCATCATCAACGTCATTGAAGTCAGAAAGCCCGACGCGGACGCACAGCTCGTCGCGGAGAACGTTGCCGCCCAGCTCGAGAAACGCACGTCCTTCAGAAGGGCGATGAAGCAGGCGATCGGCAAGACGATGCGCGCAGGCGTCAAGGGTGTGAAGATGCAGGTCTCGGGCCGTCTCGACGGCCGTGAGATCGCGGGCACCGAACACTACAACGAGGGTTCCATCCCGCTTCAGACGCTGCGTGCCGACATCGACTACGGCTTTGCGGAAGCACACACAACGTTCGGCATGATCGGCGTAAAATGCTGGATCTACAAGGGCGACGTTCTGAAGGGTGCCAAGAAGCCGGAAGGAGGCAAGTAATGTTAATTCCCAAGAGAGTCAAGAGAAGAAAGCAGCACCGCGGCTCCCTGAAGGGCGCGGCGCATAAGGGAAACACGATCGCCTACGGCGATTACGGCCTTGTCGCCGAAGAGGCGGGCTGGATCAAGTCCAACCAGATCGAGGCGGCCCGTATCGCAATGACGCGTTTCATCAAGCGCGGCGGGCAGGTATGGATCGACATCTTCCCCCACAAGCCCATCACCCGTCACCCCGCCGAAGCCCGTATGGGTTCGGGAAAAGGTGCGGTGGAATTCTGGGTCGCCGTCGTCAAACCGGGCAGAGTGATGTTCGAGATGGCGGGCGTTCCCGAGGAGACGGCGCGCGAGGCAATGCGCCTTGCGGCCCACAAGCTCCCCGTCAAATGCAAGTTTATCAAGAAAGAGGCGGAAGTCCCCGCCGAAAATACGGAGAAGGGCGGTGAAGTGCGATGAAAAACGAATTCCACAACATGTCCGATGCCGAGCTGAATACCAAACTTCAGGAACTCAAGAGCGAGCTATTCAATCTCCGCTTCCGTCATGCGAGCGGGCAGCTTGAGAATCCCGTGTCCATCAGGACCTGCAAGCGGGATATCGCAAGGGTGAACACCGAGATCCGCGCGCGGCAGGCGAAGGCGTAAGGAGGCAGGAACATGGAAAGAAATCTGAGAAAAGAAAGAGTGGGCGTCGTCGTATCCGACAAGATGGATAAGACGGTCGTCGTCGCCGTGACGGACAAGCGCAAGCACCCCGTCTACAAAAAGACGATCACCCATACGAAGAAATTCAAGGCGCACGACGAACTCAATTCGTGCGGCGTTGGCGACAAGGTACGTATCGTCGAGACGCGCAAGCTCTCGAAGGATAAGAACTGGCGCGTTGCCGAGATCGTCGAGAAGGCGAAGTAAGGGAGGAGGATTAGATATATGATTCAACCTCAAACGAGACTGAAGGTCGCCGATAATTCGGGCGCGAAGGAGATCATGTGCATCCGCGTGCTGGGCGGCAGTTTCAGAAGAAGCGGAAATATCGGCGACGTCATCGTAGCCAGCGTCAAGACGGCCAACCCCGGCGGCGCGGTGAAGAAGGGCGAAGTCGTGAAGGCGGTCATCGTCAGGACATCGAAGGGCATCCGCAGGGCGGACGGCACTTTCATCCGGTTCGACGACAATGCGGCGGTCATCATCGACGCGCAGAAACAGCCCAAGGGCACGCGTATCTTTGGGCCGATCGCGAGAGAACTCAGAGAGAAGGATTACATGCGTATCATCTCTCTTGCTCCGGAGGTGCTGTGAGCCATGAAAGTCAAAGTTAACGATAATGTCCTCGTCATCACGGGCAAATATAAGGGCAAGCAGGGGAAGGTCTTAAAGACCGACCCGAAGAGCGAGACGGTCATCGTCGAGGGCGTCAACATCGTGCATAAGCACGAGAAGGCGAGAAAATCGACGGATACCTCCCGCATCGTCACCGAAGAGGCACCCATCTCCGTCTCCAACGTGGAGGTGGTATGCGACAAGTGCGGCAAGGCGACGCGCGTCGGGCACGCCTTCGTAGACGGGAAGAAAGTCCGCGTCTGCAAGAAGTGCGGCGCAAGCCTCGACAAGGCATTTGCAAAGAAGCTCAAGGCCAAGACCGAAGAGACTGCGCAGGAAGAGGCACCCAAGAAGCGCGTCAGAAAGCGCAGCCAGAAGGCCGAGACCGAAGAGACGAAGGAATAAGGGGGGAGGTGTAACATGGCAGAAAAGAAAACCGCAAAGAAGACAGCCGCTCCCGAGAAGGCGGCAGCCCCCATGGAAAAGAGCAGGGTCCGCGTTTTTTACGAGACAGAGGTCGTCCCCGCACTCATCAAGAAGTTCGGCTACACCTCCGTCATGCAGGTACCCAAGCTCGAGAAGATCGTCATCAACACGGGCCTCGGCGACATCAAGGACAACCAGAAGTCCATGCAGACGGTAGAGAAGGAACTTGCGCAGATCACAGGCCAGAAGCCCATCTACCGCAAGGCGACAAAGTCGGTCGCAAACTTCAAGCTCCGCGAGGGCATGAACATCGGCCTCAAGGTCACCCTCCGCGGCCGCAGGATGTACGATTTCTTCGATAAGCTCGTCTCCATCGCCCTTCCCCGCGTGCGCGACTTCCGCGGCGTGTCGGATAAGGCGTTCGACGGCAGAGGGAACTACGCCCTCGGGCTGAAGGAACAGCTCATCTTCCCCGAGATCACCTACGATCAGGTCGAGAAGATCAGGGGGATGGACGTCGCCATCGTCACGACGGCGAAGACGGACGAAGAGGCAAAAGAGCTTCTCGCGATGCTCGGGATGCCCTTCAAGAAGTAAGGAGAAGACGACATGGCTAAGAAATCAATGATCAATAAACAGCAGAAAACACCGAAGTTCTCGACGCGCGCATACACGCGCTGCTCGATCTGCGGCAGACCGCACGCCGTACTCAGGAAGTATGGCATTTGCCGTATCTGCTTCAGAGAGCTGGCCTACAAGGGCCAGATCCCGGGCGTGAGAAAGGCGAGCTGGTAAGGAGGCATGAAATGACAGATCCCATCGCAGATATGCTCACAAGAATGAGAAATGCACTCACCGTCCGCAAGGAGAAGGTGGAGGTCCCCGCTTCCAACATGAAGAAGGAGATCGCCCGCATCCTTTTGGAGGAAGGTTATGTCTCCGCCGTTGACTTCGTCGAGAACGAACACGAAGGCGTCATCGTCATCACGCTCAAGTACGCGGGCGGCAAGTCGGTCATCGGGGGGCTTCAGCGCGTCTCCAAGCCCGGCCTCCGCAGCTACACGGGTGCGAAGAACATGCCCAAGGTCCTCGAGGGATACGGCATCGCCATCATCTCCACGAACAAGGGCATCATGACGGACAAGAAGGCCAAGGCACTCGGTGTCGGCGGCGAAGTACTTTGCTACGTCTATTAAGGAGGGAACAAGATGTCGAGGATCGGTAAAAAGGTAATCGCAGTTCCCGCGGGCGTCGCTGTGGAATTCAAAGACAAGGTCGTCACCGTCAAGGGTCCCAAGGGGACGCTCTCGCGCGAAGTGAAGGGCAACATCGACGTCAAGGTCGATGGCGCGGAAGTTCACATTCTCGCGGGCGACGAAGAGAAGCAGACCAATGCCTTCCACGGGTTATACCGCGCGCTCATCGCCGACATGGTGAAGGGCGTCTCCGAGGGCTTCACAAAGGCACTCGAAATAAAGGGCGTCGGCTGGAAGGGCCAGATGCAGGGAACGAAGCTCGTTCTCAATGTCGGTTATTCCCACCCCGTCGAGTTCGTACAGCCCGAGGGCATCAAGCTCGAATGCCCCACTCCCACGGACATCACCGTCACGGGGATCGACAAGGTGCTTGTCGGTCAGGTCGCGGCGGATCTCCGTTCGGTGCGCATCCCCGAACCCTACCATGGGTACGGCATCCGCTACAAGGGCGAGCATGTCGAACACAAGGAAGGCAAGACTTCGGGCAAGGGTAAGAAGTAAAGGAGCGTGGACTATGATAACAAGAATCGATAAAAATGCGGTGAGACAACGCCGCCATGCACGCGTCAGGAAAACGCTTTCGGGTACCCCCGAATGCCCTCGCCTGAGCGTCTACAGAAGCACAAAGAACATCTATGTGCAATTCATCGACGATGTGAACGGCGTTACACTTGCATCCGCTTCCACCCTTGAGAGCGCGGTCGCGGGCGAGGTCGCCGGCAAGAACAAGACGGAAGCGGCGAAGATCGTCGGCAAGATCGCGGCAGAGCGCGCGAAGGCCAAGGGGATCGAGACAGTCGTGTTCGACAGGGGCGGCTACAACTACACGGGGCGCGTCCGCGCGCTTGCAGACGGCGCACGTGAAGCCGGGCTGAATTTCTGAGGAGGCATAAAATGGCAAGAGAAAACAGACCTCAAAGAAGACAGGAAGAAAACGACGGCCTCATCAAAAAGACCATCCAGATCAACCGCGTATCCAAGACGGTGAAGGGCGGCAAGAATATGCGTTTCGCCGCGCTCGTCGTCGTGGGCGACGGGAACGGAAAGGTCGGCTACGGCATGGGGAAATCCAAGGAAGTTCCCGAGGCGATCGAGAAGGCGACGCAGGCTGCGAAGAAGAGCATGATCAACGTCTCCATCGTGAATACGACCATCCCGCACGAAGTCGTCGGCAAGTTCGGCAGGGGCGCAGTCCTGATGCTCCCCGCTGCCGAAGGTACGGGCGTCATCGCGGGCGGTCCCGTGCGTGCAGTCATGGAGGCCGCAGGCATCAAGAACATCAGAACGAAGTCTCACGGCACGCAGAACCCGATCAACTGCATCAAAGCAACGGTCGCGGGGCTTGCGTCCCTCAAGACCGCCGAAGAATTTGCGGCACTTCGCGGCAAGACCGTCGAAGAGATCGTGGGCTGAAAGGAGGCAGGAAATGATCAAAGTTACGCTTACAAAAAGCCCCATCGGTGAGGTGAAAGCCGTCAAGGCGACCGTCGCCGCGCTCGGCCTCAAGAAGCTCAATTCCACCAACACCTTCGAAAAGGACAGCCCCACCCTTCAGGGTCAGCTCAAGAAAGTGGCGCACCTCGTGAAGGTCGAGGTCATTTAAGGAGACGGCAAGTTATGAGAATCGATACGTTATCTCCCGCAGAGGGAGCGAGAACTACGAAAAAACGCCTTGGCCGCGGCATCGGCTCCGGGCTCGGTAAGACGAGCGGAAAGGGCCATAAGGGCCAGTGGGCGCGTTCGGGCGGCGGCGTCCGTCCGGGCTTCGAGGGCGGCCAGATGCCGCTCGCACGCAGGATCCCCAAGCGCGGTTTCCACAACAAGTGGGGGAAGGACTATATGATCGTCAATCTCTCCGCTTTGAACGCCCTTCCCGCGGGCACGGTCGTGGATTACGGCTTTGTCGTCGAGAACGGCCTTGCAAAGGAAGTGAAGAACAACGTCGGGCTGAAAGTCCTCGGCGGCGGGAAGCTGGAAGTCGCGCTCACCGTGAAAGCTGCAAAGTTTTCCGAGACTGCCAAGGCGGCGATCGAAGCCGCGGGCGGCACGGCGGAAGTCATCGAATGACGCTCCGCGGGGCATTTATGCGCGCATGAAAGGAGTGAATTATGTTTGAAACCATCAAAAACGCCTTTCGCAATAAAGACATCAGGAAGAAGTTGCTTCTGACCCTTCTCATCCTCTTCATCTTCCGTCTCGGGTGCTACATCCCCGTACCCGGAATGTTGAGGGCGGAATTCGGCAAAGCGATCCAGGGCAACGCCTTTCTGGAACTCATGAGCGGCATCACGGGCAATGCGCTCGCGAACGGCACGCTCTTTGCGCTCGGCATCGGACCGTACATCAACGCGTCCATTATCATCCAGCTGCTCACGGTGGGTATCCCCTACCTTGAGAGGCTCTCCAAACAGGGAGAAGAGGGCAGGAAGAAGATCACGTTCTACACGAGGATCCTCACCATCATCCTCGCGATCGTGCAGTCCGTCGGTATCATCGTCAACTTCGCGACCCAGCAGGACGCGCTCGACACCTCTGCATTCTACAATTCGACGTGGTTCACGGGCGTCTATATGACGATCGTCTACACGGCAGGCGCGATGCTCGTCATGTGGCTCGGCGAACGCATCACCGACTACGGCATCGGCAACGGGATCTCGATGATCATCTTCATCGGTATCCTCTCGACGGGCGGTATCTCCATCGTCAGCGAGTTCAGGAACCTCTTCGCCGGGAACCTCAACAGCCTTCTCTCCATCGGGCTTTTCATCGTCATCACAGTCCTTCTGTTCTTCTTCATCGTCTATGTCGATCTGGCAGAGCGGAAGATCCCCGTGCAGTATGCAAAGCAGGTGCGCGGGACCAAGATGTATGGCGGGCAGAGCAGCGTCATCCCCATGAAGATCACGGGAAGCGGCGTCATGCCTCTCATCTTCGCATTCGCGATCCTTTCCTTCCCGTCCATGATCATCAGCTTCTTTGTGCCGCAGTCCAACCCTGCGCATCAGAGGCTTGCGATCTGGTTCTCGGGCAATTCGCCGATGTGGTACGGCCGCGTCATCTATTCCGTGGCTCTCTGCCTTCTCATCTTCGCATTTGCATTCTTCTATGCGCAGATGGAATTCAATCCCGACGATGTGGCCAAGCAGATCCAGAGCAACGGCGGCTTCATCCAGGGCATCCGTCCCGGCAAGCCGACCGCTCAATACCTCAAGAAGATCAACAAGCGCATTACGCTCTTCGGCGCGATCTTCCTCACCCTCCTCGCCTTCATCCCCTCGATCGCGTTCAGCTGGACGGGCAGTGCAAGCCTCGTCAACGTGTTCTCCACGACGGGTATCCTCATTGTCGTCTCCGTCGCGCTCGAGTTTGATAAGCAGCTTCAATCGCAGATCATGATGAAGACTTACAAGGGCTTCTTGAAGTAAACGAAACGCGTATAAGCTTCGCAATGCTTCGTCGAAGATGCGCTTTCCTTGGTCACGTACGAAAGAGTACGCTCCCTGCGGAAATGCTCCTTCTCCTCGCCTTGTTTGCTTCTCCGCGTTTTAACGAAACCAATAACGGGTAATAAACCGCATTGGTCAACCCGCGTCATCCTGAGCGGAGGCGAAGCCGAAGTCGAAGGATCCCGAATTACGAAGTCCGATGGGTACTCGCGTCATCCTGAGCGGAGGCGAAGCCGAAGTCGAAGGATCCTGAATTACGAAGTCCCACCCACTCCCCATAAATAAGAGGTTGTGTATGAATTTGATCCTTCTTGGCGCACCGGGTGCCGGCAAGGGTACGCAAGCCACCAAGATCTCCGCTCGTTACGGGATCGTCCATATTTCCACGGGGGACATCTTCCGTGCGAATATCAAGAACGGGACCGAGATCGGCAAACTCGCCAAGTCCTATACGGATGCGGGCGAGCTTGTGCCCGACTCCGTCACCTGTGAGATCGTCAAAGACCGTCTCACGTGGGCGGATATCAAGGAGGGCAACGGCTATCTTTTAGACGGCTTCCCCCGCAATCTCTTTCAGGCGGAGGCACTCGACACGTTCGCCCATATCGACGGCGTCGTCAACATCAACATCGACCAGGCACTCCTTCTCGATCGCCTCTGCGGGAGAAGGGTGTGCAAGGAATGCGGCGAGAGCTACCACGTCTCCACCCTGAACGGCGTGACGACGTGCGCCCGCTGCGGCGGGGAACTCTACCGCCGCAAGGACGACAATCCCGAGACCGTGCAGAGCCGCCTGAACGTCTACAACGAGCAGACGGCACCGCTCATCGATTACTACACGAAGAAGGGCATCATCCTCAATTTCACGGGCAGCGAGGCTCCTGCGGAAGTGCTGTTCGATGAGATCAAGGCCGTCCTCGACCCGCTCTCCCAAAAGTCATGATCTTCGTCAAGAGTGAAGA
The DNA here is from genome assembly GCA_947629675.1 of uncultured Clostridia bacterium. Lineage (GTDB taxonomy): Bacteria > Bacillota > Clostridia > Christensenellales > Borkfalkiaceae > Gallimonas. The sequence goes on from CANREM010000004.1 coordinate 45,263, forward strand.
GGAGATCGCGCTCATGCGCGAGCCGAACGCCGTCGTCCGCGACTGTCTCAAATATGTCGGGCAGCACATCTGTGCGGGGATGACGACGAAGGAAGTGGATGCCCTCGTCTATGATTTCATCAAGGCGAGCGGGGCGGAGCCTTCCTGCCTCGGCTACTACGGCTATCCCGCTTCGGCGTGCGTCTCCGTGAACGAAGTCGTCGTCCACGGGATCCCCGACGATAGGGTCATCGAAGAGGGCGACATCGTCAGCGTCGATCTGTGTGCCTACAAGAACGGCTTCCACGGCGACGGCGCGAGAACGTTCTGCATCGGCGAAGTCAGTCCCGAGAAGAAAAAGCTCGTCCGGGTCACGGAGGAATGTTTCTTCAAGGCGATCGAAGGGCTAAAGGCGGGCACGCCGCTTTTCGACATCGGCTACAGGGTACAGACCCATGCCGAGGGGAACGGCTTCTCCGTCATCCGTGCCTACACGGGGCACGGCATCGGGAGGGAGATGCACGAAGATCCCTCCGTCCCCAACTACGGCAAGCGGGGCACGGGCATGCGCCTCCCTGCGGGAGCGGTCATCTGCATCGAGCCGATGATCGCGGCGGGGACCTTCAAGGTAAAGACACTATCCGACGGCTGGACGGCCGTTACCCTCGATAAAAGGCCTGCGGCACACTACGAAAATACCGTCGTGATCCGCGATGACGGCGTTGAGATTCTCACCCTCTGAGGGTGAAAGGAGAGTAAGAATGTCGAAAGACGACGTGATCGAAACAGAGGGCAGAGTCATCGAGGCACTCCCCAACGCCAACTTCAAAGTGCGCCTTGCCAACGGGCATGTGATCACCGCATATATCTCGGGCAAGCTCCGCATGAATTACATCAGGATCATCGAAGGGGACGCAGTCAAGCTCGAGATGAGCCCGTACGACCTCACCAAGGGCCGCATCACCTGGAGAAGTAAAAACTAACCGCGCCGATTCGATTGTTCGATCCCGTGCTGTCCCTGAAAGGGAAAGTACCCGCGAAGCGGGGGAAAGGGTTAAAAACCCCTCTGTCACTACGTGACATCTCCCCTTGCAGGGGCGACAAGAACGCGCGTGTGTCCCACCCACCAACATTAAAACGAGGTAACGAAAATGAAAGTCAGACCTTCCGTAAAACCCATGTGCGACAAGTGCAAGGTCATCAAGAGAAACGGCAAAGTTATGGTGATCTGCTCGAAAAATAAGAGCCATAAGCAAAGACAGGGCTAAAATCAGTTGACAAAATATCAAGGGCATGGTATAATTTTCTGTGGTTTTTTCCGAAAAGCCGCCGAAAACGCATAAGACAAGCCGAGGTTCCGCAAAAAGCGTTGCGGAAAGTCGGCTTATTCTGCGCATTAATGGCCCGAATGCGGCAATGCGAATTGCCGGAATTTGAAAATGACCGTCCCGGCGGGAAGCGCATTTTCCACTGCGCCGCCGCGGGAGCGGAGTGAATAGAAATATTTTACCGAAATCACGGAGGTTACAAAGTACATGGCACGTATTGCCGGTGTGGATTTACCGAGAGAGAAGCGGGTCGAGATCGGCCTCACTTATATCTACGGGATCGGACTTGCGACATCCCGCCAGATCCTTTCCGCTACGGGGATCGATCCCGATACGCGGGTCAAGGATCTCGACGAGACCGCAGTGTCCAAGTTAAGAGAATATATCGATCACAACCTCACGGTCGAGGGTGAGCTGAGGGGCCAGACCAGCCTCAACATCAAGCGGCTCATGGAGATCGGGTGCTATCGCGGGGTTCGCCACAGAAAGGGCCTTCCCGTCCGCGGCCAGAGCACGAAGCGCAACGCGAGAACGCGCAAGGGTCCTCGCCGTACCGTCGCGAACAAGAAGAAGTAAGGAGAGCGAAATATGGCAGGTCAGAAGAGAACAGTCGCTTCGCGTAAGAGAAGAGAACTCAAAAAGGTGGACAAGGGTCAGGTCCATATCCAATCCACCTTCAACAATACCCTCGTCACATTTACCGATCTGAACGGCAACGCCATCAGCTGGTCGAGCGCAGGCTCCCTCGGATTCAAAGGTTCGAGGAAGGGCACCCCGTTTGCGGCACAGATGGCCACGGAGACGGCGGCAAAGGCCGCGAAGGAACACGGGCTTCGCAGCGTAGAAGTGTATGTGAAAGGCCCCGGCGCAGGCAGGGAATCCGCGATCCGCGCCCTTGCGAATTGCGAGCTTGAGGTCACGCTCATTTCCGACGTTTCCCCGATCGCGCACAACGGATGCCGTCCGCCCAAGCGCAGAAGAGTTTAAGGAGGGTAGAAAATGGCAGTTTACAGAGACGCAAAATGCAAACTTTGCAGAAGAGAAGGCGGCAAGCTCTTTTTGAAGGGCGACAAGTGCTACATGGAGAAGTGCCCCTTCAATAAGCGGCCCACCCCTCCCGGGAAGGCTCCGAGCGCGATGAGAAAGAAGGTCTCCGAGTACGGATTGCAGCTTCGTGAGAAGCAAAAGACCAAGCGCATCTACGGCGTTCAGGAAGGGCAGTTCCGCCACTACTACGAGGTCGCGGCCCGCATGAAGGGCGTCGCGGGCGAGAACATGCTTCAGCTTTTGGAGCGCAGGCTGGACAACGTCGTGTTCCGTATGGGGATCGGCGCGTCCCGCACGCAGGCAAGGCAACTCGTCAACCACGCGCACCTCACCGTCAACGGCAGGACGGTCACCGTGCCTTCTTACAGCGTGAAGGTCGGGGACGTGATCGCCGTCAAAGAGAACAAGAAGGACAATAAATTTTTCGAAAACCTCAAGGGTGCGAAGATCACGAACATCCCGAAGTGGCTCGAGTTCGACAGCGAGAAGCTCGAGGGGAAAGTTTTGACGCTTCCGATGAGAGAGGACGTCGATAGTCAGATTGCAGAGCATATGATCGTCGAGTTGTACTCCAAGTAATTCCAAGTTGAAGGAGGATACCATATGATCGAAATGGATATGCCCAAGATCGAGGTCGTGGAGAACGAGGACAGATCTTATGCGAAGGTCGTCGTCGAACCGCTCGAGAAGGGTTTCGGTCTTACGATAGGCAACTGTCTCAGAAGAATTCTCCTTTCGGCTCTCCCGGGGGCGGCGGCGCAAGGGATCAGATTCATGGACGGGACCGTCAAGCACGAGTTCTGCGCCATTCCGGGCGTCAAGGAGGACGTCACCGAGATCATCCTGAATTTGAAGCTCCTCGCCATCAAGACGAGAGTGACCGATAAGGACTACACCAAGACCTTGCACCTTTGCAAGGTAGGCCCCGCGCACGTCACGGCTGCGGATATTTCGCAGGATGCGGAAGTGGAGATCATCAACTCCGATCAATACATCTGCACCATCGACGAGGGCGGGAAGATCGATATGGAGATCACGATCGGCCGCGGCCGCGGATACCATCCCGCGAAGGACAACAAAAAGCCCAATTCGCCCATCGACTATATCCCCATCGATTCCATCTATACCCCTGTCAAGAAGGTCAACTACCAAGTGGAATCCGCCCGCGTCGGGCAGAACATCGACTACGACCGTCTCACCATCGAAGTATGGACGGACGGGACCTTCTCGGGCAAAGAGATCGTGTCGCTCGCGGCAAAGATCATGCAGGACCACATCAATCTGTTCGTCAACCTCTCGGATACCATCAAGGATATGGATATCCTCGTCAAGACGGACGACGACAAGCAGCAGCAGATTCTCTCCATGAAGATCGAGGATATGGACTTCTCCGTCCGTTCCTACAACTGTTTGAAGAGAGCGAACATTCACACCGTGGAAGACCTCATTCGCCGCACGGAGGAGGACATGCTGAAGGTAAGAAACCTCGGCAAGAAGTCCCTCGACGAAGTCATTCAGAAGCTCGAAGCGTACGGTCTTTCGCTCGAAAAAAAGGAGGATTAAACCATGCCGGGTAAATTGGGCAGAACAACGGAGCAGCGGCTCGCGATCTTAAGGAATCAGGCGTCCCAGCTCCTTTGGTACGGAAAAATCGAAACGACGGCAGCGCGTGCGAAGGAACTTCGCCCCTACGTCGAGAAGCTGATCACCAAGGCCGTCAATTCCTATGAGGACGTCATCGAGATCGAAGTCGTCGCCAAGGACAAGAAGGGCAAGCAGGTCAAGACGACCGCCTACAAGGATGGTCCCAAGAAGCTCGCCGCACGTCGCGCCATCATGGCAAAGACGTACGACCTTCAGGAGATCAAGGCGTTCAACGAGAAGAAGAGCGACTACCGCAAGCGCGTCGGGAAGGTGCAACATCCCCTCATGGAGAAGCTGTTCAACGAGATCGCACCCAAATACGCACAGCGCAAAGAAGAGCTGGGGCAGGGCGGCGGATACACCCGCATCTACCTCCTCGGCCGTCGCCGCGGCGACGGCTCCGAGACGGCCATCATCGAACTTGTTTGACACAGAAGAGGCAGGGGATGCACCCTTGCCTCTTATCTTTCATGAAAAAGTCCCGTGGGGTTCCCGCTACATAGAGACGGAGGCCTATTATGAAGATCGCATTTTTCGATACAAAGGATTACGACATTCCCTATTTCACGGAAGAGGGCAAGCGGTACGGGGTGGAATTCAAGTTCTACGAGGCCAAACTTTCGCTTGACACCGTAGAGCTTGCCCGCGGGTTCGACGGCGTGTGCGTCTTTGTCAACGACGAGGTGGGAGAGGAGGTCGTGGACAGGCTCTTCTCCTTCGGCGTGCGCATCATCGCGCTCCGCTGTGCGGGGTACAACAACGTCGCCATCGAACATTGCTACAAGAAGATCCACGTCGTGCGCGTGCCCGCCTATTCCCCCTACGCCGTCGCAGAACACGCCATGGCACTCCTTCTGACGTCCGTAAGGCGCATCCACAAGGCTTATAACCGCACGAAGGAATTTAACTTCTCCCTCTCGGGGCTGACGGGGTTCGACCTGCACGGAAGGACGGTGGGCGTCATCGGGACGGGCAAGATCGGCCGCATCTTCATCGACATCTGCAAGGGGTTCGGCATGAATGTCCTCGCATACGACAAATTCCCCGGGCAGGCGGAGGGATTTTCCTATGTTTCCCTCGGGGAACTGTTTGAAAGGAGCGACATCATCTCCCTGCATTGCCCGCTCTCCGAGGAGACCTACCACCTCATCGGCGCGGAGGCGATCGGAAAGATGAAGAAGGGGGTCATCCTGCTCAACACCTCCCGCGGCGCGCTCATCGACGCGGAGGCCCTCCTCGAGGGTATCAAGGCGCGCAAGGTGGGCGCGGCCCTTCTCGACGTCTATGAAGAGGAATCCGACCTCTTCTTCCGGGATTTTTCGGGGCACATCGTGGAGGACGACACCCTCGCCCGCCTCATCTCCATGCCCAACGTCATCGTCACCTCCCACCAGGCCTTCCTCACGCAGGAGGCCCTCAAGAACATCGCCGAGACCACGGTGGGCAACCTTGTCGCCTTCGAAAGGGAGGGGGTGTGCGAGAACGAACTCTGTTACCGCTGCGGCAACATCGAGACCTGTAAGCGTTCCCGCCTCGAAAAGTGCTTTTAAGGCGCGTGTGCGTTCGGCTTGCAAACGGCAAAAAAACATGCTATAATGATAAAAAACCATTGCGTTTGGAGGGTTTCACATATGTCTGAAAAAACAAGTAAAGGGCAAGAGCTTCAGAAGGAACTTGCCTATAAGAAGGTCAATTATTTCGAGAAGGCTTCCGCGGAGGAGAAGAAGGCCATCTTCGACTATGCCGAGGGGTACAAGGCCTTCCTCGACGCCGCCAAGACGGAGCGCGAGGCGTGCGACGAGAGCGTCGCCCTCGCAAAGAAGAAGGGCTTCACGGAGTACAAGTTCGGCGACCCTTTGAAGGCGGGCGACAAGAAGTATTTCGTCAACCGCGGCAAGTCCGTCGTCGTGTTCCGCGTTGGCACCAAAAATTTGGAGGAGGACGGCATCCGTATCATCGCCTCCCACATCGACGCGCCCCGCATCGACATTAAGCAGAATCCGCTCTACGAGGCGGACGGCATGGCCTTTCTCAAGACGCACTACTACGGCGGCATCAAGAAGTACCAGTGGACCGCCATCCCGCTCGCCCTGCACGGCACCGTCGTCTTGAAGGACGGCAGCAAGGTGAATATCCGCGTGGGCGAAGAGGAGGGTGACCCCGTGTTCTACATCAACGACCTTCTGCCCCACCTCGGACAGGAGCAGATGGGCGGGAGTGCGGCAAAGCTCATCGAGGGCGAACAGCTCAACGTGCTCGTCGGCGGCCTCCCCTATGAGGACGAAGAGGCCTCGGAGAAGATCAAACTCAACGTCTTAAGTATTCTTCATGAGAAATACGGCATGTGCGAGGAGGACTTCCTCTCCGCGGAGCTTTCTGCCGTCCCCGCTTTCCGCGCACGTGACGTCGGCTTTGACCGCGCACTCATCGGCGCGTACGGCCACGACGACAGGGTGTGCGCCTATCCCGCTTTGACCGCGGTCCTCGAAAACGAGAGCAAACACACCGTGCTCGCCATGCTCGTGGATAAGGAGGAGATCGGCAGTGAGGGCACGACGGGCATCCAGTGCAAGGTCTACGAGGATCTCATGGAGGAGATCTCCTTGGCCCTCGGCGCGTCCTTCCGCAAGGTCCGCTTTGCCTCCAAGTGCCTCTCCTCGGACGTCACCGCCGCATACGACCCCAATTTCGCGGGCGTCTACGAGAAGAACAACGCCGCCATCCTCTCCTGCGGCACCGCCCTCTGCAAGTTCACGGGCGCACGCGGGAAGAGCGGCTCGAACGATGCGAGCGCGGAGTTCGTGGGCGAAATTCGCCTCGCCTTCCAAAGGGAGGGTGTCGTCTGGCAGACTTCGGAACTGGGCAAGGTGGACGCCGGCGGCGGCGGAACGGTGGCAAAGTTTGTCGCCCAGCTCAATATCGACACGGTGGACTTGGGCGTTCCCGTCATCTCCATGCACGCCCCTTGGGAGATCATCTCCAAAGCCGACCTCTACAGCAACTACCGCGCATTTTTGGCATTTATGAAGTAATTTCGCCATTTTATGAGGCCATTTCGACATTTATCGAAATAATATATCACATAAAAAAGTCGGCTTTCCGCCGACTTTTTGCTATGTTTGTATCCTTGCCCACCCCTTGAGGGGTGGGTGTCACGGCCGCCCTTGTCGTGACGGAAGGGGTGTACACCCCCTCAGTCTGCTTGCGCAGACAGCTCCCCCTCAAAGGGTGAGCCAAGGGTCAAACGCGTCACCCTGTCCGCCCGCACATTACGTCACCCTGAGCGCAGTCGAAGGGGAGAGCAACACAAAACCGCGTCATCCCGAGGGCGTAGCCCGAGAGGATCCCCTGAAACGAAGTCCGCGCGGATCAGCATGACGTAAAAATACCCTCTCCGTGGGAGCGCAAAAAATGCCCCCTCCGTGGGAGGGGGATCAAAGGGGGTGGGGCGCATTCAAAGGGGAGAGTAGCAAAAAACCGCAGCATTCGCCGCGGCATGACCGATAGCCTTTCAATCTTCCTTTTCCGCCTCGATATATTTTCGCAAAACAAGATTGATGAATTGCGAAAGGGAACGGTCATCCCTTTCCGCTTGAATTTTCAGTTCCTTCAAAAGGTCGGAATCGATCGTAATACTTACCTTTTCTTTTAACGGCTTCATGGTTTTCCTCCGAAATTATTATAAATGATATGATTGCTTATTGAGACGAAATGTTGATTCCATCACAAATTTTGTTTTGCGGTTCGGACTTCGTATAAGGGGATTCACTCGCCCCCTGCGGGGTTTCGGAATGACATTTGCGAAATAAAAAAACTGTGAGGGCTTTTTTTGTTGCAATCTACCGAAGCGGGAACGCGGCAGACAGCTCCCACAAAGCTACCTCATGGCACACGCACGGCACCGTTTAGTGCTGCTGTATCCCTACCCTGACACGGTTCGCGGGCGTACGTTGCATAAGACCTTGTGATCAACACCTCTTACTGCGTGCGGCCTTCCATAGACTGCACCGAGAAAAGCGTTCGGCTCTGCTATAGCGGATTGCAGATACAGGGCACCGCTAACTCCCCACCTATCACAGCACTTTTAGTATAGTGCAAATGAGAAAATTTTGCAAGCGTTTTTCCATGCAATTATTTTGGTTGAATTTTTCCGCGATGTCTGCTACAATATAAGAGGATATAAGGAGAAATTTATGGCAGATTGCACGCATGATTGCTCGACCTGCGCCTCAAATTGCAGTTCGCGGAGCAAGACCTCATTCATCAAACCGCCGCATGCCCATGCTCACATCACCCGCGTCGTTGCCGTTGCGAGCGGCAAGGGGGGCGTGGGGAAGTCCCTTGTCACCGCGCTTCTCGCCGTCCGCGCTCAGGCGATGGGGTGCAGAGCGGCCATTCTCGACGCCGACGTCACAGGCCCTTCCATCCCGAAGGCCTTCGGTGTACATGACCTTGCCACGGGCACCGACGGCAACATCGAGCCTGTCGTATCGAGAAGCGGCATCAAGATGATCTCGATGAACACCCTTTTGGAGCATGAGGACGACCCCGTCGTCTGGAGGGGAACGCTCATCGCGGGCGCGGCTCTCCAATTCTGGACGGACGTCGTCTGGGGGGACGTCGATATTCTCTTCATCGACATGCCGCCGGGAACGGGGGACGTGCCGCTCTCCGTCTTTCAGAGCATCCCGCTCTCGGGCGTCGTCGTGGTGACCACCCCGCAGCAGCTCGTGGAGATGATCGTCAAAAAGAATGTGAACATGGCGGGCATGCTCCATGTGCCCCTCTTGGGACTTGTCGAGAACATGAGCTACTTCACCTGCCCCGACTGCGGCAAGCGGCATGAGATCTTCGGCGAGAGCAAGGCAAAGGAGCTTGCAAAAATGTATTCCTTCCCCGCCGTCGCCCGCATTCCCATCGACCCCACGCTCAGCCGGCTTGCGGACATGGGTAGGCTGGAAGAGGCCGAGACGGATTTTCTCGCCGATGTCTTTGCCCAGATCATGCACTCCCGCGAGATCAAAGACTACCTCAAATGATCGTATAAAATTAAGGCCCGCGGCTTATCTGAAGCCGCGGGCCTTGTCACTTCTTTATAAAGATTCAGTCGGGATCTTCGACCGCATCGGTGGGTGCCCAACGCTTGATGGAGTCGCGCGCACTCTCCGCCTGGCTCCTCGTCGAATAGGTGGAGCTTGTCGCAAGAAGTCTGCCGCTACCGTTGAGGATCTGCACCTGGCTGTCGCCGTTCTTGTGTTCGACGATCTCGAGGTGATCGGCGGCGATGTTGTCCTGATAGGTCTTGATGCCCGTCTTCGCGCTCGAAAGCGTCGCATAAGGGGCGGAACTTTCCAGCATGACCTGCCCGTTGGGGGCGATGAGGCTGAACCAGAACTTGCCCTTCACGTTCTCGATGGACCACTTGCCGTTGACGGCCGAAACTTCCTTCTTCGCGGGTGCGGGTGCGGGAGCGGGCTTCGCGGCCTTCGCGGGCGTTTTGACGGGCGCGGGCGTGGGCTTTGCGGCCTTCACGGGTGCCGGCTTCACAGGCGCGGGTTTCGCAGGAGCCTCCTTCTTCACGGGAGCGGGCTTTGCGGCCGGCTTCGCGGGAGCATTCTTGGGGGTGGGCTTAAAGACGAGCGATCCCTTCTTCACGGGCGCGGCCTTGGGCGCGGGTGTTTGTTCTTTTTTCTTCATGGGTGTTTCCTCCTTGATATGGACATCCGCGTAAGGCGCGGGCTTTTCCTTGATCTCTTCCACGGGTTCGGGAATGGGTTGCTCTTCGGGAACATCCTCCACGGGTTCGGGAATGGGTTGCTCTTCGGGAACATCCTCCACGGGTTCGGGCAGGGGTTCCTCCTCGGGATAGTCTTCCACAGGTTCGGGAATAGGTTCCTCCTCGGGAACGTCCTCCACAGGCTCGGGAATGGGTTCTTCCTCGGGGACGTCCTCCACAGGCTCGGGGAGCGGTTCCTCTTCGGGAATATCCTCCACAGGCTCGGGAAGCGGTTCCTCTTCGGGAACATCCTCCACAGGCTCGGGAAGCGGTTCCTCTTCGCGAACTTCCGCTACGGGTTCGGGTGCGGGTTGCTCGACGGGAGCCTCTTCGGACAGATAGGGTTCCGGCACCTCTTCGGGGGCCTCGGCCGCTGCCGCTTTTTGTGCTTCCTCCTCTGCGCGGCGTTTCTTGCCCTTTACCTGAAGAACGATGATCGCTATGACGAGGGCGATGATGACCGCGAGAATTGCCGCGAGAACGCCGACGAGGACGGGATTATCCTTAAAAAAACTACCGATAGATTGAAGATTGTAGAGCATCTTTTTTCTCCTTTGCAATATTGTAACACGATTTTGGACGGCTGTCAATCCATTGACAAATTTTTTTGATTGCGTTATGATAGGAATATGAAGAAAATTGCAGTCATCGGCGGCGGTGCGTCCGGCATGGCGTGCGCCGTGCAACTTTTGAGGGCGGGGAGGGAAGTCGTCCTTCTCGAGCGGGGAGATCGCCTCGGACGCAAGCTCTCCGCAACGGGCAACGGGCAGGGGAACGTGACCAATATCAACTGCTCGGCAAAGCATTACTTTTCGGACGATCCAAAGAAGGTCGGCCGCATTCTCGACCGCTTCGGATACTCCGAAACCGTGCGATTTCTCGAGGACATGGGTGGCATCTTTTTGCCCGATGCGCGGGGAAGGGTGTATCCCGTGGGCAGACAGGCCTCGGCCGTCTGCGATCTCTTTCGCGCCGAACTCGAAAAGTTGCATGCGGACATATGTCTCAAAACACAGGTGCAGAGGATCGCATTCGACGGCGAGTTCGACCTCATGTGGGCGGGCGGACATATGCGGGCGGACGCAGTCGTTCTGGCGGCGGGAGGAAAGGCCGCGCCGCACTTCGGGACGGATGGCTCCGCCTACGCGCTCGCACAGAGTTTCGGGCACACGATAACGCCGCTTTCCCCCGCGCTGACAAGGCTGAAAAGCGACCCCGCACTCGTCCGCGGGCTAAAGGGGATCCGCGTGGACGCGGGCCTTAAAGTCCTCCACGGGGATAGTATATGCTTCGAGTGCCGCGGAGATGTACTCTTCACCGAGGACGGCGTTTCGGGCGACGCAGTCTTTCGCGCCTCTTCCTATGCGAAGAAGGGCGATCGTCTTGAGATCGACTTTTTGCCCGACGTCGGAAAGGAGCGGCTGAGCGAGGCCTTGAAGGTGAGCGACGGCTCCCTCCTGTGCATTGTCCCCAACGGCCTCGGGAGGGTGCTTTCCAAGAGGGCGAACGGCGGACATGGTGCCCTCCTTTCACTTCTGAAAGCCTTTCAACTGCCCATTCTCGGCGACTGCGGATTTGCGAATGCACAGGTCACGAAGGGCGGCATCCCCCTCATCGAAACGGACGAAAACTTGCAGAGCCTGAAGCGGCCGGGTCTCTTCTTTGCGGGGGAGATCCTGAACGTGGACGGCGAGTGCGGCGGATATAATTTGCAGTGGGCATTTTCATCGGCGCATGCCGCTGCGGAGGGGATCTTGCAATGCTGACCCTGACCGGCCTTACTCTGCGCCCCGGAGAGAGTGAGGACAAGCTCCTTGCCCTCTGCGAGAGGAAGCTGCACGCGCCCGCAGCGCATTTCCGCATCCTAAAAAAGTCGCTCGACGCCCGCGATAAGGGGGCGATCAAGTGGGTGTATACGGTCGAGTGTTCGAAGAAAAGAGAGCAACTCCCCGCAAGGACGTACGAAAAGATCAAGGGGGAGCAGCCGCGCGTCGTCATCGTCGGTGCAGGGCCTGCGGGCCTCTTTTGCGCAGTGAGGCTTCTGCGGCACGGCATCCGCCCCATCCTCATTGAACGCGGCAGACCCGTCGAAGCGCGCGAGGAGGACATTCTCACCTTCCAGAGGACGGGCGTTTTGAATACGGAGAGCAACGTGCAGTTCGGCGAGGGCGGCGCGGGGACGTTTTCGGACGGAAAGCTCAATACGCAGACCAATTCTCCTTTGAACCGCGAAGTGCTCGAAACCTTTGTGGAGTTCGGTGCGCCGAAGGAGATCGCATACCTTTCCAAGCCGCACATCGGAAGCGACAATCTGAAGAAGGTCGTAGCCAATATCCGAGGGTTCATCCTCGGACATGGTGGCCGCATTTTTTATGAAAGCAAGCTCACAGGCGTTGACATCAAGGGCGGGAAACTTTCCGCCGCGTATATCAACGGCACGCGGGTGGAGGCGGACGACCTCGTCCTCGCGATCGGGCACAGCGCGCGGGACACCTTCGAAATGCTCCTTGCAAACGGCTTTCAAATGGAGCAGAAGGAGTTCGCGGCGGGCGTTCGCATCGAGCATTTACAGGAGGAGATCGGGCGCGCGCAGTACGGCGAGGCCTTTCGCCTTCTTCCTCCCGCGGACTATAAACTCGTCTCGCATGCGGCGGAGCGGGCGGTCTTTTCCTTCTGTATGTGCCCGGGCGGCGTCGTCATCCCCTCCGCATCCGAAGATGCGGGCGTCGTCACGAACGGCATGAGCAACTTTGCCCGCGGCGGCCCGAATGCAAATTCCGCTCTCGTCGTGCAGGTGAAGCGAGAGGACTTCGGAAGCGACCACCCCTTGGCGGGCGTTGCGTTTCAAAGGGAAATGGAGCGGGCGGCCTTCCGCGCAGCGGGAGGAATGTTCCGCGCCCCCGTCCAGCTCGTCGGCGACTTTTTGGATGGAAGGGAAAGCTCGCGCTTCAAAGGCGTCCTTCCGAGCTACGCCCGCGGGACAGCCTTTGCCCCGTTGGAGAGCTACCTTCCGCCCGTCCTTGCAAACAGTTTGCGCACGGCGATCCCGGACATGGGTAGGCTGCTTTCCGCCTTCAAGGCCCCCGACGCCGTCCTCACGGGGGTGGAATCGCGCACCAGCTCGCCCGTCCGCATCCTGCGGGGAGAGGACATGCAGGCGGCAGGTATCGAGGGAGTCTATCCCTGCGGCGAGGGGTGCGGCTATGCGGGCGGCATCACTTCCGCCGCGGCCGACGGCATCCGTGCGGCGTGTGCGATCGCGAGGAAGCATTTTTAGCGAAAAAAAATTTCTTTGAAAGTTCACGAAAATTTCATGCGAAACGCTATCTTTTTTGCGAAAGTTCTGCTATAATCAAATCATCAAAGTTGCCTACTCTCCTTATTTTTTTCATATTCTCTCAGGAAAGTGCCGCCCCGAAAGGGACGGCACTTTTCTACCGCCCGAAAAAAGCCCCCTCAAGCGGCATCGGCTTCAGGGGGCGGAGCGGTTTTTTCCGATAGATTTTATACGAACAGCGTCTCGTAGTCGCCGAGGGCGGTGTGCGTGAGAAGGCCGTAGAGGGAGTTTGCGAACCTGTCCTTCTCAAAACAGGCGAGGGCGTCCTTTTTGAGAAGGGCGGCGTCGCTCTTTCTGACGATGAGGGGAATGTTTGCCTCCGAGAGGGCGGAGAGCATTTCCTCCGAGCCTTCCTTCTTGATCGCGAGCGTGCGGAGATAGAGCGGGCTTTCGAGGAAGCCCTTCACCTCGTCCAGCCCGATCTTCAAAAAGTTCTGCAAAAGAACGCGCTTGATGCGGGCGCGGGTGTAGCGTTTTGTGACCACTTTCGAGAGGGCGGCCTCGTATCCGGGATTGGTGCGCACCATCGCCTTCAGGCGGTTTTCCAGCCCCTCCGAGCAGTCGGCTGTCTTTGCGACCTCCCCGTCCTCCGCCGCAAGCAGGGCGCAAAGGAGTGTGTCCTCGAAGGCTGTCGGCTGAAAAGCGAGGGCGTCCTCATACACATTTTTGGGCAGGTTCCGCTTCAGAGCGCGGCGGGCGGCGAAGCTCCCGTCCGCCATGGCTGCGCGCATCGAGGTCGCCGAAGAGAACTCTTTGCGGGGTACCATGTCCGCGAATGAGGCTCCGATCCTCAAAATGGGCAGGGGGTCGATCGCCGCTTTTTCGGCAAGGAGCGCGCGGCAATATTCCACGCCTAAAATATTATTCGGGGAGGAGAGGAGCTTTTCGTCGAGGTCGGCGTTGAGGGAGAGAAGGGCCTGTGTCCGCGCGCGGATGTAGGAAGTCCCGTCCTTCAGATTCTCCTTGAGTGCGGCGCGGAACGCCCTGTCCTCGCGAAGGGTGGCGGAGGCGGCCTTCAAAAAATCCTCCTTTTTTCCGCTCTCACACCCGAATGCGAGAACTTTCACCGCGGGGATGGCCGCAAGAAGTTTTACAGCCCCTCTTGCAAAGAGTTCGGCAGGGGATACGGCAAAGGAGACGGGAAGCTCCAGAACGGCGTCCGCCCCGTTTTCCACGGCATGCCTTGCACGCGTATATTTGTCGAACACCGCCATGTCCCCGCGCTGGGTAAAATTCCCGCTCATGAGACAGAGGAGCCTTTCGCACCCGCTCCGCTTTTTCATCTCCCCGAGCTGATAGAGATGCCCGTAGTGGAAGGGATTATATTCACAAACGACGGCACAAATTTTCATCTTTTCCATGCGATTCCTTTACAATTTTTCCGAGAAGGTGTATAATAATGGCAAATATCTTTCTTTCGCAACCATTATACACGATTGGGAAGAAAAAATAAAGAATTTCAGGAGTAATTTTTATGGCAGGTTTTGTAAAGACCTTGAAAAAGACCATGCAGAAGATCTCGGAATCGGGCACCGTCGTGCAGGCCATCAAGAAGAAGGCAGCCGCAAAGAACAAGAAGATCGTCCTCTGTGAGGGCGAGGACAGCCGCGTCGTAGAGGCGGCGGCGGACTGCGTGGATGAGGGCATCGCGCGCATCGTGCTTCTCGGCAATGCGGAGGAGATCGCGGCACGGAACCCCGACGTCGATCTTACCAAGGTGGAGATCGTAGAGCCGGCAACTTCCCCCAAACTTGAGGAATATGCACATCTTCTCTATGAATTGCGCAAGGCGAAGGGCATGACCGAGGAACAGGCGTTGGAGCTTGCAAAGGATGCTACCTTCTTCGGCGCGCTCATGCTAAAGAGCGGCGACGTGGACGGGCTTGTCTCGGGCGCGTGCCATTCGACGGCAAACACTCTCCGTCCCGGCCTTCAGATCATCAAGACCGCTCCCGGCGTGAAGGCGGTCTCCAGCTTCAACCTCATGGTGGGCCGCAACCAATATTGCGAGGACGACCTCCTCGTCTTTGCCGACTGCGGCCTCAATCCCACCTACACCGCCGAAGGGCTTGCGGAGTGCGCCATCGCGACGGCGAAGAGTGCGAGAGAAATTGCGGGCGTAGAGCCTCGGATCGCCATGCTCTCCTTCTCCACGATGGGCAGTGCAAAGCACGACAACGTGACCTTGGTGCAGGAGGCAACGCGCATCGCAAAGGAGCAGGCGCCCGACTTGAAACTCGACGGCGAATTGCAGTTCGATGCGGCGATCGTCCCCGAAGTGGCGAAATTGAAGGCACCCATGTCCGAGGTCGCGGGTCACGCAAACGTCCTCATCTTCCCCGATCTGCAGTCTGGCAACATCGGATACAAGATCGCGGAACGCCTCGGCGGCTTCCAGGCCATCGGCCCCATCTGCCAGGGCTTTGCAAAGCCCCTCAACGACCTGTCGCGCGGCTGCAAACCTTCGGACATCGTCTGCGCCGTTGCCATTACAGCACTTCAGGCGGAATAAATGTTTCGTGGAATTTGTTTTGCGAAAACAAATTCCACGAGCAAACAAGCAGTTTTGCTTCGCAGAATGCGGCTCTGAAAGCAGTTTCATAAAAACAAAAAAGCAAGCGGAGCTTGCAAATTGGGGCGCGCGGCGCAAAAGCGTGGTTTTGCTTGCGCCATCAGTCTATTAAACTTCAAAAAGGTAGTATATCATGAAAATTCTTGTCATCAATGCGGGGAGTTCCTCGCTCAAATACCAACTCATCAATATGGAGACGGAGGAGGCCATCGCCAAGGGCGGCTGCGAGCGCATCGGCATTCCGGGCGGCAAGCTCACCCACAAGGCGCACGGCGAGACTTTCGTCGTCGAACAGGAGCTTCCCACCCATACCGACGCCATCTCCCTCGTCCTCAAGATGCTCGTGGATGAAAAGGCTGGGGTCATCTCCTCCATGGACGAGATCGACGCCGTCGGGCACCGCGTGGTCGCCTCGGGCGAGGCATTCAAGGAGACGACGCTCGTGGACGAGCGTGCAATGGAGCTGATGGAGGAGATCAAGGATCTCGCTCCCCTCCACAATCCCGCGGCCATTTTGGGCGTCAACGCCTGCCGTGCGGTCATGCCGGGGAAGAAGATGGCACTCGTGTTCGATACCTCCTTCCACCAGACCATGCCCGACCATGCCAAGCTCTACGCCATCGACTACGAAGATTACGAGAAGTACAAGGTCCGCCGCTACGGCGCGCACGGTACCTCCCACAAATTCGTTGCGGGCGAGGCGGCAAAGTATCTCAAGAAGGACCTGAAGGACCTCAGGATCGTCACCTGCCATCTCGGGAACGGTTCCTCCATCTCGGCGGTGAAGGGCGGCGTCTGCATCGATACCTCGATGGGCTTCACCCCCCTTGCGGGCGTCCCGATGGGAACGCGCAGCGGCGATATCGACGTGGCCGCCATCGACTACCTCTGCGAGAAGAAGGGCATGACGATGGAGGAGGGCCTCACCTATCTCAATAAGAAGTGCGGCGTTTTGGGCATTTCGGGCGTTTCCTCCGACTTCCGCGATCTCGAAGCGGCCAAGGCGGCGGGGAACGAGCGGGCCCGCCTCGCCCTCGACATGTTCAACTATTCGTGCAAGAAGTACGTGGGCGCGTACAGCGCGGCCATGGGCGGGCTGGACGTCATCGTCTTTACGGCGGGCATCGGCGAAAATACCCCCGCGGTGAGGAAAGCCGTCACGGACGGGCTCGAATACCTCGGCGTCAAACTCGACGATAAGAAGAACGCCGAGAAAAACGACGGGACCATTCACGAGATCTCGGCGAAGGATTCCAAAGTCAAGATCCTCGTCATCCCCACGAACGAGGAGCTCGTCATCGCCCGTGAGACGGCGGCCCTGTGCTGATTTTTCGCAAAATCTTATAAAAGGGCGCGAAAACAGCTTGACAAACCCCCTAAAATACCCTATACTTTTTTAAGTCGATGATTCCTACCATCAATGTCGCGCAATGCAGGTCGCGGGGGACGCTCAAGGGGGCGTTCGACTTCGAATACCTCCCCGAGAGCGAGCTTTTGGACATTCCCTTCGTCTCCTTCAAGGGGCCTGTCCGCGTGCATCTCGAATATGCCATCGCCGAGGACGACACGGTGGAGGCGGAAGGAGAGATCTCCTTCACGCTCGAAGGCGACTGTTCACGTTGCCTCGCGCATGCCGAAGCCGACGTTTCGGATACCTTTTCGGGCGTCTTTGTACGCGGCGAGGGTGACGGCGAGACATACGGCTATGGGAATCAGATCGTAAAATTTGACGAACTCATCCGCGATGCGGTGCTGTTCGCCCTTCCTTCACGGGTGCTCTGCGGGCACTGTGGCGAAGAATAAAAATGCAAAAAGAAAAAGAGGTGTAATATGGCAGTCCCCAAGGGTAAACAATCGAAGAGCAGAACCAACAAACGCTTCGCAAACTACAAGGCAACGGCACCCACGCTCGTCGAGTGCCCGCATTGCCACGAGCTGAAGGTCGCGCACAAAGTCTGCGGCCACTGCGGCTATTACGACGGCACGGAAGTCGTCCCGCAGGAGACGGAAAAGAAGAAGTAAGCATCTGCAAAGGAAGAGGCGGACGGAAATGAAGTCCGCCTATTTTCATTCTGAATAATATCGGAGAAGAATATGGATCAAACCGCGCTTTTCAAACTTTCCTACGGCGTCTACATCTGCACGAGCTGGGACGAAGGCCGCCCTGTCGGCTGCATTGCGAACAGCTCCATGCAGATAACCTCCGCCCCTGCGACGGTTGCCGTGAGCATCAACCGCGTCAACCATACGCACAAGTGCATCGAGGAGACGGGCCACTTCGCCCTCACCGTCCTCGGCGAGAAGTCGGACCCCAAGCTCATCGGCCTCTTTGGCTTCCGCTCTTCGAAGGATACGGATAAATTCCAGAACGTGCGCTACACCGTCCGCGGGAAGCTCCCCGTCATCGACGACGCCATCGCCTTCATTTCCTGCAAAGTAATAGGAAAGCTGGAGACGCCGACGCACACCGTCTTTTTGGGCGAGGTGATCGACTGCGGCAATCTGAAGAAGGATAAGCCCATGACCTACGCCTACTACCACGAGGTCCTGAAGGGAAAGACGAGCGTGAACGCTCCGACCTTTATAGAGGGCGGCGGCAAGGCGGAAAGGGAAGTCTGGGTGTGCGACGTGTGCGGCTACACCTACGACGGCGAGATCCCATTCGAAGAACTCCCCGACGATTGGGTCTGTCCGCTCTGCGGCGTCGGGAAGGAGAACTTCCACAGAAAATAAAAATCAGCACGAAATCGCCCGCATTTGCGGGTTTTTTCTTACTTTTCATAGTATTTCGATATTCGTCTAAATACACATATGCACATATGAGGCTTCTCCCTTGTGAAGGGAGAAGCTGTCACTTTAGTGACTGATGAGGGTCAGAGCTGCCCCCTTTGAAAGGAGCGGCTCCGCCGTAGGCCCCCGCGTCATCCTGTCCTCCGCGTCATCCTGAGGAGCGAAGCGATCGAAGGATCCCCCCATACGCAGTCCGATGATGAACCGCGTCATCCTGCCCCGCCCGCACGTTCTGATCGCTATCAAAGGGCGGCACGAGGGGTATCGCCCCGAAGTAGCGAAGCGAAGGATCCCCCCATATGCAGTCCGATGATGAACCGCGTCATCCTGAGCCGAACAAGCAAATACGCAGTCCAAGAAGGACAATCCTCGAAGGATCCCCCCATACGCAGTCCGTTTTCGATAATTTTTTCAAAAAACCGCTTGACAAATGCCTGTGAAGGGTATAGAATAGGTATGCCCTGTATGGGTATCGGAGGAACTACGGATGGAAAAATACAGTGAGATGAAGAAGGTCCGGAGCGACGAAGAGAAGAGAACGCTCCTCGCGCGCATCAACCGCATTGCGGGGCAGATGAACGGCGTCGGGCGCATGGTGGAGGAGGACCGCTATTGCGCGGATATCCTCACGCAACTTGCGGCCATCGAGAAGGCGGTAAAAAGTCTTGCCGCGCTCATGCTCGACAGCCACATCCACACCTGTATTGCCGAAAATATCCAAAGCGGGAACACGGACTGCGTTGAGGAGATCGCGCAGCTCTTCCGCAAATTCCAATAAGAGTGCATCATGACGAAGAAAAAATATTCTGTGACGGGGATGATGTGCGCGGCGTGTGCCGCGGGCATTGAGCGCGTCGTCAAAAAGATCGTGGGCGTCACCTCCTGCACGGTCTCCCTCATGGGGGAGAGCATGGAGGCGGAGTTCGATGAGAGCGTCGCCTCGGACGAAGCTATCCGCGCGGCGGTCAAGGCTCTCGGTTACGGCATCTATGACTTCGGGAAGGTCCCCGAGAAAAAGGGTCGGGGCCTTACCCTTCTCACGCGCTTTATCATCTCCCTTTCCCTCCTCATCCCCGAGATGTATCTTGCGATGGGGCACATGATAAGCCCCGCCATCGTCCCGCATGGATGGTGGAACTACGGCTTTCAGCTCGCGCTCACCCTCGCCATCCTCTGTGTGAACTACGCCTTCTTCGTAAGCGGCGTGCGTGCGGCCGTGAAGCTCGTCCCCAATATGGATACGCTCGTCACGCTCGGGGCCGCGGTCTCCTTTGTCTACAGCGTCGTCACGGTCTCGCTCGACCCCATGACGCACACCGTCTTTTTCGAATCGGCGGCGATGATCGTCACCCTCGTCACCCTCGGAAAATTTTTGGAGGATAAGAGCAAGAAGCGCACGGGGAAGGAACTCGAAAAGTTGCGCGCCCTCGCCCCCGACACGGTCACCGTCGAACGGGACGGGACGCAAAAGGCGATACCCATGTCCGAGGTCGAGGTGGGAGATCGCGTCATCGTAAGGCAGGGAGAGAGCATCGCCGTGGACGGGAAAGTCGTGTTCGGCCACGCCTTTGTCGATACCTCCGCCGTGACGGGCGAGAGCCTTCCCGTAGAGCTTTGCGAGGGGGATGGTGCTGTCAGCGCGTCCATCGTCACGGGCGGGTACCTGACCATCGAGGCGGAGAAGGTGGGGGAGGACACCATGCTCTCGGGCATCATCCGCATGGTGCGTGAGGCGGGCACTTCCAAGGCCCCTATCCAAAAGCTCGCCGACAAGATCTCCGCAGTATTCGTCCCCGTCGTCGTGGGGCTTGCCCTTCTCACATTTATGATATGGATGCTCGTCACGCATGATGTCCAAAAGGCATTCAATTTCGGCGTGAGCGTCATCGTCATCTCCTGTCCGTGCGCATTGGGACTTGCGACCCCCGTCGCCGTCATGGCGGCAACGGGAAGGGGCGCGGGGCTCGGGGTGCTGTTCAAGAATGCGGAGGCCCTCCAAAAGCTCGCAACGGCCAAGGAGATCTTCCTCGACAAGACGGCGACCCTCACCGAGGGAACGCCCAAAGTCGTCTTTTTCGAGGAGTACGAAGAGGGGGCAAAGGGCATCGCCTACGCCCTCGAGAGCAAACTCTCTCATCCGCTCGCCCGCTGTATCGCGGCGTTCTGCGAGAGGGGGGAGGAGTGCGAAAATGTCGCCTTCATCGCGGGCATGGGTGCCACGGGCGTTGTCAATGGAAAGAATTACTTCCTCGGGAATGCCCGCATGATGCAATCGATGAGCGTGAAGATCGAAGAGCAGCTTTCCACCTATTCGGCCCTCTCCGAGGAGGGAAAGACGGTGCTCTTCCTTTCGGATGAGACGCGCGTCCTCGCGCTCTTCGCCCTCGCCGACACCTTGAAGGAGGGGAGCAGAAATGCCGTCGAAGAGCTTGCCGCACTCGGCTGCCTTCCCGTCATGCTCACGGGGGACAATGCGGCCGTCGCAAGGCACATCGCCGCGGAGGCGGGCATCCCTGCGCAGGAGGGCTGTGTGCGCGCCGAACTCCTCCCCGAGGATAAACTGCGCATCGTGCGCGATGCGCGGGAGCAAAACGAGCGGGCAAAGAAGGAGAGCCACACCGCACGGCGGGCAAATTCGCATGTTGCCATGGTGGGCGACGGCATCAACGACGCCCCTGCTTTGAAGGAGGCAGACATCGGCGTCGCAATGGGGAATGGCACCGACGTCGCCATCGAGAGCGCGGACGTCGTCCTCGTCAAAGGGGACCTTAAGGCCCTTCCGAAAGCCGTCCGCCTTGCAAAAAAGACGATGCGGATCATCAGGCAGAACCTCTTCTGGGCGTTCTTCTACAACTGCATCGGCATCCCCCTCGCAGCGGGTGCATTCGCCGTCCTCGGCGTAGTGTTGAACCCCATGATCGCCGCGGCCGCCATGAGCCTTTCCTCCCTCTTCGTCGTCACCAACGCTCTCCGCCTCATGCGGTTTATGAAGAAGTGATTTTGTATAGCTCTCCTCGGACATGGTAAGGGGAATTACGTCAAAGAATGAAAACGAAACGGGCAGAGGAGCGCGCTCTTTTGCCCGTTTCTATTTTTTCCCGAAATCTCTTGATAGATCATGCAGGATCGTTATTAAATTGTCCCGTTTTCGGGACAAGGCTTTTGCTATGATAGAGCAAAAGGAGAATAAAATGGAAAGCTACGAACCCAAAAAACTGCTCATTCTGCGCATTCTCGAAATTCTGACGGAATATTCGGACGCCGAGCACAGACTTCATCAGGGCGACGTCATCAGTCTGCTCAAAGTCGTCTATGGCATCGAGTGCGAGAGGAAGGCGGTCGCGCGGAATATCGAATATTTGCAGGACGCGGGCTATGAGATCATCTCCGATAAATCGGGCGTGTACCTCGCCGAGAAAAAGTTCGAGGTGGGAGAACTGCGCCTTCTCGTCGATTCGGTGCTTGCAAGCCGCAACATCTGCAAGGCGCATACCAAACAGCTCATCGAAAAACTTACGAAAGAGGGCGGGAAGTACTTCAAAAATTATGCCCGCCACGTCGTCAACCTCGACGACTATATCAAGTCGGACGGGCGGGAATTTTTCCTCTCCGTCGAACTTCTCACCGAGGCGATCGCCGCCAAACGGCAGGTGCGCTTTATCTATCAGGATTACGGCGCCGACAAAAAGCTCCACCCGCGGCGAGAAACGCCGTATACGGCGAGCCCCTTTCAGCTCTTTTTGAAGAACGGCGGATACTATCTTGCCTGCGCCTTCGAGGGGCATGATGACTTGGCGTTCGTCCGCGTTGACCGCATGGCGGAGGTTGCCGTCTTGGAGGAGCGCGCCCGCCCCGTCACCTCGATCAAGGGCTGTGAAAACGGACTGAATTTGGGGAAACTGCAAAGCCGCCTCCCCAATCTCTACTACGACGAGCCGCAACGGATCGTCTTTGAAACGCGCAACTCCCCCCAAAACATTCCCGACTATGTGTTCGATACGTTTGGGAAAGAAGCGGACATCGAGCTTCTTTCCTCGGGGGAATACCGCGTGAGCGTCACGGCTTTCCCCCGCGCCGTGCGCTTCTGGATCCTGAGCTTCGGGAGATATGTAAAGGTGCTTTCCCCCCTATCCCTTGCGGACATGGTGCGCTCGGATATCGTCGAGATGCAAAAAAATTATGAGAAATAACGAAAGGAGGAAATCATGATCGACAGAAACGAAACCTACGTCATCCTCGGCTTTGCCTGCGCGGACGATATCCGCGGACTGAAAGAAAAACCCGAAAAGCCCTACCTTGTCGAAGTTGCGGCGGTCAAGATCGAGAAGAGGAAGATCGTCTCCCACTTTTCTTCCTTCATCGCGATCGGCGGCTACGACGCGCACGACATCGAATTTGACCCGGGCAATCCCGAGGCGTACGGCGTTCAGGAGGATCACCTCATCGGCGCGCCCTCGTTTGAAGAAGTCGCAAAGCGGGTGTGTGCGTATGCCGCGGGGTGCGTTCCCGTCGTAATCCCTAACTTTTTCGATACGATGAAGATTTTTTCAGAGGGCGCAAAAAAATATGGACTTTCTTTTGCTCATCCCGTGCGGCAGTTCGGGAAAACGTTTCCCATCCGAAGGGAATTTAAGGACGGAACGCCCACGACGGAGATATTCTCGGAATATGAGATTTTCCTCCTCGACAAGGACATCATGATGAACACGAGAGATGACCTTCTCACCTGGACGCTCTCCTATGCCCGTCTCGCGCTCGCCCTCATAGACGAGGAGGAGGGAAAGATCGAAGATCTCTACGACGCCCTCTTTTCGGAGTACGGCGTCACCTTTCTTGAAGGACTCGAACCCGAGCGGGAGGACGAACTCGCGCTGGAATTTTGCCGTCTTGCAATGGATCCGCCGTGGGACGGCGTGAAAATTTTCACCGACAAAGAAAGTAGCGTCTACTCGGCATTCCCCTCCGAAAAAATTTGCCTCACCGAGAAGTATGAGACGAAATCATTGGACGGCGGCGTGTGCACAGATGAGCGGCTCTCTTTGGATGCCGCCGAGAAAATCGCACCCCATATCGACAATTGCAGGCTTATCGTACTCGATTTGAACCTGTTTTCGGAAGGGGAAAGCCATGCCCGCTACCGCCGTCTTGCGGAGGTGCTTTGGCTTAAAGAATTTGCGGCGCGCATGGACGTCAGCATCCTTATTCCCGCCCACTTTGAAAAACCCTTCTCCGCATGGCGCAATTCCAAGCAGCTTGCGGGAAGGCATGTGCAGGTCGTTCAGCTCTTCAACGATAGGGGAAATTACGGCATGGAGATCTTCGGCGGCAAGAATTTCCCGTGTGAGAAATATGTTCTTCTCGATATCGAAACAAGCGGCTTAAACGAAGAGCGCGACCGCGTCATCTCCGTTTCGGCAGACAAAATCATAGAAGGAAAGTTGACGGAGCGCTTTTTCTCCCTTGTCGCCTTTGAGGGGAGCCTCCCACCCGAGATCGCGAACCTCACGGGCATTCGGGGTGAAATGCTGAAAGACAAGCCCGACCTCGATACCGTCATGAAAGACCTCGAGACGTTCCGTGGCGATCTCCCCGTCTACTCCGACTGTGCGCCGTTCGTACGAAAATTTTTGAAGAATTACGATCTTGAGATCGGCGAGCGGGAGAAAAAGCCGATTTCGCCGCGCCTTTTCGACGCTCTGATTGACGGGGCGGAGAACGAAAATTCTCTCATCGCGCTCTGCAGTACGGATATCAAGTACATGCGGGATACCTATTCGGTCTGCGAAATGAAAATCGCCCGCGCGGGGGAAGAGACGGAACTGGCGTCAAAAATCGCCGAAATTGCCGCCGAACCGTACGACGCCTTCCTTATCTTGCTCCGCATTCCGAAATATGCGCTCGAGGAGACGATCCGGAATATAAAAACCGGCGGCAAAACAGCGCTCATCGGCGCAGTCGAATCAAGCATTTTCGACGCCGTCATCGGCTGTTGCAAAAGAAAACCATAATCCCATTGCCCCTGCAAAATCTTTCTGCTATACTATTTATAAAATTTCATCAACAAAAGGAGAAATAGAAAATGAAAAATTATTGGTTGCATCGAATTTCGCATGAAAGTAAAGTTGCCTATGCGCTATTGGAGAAAGGATTTTTATCAGTCGGCTGGGGAAAGTGCAAAAACGATTCGATATCCGATCTCAAGGAAGGGAAAGAAGCGTTTGAAGAACTCATGAAGTGTCATGGCTACAACAACCGTTCGCGATGGGGGCTGTGGCGTTTTTTGCAGTTTGCGGCTGACGATATAGTAGTTGTGCCCCTCTATAATTCTGAATTCGCGATCTGCCGCATTGTCGAGGGACCTAAACCGGCTGTTGAGATTCCGGATGAAATTGATATTGGTTTTGTTGCCAAAATAGAATTATTAAAAAAGTGTCCGCGTAGTTACGCTTCGAGCTTTTTGCAATCAAGAATGAAAATGAGGCAGGTCAATGGGAATCTAAATGACTTGAAACAACATATCGAAGAGGCAAAGAATGCAAGAATGCCTTCATTTGCTAAGCTCCATGACATTATTTCAGACATTGTTTCCGATAATCGTGAAAAATTTATACAGTCTATTTCCCCAAACAACCTTGAGAGGCTCATCCTATGGTATATGAAAAGGATTGGCGCGGAAGATGTTTATATTCCCGCAAAAAATGAACATGGAAAAGAAAATCACGCCGATGCTGATGTTATTGCGACCTTTTCAAACCTACATATTCGAGTATATATCCAAGCAAAAAGACATGACGGCGAAACAAGCGACTGGGCTGTAAGGCAAATTTTCGAATATGTCAAACAAAAAATGGAAATTCAAGTAGAGGACGATGCAGAAAAAGGAAATTATATTCCTATCCTATGGGTTATTTCCACGGGAGAATTTTCCGAAGACGTTTATAAGAAAGCAAAAGAAGCGAATGTGCGTTTGATTGACGGCAAAGAATTTTTTACGATGCTACTTGACTGTGGCATTGGATCTATCGACGAAGCCTTTCTATAATCCTATACGCCCCTCTTTTTTTTTCTTGGTTCGGGTCGAAAGAGGTCGCGTGCAAACCACTTTTCATTCCAACAAAAAGGGCAGTCTTGTGACTGCCCTTTTTGTTGGTCGAGGAGACGGGATTTGAACCCACGACCTCTTGGTCCCGAACCAAGCGCGCTACCAAACTGCGCTACTCCTCGAAAAAATTCCGAATCCCTTGGCGGATCCGGAATTGGTTGAGGTGACGTGACTTGAACACGCGACCTCTTGGTCCCTAACCAAGCGCGCTACCAAACTGCGCTACACCTCAATAATGTGCTTTACCTCAATGAAAGCACATCCTATTATAAATAAATTTCCGAAAGTGTCAAGTGATTTTCTTCCCATTTCGCAGAAAAAATTTTTGCATGAAATTTCCTCGCAAAAAATATTCCCACATCCTTGCCTTTTTTCTTGCGGTTTGCTATACTGTAAATGACACCTGCAGTGTTCGGAGTTCGATCAAACGTGATCCACAATGTATTTACGGGAACGCAGGTTGCGCAAACTATGCGAGGTCTGTATGCGAATACGGAAAGTCTGATGCTTGCGCACAGCGTACCCACCTGCGAGAAGCGGGTTACCCCTTTTTCGAAGTGCGGCACAGGCGGATGTCTTTTTTTGTGGCTTTTGCGATCAAAAACCTTCCCGCAAAATTTTTTTTGAGGAATGAAGGCAAAATCGGTTGCAAGAAGTCGGAAACTATGCTATACTCAATAAGCAATTGAAAGTAAGGCCTTGTGGTCAAGCGGTTAAGACGGCGCCCTCTCACGGCGCAATCCCGGGTTCGATTCCCGGCAAGGTCACCATGCATCCGCGCTCACTCTTTTGAGTGGGCGCGGATGCGTTATAGACAATGTCGGGCAGCAGAGGAGAGCGGCGGGTTGCTTCGCCTTCGGCTCGTGCCGACCCTGGAAAAATGAGAACGCGGTCGGGAACGCCCCGCGCGTGGCCTTTATTTGCTCATCCTGTGTGCAAAAATGGCCGGCGGGGGAGGGGGAATAGGGAAAATATCAAAATTTATGAAATCGGTTTCTGTTTGGGATTGACTAATTCTGGAGCGTGTGGTATAATATTGAACATGGTTACCATTTACGATCTGTCGCAGGAGAGCGGCTTTTCCCCGAGTACCGTCTCCAAGGCTTTGAACAATTACAGCGGGGTGAATGCGTCCACCAGAGAGAAGATCTTACAGGCGGCAAAGAAGATCGGGTATACGCCCAATGCCAACGCACGCGCGCTCAAGGCGAAGTTTTCCCAGAATCTCGGCGTTCTCTTCTATCTTCGGAACAGTCTCGATCTTACGCACTATTTCTTCATTCAGGTCCTCAACGAGTTCAAGCGTCTGACCGAGAGCCGGGGCTATGACATCACCCTCCTCAGCAAGGGGGAGGATGCGGGGGCGCAGGCATTCGTCAAGCACTGCCACATGCGCCAGCTCGACGGCGTTCTGATCCTCGGCGACTACACTTCCGACCTCGTGCAAGAACTCATGATCTCCGACATCCCCTGCGTCGCCATCGACTATGCGGGCGGCCTCATTCCCGGCGTCACGAGCGACAATTACGAAAAGACCCGCGAGCTTGTCTCCCGCCTTATCGGCATGGGGCATGAACGCATCCTCTTTCTGACGGGGGAATTCAACTTCGTGACCGAGGAGCGCAAACGCGGCTATGCGGACGCCTTCCGCGAAGTCAACAAAGAGCGTCTCCCCTGCGTGGAGGCCCGCTATTACGACGCCGACCTCTCCGCCGAATATACCGAAAAATACTATCCCGCATTGAAGCCCACGGCGATCATCTATCCCGACGACTTCTCCGCGACGGGCGGGGTAAACGCCCTGCGCGGCATGGGCCTCTCCATCCCCGACGACGTGTCGGTGGCGACCTTCGACGGCGGCGTCCTCTCCCGCGTAACAAGTCCGACGCTCACCTGCGTCCGCCAGAATGCGGAGGGGATCGGGCGCGCCCTCGCCACCAAACTTCTTGCCATGATCGAAAACGGCGACGACAAGATCGAACAGATCGTGGTGGAGGCACAGCTGCAGTTCACCGAAAGCTGCAGACGTCTGAAAGTTTAAGCTCTCAATAAAGAATACGTCCCTCGGCACACAGGCCGGGGGACGTATTCTTTAGGAAAAATGGAGGAATTATATGCCAAGATAGGTGAGGGAGATGTCGTCGAAGTAACAATTCCCCGATGAAACCTTGTTCATAAGGTAGTAGCGGATGCTCCTGATGTTGTCCTTGTCGACGGTGAATTCGATCTCGAAAGACTTCCATTCCGCACTGCTGCCGATCTCGAGCGTCTTGTTCCCGTTCGTCTGCGAAGTGGTGGCATAGCCGTTGAGATAGGTGTAACGGAACGCCGCGACGGCGTCGCCCGTTGTGCGGTATCTGCCCGTGAGTTTATATTTGAACCCCGTCGTCGCACCGCGCAGCCATTGGCCGAGAAGGCCGCCGTTTTTGATCTCCGCGCAGGTATTCTGCGTGCCGCTGCCCGCATTCTCGATGTACTCGGGATCCACGCTGCTGTCCGGGACGAAGGCCTCCAAGGATTCATCCTTCACCGTGTAATCTATCCAAGGGTTGCCGTAGTAGCCATAGCTGTCAGTGCCGCGCTCGAAGTCGCCGTTCGCACACTTCTCCGCAACGGGCACTTTCGTGAGCGTCTTGGGGACATACCCTTCGGCGTGGTTGCGGTTCTGCACGGGACGCTGTTCCCAGTTTTCCATCTCGAAGGGGATGTATCGCCACCACGAGATCTGGGCAAAGTCGCTCTCGAACATGCGGCTGTCGGGCGACTTATATTCCTTGTCGGGGTCGGTCACACCGCCGCCCGCCCACGAAGGGCACCAGATGCCGAGGTTGAGCGTCGCGTTGGTGGTGGGGACGTTGCTGTCGATGGTCATCGTCTTGATGCCGTCGATGTAGTAATCCACATAGGGGATCTCCGCATCCGTCACCCAGTCGAAGGAGTAGATGTGCCAATTTCCGTCGTTGACGAAGTATTCGAGGGGCTGGTCGAAGTTGGAGTTGTTGGAAGGGGAGGTCCACGTCGTGTAGAACGCATGCGAGAAGTCGGGTTTGAGGCCAAGCTCGATGTCGATCTCGTTCTGCTGGGTGGAGCCGTCGTTGAGGGTGAACCACGAGTATACCCACATGGAGGTGAGCGCGCCCACCCGCGGGCAGGCCTTCATCTTGACGTCGTATCTCCCGGGGCCGAGTGCCTCGACGGTAGAAAGGCATGCGCCCGTGTTGACGCCGTATCCCTGCTGCTGGGTAAAGAGCGTCTTGCCGTCGCCGTATTGTGCCTTCTCCTCCGCCGTATACAGGTCGTCCCGCGACATATCATAATAGGATCCGTTCGCCCGGAGCAGCAGATGCGTATCCGGATCCGCGGGATCGTTCACGAGAAAGACGTTCTGCGGGCGCACGCCGCTCTGATCTGTCTCCCACGCCTCCCAGACGCTGTCGGAGATGACCCAGCGGTCAAGGTCGATGCCGTCTTTGAAGTCGTCGTACAGCATTTCGTCATAGTTGAGTTTATACCGCGTCGCGACCGACCTGTAGTACTCGTCGCCGAAGTCGAAGGTCTTACCCGCGAGGCCGTCATTGGGACCGCCGCAGCCCGCAAACCCGAACGCCGACGCCGCAAGGGCACCCGCCGCAAGCACAAATAACGCCCTGTGTAGTTTCATACATCCCTCCCGTTAGAAATCGGTTTCTGAAATTCGCCCTTATTATATATCGGAAAAGTCGCCTTGTCAACTGCTTTTGAAAAAAATTAAAAAATTATGGGAGAAAATTGCAAAAATTTTCCCGTTTAGTGTTGACAATGCGCATATGCCGTGATATAATTCAAATCGGAAAACGGCTTTTTCTCTTTTTTTTGCGGTCATGGAAATCGGTTTCGTTTCCAAAAACGGCAGAAAACGGGAGAAAAAGGGCGGTTTTCGCGGATATTTTATAGCGGATATTTTATATCCGCGGAGGGCAGAACAGTTCTGCCCTACAAAAAACATTACCCGGAAAAGATCGTGAAAACGACCATAATAAATCAAGGAAATCATTTTTAGGAGGGATCCTGTTGTGAGAAAGAAGGTCATATCCGTCGCACTTGCCGCCGTGCTTGCATGCGGTGCTGCATCGCTCGCGGCATGCGGTGCGAAGAAGAATGAGAATGAACTTTGGATCACCTATTTCAAGGGCGGTTACGGTTCGGAGTGGGTGGAGCAGCTCGCCCGCAAGTTCGAGCAGGAGAACGAGGGGGTCGTCGTCAAGGC
Organism: uncultured Clostridia bacterium; assembly: GCA_947629675.1. Classification (GTDB taxonomy): domain Bacteria; phylum Bacillota; class Clostridia; order Christensenellales; family Borkfalkiaceae; genus Gallimonas. The sequence continues at coordinate 75,084 of CANREM010000004.1, forward strand.
CTTCCCCGATACCCAGCTCATCGACGCCGTTCCGAACATGATGAAGAACGGCACGAAGTACGACCTCATCTTCTGCCATGACGTTACATGGGAAGATTTCGTCGCCCCCGGCCAGATCTATTGCCTCGACGACCTCTATGAGACGGAGGTGAGCGAAGGCGTCACCTTTGCCGACCGCATCTGGGACGAGGACGTCCTCGCAAGCTGCCGTTATCCGGACGCGAACGGCGAATACCACTATTATAAAGTGCCGTGGACGATCGGGACGGCGGGCATCGCCTACAACCTCACGATCATGGACAGGATCGACACTTGGTTTGCAAAATCCGCCGGGCAGACTTATCTTGCATCTGCGAATGGCGGCGGCAACACAGCGCGCAGGTGGAACAGGACCCCGCCCAAGGATTACTACGACCTTCTGCAATATTGCAACGACATCGTTGCGTCGAAATTGACCGTGGACCCCGACGAGCCGACTTCGGATAAGATCGTTCCCTTCACGTGGTCGGGCGTCTCCGAGGAATGGCAGTGGGACTACGTCCTCTTCGACTGGTGGGGACAGCTCGCAGGCCCTCAGACGATGAACACCTTCAAGAACTTCGGCAACGTCGACGAGAACTTCAACTTCGATGTCTCCAAGCAGAATTCGCCCATGAAGGAAGTTTACGACCCCGAAAGGGCGGCCGTCAAGCGGAATGCAGACGGCACCCTCAATGCCGGGGAGAGCGACTTTATCGGCTGGAAGGAATTCAAACAGGCATATGAGCTTTGGTATGACCTCGTCGTCGGCCACAATGATTGGTCGTACAAGAAAGTGAGCAGCATGAGCAAGTTCGACAACGAGCAGGCTTTTGCGAACGGCTTTGCGGCCATGACCCCCGCGGCATGCTGGATCGAGTACGAGTCCAAGACCTTCCTCGATGCGAGCGGCCAGCAGATCTCCATCATGCCCACGCCCATCATTTCCAATGTCAAGATGGACGCAAACGGCAAGGTGCTTGCAAAGGACGCTGCGAATGCGGCGGTCACCCTCGACGCCATCCATGCCGAGGAGGGGGCGACGGAGAAGGTCATCGAGATTGGCGGCACGAAGTACAACAGGGTCTCCTTCACAAGCTCCTTCGGCGACAGCGTGATGATCCCCGCCCGCTCGAGCGGCAGAGACCTCGCCGTCAAATTCATCCTTTTCATGCAGCGCGAGGAGAATGCGAAGCTCTTCACCAAGCTCTCCGGCGGCACCGTCCTTCCCTATAAATATGAGTATTGGAACAGCTTTGTGGAGGACGGCGTGAACAAGGCCTCGGCATGGCAGCAGGCCATCTTCGAGATCGACAGGAACAGTACGAAGTTCAACAACTATACCCAGCATCCCATGATGCGCAAGACCGACCTCCGCGGCACGGCGCGCATGACCACCATCTGGCCGGAGAACGACTATGTCTACCTCAAGGCATGGCAGAATTCCGCAAAGTACGCGCCCGACGCCCTCTTTGAGGACATCTACAACAAGGTAACGACAAAGTGGCAGATCTATCTCAATGACCTTTGATGAAAGATTTCAGGTGAAAGATATGCAGGAAAACAACGCATACGACGAGAATGCCGGAATGCTCGACGAGGCACCCATGTCCGACGAGACCGTCTTAAACGAGGCACCCATGCCCGAAGAGGCGGTCATACTCGGAGCAGTGGAAGAGTCCCAAGAGGATGATATCCCGGCCGAAGAAGAGATCCCCAAACCCCGCAGGAAACACTGGCGGGGATTTCGGGCTTTTTTCAGGAGCCGCAAATTCCGCCGCGGGCTGTTCATCACGCTCATGCTCCTCTACCCGGTCGCGCAGTTCCTCATCATGTGGGCGTTCGTCAACATCGACTCCATCATCATGACCTTCCAGAAGTACGACACGGTGAAGGGGTGGAAATTTGTCGGGTTGGACAATTACAAAAACTGGTTCCAGAAGTTCAGGGCGGATCCCGCGTACACGACGATGATGGTCAATTCCGCCCTGCACTCCGTGGTGGGGATGTTCATCATCTTCCCGCTATGCCTCATGATCTCATATTTCCTGTGCCGCAAGGTCCCGCTGTCGGGATTCTTCAGGGTGGTGTTCTACCTTCCCTCCATCATCCCGCTCGTGGTGCTCGCGCTCGGATTTACGAACATGATCAAGGTGGACGGCCTCCTCGGCAAACTTTATGAGGGCTTCAATCTGGAGGCCCCCGCCCTCCTCGTTCCGCCCAAAGTGCGCTGGACGATCTACGGCTTCACCGTATGGGCGGGGCTTGGCGGGAATTTGCTCCTTCTTTCGGGGACGATCAAGCGTGTGCCCGAGGAGGTGCTTGAAAGTGCCCGCCTCGACGGCCTCGGCACGATGGGGGAACTCTTCCGCATCGTCGTTCCCATGATCTGGCCCACCCTCGTGACGCTCTTCATCATGTCGATGATGGGGATCTTCTCCGTCGTATTCCAGCCGCTCTTTTTGACGGATAAACTCATGGATGAGACGATGACGCTCGGGCTGTGGATCTTCAACAAGGCGACGGACAATGCGGGCAACGTGCAGGCGGCGACCCTCGGCATCATGAGTACCGTTATCGTTGCACCCATCATCCTTCTGACCCGCTGGGCACTCGACAAGATGTTTTCCGGCGTCGACTATTGAGAGGTAGATATGGAAGAAGAAAATGATATCGGCTCCGTCCCGGTAGCCAAGAAAAGCATCCGTCATAAACTCTACCACGGCACCATCGGTGCGGCAAAGCGCGCGGGGGCAAAGAAGACCTCGCTCTTTACCGTAGTCTTTATCCTCTTTATCATCTACGCCCTGCTCCTCCTCATTCCCTTCTTCTGGATGGTGTTCAACTCCTTCAAGGGGCCGATCGAATTCGGTCTGGATAAATGGAGCTTCAACTTCACGGCGGGATTCGACAACTACGTCAAGGCCTTCAATTATAAGGTCAAGGATACGACCGTCCTCGGGATGTATCTCAACTCCATCCTCGTGGTGGGCGGCGGCGTCGTGGTGACGCTCGTCTCCTGCACCCTCGCCTCCTACACGATGGCGAAGTACAAATTCCACGGCCGCGGCCTCATCTACAACATCGTCATCATCGCCATGATGGTGCCCATCGTCGGGACGCTCCCCGCGCAGTACCGCCTCATGCAGAAACTTGGCCTTGTCGACAACATCGTCGGCGTGTGGTTCCTCTATTCGGGCGGGTTCGGCTTCAACTTCCTCTTTTTGTATTCCTACTTCAAGAGCATCAGCTGGACGTATGCCGAGGCGGCGCAGATCGACGGGGCTTCGGACTTCCGCATCTTCATCCAGATCATGGTCCCCATGGCGCGCCCCGCGCTCACGGCGGTGGGGGTACTCACCTTCATGGGGCTTTGGTGCGACTATCAGACCCCGTACTTCTATCTGAACAGCATGCCGACGATCGCATTGGGTCTCAAGGACATGTCCGACCAGCTTGCATACGACCCCAACTATCCGCTCGTCCTCGCCACTGCGATCATGGCGACCATCCCCATCCTCGTCCTGTTCTGCGCCTTCCAGAAGACGATCATGAACAACATGACGGTGGGCGGGCTAAAAGGTTAAACGCGCTTTAAGCGGCAAGGAGATCAATCATGAAAAAATACGCTTTTGCGGTGGCTGCGGCTACCATGCTCCTCTCGGCTGCATTCTGCTTTACGGGCTGCGGCGGTCCCGAAGGGACGATCACAAAAGTGCCCAACGAGGGCGTTTCGCAGGGCGTCCCCGAGAGCGTGGGCGAATACGACGAGACCGTCTATTTCGAACGGGAAGCTCCCGCCGACGTCCGCATCGACTTCCATACGAAGAGCATCCGCAAGGTCTCTTACAAATACCGCACGCTGAGATCGGGGGAGTACAGCTTCAACGGCAATGTCCTCACCGTAGACAGCAAAGTGTTCGAAGGGGAGAGCGCGGGCGACAAGCGGCTGAGAGTGTTCGTCGAAAACAACTTCGTCGAAGTCACCGTGCGCGTCGTCACGAAGGTCATCTACACGACGGAGGACTTCGACGCCATCCGGAATGACCTCAACGGCGTGTATGTGCTCGGCGCGGACATCGACTTTGCGAACGCGCCCTTCTGGCCCATCGGCAAGTCCTTTGAAGAGGGCGGCAAGACGGCCACATTCGAGGGCATCTTCGACGGCATGGGGCATGCCGTCAAGAACATCACCATCAATGCATACGACAATGCGGTCGGGGAGGACGGCAGCAATCAAGGCCCCTCGCTCGGCGACAAAGTCTCCAACGCCGCGAACTACAACAACGGCATCTTCATGTCGACGGGCGGCAGTGCGCAGATCCTCAACACCGACTTTGTGAATATCAGCATCGAATGTCAGGGCCTCGGCGGCGCGGTCGTTGGCGCGAACGGCGGGATCATCAAAAACTGCCGCGTGAGCTGCTCGCTCCACCACCACTCCGAATGGGCGGAACATGCCGGCGGGATCGCGGGCGTGAACGGCTCGAGCGATGCGGCGGGCACGATCGAAAACTGCATCGTCGTCTACTCGACGCACGGCGGGGACCGCGGCATCGCGGATTGGAACCCGGGCGGCATCATCAAGAATTGCTATGCGGCCGTTTCGGACGATTACGTCTTCCATATCGCCTATGACAGCGAGACGAAGAGCGTCCCCGAGGGCTTCGACTATGACGAATGGGTGCTGGGTGGACCGGACAGGTGGCGGGACCTCCTCGGCTGGAACTCCATTCCCGCCTTCCCCGGTTCGGTGGATACGGCGCAGGGCATCTTCTACAAGGGCGGCGACATCATCAACTCGGATGTCGTCAGAAAGGAATTTTTGCTTGATCCCGCCAACTTCCCCGAAGAGGACGGCTGGGACAGAGAGATTTGGAATTTCGCCGAGGGGCAGTTCCCGACGCTGAAAGTTCAGAACTGAAAAGATGAAAGACAGCAACTTTGAAAACGGAAAATTCATAATAGACAACTTCGCGAAGCGGCCTCCGTTTACAAACTTTCTGCCCGGGATCGCGGGCCTTGACGGTCGCCCCGTATGGGCGTTCTATGTGAGCCGCGGACAGGGCATCGCCGGCTTCGGCGTGGGGGGAAAGGACCATCCCATCATGGAGTTTTTCCCCGCGGAAGTCGCCTATGCCCGCGCGCCCTTGCAGGGATTCCGCACCTTCCTTCGGATAGACGGCAGGGCGGCGGAGCCGTTTCGCGTGGGCGGCAAAGAAAAGACGCGCATGGAGATCTGCCGCTACGGCTTTTGCATCGAAGAGCGTTCCGCCCGCTACACCTTCCGCGCGGAGTATTTCGGCGTTCCGAACAGGGACTATGCCGCCCTCGGCAGGATCGTGAGCTACACCAACGAGACGGACACAGCGCAGGAGATCGAGATGCTCGACGGCCTTGCGCAGATGCTGCCCTTCGGCATCGGGAACGGAGAGTTCAAGGAGGCGGGGAACCTCTTCAAGAGCTGGATGGTCGCAGACGGCACGGATGAGGGCTTTGCCTACATCCGCATGAACTCTTCGACGGCCGACTGTGCGGAGGTCAAGGCGGTCAAGGGGGGGAACTTCTTCCTGCCCGTCGGCGGCGAGGCGGTGGTGGACCCCAACCTCGTATTCGGCACCGACCGCACAATGGTCTACGCCTCTCCCTTCAACGAGAGGGGCCTTGGCGAAGGGGAGATCTCTTCCCAACGCCGCGAAAACGAGCTTTTCTGCGCATTTGCGCACAGGCGCATCCTTGTTTTCCCGCACGAGACGGCGACCTTCTGCTCCCTCTATGGCACCGCGGACAACTTCGAAAGGGTGCGCTCTCTCAAGGCGAGCCTCACCTCCGAAGAAGTTCTCGGGATGCGCGAGGAAGCCAAAGCCATCGTCGAGGACATCGCCGCAAAGGTCGAGACACATACGGCCATCCCCGTATTCGACGCCTACATCAAGCAGTGCTATTTCGACAACGTCCTGCGCGGCGGCCTTCCGGTCATGGTGGGCGGAAAACCCGTCTACGTCTATTCCCGCAAGCACGGCGATCCCGAGCGCGACTATAATTGCTTCTATATCGCCCCGACGCCGTACAGCACGGGCAGGGGGAACTTCCGGGATGTGGTACAGAACCGCCGAAGCGACGTTCTCATCACGCCCTGCTGCGGCGACCTCAACATCAGATATTTCTTCTCCCTTCTGCAGGCGGACGGCTACAATCCGCTCTCCGTGGGGGAGATCGCGTATACATGCCGCAATATTCCCGCAAAGTATGAGGGGGATGCCACCTTCCCGAGGGGGAAGTTCTCCGTCGGCGAGGCGACGATGAAGCTCGGCCTCCGGAAGGAAGAGCTTGACGAACTCATCCGGGATTCGGAGAGCGTATACGAGGCGGACTTCGCCGAGGGATATTGGACGGACCACTTCGTCTATCTCATCGACCTGCTCCTCAGCTACCTCGCCGTCTATCCCGAGCGCGAGCGGGAGATCTTGTTCGGAACGCCCCTCCGCTATTACCGCTCCGAAGCCCGCCTTCTGCCCTACAATAAGAGGGCGATCCTCACCGCCCGCGGCAAGGTCTGCCGCGCATATGCCATCGAGAAGAGCGGGGAGAAGGGCTGGCAGCAAGCGGGAGAGGAGGACTTTGTCACCTGCCTCTTTGCGAAACTTCTGCTCCTTGCCGTCATCAAGACGGCGACGCTCGACCCCATCGGGTGCGGCATCGACATGGAGGCGGGCAAACCCGGTTGGTGCGATGCGGCGAACGGCCTTCCCTCCCTCTTCGGGAGCAACGTCGCCGACGGGGCGGAGCTTTTGCGCCTCCTCAAGGTCCTTCAAAGTTTCCCTCTCTCGGACGCCGATTGGGCGGCGGAGCAGGGCGCGTTCTTCGAGGAAGTGCTGGAACTTCTCAAAAAGGAGACAGACCCGCAGAAATTTTACCTCGGGGCGAACGCCGCAAAGGATGAATATCTCAGGCACGTCTATGCGGGATTCGGGACGCGGCGCGAAGCCATCTCCAAGAGCGATGCGGAGGAATTTTTCTCCCTTGCCATCCAAAAGATCGAGCGCGGCATGGCGAAGGCCAAGGCTCTCGGCGGCGGCCTCATCCCCACCTATCTCGTATTCGATGTCGAGACGTACGAGCGGGCGGGAGGGGACATCATCCCGACGGGCTTTGTAGCGCGGGCACTTCCGCACTTTGCGGAGGGGGTCGCAAAGAGCCTCGCTTTGGGAGACGCCGACGCCTACTTCCGTGCGAGAAACTCCCAACTCTACGACGGAGAATTCGGCTTCTTCCTCACCTCCGAACCGCTGGATGAGGAGAGCATCGCGATCGGGCGCATCCGCTCCTTCCCCAAGGGGTGGCTCGAGCGGGAATCCTGCTTTCTGCACATGCAATATAAGCTCCTCCTCTCCATGCTCAAATGCGGCCTGTATGAAGAGTTTTACGGGGAGATCAAGACGGGCTTCGTGCCCTTCATGGACCCCGAAAAATACGGCCGCAGCATCCTCGAGAACAGCTCCTTCATCGTTCCCTCGGGCCATGGCGACCGCGCGAAACGCGGCAAGGGCTATCAGGCGAGGCTCACGGGGGCGAATGCGGAGGCGATCTCCATCTGGCTGTGCATCATGGGGGCGGAGAGGCCGTTCATCCTGGAAGACGGCACCCTCAAGCTCCACCTCACCCCCAAACTCCATCGGGACTTTTTCGACGGCGGACGGGTGAGTTTCACCCTCTTCGGGAGCGTTAAGATCGAATACATCAACCGCACGGGCCGCCACACATGGGAGGATGTGCGCATTTCCTCCTACCGCCTGGTGGGCGAAGAGATCATCGAGACGACCGAAGTTTCGGGCAAGCTCGCCGAAAAAGTTCGCGAAGGCAAATATCAAAAGATCGAGGTATATCTCGCATGAGTTCCATCCGTTTCCCCAAAAATTTCATCCTCGGTGCCGCGACGGCGGCATATCAGATCGAGGGCGGCAGATACGAAGGCGGCAAGTCGGAGAGCATCTGGGATAAGTTCTGCGAGATCCCAGGCAAGATCGACCGTGGCGAAACGGGCGAGGTCGCCTGCGACCACTTCCATAAATTCCGCGAGGACGTCGCCCTCATGAAGAGGATGCACCTCGAGGCATACCGCTTTTCCGTCTCGTGGCCGAGAGTGATCAAAGACGGCGACGGCGAAGTGAATAGGGAGGGCATCGCCTTCTACGCTTCCCTCATTGACGAACTGCTCGCCGCGGGGATCGAACCCGTCCTCACCCTCTACCATTGGGACCTTCCGCACGCACTGCAGCTGAAGGGCGGCTGGCAAAATCCCGAAAGCGCGAAGTGGTATCTCCGCTATGCGGAAGTCCTCTTCGACGCCTTCCGCGGGAAGGTCAAACGCTGGATCACCTTCAACGAACCGTTTGTCTTTACCGACTTCGGCTATGTGACAGGCTCCTTCCCTCCGGGGATCAAGGGGGACTATCTGGGCAAGCACATCGCCGCGCACAACGTCCTGAAGGCCCACGGCATGGCGGTCAGGCTCTTCCGCGAGAAGAAGATGGAGGGAGAGATCGGCATCACCCTCGACTACGCCTACAACTGTCCCATCGACGATTCCCCCGAGAACGTGCAGGCCGCCGCGCTTGCCAACGAGTTCTGGGCGGGATGGTTCTATGAACCCATCGTGTTCGGTCACTACCCCGAGCGCGCCCTGAAGTGGTTTCAGACCCACGGCGTCGCGCCCGTCATCCGGGAGGGCGACATGCAGCTCATCGCCGAGCCGATCGACTTTTTGGGCATCAACCACTATTTCTGCAACTATGTGGAGGCGGATAAGAGCAACACCCGCGAGGGCACCCGCCTTGTCTATCCTCCCCGCAACCAAAACGATATGGGTTGGGCGATCACCGAGGACGGCTTCGAAGCCTTTCTCGGATACCTTAAAAAGACGCTCAAAGTCCCGCTGTATATCACAGAGAACGGAATTTCCTTGAACGACATCGTAAATCTTCATGGCGAGGTGCTTGACTTCGACAGGATCGACTATCTCGAAAGATACCTTTCCGTCCTTTCGAAGGCAATAGAAGATGGGCTGGATTGCCGTGGCTACTTCTATTGGAGCCTCATGGACAACATGGAGTGGGCGGCAGGGTACAAACCGCGCTTCGGGCTGATCTATGTGGATTATCCCACCCAGACCCGCCTCATAAAGCGCAGCGGCGAATGGTACAAGAGCCTTATCGACGCAAAAAACGGCAACTCAATTCAAAGATAAAAAAGATTTTATCGGGAGGTTTCATTATGAAAAAAGTAGGCATCTTGCTGATCACGGTCATTTCTGCGATCTGCCTGTGCTTCGGGCTTGCCGCGTGCGGCAAGGGCGGGAATAAAAAAACGCCGCTTGCTGCCCCCGAGGATGTTGCCGTTGTAGGCGACACCTTAAGCTGGAGCGCGGTCGAAGGCGCGACGGCGGGCTACACCGTCAAGATCAATTCGGATGAGACGACCAAGGTCACCACGGGCACCACGCTCGACCTCACGACGGTCACGGGAAAGCTCCACGAAGGCTCCAACACCCTCTCCGTCAAGGCGAATGCGACGGATGCGGCACTCGAGAGTCCCTACTCCGCCCAAAAAACTTACACATACACCCCTACGCCCGCTCAAAAACAGCCGCTCGCGACCCCTCAGAATGTGAAGGTGGAGGGCGACACGCTCAGCTGGAGCGCGGTCGAAGGCGCGACGGAGGGCTACACCGTCAAGATCAACGACAATGAGTCCACCAAGGTCACCACGGGAACCACCCTCGACCTCACGACGGTCACGGCCCTGCTTCAAAAGGGCGCGAACACGCTTTCCGTCAAGGCGAATGCAACGGAGGACGCGCTCGAGAGTGTGTATTCCGCCACGGCCACTTACACCTATACGCCTTCCGTTGAACAGGAAGCGGCGGACTACAAGAGCCTCGTTGAAGCCATCGGCTCCATCACGGGAAACAGCACCAAGGCAGATGCCGACGCCGTGAAGGCGGCGATCGACGCGGCGGAGACGAAGTACAACGGTCTCTCCGACGAGGCCAAGGCTCTACAGGACGTTGTGACCGCCAAGGTCTCCTTCGACGCCAAGAAGACGGCGTACGAGGGCACCATGTCCGCGGCAGAGGCTTTGCATACGACGTTTGCAAACGCTGTCACCAAGGCAACCGCGACCATCACGGCGGCGGAAAGTCTCGAGACTTTGACGAGTGATAAGACAGCGGCAGACGCTGCCCACACCGCCCTCACAACGCTCGCACAGGGCTTCGTGACGGATGAAGAGCGGGCCGCCTACGACAACATCGCGACCAAATTTAACGAATGGACGAAGGCCGTCAACGACGAGAAGGACGCGCTCGAAGGCGTGCAGATCCCCACCCTCACCGACGACGCTTCCGCGGAAGAGATCATCGAGAAGGTGAACGCCGCCCTCGAAGGCTACGACGCCCTTCCCGAATATGTGAAAAACGACAACAGCGTCAAGACGCTCCACGACGATCTTGTCGCCAAGAGATCGGCCGCCGAATCGCAGATCAAATCCACCGTCGACGCGCTCGTAGAGGAAATCGAGACCGCCTTGCAAAACAAGACGGAGGCGACCAAAGAAAACTACGAAGTCCTCACCGCTCTTCTAGCCCGCGTCGACGCCATTGCCGAAGGCACCTACGCCGCCGAGCTGTTCGAAGAGAGCGGAAAGGGCGAAGCACTTGCAGAGGCCATCGAGGCGATGGAGAGCAAGATCGTCGAAGTGCTGAAGGATGAGATCGTCCTCTACAATAACGACAATAAAACAGACGGTGCGCGCATCGTTGTCATCCGCAAGTATGTGAATTTCAAGGGTGAAGGCATGCAGCTCACAACGCAGCCGACCGTGACTGCGACCGAGCAAGTTTCCAAAAAGAACGAGGAAGGGACGCTCACCGAGGGGGCGGCTACCGTTACCCAGGCGACGGTTGTCTGGAACGAACAAAACGGGACCTATGTCATCACCATCCCGTTCACCCGCATCAGCCCCATCTTCAAGCAGGGAGAACCCGACGGGACCCCCGAAGTGAAAGAGGACGAGAACGCAAAAGTCGTCATCAGATATACGCTGTCGGGCGTGGAAGGCGTCAACGAGAGCGAGACGACCGTCACCGTGGGCTTGAATCCCAACGGCAATGAGGGCGTTTGCTACGACAACGAGCACGTATTCTTCAATAAAAACACCGAGGCACTCCAGGTTTATTGGGCAAATAACGACTCGGAAAAGAATCTCTCCGTCTATGATGCGGAGGATATCGAGGGCACGGGAGCAGACTTCTACCCCACCGATCTTCCGCTCTTCAAGGTGACCGCCAACGAGATCTCCTCGCTCGACGATCTTAAGACCCAGCTTGCCCAAAGAGACTATGTCGGAAAGACCGTGAATGTGAGGATCATCGCATGGCAGAAGTACGAAGTAAACAGCATCACGCGCTATTCTGCGATCAACGGCGGTTCCCTTTCCGATCAAATCGAAGTCCAGCCCACCGCGGAAGATCTCAAGCCGCGCCTCCCGCAGCCTTTGGAGGGGACGGTCACCCGCAATGACGGTTCCATTCTCCTCGTTCTTCCGGGGAATTGGGCTACAAGCATCGCAGCGGGCCTCGGCGAAGAGATGACGGACGAGGAAGTCCGCGCTCTCATCGATATCCGCGTCACCGTGACGCTCGGGGAAAAGACGGAGAGCTTCACCGTACCCATGCCCACGACGGGCGACACCGCTGTCTCCGCTCCGCTCATGAAGAAGAACATCTACACCCTCTTCGGCGATACCGCAGGGACGGGAGAACAGACCTACACCGTCAGCGTACAGCTCCTTCCCAAGGAGGGCACGGAGTATACCGACCGCCTTCGCGCATCCTATGAACTCAACGGGTCGAGACAACTCACGCTCGCCGTCTCCGAAGAGGACGCCAAGCTCACCTTCAACCCCGCTGTGGGCGAAACGCCTTGGAACCTTGGCTCGAACCCCGGGGAGGGGAATATCCAATATCGCTGGGAAGCCGTTGACGTAGATTGTGCGGGTCTCCACGACGGTCTCCTCATCCATGTCTATAATGTCAACGACATAACCGATGTGCAGACTCATGACTTCTCCGCAGTGACCCCGTTTGCGACCTTTAAGGCGACGAAGCGTGCCGACATCGCGTGGAGCGACCTTCTCGCGACCATCCGCACGGCATTGATCGACTACGTCGCAGGCCTCATCAAAGAGGAGAAGCAGAACGAGATCGTCTACGCCTACACCTTCGTGTTCGCAATGCAGATCGTGCCCACCGACGAAGCGGCGGCAGACGGCTACCTTGCCTCCGACCTCATTTTCGCAACGAAGAGCGAGCAGCGCGAGACTTGGCAGCATACCTTTGAGGAATCCGACTACAAGGCTACGAATGAGGCGCAGCTGAACTACACCAAAAACGACAACGGCGAATTCTTCGAATTCCTCCGCAGCGGCAAGGGCAACGGCTATGTGTTCACAGAATTCGGTGCCGATCATGTCGAAGTCAAATTCACGAAGGACGGCACGAACTACACCGCCTACCTCTTTGTGGAGACAGTGACGACGCAGGGCGAGGATGGGGTAGAAAAGTCCGAACAAAGGCTCAGAATGTATAAGAACTTACAGAAGGAAGGGACGGCTCTCGATTGCGACACGGTCACCAACGGCTACACGACCCTCGATGCATTCAACAATTGGGTCAAGACCGCCTACGGACTCGAGACGTTCGACGTGAGAGGATGGACCCTTCAGACCCATGTCATCGTCAATGACGAGAGCGTTTGGCTCGTCAGCGGCGAATGGTCGCAGGAAGTTCTCTGCCCCGCTGCGGCAGGGGAAGACGCCTGACGACGATAAAACCCAAAAAACATCGATATGCCTCCCTCTTTTCGAAGAGGGGGGCATGCCGATAAAAAAAATGACAACAAGTTCAATATGATAAGGGGGAAAATCATGAAAAAACTTCGTTTCACCTTTTTGGCTCTCATCTCTGTGATTTGCCTTGCATTCGGCCTCTCCGCTTGCTCCTTAATGGAGCCGAAGACCCGTCTCGCTCCGCCCACGGATGTGGCCGTTGAAGGCGACACCTTAAGCTGGAAAGCGGTCGAGGGCGCAACTGCGGGCTACACCGTCAAGATCAACGCCGATGAATCGACGCAAGTCATAGGCGGCACTTCGCTCGACCTCAAGACGGTCACAGGGAAGCTCAAGGAGGGATCCAACACCCTCGCCGTCAAGGCCAATGAATCGGAGACGGGCTTTGAGAGCGCGTACTCCGCCGTCGTGACCTATACATACGACCCCGCCACCCTTCCGCCCGCACATACGCACACGCCCGTAGAGCATAAGGCACAGGACGCCACCTGCGAAGAGGACGGCAATTCCGCCTATTGGTCCTGCGAGGGCTGCGGGAAGTTCTTCTCCGACGCCAAGTGCGAACACGAAGTCGCCAAAGACAGCTGGGTACTCAAAGCCCTCGGCCACGATTACGGCGACCCCGAATGGACTTGGGAAGAGGCGGAAGGCGGCTTTACCGCGAGCGCAAAATTCGTTTGCGAACATGATGCACAGCACATCGTGACGGAGAATGCGCAGGTCAAGCTCACCGGCACACAGGAAGCCACCTGCGAGATCGCGGGCAAGACGACCTACTCTGCGACCGTTACCTTCGATGAAGAGCAATACACGGATACGAAGGAAGTGGAGATCCCCGCCACGGGCCACGCCTACGGCGACCCCGAATGGACTTGGGAAGCGGACTTCTCCAAGGCCACGGCGAAATTCACCTGCGCCAACGATGCCACCCATGTCGAGACTGTAGTGGCGACCGGCGACGCAATCACCCAAACCGAGAAGCAGACGGGCTGCACGAAGGACATCGTCTACACCGCAAAAGTCACCTTCGAAGAGGAGGACTACACGGACAGCAAGACCAAGACCCTCGAGGGCCAGCACTCCCTCGGCGAATGGGAGGCAGAAGTCCCCGCCACCTGCACGACTCCCGGCACCAAGGGCCACTACACTTGCAGCGAATGCGGACTTTACTTTGACGAGGACGGATCCACCCAGATCGAAGACCTTACGATCAACATCGACCCCGATGCCCACGACCTTATCGAGGTCGGAGCGAAACAGCCTACCTGCACCGAAGACGGTTGGGAAGCATATCAGAAGTGCCAGCGCGAGGGCTGCGATTATGTGGAAGAACATCAAACCCTTCCCGCCACGGGCCACAGCTATAGCGAAGCGGAATGGACTTGGACGGAGAGCGGGGACAGCTTTACCGTTAAGGCGACCTTCAAGTGCAGTGTGTGCGGCGAAGGTGAAGAGACCGTAGACGTGACGGACATCACGAGCAAGAGAACGGCCGAACCCACCTGTGCTGATAAAGGTACCCTGACCTACACCGCGACCGTTGAATTCAAAGGAAATTCCTATACGGACACGCATGATGTGGATATTCCCGCCACTGGAGAGCACGACTATGTAGGGCAGGGATGGGTAACGGACGGCACACACCATTGGCATGAATGCAAAGTCTGCGGCACGCCCGATGAAAAGGTCGAGCATACCTACAGCACCCCCAACAAAGATGCGAATCAGCACTGGAATGAGTGCGTCTGCGGCAAGAAGAGCGATGTAGCCGATCACCAATATGACACCCCCAAGCACGACACGCAAAATCACTGGAACGAATGCTCCTGCGGTGCAAGAAGCGGCGAAACGCAGCATACATTTAATGTTCTTAAACATGACCCGCAGCATCACTGGTATGAATGTGACTGCGGCGAAAAGAGCAGTGAAGAATTTGCGCACACTTCCGAGAAGGGCTATCAGCACGATAGCACAAACCACTGGAAGGAATGCGATACCTGCCATGAGCAATTCGATAAAGCCGTACACGACAGCGATGTCACGCTCGACAGCGTGGACGCGACTTGCACCCAAAAGGGCAAGACGGAAGGAAAGAAGTGTTCTGTCTGCGGAGAAATAACCAAAGCGCAGCAGGAGACCGATATGCTCAAACACTTGCTCACCATCCATGAGGAAGAGACCCTCGATTCCTGCACCGAAGAAGGGCATCTCGCTTACTGGCAATGCGATTCTTGCAAACAGTATTTCAAAGATGACCAAGGAAACGAGAAATACAATGAGAACGAATGGGTGAAGCACGCCAAGGGCCACGACATGGGGGATAAGGTCGAGAAGAAACAGCCTACTTGCGAGGAAGACGGTAACGAGGAATACTATCATTGCAGACGTTGCGATAAGTACTTCAAAGACGCAAACGGCGGCGAGGAATACAGTCAGGGCAAGCCCGTCCTTGAAAAGCTCAACCATCAAAATGCCCAAAAGACGGAGGCCGTAGAGGCAGGCGTCGAAAAAGAGGGCAACGACGCTTATTGGTACTGCGAAGATTGCGGGACCTATTTCAAGGATGAAAAGGGCGTCCGTGGCGACAAGCTCGAAAATAACGAAGCTCCCACCATTCCCGCCATTGTGATAACGCAAATCGACAAATACGAGACCTATATTTCAAACAACGATTATGGTATAGAAGAAAAGTATCCGAATGGGCAGAGCATTTACTACATTTTCCGCATTTTCCGCGATGCTGATGGAACGGCATGGAAAATTCCTCAGGAGAAGCTGATTTCCACGCTTACCATAGATGGAAAGGACGCAAAGGCGAATGTGGAAATCACAGAGCGTGAGGATAACCAATATGTGTTTGCTGTCTCCGTTGATAGGCCTACGGATGATGGGAGGACAATTTCTTATCAACTTTACGGTGAAAAGGAACAGACGACCGTTAAACTTACATTTAAGGGGGACAACTTCTGGTTTGCCAGTGACGGAACAAAGACGAATCGAGCCTATAACGATCAAGGAAAGGTATTGGGCACTGCTGCCGGAGCCGCAACCACGGCTGAGGCTCCTGTTCTCTTCGATATCTATGCCCAGGGCGATGTTATAGTTGAAAACTTCGGTGATAAAGCTGTAGAGCTTAAAGGCATGCCTATTCTGAGTGGCGTAAATAGGGAAGATGTCAATACATTCACAGGACTTGCGGCTCAGCTTTTGTTGAATAAAGTGCTTCAAGAGAATGAAGAGGAACTTTCTATTGTGATCGTCGGCTATCATCGTTGGGAAGATGAAGCAGGACAGTCAACTGTTTATACACTCGTGAACAGCGCAGCGGTTTCCGACGTTTTGACAGTCAGTGCGGACGATGCAAGACTTATTTGCAATCCCGGAGACAGCTGGCATCTCGGCGAGCCAAATGGCAATATTCAATATCGTTGGGAAGTATTTGAAGATAACAGCGGCATGCAAGAAGGCGCATATATCTATATTTACAACGCTAACGATGTCGACGATGCTCAGACACATGATTTCTCGCAAGATAAGCCTTTTGCACAGTACAAGATACAAGCCAAAGGTGATATTAGTCAAAAAACTCTCGATCAAGCGATTGATGCAGCATGGCTTGCATATGCGCAGGAGAACAAAGGAGGGATATTTGTTACCAAATATAAATTCGTCTTTGCTATGCGCACAGAGCCAACTGAAGACGCGATCGCAAAAGGATTTCTTCCTTCCATGCTTGTCTATGCGGATAGCAATGGCTCGCGCGATGTCAGGGAATATGATCTTGCCAGTCAAATCAGTAGTGAGAGTGGGATCTTCGATTTGGGCATTTGGGACAATGCTCCCCATAACTTCTCACTTATCACAGTGGCTAACATTACAAATTGGCTCACCTCTTTCAATGCGCGGTTGGAAGAATTCGGGCTACAGGATGAGTATGTAATCAACTCGGACAATGTAGAGAACTATTTTGAAATCGAAATCTCTACCAAAGAAAAGACGGAAGAGGGCTACGAACGCATCAATTACGAGTTTTCAATTCGCGCTCCGTTCAAGAATCAAGGATATAGTTTCGACGCATTTGTCGCTGCAATGACGAAGGATTACTTCGTCAAGAATCCGGATGCCGATAAAGAAGGCGAAGGCGACTTGTTCAAGTTTGAGCTATATTTGAGCATTGTTCTCAAAGAAAAAATCAATGGAGAAGCTAACAAGCTTCTGCAATATTTCCGCGCGTCCGACAAGAAACTTGTGGCAGCAGGAACAGACAATATCTATCAGAGCCACACCTTCAAAAAGGCAGATGTCACCGCCTATAACAATCCGCAGGTCTGTTTTGATGGCAATCATAACATGGCTTTCTTCCGCGATCCCGAAGGGACGGACGCAAAGAAGGGTGAAGTGTTCCTAACATATCATGTTGATTATGTCCTTCTTAAAATCGAAAAAGACGGTACAACGCTAAACCTTGCGTTCTACTATGAGGACGGCGTTTCCAAGCTTTACCGTTTGGACGAAGATGGGCAGCCCATGAAGGATAAGGTATTCGAAACGGGTGATCTCAATTCGAATCAGAGCTTCTATAATACATCAGATTCTTGGTGTACGCCTGGCGATTTCAACCAATTCATCAATCAGCTGTTCAGCGATGTATTCACTGAAGAAGTCGGCAAGTTTGATGTGGCAGATGGATGGGTACTGAAAACACAGATCATCGTGAGCAAAGAAAACAAAGATTGCATGTGGTTAAATAGCGGCGAGTGGTCCGAGGGCGTCACCTATAACGCCTGACCGATAACACAAGCACATGTTCCCTGCGGAGGCACTGCCTCCGCAGGGGGAACAGTCATCCGAAAAGGAAAAGTAAGAAAGCAACTTTCAAGTAAGGAACGGGAATGAGAAGGAAATTTTTGGCATGTATCTTGGCTTTGGCAATGACTTGTTCATTGGGTCTTTCCGCATGCGCCAAAGTCGAGCCTACCCCTCCCACTCCTCCCGCTTCGGGGGAAGATGACGATCACGGCGGCGGGGGAAGCGGCAGCGAAACTCCTCCCAAGCCCGATGACGGCGGCGATGACAAAAAGCCGGACGGCGGCGATGACACAAAGCCCGATGACGGGCGTCCCGTTGACCCCAAGCCCGAAGATCAGCACGGCATCTCCATTTCGGCGGAGGACGTCACCATCCTCGCGGGGAAGTATTTCGACCCCTTCGACGGCGTCGTTGCCCGCGACGGGAAGGGGAACGACATCACCCCGCGCACGAGCGTTTCGGGGAACCTCGACACCTCGAGAGAGGGGACGTACTTCCTCACTTACACCGCGACCGATGCGAGCGGCAACAAGGGGAAAAAGACAAGGCAGGTCACCGTCACAGAGAACGAAGAACTCGGCAAAACGCAGCCTGTGTTCATCTATAAGTCGGACGAGGCCTATAACATCGCACAGGGCTGTGACGCATGGGCGAGTTCCGAGTACGGCGCGAACACCGCGGCAAAGGCGGTGGACGGGAAGGAGACCTCCCGCTGGGAGAGCGTCCACGGGTTGGACGACGTGACCTACACCTTGGATTTAGGGGCGATCCTCCCCATCGAGAGCGTCGTCATCGTTTGGGAGGACGCCTGTGCGAAACGCTTCGAGCTTCTCATCTCAAACGACGACAAGAGCTATGAGGCCATCTCCTATCAGCAGGATTTCGGGAAGGGGGGCGAGCGCACCTTTTCCGCCTCCCTTGCCGGGAAGTCCGCACGCTATGTGCGCGTCCGCTGCATGGAGCGATACACCCAATACGGCTATTCCATCTATGAATTGCGCGTGTTCGGCAAGCGCGGCACCGTCATCCCCATGGAGAAATATCCCGTCCTCTTCGATGCGGAAAATTCCTCCTCCCCGGATTGGAAAATCCCCGATGAGCAGTGGCTCATCGCGGACATGGGTGCCTCGAAGAGCGTCGAGCGCGTGGAAATTTCGTGGAAGGACGGCCTTTCTCCCGCCTCTTCGGACATCGAAATTTCGACGAATGGGAGCGACTACACCCCCGTCTCCTGCGACAACGGCGGGTACTTTTTGCAAAACAACACAAGGGCGAGCGTGACGGCGAGATACATCCGCATCAACATGCACAGCCGCCGCTTCTCCATGAACGCCTACCGCATCACACAGCTCGGCATCCAAGGCGGCGGGCAGACCATAAAGAGCGTTACGCTCTCCGCCTCTTCGGCGGGCGAAGGGCACCCTGCCTCGGCCGCGCTCGAAAATTATGCGACCTATTGGGAGAGCGCGCACTCCGCCTCCCCGCAGACCGTCGATCTCGGGAAAGTTTGTCCTGTGGGCAGGGTGGACCTCTTCTGGAAGGGGGACGACGGCAGAAAGGGCAAGTATTACGACTTGCAAGTGAGCAGCGACGGGGAAACTTTCACGACCGTTTTCCGCCAGACCCACGGCGGCACGCAGGATCAGAGCGTATATGTGTTCGAAGATGCGCGCTATCTCCGCATCATCGACTATCAGAATACGGACGATACCCGCTTTATGCTCGAGGGGATGAAGGTGCATTCCCAATACCCCAACGAGCAGAAGGTGGACTATGATACGCATCTTCAATTCCCAGCATTCGAGGAAGTGGAGACGCAAAACGGGAGCTATCTTACAGGCGGAACTTCCTTCCCGACGGCAAAGCTCGTGACTTATCTCGACGCCCGCCTTCGGGATAAGCCCGTTCCCAGCAACGATTGGTGGCAGTCCCTCCTCATCAACGACAAGGGGCACAACATGTATCTCAACCCGCTCACGGCGAAATTCGACGATGCCGGCCTTTGGCTCACGGATCCCGGCGACGGGTACTATTCGGGGGACTATCCCGGCAACGGCAGACAGACGATCGACGTGGACGCCCACGACCTTCGCATCGGCTATGCGCGGACGGGGAGGGACAGCACCGTGCGCGTGGTGGATTACAGCGATTACTCTGTGACCTGCGTCATGTCGGACACGGACGGCGTGGATAAGATGACGGCGTACCTTGCACAGGGAGCCTTGTATGGGTACTTCTTCTTTGCCGAACCGCAGGGCGTCACCCTCTTCTCGGAGAACCTTGTCGGGGCGTTTGACCTCGACGGCAACCGCATTCTGGAGGACGGCAAAACTTTCACGGGCGACGCGATCGTCCTCTGCGTGCGCACCCATGCAAGCTATGAAAACGACGTCGAACGGGGCAACGCCAAGACGTATGAGGAGCGTTTCTACGTCGTAAGCGTGCCCGAAAACACCGCCTTTGTCCTCTCGGAAAACACCGTCAAACTCTCGATGAAGGAGGGGAACTTCCTCTCCGTCGGCGCGATGAGTACGGTGAACACAGTCTCCGCGGAGGAGGCGAACGAGGCGGCCGTCCACGGTGCCATGAACAAGGCGGAAGCGGCCCTCATGCATGGACATGGGTATGCCTTCGTTGTTGGGACCCGCTGCGACATGCGCTTCGACGGCGAAGAAAATCTCGTCAAAACGCAGTACCTTTTGCAGGTCTGCAGTGTGCGCGGCGAGGAGGAGGCCTACACCGCCTTCCTGCCCCATCAATACAAGAAATCGCAGGATACTCTTGCGGAAAACCATTCCTATCCGACGGTACGCGGCGACTGCAGGGCACATGTGGGGAACTACTTTGAGACGCGGGATAAATTCTATGGTATCGTCCCGCAGTTCACGTTGGGGGGTACCATGTCCGAGGAGACCCTCTTGGATCTCATCAATATCCTCTACAAAAACATGGGCGGGGAAAAGGAGCCGAAGGATTGCAACCTCATCAACGGCGACCCCTATTGGCAGGGGAAGAATCTTCACCCCATGGCGATGGCGGTCCTCGCCGCAGACCAGATCGGGGCGGCAGACCTTCGCGACAGCTTTCTCGACAAGATCGAGTACGTCTTTGAGGATTGGTTCAACTACACCCCGGGCAATGAACCGCACGACGCCTATTTTTACTACGACAGCGAGTGGGGGACGCTCTACTACAAGAACAGCGAATTCGGCGCGGGGGTGAACCTCGCCGACCACCACTTCACATACGGCTACTATACCTTCGCCGCGGGCGTCTTGTCCGCCTACAGGCCCGCCTTCGCCCAAAAATACGGCGACATGATCGAACTTCTCATCCGCGACTACATGAATTGGGAGCGGGAGGATGGCGACTTCCCCTTCATGCGCAACTTCGACGTCTTTGCCGGCCACGGCTGGGCGGGCGGATATGCGGACAACGACGGCGGCAACAATCAGGAATCGGTGGGGGAGGCCCTCAACAGCTGGGTAGGTGCCTACCTCTACGCCACGGCCATCGGCAACGACGTCATCCGCGAGACGGCGATCTGCGGATTTACGACGGAGCTGAATGCCGTCAAACAATACTGGTTCAACTACGATAAAGACAGCTTTGCGGACTTCTATCCCTACGGCGCGTTGGGACAGCTCTACGGGGCGAGCAACTTCTTCGGGACCTTCTTCAACGGGGAACCGCTCTTCGCCTACGGCATCCACCTCATCCCCGGAGAGGAATTCATCACGAGCTATGCGATCGGCAAAGAGGAACAGGCAAAGCTGAGTGCCGTCATGGAGGCATTGAAGCGCGATCAGGCGAGTTGGAATTTTGCGGATGCGGCCTCTAAGATGCTGCACGCATGGCAGCACATCTTCATCCCCGTCACGGCCTGTTACGACGCCGCGGAGGCGATCGCATGGTACGATGAATTGGTCGCACAAAACGGCAACATCGGCAACGACAACGAACAGTTCAACGTCTACTATATGATCCACGCCCTCGAGAGCCTCGGGACCCGCACGTCCGACATCTGGGCGGCAGACGGCGCGTCCGCCACCGTCTACGAAAAGGACGGCGCGTATACCGCGGTCATCTGGAACCCGACGGCTGAAACGGTGCGATATACCTTCCGCAATGAGAAGGGGGAAGTGGGGCATGCCCTCGTCCCCGCCTGCAGCCTCGTCTCCTGCGACCCGTGCAAAGAGACGGACGCATTTGCAAAACTTCTCGGCGTGGACGCTTTCGGCGTCGGAGACTACTTCGAGAGCGAAAACATCTCCGCTGGCCCGCCGCTCACCTTTTTGGAGGGGGGAAGCGTGAAGTACGCTCTCGCATTCGGCACCGCGTCCGTCTACCGCAGAGCGGTCATCAAGGCGACCGGCCCCGTGCGCCTCCTCATCGACGGGAGAGAATATCCCCTCGAAGAGACGGAGAAAGGGTATGTGAGCGCGCCCATCTCATTGATGCTCGGCCACACGGCAGTGCTTGAGGGAAGCGGCGTCACGGTGGATGCGTTTACGTTCGAGAAGGTGGAACTTCATAAAATAACGTCAAAGCTCACCGCCACCGCCTCTTCGGAGAACGGTGCGAACAGGGCGGCAAACGCCGTGGACGGAAATAATTCCACCCGTTGGGAATCCGTGCATGGGCACGACGGCGAGTATCTCGAGATCGCGCTCTCCGACCCCGCCGTCATCTATTCCATGACCATTTTCTGGGAGGCTGCCTCCGCCAAAGAGTACACCGTGAGCTTTTCCGCAACGGGCAAGGAGGGGGAATGGACGGAGGTCTATCACGGCTTTTCCACACAGGGCGAGCGCACGGACACCATCGTGCCAAGCGAGATCATGGAGGTGAAATACATCCGCATCTTCGGCATCTCCCGTACCACTTCCTACGGATATTCCATCTTCGAAGTGAACTTTTTCGGCATCTGATATTGCAAAAAAAAGAAAAATCATATATGATTGAACAGGAAGGAGAAATTTATGGCCGGTTTAACGCTCAAGCATATCTATAAGGTCTATCCGGGCAAGAAAGGCACCGTGAAGGCTGCCATCAAGCGGAAGCTCTCGAAAAAGAAGAAGGACGCTCCCGAGACCAAGAAGCGCAGCGGGGATTTCGTCGCCGTCAAGGATTTCAATATGGTGATCGAAGACGGGGAATTCATCGTCCTCGTCGGTCCTTCGGGCTGCGGCAAATCCACGACGATCCGCATGATCGCGGGCCTCGAGGATATCTCATCGGGCGAACTGTATATCGACGGCGAACTCGTCAACGAAGTCGCGGCGAAGGATCGGGATATCGCCATGGTGTTCCAGAGCTACGCCCTCTATCCGCACATGACGGCAGAGAAGAACATCGCCTTCGCCCTGAAGCTTCGCAAGATCCCCGTCGAGCGGAAGGACAAGGAGGGGAACCCCGTCATCGGCATCGATGAGAAGAAGATCAAGGAGATCAACCGGAAGATCCGCGACTTGAAGCTCGACATCAAGTTTGCGGAGATGGACGGCGAATCGGATGAATACAAGCAGTCTCTTGCAAACCGCATGCAGGTGCTTACGGACCAGCTTGCCTACTATACCGAAACGCCCGTCCAGCTCTATAAATACAGACACATGACGCGGAAGGAGATCGCCGAGAAGGTGCAGTGGGCGGCACATATTTTAGGCATCGAGGAACTTCTCGACAGCAAGCCCGCCGAGATGTCGGGCGGACAGCGGCAAAGGGTGGCCCTCGGCCGTGCCATGGTGCGCGGGCCGAAGGTGTTCCTGCTCGACGAACCGCTCTCCAACCTCGATGCGAAGCTGCGTGCGAGCATGCGTCTCGAGATCGTGAAGCTGCACAAGGCCCTCAAGACGACCTTCATCTACGTCACGCACGACCAGATCGAGGCAATGACGATGGGCACCCGCATCGTTGTCATGAAGCTGGGCGTCGTCCAGCAGATCGATACGCCCACCAACCTCTATGACTACCCCGGAAATAAATTTGTCGCAGGCTTCATCGGAACGCCGCAAATGAACTTCTTCGAAGTGACCGTGCAATGGGCGGACGGCAAACTTCTCACCACCTTCCCGAACGGAGAACAGGTGGTGCTCGACCTCGCGAAACTTCGCACCTTCGACCCCGCTGCCACAGAGAGATACCTCGACGGCGAACCGCACCGCGCGACGCTCGGTCTCCGCGGCGAACATCTCCGCTTTGCGGAGGGGAAAAGTCCCATCACCCTCACGGCGACCCTGTCCGTCAAAGAGGTCCTCGGCAACACCACGCAGATGTTTGTCAAACTCGCGGAGGGCGGTCCCGACTACATCTTCAGCGTACCCGACAGGAATGAATTCGTCGCCGGGGATACGATCCTTGTTACCTTCGACGAGAAGAATGTGCATCTCTTCGACCCCGACACGGAGGAGAGCCTCCTCGGGCGCACGTTCGGGACTTTCTAAGGGGGAAAGCGGGCGGCGATGGTGGACTGGCTCAGATATTTCGGGTTGAGTTTCTTCTCGGATAAACTCGCAAGAGAGGGAAAAAACCACAACTTTTTCAACTTCATCTTAAGTTTCGCCCTCGCCCTCGTCCTCCTCTTCTGCGGACTTGTGACGGCCTTCGCCCTGCCCTTTAAGGGGTTCTATAAGGACGCGCCGTCCTTCGACGCCCTCGCCGAAAATCTCTTCGCAAATCTTTCCGTCGAAATAAGGGACGGCCGCCTCTATGCGGAGGAAGTCGTCAACACCTACACCGACGAAGAGGCGCGGGCGCGCTTTTCCATGGACGGGTACAATGTCATCGTGGACACCCGCCCGCAGGAGACTTACGACGCCTTCGAGGCGTACTGCATCGCGGCGGACGGCACCCGCATCCGATATGATGAGTACCTCTCCCTTCCCAAGGAGGAACAGGAGGGGTACAGCTTTACCCTCGAATATTCCGCCAACGCCCTCGATCTGGACGATGCCCTCATGGGTAGGTGCGAGGAGTACCTCTCCGCCATCATGAATGAGGACGTTGTCGCACAGTTCAAGGGGTTAAAAGAAAAGCGGGAGGCCGACGAGACCGCCTATCGGAGAGGGATCTACGAACTGTATGTCTCCGTCTACTACCCCGACCTGAAGGCGTTCGAACGTTCCGGCTCCGCACCCCTTCTGCGCACCTATTACTATCGGGAATATGTCGCCGACAAGGACGCCCGCAACAGGCTCCTCCTGCTCGACGACGTCCTCATCGGGGACTTCACCACGAAGAAGGGGATCCGCGTCTCCTTCTACGGATTTTATTCCGGCATGAAGGACGGAACGGTCAAGGGCGAGAATGCACGCAGTTTCCTCCTTTCCGCCCGCAAAAGCTCCATGAATGCGACCGTCCGCGTCTTTTTGAACAACTTCTTTTTGTATCTTCCCGTCCTCGTCCTCATCCCGCTCGTCTTCGCCCTCATCCTCTGGATCGCATGGCGTATCGTCCGCGCAAAGCGGCCGTATATCGACTGTCTGAAGATCGTCGGCTCCTTCATTCTGTGGACGGGCCTGTTTGCCGCGCTCCTCATCGCCGTATGCAGTTTCTTCACCGCGGCAGACATCGTGAACGCCCTGCCCATTCCTCTGTTTGCGGGCATACTGCTCCTTCGGACGGTCATCTTCCTCATCCGCGACCTCCGCTCCCGCCCGAAGAAAAAACGCCCCGCCCCCACAGATGGACCCTCGGAAGAGACGGAAGAGTTAGAACCCCCACCACCGCTGACGCGGAGCCTCCCCCTTGAAAAGGGGGAGGCCCTACCCTTCGCTTGCGAGGGGGAGGGAGGCACGGCTCTGCCGTGACGGATGGGGGAGTCGCTTCTCAATCGTCAATTCTGCCCCGCCCACGCGCGTCATCCTGCCCCGCCCACGCGCGTCATTCCGAGGGCGTAGCCCGAGAGAATCCCCTGATACGTAGTCCGTGCCCCCTCCCGAGGAGGGGGGTAGGGGGTGGGTACGAGTTCAAAATGTCGCCCCACCTCAGTCACGCTCACGCGTGCCAGCTCCTCCCACGGAGGAGCCATCAGTTGCCCCCCCCGACAAGGGGGATTTTTTTGTATAAAGAAAACCCCCGGATAGTCCGGGGGTTCATAGAAGGCTTTGCCGATAAGGATGACAAAGGAACTC